>JAPLKO010000034.1 GCA_026388015.1 Candidatus Firestoneibacteriota bacterium | reverse complement strand
CGGCAATTTCAAGATAACCTTTACGCACTTTATTATGAAAAGCAGCTTTTTCCGATTCCAAACGATCTTTTTTGCCTGACCTTTTATGCGCGCGCCTAAGCCCTGTGTTAACATCTATATCAATATAAATTGTTAAATCAGGTTTTAAACCGTAAGCGGCAAATTCATTTATTTCTTTGATCATTTTTTTTGACAGACCTCTGGCATAGCCCTGGTAAGCCATTGTCGAATCTGAAAATCTATCACATATAACAGCTTGCCCCTTTTCTAATGCAGGTTTGATTTTATCATTGACATGCTGAGCTCTACTGGCGAGATAAAGAAGCAGTTCCGCAGGCGGCGCAATATTTATGTTTGCTGAATTCAATAAAAGTTTTCTGATTTTTTCAGCAAGCACTGAACCACCGGGTTCACGGGTGTTTACAACAGTAAGCCCTTTCTTAATAAGGTATTTTTCTAAGAGTCTAATCTGTGTACTTTTTCCGCTACCTTCAGGACCTTCAAATGTTATAAATATCATAGCTTTTAGCCTCTCAGACAATCCCTGCTGATTCGAGTAATGCTTAGAGCTTTTCCCGTAGAATCTTCAATTTCTACAAATACTCCGTTAATTTTAATTTTATCGGTTGCTACTTCAAACCTTACGGGAATATCATAGAGAAATCTCTGCAATGCTAATTCCTTTTTCATGCCTATTACGGAGTTAGCAGAACCGCACATACCGGCATCTGTAATAAAGGCTGTGCCTCCAGGAAGTATTCGCTCATCCGCTGTTTGTACATGTGTATGCGTGCCAAATATTGCCGAAGCTTCGCCGTCAAGATAGTAAGCAAGTGCGTTTTTTTCTGATGTAATTTCGGCATGAAAATCCACAATAATTATTTTTGTTTCTTCTTTAAGAGTTTTTATAGCCTCTTTTGCAGCTCTGAATGGACAATCAATATTAGAAAGAAAAACTCTTCCCTCTAAATTTAATACGCCGATTTTTATACCGGTTAACGCTGTATACACTTTAAAGCCTATTCCTGCAACGCCGGGAGGATAATTTGCAGGCCTCAGGAGCCTTGGCTCTGTGTCTATTATCTGCATCACCTCTTTCTTATCCCAAATATGATTACCGGAAGTTATCACATCTATTTCAAAAGAGAATAAATCCTCCAGTATCTTTGGTGTAATTCCAAAACCATGAGCAGAGTTCTCTCCGTTGGCAATTACAAAATCAGGTTTAAATTCACGACGCAGCTCAGGAAGGAGTACTTTTAGCGCCTCTCTCCCCGGCTCCCCAATAATATCCCCAAAAAACAATACTTTCATTTATCCCCTTAAAGATGTCTCATCTTCATTCTTCATCTGAACCTATATTTACCCGTTAGTGTCATCAGCGGGAGGCCTACTTAGCGTATTCTGATGCCCTCATTTCCCTGATAACGGTAACCTTGACCTGTCCGGGATATTCTACTTCTTCTTCTATTCGTTTTGCTATATCTTTTGCAAGCTGCAAGGCTTGAGGATCATTAATTTCTGTATGTTCTACCATAATTCTAATTTCTCTACCCGCTTGAATAGCAAAAGATTTCTTAACTCCCGTGAATGATTCTGCAATATTTTCAAGCTTCTCAAGACGTTTAATGTACGTTTCAAGAGATTCACGTCTTGCTCCGGGTCTTGCTCCGGAAATAGAGTCAGCTGCCTGAATAATAATAGCATCTATCGTTCTTACCGGATCATCTCCGTGATGATCTCCTACTGCTGAGATTACTCTAGGACTTTCTTTGTATTTTTTTACCAGGTCAGCGCCTATTTGAGGATGCGTACCTTCAATTTCGTGATCAAGCGCTTTTCCAATATCATGAAGGAGTCCTGCTCTTTTAAACATTACGGCGTCAAGTCCCAGTTCTCCTGCCAGCATTCCGGCTATCTGCGCAACTTCAATGGAGTGCTGTAGTATATTCTGCCCGTAGCTGGTCCTGTACTTTAAACGTCCAATTAATCTTACAAGCTCCGGATGGATACCGGAAAGCCCCATATCCAAAACAGTCCTCTCACCTGTTTCTTTAATCTTCTCCTCTACTTCGCTTTTTACTCTTTCTATTACTTCTTCTATTCTAGTAGGATGAATTCTTCCGTCAGATATTAAACGCTCCAGTGATATTCTTGCTATCTCTCTTCTAACCATATCAAAACCGGATAAAACCACTGCTTCAGGAGTATCGTCAACGATTACATCTATTCCAGTTGCGGCCTCAATCGCTCTTATGTTCCGCCCTTCCCTGCCTATGACACGGCCCTTCATTTCTTCATTTGGAAGAGGCACCACTGAAACTGTTGACTCTACGGTATGATCTATTGCACATCGCTGTATAGCGAGAGAAATTATTTTTTTCGCTTTTTTCTCCGCCTCTTCTTTTGCTTCATCTTCAATACGCTTAATTATAGCTGCAGCATCATGACGAGCCTGTTGTTCCAGCATTTCAAGCAGCATCTTTTTTGCGCTTTCAGTGGTTAACCCTGATATTTTTTCAAGTTTGACCCGCCCTTCTTCAATCATTTTGTTTAGCTGATCATCTTTATCTTTGAGCAGTTTTTCTTTCTGCAAAAGCTCATTTTCCCTGGTTCTTCTTTCTTTTTCTTTTTGTTCTAAAAAGTCTACTTTTTTGTCTATATTTTCTTCTCTTAAAACCAGGCGTTTTTCAAGATTCTGTATCTCAATACGCCTTTCTTTTGTTTCTGCTTCAAACTGATTTTTTGCTTTATAAAGCTCTTCTTTTGCCTCAATAATAACTTCCTTTTTTTTTGCTTCAACCAGTTTTTCTGCATCTGCAATCATCTTCTTGGCTATAGTATCAGCCGAGCTAATCTTGTCTTCAGATGTCTTTCTCTTAACTATCCAACCGGCAATAAAACCCAGTACACAAAACACAATACTTGCAATTAATAGAAGCAAAATATTGATAAAACTCATATCCAAACCTCCTTTTAAAAATAATATTTATTGGGAAATGTATTATTTGTTTGCCTGCAGAAATGAAATTTCGAAGGGTTTAAATTCTGTGCGCTATGCGTTTAAATAAAATATCTTTATCCTTAGCATCGGCTAAAAGAACAGAATTTCTATAAACAAAAACAGAATTTACTTCTGATTTGTAAATTTTGTAAAAGCTTAAAAACCCTATGAATATTGTCATTTCCGTATATTACCTTCCTTCTGCTTTAATTATATTATATAAATCATGATTTGTCAACCTATTTTAGAAAAGCAAACACTTGTATTAAGACCGTGTTATATTGAGATTTATTGCTCTTTTCTTATAGTTGCAGGTCTAATAATTCTTTTCTCGGTTATTACCAGATCTAATGAAATATCATGCTTTTCAATCGGGAGATTTTTAATAAGCTGTATATTAAAAGCAATACCAATATTAAAAGCTTTTACCTTTTCTCCAAGTAGCTTATCATAAAAACCGCCGCCATATCCGATTCTATTACAATTTTGATCAAAACCAAGACCCGGCACTACAATTACATCAATTTTTCTTTCTCTGAATATATTGCAGGATTTTCTCTCGGGTTCTAAAACGCCAAATTTTGTTTTTTTGAGCCTACCGGGAAATTCACTAATCCTGCTTAAAGTTATGCATTTTGTTTTAATGTCAGTAATTGGTACAAGAACCTCTTTTTTTTGACGAAGAGCTTTGGCTATCATATTGTGTGTAACAACTTCATTATTAAAAGAGATATAAAACATTATATTTTTAGCTCTTTTAACCTCCGGAAGAGAAAACAGCTTTTTCATTATATTTGCGCTGTATTTTGATATAATTTCAGGTTTTAATGTATTTCGAAGCATTTCGAGTTTATTTCTGAGCTTGATTTTAGCAGCATATTTTTGAATGTTTTCTTTTTTCATATAACGCCTTTATATTTAAGAAAAAAGGGGTAAACTCATAATGACGGTTACCCCTGTCTATCTTACTCCACTGTAATTAGTGTTGAACAGGTATAATTATACCTCTCATTATTGTTCTTTGAGCAAACATGAATACAAACAGTGTCGGAATTGATGTTATGCAAAGGCCTGCCATAACCATATATGTGGGTGCCCAGCTTTGCATCTCAAACAGCCACACCATAAGCGTCCACATAGATTGATCCTGGCAGACGAGCAAGGCGAACATAAAGGCTCCGTATGAACTAACGAAAGCTCCTAAAGCCAGATATGCAAGTATAGGACGAGCAAGAGGCAGTGTAATATTCCAGAATATATTTAATTCACTTGCGCCGTCAAGCTGCGCGGCTTCATAAAGCTCTTTTGGTAAACTGTCAAAAAAACCTTTTAATATAAATATGCTGTAGCCGCTGGCAAGACCCGGCAACACTAACGCCCAATAAGTATTCAAAAGATTGAGTTCTTTCAACATAAGGAAATTGGGAATCATTGCAACCTCGCTAGGAAAGGCCATCGTGACAAGTAAAAACAATAAAACTTTATTACTGTATGACAGGTTAAACCTTGAAAGAGCATAAGCGCACATCGGATTAAAGGTAATAGCAGAAAGAATCATTATCGTACAGAAAAAAAGTGTATTTACGATAGCTCTGCCGTGCAGCAGTATATATTCAAGTACTTCTACGTAATTTTTTGTTAAGAAGTACTTTCTCAAGGAGGCGGAGTTTTCTTTTACGTTAATATAATCGTTAATCTCACATGGAACTCTTACCGAGCTAAAACCACTAAATTTAGTGTTGTAAACAGCATTATAAGAATTTATATCCTTGTATTTTTTTTCGGCAAAACTCCTCCATTTCAACTCTGAAGTATTTATTTTTATTAATGATGCAGGAAAAACTAAAGTTTTATCTCTTAACATCTCTTGAATGTCGCCAAGCAGTGCTTCTTTGTTCTCATCTTCCAGATCTTTACATATTTTTACTTCATTAAAAGATTTGTAACCGCTATTTTGGAACTCTGCAAAATAAACCGAATTTAGTTTTGCAATGTTTTTATATTTCTTTTTAAGAAATTTGACAAATATTTCATCTGCTTTTTTGTCGAAAGCAATGTACCTTAACGGCATTTTCGACCTTATATAACTCCACCATTCCAATTTGTTTGCAGAGTCAGCCTCTCTCGCAGTTAGTACAATCTCCTTAAAGGATTTATATGCCAAACCGTTTTTTATATTAAAATCTGCCGTAGAGTTATTGTATTTTCTTGCAAGGTATAACTGAAAACCACCTTCCATTGTAATCGGAACTATATACTCAAGCGAGAGTTGTTTCTTGAATTCAGTAAAGTCTTTAATCATTACACTGTCTTTAACAACAAATCCGCTATCCTGGAGCCTTTCTATAGGCGCTCTTATCTGTGTTACGTCAGAAAACTCTGTTTTGTAATATTTATTTATATTTTCAACATTTTTGTATTTATCTACGACAAACTTTCTGTAGATGCGTTCACTCTTGCCCGTCATAGAACCGGAGCGAATAAAAGATGCGGCTTTGTATGCCATCGGCAGCTCTTTGAGATACTCTGCCCAGTCTTCTTTAATTGCTTTAGTATTTGTTGGATTTTCCTGCGGTATCTTAATATCAGGAAACTGAAGATAAGTAACAGCAGCTTTTTCATTGTATAAATCTATTTGTCTTGCATACTTATCGGAGATATATTTTTTGTATAGAGATTCATCATCGTAATAATATTTAGGAATAACACGATATTCAAAGTAATCCACATCACTTACAGTTGAGCCGGATAACATAAGCAAGAAGGGATATACCATTGTTATCCCGCCTACAATAAGTAATACATATATAAAGGCATAAATAACAACATTCTTAAACTTTTTTCTACCTACAACATCAATAACAGGCATTATGACCTCCCGCCTATAGTTTGTTCACTGAAGTAAACCTTACTTCCCTTAGAATTCTAAGCTGTAATACTGTAAACCCTATCAGCATACTTCCTAAAATCCAGGCTATTGCGGTTGCATCGCCGGTCATCACAAGAATAATTGAAGTTGCATTAAAAGCTCCTATAAATGCTCCGACAAAATTAATAATTATCAGCATGCTCATGGTAGGAAAAGTAATATGTCTCAACTTGCTAAAAATGCCTGCGCCGTCTATTGCCGCGGCCTCATATAATTCTTCAGGTACGTTTTTTAAAGCCGCAAGATAAAATATCGAGCCTGAGCCGACATGCGACCAAACAGCAGGGACGATTATACATATCATCGCCAGTTTGGGATCAAAAAGCCAGCTTTGCCGCGATACGTTAAAGTAGGACAGTAATTGATTGAACAAACCGCTGTCACTAGGCTCGTAAAACTGTTTCCAGAGCAAAAGAACCACAATACCGCTTGTTACCGTCGGAAGATAAAACACCATTCTAAAAAAAAGAGAGCCAAAAGGTATTTCATTTAGAATTAAGGCAAGGAAAATTGGAGCAAAAAATCCGATTAACAATGTCAATCCCACATAAACAAAAGAGTTTAGGACCGCTTGCCAGAATATTGGCGACCATAATACCATTACGAAGTTTCCAAGACCCGCCCATTCAGAAGTGCCTGTTACTTTGTAATCCTGAAAAGCCATAACCAAACCACGGCTTACCGGAAAATATGACCACATTAAGACGGTGATTACGGCAACTCCCATAAAAAGCCATGCAAATAAATGGTTTCTAAGAGTAGTTTTTTGATAGTTGATGGTTGTGGGTTTAACCATCTCTTTGAATATTTTTATCGCTCTTATGAAGAAGAATATGGAAATCGCACCCGCCAGTACAATAAATATCATTACATAATTGGTTCTTTTTTTCTTTTCTTCCGGAGTCAGTTTTCCAAGCAGTTGTTCGTTGGTCTTTTTTTCGGAAGACGCCAGTTCAGCTTCAATATCTAGATTTGGATCTGTTTGTATCTTGTCAAGAAGCCCCGCCATTTCGAAGTAAATCATATCACAATTCTTTCCGTACGGCTCGGGATGGGCATATTTAAAGGCTTCTTCATTTACTTTTACCCATTCCGGATTTACATCTTCAAGCAAATTATCAAAACCAAACATTTTTAAGTACCTGGGATTTAAAAATCTTCCAAAACCTTCCTCAACAAACAGAGATGTTCTTATTTTTTTTGGCATTTCACTTCTGGCAAACTTAAGATATTTTACTGCGGCCTCGATAACGCGTTTATCTTTCACCTGAGCATTAATTCCCAGCATTGAAGCATTGAACTCTCCGCCGCCTTTTCCTGTCGGGCCTAACGGAAGAGGTGCTATTTCAAAAACATCCGGATTTGCATTGATAGGAAGAAGATTTTGTTCGGTAACATACTGAAAACTCATGGCAATTCTTCCTTCTGCCATAGCTCTTGCGGATTCGGCGGGCCCGCCTCTAAAGACCACACCTGAATATTCTTTTCCGTTTTTGATGAATTTTTCATGAAAAAGACGCTTATAGAATTTTAGAGCCATCAGTGTCTCTTTGCTGTTATATACAGCCTGCCATTCACCCTTCTCATTTTTGTTTATAATTTCTCCGCCTGCCTGATAAACAAAATTAGTAAAATACCAGGCTGCAGCAGCGCCAAGACCTGCACTCCAACCGTAAATGTTTTTCTCGGGATTACATATTTTTTTGCAATATTCAAGAAATTCTTCCCAATCCCTAGGTCCTTTTCTCGGATCAAGTCCTGCTTTTATAAAAAGATCCTTTCTGTACTGTAAAGCCATTATCTCCGGAGCGCCTATAGGGATAAGATATGTATGCTCGGTTGTGTCTTTCGGACCTTTTTGCCGTATTACAGGCATTATCAGGGGATGCACGTCTTTCAAATCTTCGTCCGTGAAATACTCATCAAGGGGTCGAAATATTCCCTGTGAAATAAAGGTGGTGGATTTTCTGAGATTACAATATAGAACATCCGGGGCTGTTCCTCCGGCAAGCGCCAAAGTTACCGAATCAGAACTGTCTAAATTCGGGAGCGTTATGCCGGCCGATTCTTTCATTCTAATCTCCGGATTAAGAGCTACAAACCGCTCAAAAACCAATCTTTCCGCTCTTTGTGTTATGTTTCTATTATCTTTCTTGGGAATTTTCCATATTTTTAACGAAACTAGCGATGAGTTTTGTTCCGCTGAATTCAAGGTTAAAATCAAACAAGTTAATATTGTAAAAACAGACAAATATATTTTTAACAAACTTTTCACTTTACCTCCCGAACAATATTGTTAAATATTGTATATTAATACTCAATATAAGTCAATTTATTCTTTTAATCTAAGATTTAAACTACTCCCACTTAAGATGACCTTTCTTCCAGGCGTAAACAAGTCCAAGTATTAAAATACCCAAAAATAATGCCATTTCTAAAAAAGCAAATATTCCAAAATTACTAAGCAACTCTTTATATACGACAGCCCAGGGAAAAAGAAAGATAACCTCAACATCAAATATCACAAAAAGAATGGCAAAGAAGTAATATCGCATATTGAACTGTATCCAGGCTCCCCCGACTGGTTCTTCGCCGCATTCATAGGTGGTTTCTTTTTCGTAGCCGGGCTTTGAATTTCTCACTAAAAAAGCAGTAACTAGGCCTCCTATGGTAAAGCCGAGCGCAACTACAAAAAAAATGAGAACTGCAAGATACTCGTTTATCATCAGCCCTTCTCCGCAATTATTCCAGAGAGTTTAAGTATTTCCGGTACTTTATCATCCCAGCCCAAAGGCATAAGATGAACACCCTGGCACAGAGGTTTTAGCTCTTTTATTAGTCTTGCTGAGATTTCTATTCCTGTCTGACCGGATTTAGTCTTTTCTTTATCTTTCTTCAACTCTTCTATAATATTATCCGGAACATTAATACCTGCAACGTTCTCATTCATAAATCTTGCCATACCAACACTCTTTAAAACAACAATGCCTACATAGACCGGCACACCAAACTCTTTAACTCTTTTCATGAATTTTTCAAATTTGTCAGCTTCGTATACGGCCTGGGTCTGAAAGAACTGTATACCTGCTTTTATTTTTTTCTCCATCTTAAAAAGCTGCGGTTCTAAAGGTTCTGCGCAGGGAGAAACCACGGCACCTTTACAGAATTTTGGCGGCTCCCCGTCAAGGGCGTTACCGGCAAGGTCTTTTCCTTCTTCAAGATGCTTGACCATATATGCAAGCGAAACAGAATCGAGATCAAAAACAGGTTTTGCGTCTTTGTGGTCTCCAAGAGTTGTATGGTCGCCTGTCAGGAGCAACAAATTATCAATTCCAAAGAGTGCGGCGCTTAAAATATCCGATTGAAGAGCCAGACGGTTACGGTCTCTGCATGTTACCTGAAATACGGGTTCGATATTCTTATCCTTAAGAACCTTGCACATGGCAAGTCCGCTGAGTCTCATAACGGAAGACTGGTTATCTGTCACATTGATAGCGTGAACATGCGGCCAGACTAACTCTGCTTCATGCAGAGCTTTTTCAATATGAAAACCCTTCGGCGGGCCTAATTCCGAGGTAATGACGAACTTACCCATTTTTGTGAGTTCAGTAAAGTGCATATATCCCCCTTAAAACAACACTATTTATTGTAATTTCTAACCCTTATCATTTTTTTTAGAGTCAGATCATCTTTTTTTAACACAGTCATGCGATTGTAAATCCTTTCCCAACCACAATCTTTATTTTTTGATACCTCACATTTCCCCTTCTTCGCCCCACCGCACTGTCCGTTTAAAAGTCCTTTTGAACACGCTGTAACGGGGCAGATACCGACTGTAAAGCCAAGCATGCACTCTCCGCACTGTTCACAATCATGCGAGGAAGGTGTAAAACCGGAAAAACCAGGAAGGACGTACGTGTCACAACCTGAAAGAACGGTTTTACCAGGAATTAATCCTGCAAAAGTCTGAACGCCGACACCGCAGGAAAAAATAATTATAGTTTCAGCTTCGTCAATTTCTTTTTTGTGCAGTTCAAATCTTTTGTTTGTATAATCATCATTACACAAATAATCAAGCTGTATTTCACCGCTGATATTAAGATTAGAAGTTTTTAAATCCTCTTTTAATGCCTGATACTCCTTCTCCTCAAAGTGGACTTCTTTACAACCAAAACAGGCTATAAGCAGAGTCTTGCCTTTGCAAAGCGAAAGTATAGCGTCTTTTTTCTTTACGCGGGTAATAAGCATTACTTTTTACGCTCCCTTACCATTTTCTTTGATTTTCTAAATATCTCAACCATACGGGATTTGGAAGAGCAAATGTCTTCACAGCAGCCGCACTCAATACAGTTAAGTACCCCGTCTTTTTCTGATTTGTCCCAGTTCTCCGCTTTGGCATAATGAACAAGTTTATGGGGTTTTAGTTCCATCGGGCAGACGTTGACACAGCGCCCGCATTTGATACAAGGTTCTTCATTTAAGTCGTCTTTCTTCATAACAACTATGATACCGTTTGTTCCCTTAATGACCGGGACTTCAAGATCATCCTGGGGAAAACCCATTATTGCTCCCCCCATTTTTAATTCAAAATTGACAGGTATTTGAATGCCGCATATCTTGACAATATCTGAAATGAGCATGCCTATCGGGATTTCATAATTTCCCGGTTTGGAAACGCCTGTTCCTGCGACCGTTATTACTCTTTTAATGAGCGGAAGACCTGAGTAGACGGCGTCATACACAGCCGCAGCAGTCCCGATATTATTAACAAGCACCCCCACATCAAGAGGCAGACCTCCACGCGGAACTTCACGGTTTAGAACTCTTTTAATCAACATTCTTTCGGCGCCTTCAGGGTATTTTGTTTTGACCTGGAGCAGTTCTACACCGGATCCTTCCGGAATATATTTTTTTAATGTTTCAAATGCTTCGGGTTTGTTATCTTCAACTGCAATTATACCTTTTGTTGTTCCGGTTGCTTTCATGAGAAGTCTAAGGCCGGTAATTATCTTTTCCGGTTGTTCTACCATTAATCTCTGATCCGCATTAAGCAAAGGTTCGCATTCACAACCGTTAAGCAGTACGGTATCGACCGGCTTAGACGAGTTTAATTTTATATGTGTAGGAAACTGTGCTCCGCCCATACCTACTATTCCTGCTTCTTTAACCACTGTCAAAATATCCTCTTTCTTTATAGTATCTATAGTTCCCTTTGGCAAAATAGAAGTATCTTTTTCATCTTTCTTGTCGTTTTTTATAATAATGGTAGGAACAGGGAAAGGCAGTAATGGATGTTTTTTTGATTCAACGGATATTACTTCACCTGAAACACTTGAATGAATAAAAGCAGAAACTAGAGCTTTAGAATCCCCGATCTTTTGACCGGCTTTTACTTTGTCACCTTTCTTTACGAGCGGCTCGCAGACTGCACCTGCATGCTGCTGCAGCGGAATATACACCAGATCTGGCGCTGCAATCTTTTCCACTGCCATTTTAGAGGTAAACTCTTTCCGCTCTTCCGGATAAATACCTCCGTAAAAACCTTCGTTTCTTTTCGCTTGAACGGATTTAACGTAAGTTTCGACAAAATCAACGCTATTTAAATTATAATTACGTAG
Source organism: Candidatus Firestoneibacteriota bacterium (assembly GCA_026388015.1). GTDB lineage: Bacteria > Oederibacteriota > D2-FULL-39-29 > D2-FULL-39-29 > D2-FULL-39-29 > D2-FULL-39-29. The sequence goes on along the minus strand of JAPLKO010000034.1, from coordinate 3,659 downwards.
TTTTGGTTGCTGTTCTATCAGAATGTTTTGCCTGTTTTGTCCGGCTAAGCGTCTAAAGATATTCTCCCACGCGCACTCTTTTTCTTTTGAAACTTCGCATTTGCCGTTTTTTGCACCGCCGCAGGCGCCGTTTATTAGACCTTTACTGCAGTCAACGACCGGACAAATTCCGCCGGTTACACTGAGATAACATTCTCCGCAAGCACCGCATTTTTCCGGATTTAAAGATATACCATGATACCCACCCTGATTAACAGTGTCACACATTGTGATAACCGGGATATTTAAAAGTTCGGCAATTGTCTGAACTCCTACACCGCAGGAGATAACGGCGACAGCGTCAGCTTCTTCAATATCTTTCTTTGCGTTGTTTAAAGCTTTTTCTGTTAAATATTTATTACATAGAAAGTCGAGAGCCATAAACCCTATGGTGGTTTTCCCCGCTTCATTTAAAGTTTTATTTAACTCCGCCGTCTCTGGTTCTACGTCGAGCGTAAACTCATTAAAACATTTGTTGCATGAAAGAATATAAACCCTTTTATGCCCGGTAAGCATCTCTAGAATTTCTATTTTAGTTTTTAGCTTATATTTTGTATAGTCAATTTTTTGCATTTAGTATTTTTTGAACTCCGTTTCCATTTTAAATCTTACTTTGGGTTCCTTCCCGTATTCGATCATTACCGGTTTTCCACCGTGCATTATGGAAAGACGTCCTGCTTCCATTACCAGTTCGTTATAATAGCTGTTAGCCGGAGTCGCAACAACACCTTCTGTGTCTATTTTTTTTATAGTTCGTCTTTTTTCTTCTATCCCTGCGGCTTCTACAACCCTAACCGCCGATAAGATATTTGCTTCTATAGACCGGAAGCCGTAGCCAACCGGTTCCAGCCCCTCACCGCCGTGATATACCATCTGAAAGTAATCCGGGTTTGTTTCGTGGTAAAACTTATCATCCGGGTCAGTTCCTTTTGTAATTAAAGAATGCTTCACTCCTCTAAACTGGTCAGAATGATTTATCATTCCGCCTATATCCTTACCCGCCGTGTGCAGTACCATTCCCTGTGTGTTACCGCCAGGGCCTTCATTAGGATAACCAAAACCGTTAATAACATTTAAACAGGCGCCGTTGTTCCATATAACCCGTCCATCGGTCCAGAGAAAGCCTTCATTGCCGTTAGGATATTTTTCGGGAATTCCATAAACCGAAACTTCAATGGGAAGAAGACCTGTAATAAAAGCAACCAGATCAATATAATGACAAGCAACATAGGAAAAAGCATCTGAGTTCTTCAAAGTGCACCAGTTTTGGAAATTGGAATGCCTGTAATACCAGGGTTCAATAAGATGCGCCTGTCCTATTTTAAACTCGCCAAACTCTCCGTTTTGATATCTCCTGCGGGCTATAAGGCCCCGGTCATCAAATCTTTTATGATACTCTATTCCGACAAACAGACCTTTCTCAAGAGCTTCTTCTTCAATTTCTTTTGCTTCTTTATATTTTAGTACAAGAGGCTTGACGCTGCAGATATGCTGATTATGTTTTAAGGCTTCTTTTACCACCATATAATGCAACTGGTCCGGCATGGCCACAAATACCAGATTGCCGGGTTTCATGCTTTTAATAACATCTTTGTAGAGGTCCGGGTAATTATTTTTCAAATCGCCCTTTTTGTAATCCGGATACGAGTTAAAAGATTGTCCGGGAAAAGATTTACAAAGCATTGAGTTTTCTCCGAGCGCTTTTAGGGGGGCTCCGTTTAGAGCTACAATATTTATTTCACCAACAATTCCTTTGCGTTGTAGTTGATATATAGAAGGAAGTATCTGAACCGCCGTAATCATCCCGCCGCCGACTATAGTAACATCAAGTGTTTTTCCTGACATTAATCTTCTCCTTTAAAAGTTTGGCTATACTGATAAAATAGAATTAATTTTGCTGACTTTATTTTATCAGTATAGCCCTGAACCGAAAATAGTAAATGGTTCAGGGCTTTTTACCGACTAACTAATAGTTGTCTTTTTCTTTCTTGGTTTTTTTTCTGCTGTTTTTGTAACTTCATTATTTAAAAGCGAGCCGCGTCTGTTAGCGATAAACGAATACGCCAAAGCCGCCAAACAAACAAGAGCAATTATCGCTTTTTTCTTGAAATCAACATCACTAATAGAAATTATTGCCGCCGGGGCAATAGGCGCCAGGATTATAGCTACAAGGTTCATAACTTTAATCATCGGGTTTATTGCCGGACCTGCGGTATCCTTAAACGGGTCGCCGACAGTATCGCCTATAACTGAAGCTTTATGCGCATCGGTGCCTTTTCCGCCCATAAAACCATCTTCAATTTTCTTTTTTGCATTGTCCCAAAGCCCGCCGGTATTTGACATAAACACGGCAAGAAGCTGGCCCATTACGATGGTTCCAACCAAGTAACCGCCGAGTGCGCCAACACCTAGAGTATACGCAACCAATACCGGAGTAGCTACGGCAAGAATTCCGGGCCCTACCAGTTCTCTCTGCGCTGCCTCTGTAACAATAGCGACACAGGGACCGTATTCCGGCAACTCTTTGCCTTTCATTATTCCGGGGTGCATTTTAAACTGCCTGCGGACCTCCTGAACGACCAGGAATGCCGCTCTTCCTACTGCTTTCAGCATAAAAGAAGAGAATAACATCGGTACAGCTGCTCCAATCATAAGCCCTACAAATATCTCCGGAACATTTATTTGTATTCCGGTAGCAACAAGTTTTGCCTCATCAATGTAAGATCTGAAAAGCGCGGTTGCCGCAATCACGGCAGTCGCAATCGCAAGCCCCTTGGTGAGTGCTTTAGTTGTATTACCTATAGCATCCATCCATGCAAGTGTTTCGGAAGCTTTTTTTGCTTTGATTTTGGACATCTCGAATATACCGTGAGCATTATCAGTGATAGGACCAAAGGTATCCATTGCAAGCACAAAGCCTGTGGTAGCAAGAAGACCAAGTCCGGAAAGCGCTACACCGAAAGCTGCCATTCCAACATCACCCTTAAAAATAAGCAAGGATGAGACTATAGTACCGCAAATTAATACAATCGCCCAAACAGAAGACTCCATACCTTCAGCCAAGCCGTTTAGAATAAGCGTAGCCGGACCGGTTTTTGTTGCTATAGCCGTCTCGGTAACCGCTCTCTTGTCTGGGTGGGTAAAGATATTTGTCAGTATCAGGGTTGCAACCGCAAGCAAAATACCGATAGAGGTAATAAGTGAAAATTTAATCCACAATCTTGTTCCGTCATCTGAAAACATGAAATAGGAAATTAAAATGAACCCGATAATTGAAAGTACGGCTGAAACAAAATAGCCTGTAACAATAGGTTTCATCGGATCAAAAACTTTGGCCTTGTCATCTCCGCGTACAAACCAGGTTCCGATTATTGAAGTAAACACTCCCAGAGCCCTGATTAAAAGCGCGAACATAATAAATTTTAAAGTAACCACTCCTGCAAGCGCAACAGTCCCGCCGTTGTTTTTCACAAAAACAGGATCAAGAAGCGTTGAAGCAGCTAGAATAATAGCCGCTACAAGGGTTACTTCATAGGATTAAAACATATCCGCCGCCATACCTGCGCAGTCACCTACATTATCACCTACGTTGTCTGCAATTGTTGCCGCATTTCTCGGAT
>JAPLKO010000063.1 GCA_026388015.1 Candidatus Firestoneibacteriota bacterium | reverse complement strand
TACCTCCAAAAAGATACTATACCAGATAGGACATTTCTACTTTGCCAATACAGGACATTATCACATTGGTATTACAGAATATTCTGCATCTTGATAATGTAAAAAAAAGAGCCGGCAACAGCAGTCACCGGCCCTTTTTTTAGATCACTCCAGAGGCAATCTATTTTTTTATAGTAACTTTCTCCATAACTACTTTATCTTTTGGTCTGTCTCCCGGCAAAGTCGGCACTTCAGAGATCTTAATTGCCAGGTCCATACCCTCTATAACTTTCCCGAACACCGCATGCTTGTTATCAAGGAAAGGAGTCGGCGCTACCGTAATGAAAAACTGACTGCCGTTCGTATTGGGACCGGCATTTGCCATGGAAATCACCCCTGCTTTAGCGTGATTCAAATCAGGATGAAATTCATCGTCAAATTTGTACCCCGGACCGCCTCTGCCCGTACCGGTAGGATCTCCGCCCTGGATCATGAATTTCGGTATAACCCGGTGAAATATAACACCGTCATAAAACCCTTTCTCTGCAAGCGCAATAAAGTTAGCCGTTGTTTTCGGCGCTTTATCCGTAAAGAGTTCGAGAACTATCTCTCCGAGATTGGTCTTTATTGTCGCCGTTGTTACCTTTGCTTTCTTCTCTCCTGTGACCATGTTTTTCTCCCCTGTTAACTCCGGTTTTTTTGCGTTCTCTTTTACTTCCGCTGCAAAAGAAAATACTGCAAACATCATTACTGCCGTTACACAAGCTACTGCCTTTTTCATTTTTTCCCCTCCTTTTCGAGTCTTGCTATTTTTCCGTTTCTTTTTATGTACTCTTCCGCTTCTTTCCAGTACTGCGCCGTTTCTATCGGTTCATTATTTAACTGCCAATACTGCGTCATCTCTCTTTCCAATATTCTTGGGGCTTTACCTTTTTCCAGCAGGAACTTTTCCAGCTCCTTGACCTTTACTGCGCTCTTCGGCCTAAAATCCTTGGAATTTACGTAACGCATTAAAGACTCAAACATAGCGCATGTTTCAGGAGTGTTCTTATTGAGCCCTGTAAAGTTAAACCCGCTGACAAACAAACGCCCTTTTCCGGCCTTAACTTCAAACAGATAGGCAAATTTTCTCATTGTCCATTCCGGCTGGAGTTCAGAAAGCTTAAACGTAAAGACATCGAACCTGTCCCTAGCGGCTTTATCTACACCCTGCATTATCGGATCTACGTGTACCGGGAAACCGTCCAGGCTCACTTTATCGGAATCATCAACCAAACCATGGAACTGCAGGTCTAAATATCCGGTGTTTGGAAAGCCGTCCAGCGCTTTACTTTTTCTAGTGAAAGCTCCGCAATTAGTGCCCCGGTCCCAAATTACTCCCTTTAGCCGGTCCCAGGTTGAAGGAAGATAATACTTCTCTTTAGGCGCATGTTTCAATCTGTTCCTGGTTTCGGGCACGCGGTAGAGCATAAGCACATCCCCGCCTTTTTCCAGCTGCTTAAATACTTCAGGAGAAAACCTGTTAACGATAAGCAGTTTTTCCGGTTTACTTAAACTTCCGGTGTTTTTTATCTGCGGATAACGAAGACCGATATTTACTTCATCGAGAACCGCTGTGCATTTATAAGCCGGCAGCTCTTCCGGTCTGTTCGGATACAACCAGAGATCCCAGCTGTTTTCCACGGTATAAGAACCGTCCGCCGCTTTCAGATAGAAAGAGAGTTCGACCGCTTCCGGCTTTTTTACTTCCGGAAGTTTAAGATCCACTATGCAAATCTCGCGTCTCCCCAGCTCGTTCATGCTTATTTCTTTCAGACCGGCGGCAACAGACACTGCTTTTCCTTTTTTACTCTTAAGTTCAAACGAGAAATTCGCCTTACCTTTTATCTCGGGGGAAAAATGTGAAACGAGCACCGGTACGGTCAGCTTCTCTTTTTCAAAGAACGTGCGTCTCGGCAAATCAGCCAGGAGCACGCAATCAGAGTTAAATTTTAGAAAACCTTTTTCATCTATGCCCGTCTTATCATCAAATATGTCGAGAATACCGTTGCTGTTCTCATAATCATCCGAATCCGCCAGCTGAAGAAAATGAAAACCACACAGGAGTTTACTCCGTCTTGCCGCTTCGATACCGAGCTTCCAGCTTAGGAACTGGAAATATTTGCTCGCTTTAAACATCTCCGGATAATCCTCTTCCAGACCTTTAAGTTTAACGAGTTTTTTTACCTCGTCCACCCACCAGGGTTTTTTCACTTTGAAGCGGAGAAGTTTTTCCTCAAGAGTCTTAAGGTCGCGCAAAGCAACATAGTGGCAAATCTCATGCGCAATAACAGGACGTTTGCTGGCGATTGCTCTTTTTATCCTGTAGTTAAAATCATCTTTATCTTTTTCAATAAGCTGAAGTCCGGTGCAAGAACCATATATCAGCCAGTTCTGCGTGTTCTCAAACATATCATCCGTACTGCCGAAAGGGTAGTAGTAAGACATATGCTGTACGTCAAAATCAACATAATCCCGGTCAAATTCGCCGTGCGCGCAGGTATCTATGAATAAACGTGTAGAATCCATCTCTTTTGTAACCTTTACCAGCTCGCGCACCCTGGGGTTGGTTCCCGGATGCCGTATTTCATTTCCTATACAGTAAACCATAAGTGAAGGATGGTTGCGCATGTCCGTAATCATGTTTCTCCACTGCTCATCCCCTACAAGCCCTCCGGTATCATCCAGCATACTTCTTTCCAGCTGGTACTTTCCGTAGTAAGGTCTCGGCTCTATATGTATGAAGATTCCGAGCCGGTCTGCAGCCTCAAAACACTCTTCGTGGGGTACGGTCGAGTGGAATCTTATAAAATTAAACCCATACTCCTTAGCCGCTTTAATATTCTTTTCATAGTAGGCAGTCAAAGAAAGATTTTCCAGGTTCGGATGTTCATGCCCCTTTCTTCCGCGGATGTAACCCCGGACATAAAAAGGTTCATTATTAACATATATATTCTCACCGCTTACATGAATTTTTCTCATTCCAAACGTCTGCTTGACCTCAATTTGATTGCCATTGATAGTAAGCATTATTTTTAGTGTGTAAAGATACGGTGAGTAAGTGTGCCAGAGCTTGAAATTAGGAACGGCAGCTTTGAATATTATCTTACCGTTATTCTTTTCCGCTACGGAGTCTTTTGAAATTACTCTTCCTTGATCAATTACTTCCCAGGAGCAGCCGGAACATCCGGCCGGGGCCGTGAAACTTGCATCAATCCTGCTCTTTTCTATTTCAGACACAACGAACAAGTCATTTAATACTTTTTTTATGTTCTCACTCATTTACCTCTCTCCTTTAGTAAATTTATATATTGAAAACATTAGAACTGTTTTGCAATGTAATATGCGATTATAGAAATAAGAGCGGAGCAGGGGATTGTGAGCACCCAGGCCCATACAATATTTCCGGCGACTCCCCAGCGTACAGCGCTCATTCGTTTTAAAGAACCGACCCCAACAATAGCTCCTGTTATAGTGTGTGTTGTGCTGACCGGTATTCCAAAAGCTGAAGAGACAAAAAGAGTTACAGCCGCTCCGGTTTCAGCGCAGAAGCCGTCAACAGGTTTAAGTTTTGATATTTTCTGACCCATGGTTTTTACAATACGCCACCCGCCAAACATAGTTCCGAGCGCAATAGCGCCGTTACAGGAAATTATAACCCAGAGCGGTATATAGAAGTCTCCCTGCAGTATCTTGGCGCTGAAAAGTAAACTGGCAATAATCCCCATTGTTTTTTGGGCATCATTCCCGCCGTGACCCATACTGTAAAACGCTGCAGAAACGAGCTGTCCTTTCCTGAAAACATTATCGACTTTTGAAGGCATGCTCTTTCTAAAACCCCAGTAAACAAGCAAACCGATGCCGACACCGAGTATTAGTCCGACGAAAGGAGAAATTACTATAAACGCCACGGTTTTCACTATTCCGCTCATTACCAGCGCTTCGGGACCGGCTTTTACAATGCCCGCGCCTATTAACCCGCCAATCAGAGAATGCGACGAGCTCGTGGGCAGACCAAAATACCACGTTATAATATTCCAGCCGCAAGCACCGGTTAAAGCGCCAAATATAACATATTGATCCACTACTGAAATATCAATAATTCCCTTTCCTATCGTATTGGCAACATGCAGACCGAAAAAAAGAAACGCTACAAAATTAAAAAAAGCCGCCCAAAGGACAGCATAACGAGGAGATAGTACTCTGGTAGAGACAACGGTCGCGATGGAATTAGCCGAGTCATGAAATCCGTTTAGAAAATCAAACACAAGCGCAAGCAGAATAAGAAATATAATAAATATTGTCATATCTAGGCGTTCTTCACTATGATGGATTCGACAATATTGGTAACATCCTCGCAAATGTCCAGAACGGTTTCCGCTTCCTGATAAATTTCCTTCCACTTAATTATTGCTATAGGATCCTTCTCATTCTCAAAAAGCTCTATAAAGGCTTCATCCCTCTTTCTATCTCCGGCATTTTCCAGCCTGTTAACTTCCACACAGGCCTTAAGTATGGTCTTTACGTTTTTCAGGTCGCGAAGGCCCTTGATTGCGCAGAGCACTCCAAGCACGGATTCTTCAATAATATCAGCAAATTCCAAGAGGTACTTATCAACTCTGGATATTTTATATATTTTCATTCTGCTTGAGATAGTACAGAGCATATCCGTGATATCATCCATCTCTTTAGCAAGCGCATGGATATCCTCACGATCTATAGGTGTAATAAATGTCTTGTCCAGCTGATCAAGTATAGAATGGGTGACTTCATCTCCCTCGTGTTCTATCTCCTGCATTTTTTTTAACGTTTCTTCGCTGATAGAACCGGTTGCTACTGCCGTCTTGAATAATCCAGCCGCTGCCACAGAAAATCCGGCCTGTTTTTCAAGTAAACCGAAAAAATTGTATTCTTTAGGAAGAAATCTGTCAAACATATTTAACCTCTCTTTACTTTACGGGAAAATAATACATCCAACAACCTTCGTTCTCGGCTTGGATTTTATATTATCAAAAATATTGCCTTTTGTAAACCTTTGAATTGTCTCAGCGCTATTTTTCTTGTTTTACAAATAAAACATACCGTTAGTTACATTGTCGCACACATGGTTTTATCAAGAGTACTCCCGGTTATTGCTTTTCCTGTTCGCCCGTGAATAGGAAATTTCGGACTATATGAGACTGTTGCACCTTTTATATTCCAATGTGAAGGAATCGTATCCGGAAGAATATGATAAAACACAAGCCATTCCACTATAGACAAAATTACAATCCGCAGCGTGAACCATTTCCGTTTTAGAAATTTTACCCCTTCTCCTTTGGATTATTTTTGTTTGTTGATCCATCCCGCTATATCATTTATTATATAATCGGCAACATGATTTTCTAAAGAGTATTCCTGCGGCGTGCTTTTCCCTTGCCCTTCCATAAAGAGGTGATTAAGTTTCGGGTAAAGTTTGTATTCCACATTGTTTTTGCCCTTTAAATTTGTCTGCCATCCTTCAAAATCCAATTTTGTAACCTGATAATCCCTGTCTCCCTGTAAAATAAGGAGCGGTTGTTTTAAGTCCTTGGCGGTTTCGGTGGGATTGTATTTTTGCAGATCCTGCCAATATACAGGCGATACACCCAAAGGCAATTCCGACTCTGCAGTATTGAGATCATAATCTTTTCGTTTTATTCTGTCAGTCTGTTTTAACAGAATTGCCAGTTGAGCATCCTTTTCTTTCTGTGGGATTTCATTATTGTTAGAAAATATGTATCTCGTTTGATCAATGAGCAGGTCTTCAAGAGAGCGGGTATTACCAGCCATGATTATTAACCCGGATGTATTTTTATCAAGTATTCCAAGCCTTGGGATTAACATACCTCCCATACTATGACCCAGTAAAATAATCCTTCTCGTGTCAATCTTATCAGTTTTTCGGAGTAACTCGCAGGCGGAAAGAACATCGTCTGTTATTTCCTCTTTCAAAGTTATCGTTTTACTGCTTCTAGCCATCTTCTGCTGATATTCTTTGGTTCTTTTTTCATATCGTAGAACGGCTATACCTCTTGAAGCCAACCCTATTGCGATATCCTTAAATGGCTTATTGGGACCAATGCTCTCGTCTCTGTCCTGGGGACCGGATCCGTGAATAAGTATAACTGCGGGGAAAGGTCCGTTGCCATTTGGCAAGGCAAGTGTTCCCGGCAACTTCCACTCATTTGAACCTATTATGACATCAGTCTCAACAAAACTATCTGGTTTAGCATAAACAGGAACACGGTATGTTGTTACCTCTTTCGCTGGAACAAAAAATAATCCTGCAATATTGTTTTCTTTATCAAAGACTATTTTTGCATCCAAAGGGGCAAGTTTAAATTTGCAAGTAACATAAATGATTGTATATGCACCGCTTTTTTCATCTCTAACGGATGACTTTTCCTTAAAAGAGCCTGCTTGCGAAATTATACTTTTCCAAACACTTTCAAGTTTATCGGTGGGCAGAGCCGACTTCATTGTCTTATCAAAATACTTAACACAGTCAGCGTATTTCCCGTCAGAAAGACTGTCAATCAATATATCAGCCCTTTTTGTTTTTTCCGAACTATTTTCTTTAATAGTGTCAGAAAAAGACCGCAAACATAGTCCTACGCAAACCAGAACAAACACATAAAACGTTTTTTTCATTTTAATACCTCCCTTATAAAAAGAAATTACGCTTGCTGTAATACTGGCATTTTAGCACAAAAAGTTCCTTTCAAAAATAAAAATCGCCGTAGTTGTCACCGGCGGTTTTGGATTTTTGGCTCCCCGCGTGGGGTAAGAATCCGAACTTTTTGCAGGGTAATGTTCTTCCTGGGCATAAATAACGCCAAAAAGGGACAAAAATATAAAGTGTTTTTCAGGGATTAATACAGACATAAGTTCATATCATTCTTTCATAATTATCTGATAAATCGGTAAATTGTATTTCCTTCTTCTTTTTTATTGAACTAACAATTATTCCGGTAACACCCTTCCAAATATATGATCTGAAATATACCGGTTTCAGAACACCTTTTATATCTCTATATTTTAAATTATACGTTTTTATTTTTCTCAATGCTAAATCAGAACATTCCTGAATAATGTCCTCACCATACCGCATTAATATTGCAGGATAAAGCATTGTTCTGACTCTAAACAGGAAAAATCCTACTTGATAGAGCAGTAATTCATCTCTTGCTGATTTTCTTCCTTTCTTGGCGAGTGATATTAGGCGCCTTTCATATTTAAGAGAAGGTTTTTTATATTTTTGGGCTATTTCATTATATGATTCAAACAATATTAACTTTACTACTTTTCAAGGTTAAATTTCCCGGTCTTCCTTCCACCTTGCCTTTTTACGATTTTTGCTTCAATTAATGGCTTTATAAGAAAATGCACCCCTTGAACCGTTACTTTTAATATAAATGCTATTTCTTTCGCGCTTAAACTTCCGGAATCACGTAAAATAGTCAATAATTTTTCTTGTTTTGGGGTTAGAGTCAGTCTTTCCAATTTATCTGTCTTTGGCAGAGATACAATTCTTTTCCATGCCAAATCAAGTGACTCTGCTACTATCTCCAAATAAAATTCAAGCCAGCGAGTTAAATCACCCTTTTCTTTTTGAACTAAATTTAATGCAAAATAATAATTCTTTTTATGTTCATAAATAATATCATCAATTGCAAATATATGCAGTGTATCAAATTTTCGCCTCAATAATTCCCATGTTCCAAGCGCGCGCGCAACCCTTCCATTACCATCAACAAACGGATGGATTTCAACAAAATGATAGTGGATAATTCCAGATGATATGACCGGCAAATAAAGTGACGATTCTTCATTTATCCATTTTGTAAACTCTTTCATAAGATCAGGAACCACATTCGGCGATGGTGGCGTATAGATTTTATCTCCCAAACCATTTACTACATAATTCTGTATGTTCCTGTAAACACCGGCAGAACCATGTTCAACAGCTCCCTCGCCAATTATGCCGTGTAATTTACAGATGTCCGTATCAGTTACATTTTTCTTATCAGCATTCTTGTTAATATATCTTAATGCGCTTAAATAATTAAAAACAGCTCTTTCAGTCAAATTAAGTTGTTTTTCTATTCTTTCTTTAGAAGCAAGCGCTTTTACTTCAGAAATGCTTAAAACATATCCTTCGATTGCACTAGAACCCATTGCATTTCTTATAGTCATTTCCTTTTGCAATGCAGGTTTCCATGCAATTTGAATAGGCGCATTTATTATGCGTTCCCGAAGCGAAGCTATCTCATCTATCAGTTTGGACATATGCAGCGATATGGTAAACTTTGGCTTATACATATATTATATTAAAGCATATTTAAAGTAATATTTCAAGTGAAAAGTTAATAAAAAAACCGCGGATTGCAATATACAACCTGCGGTTTGGGATGTTCTGGCTCCCCATACTGGACGACCTTCGCAACTGGTTAATGTATAACAAATACGTATTTTAAGCAAAATACCTTGACGCGGAAACCACAAAGAAATTTTTCTGTTCAACCTTAATAATATTGCTTTTTGCTGTCAATTGAACATAGGGTATTTTGCCGAGCATTTCAGAATGAAGATAATGATGTTTTTCAATATTTTCGGATGAAAGCTTAGCTTCAAACATAATAAATGGAGTAGAGTTTTTCGTTATTAGAAAATCTGTTTCTTTTCCGTCCCTTGTTTTAAGGAAACAAAGCGCATATGTATCCACAAGAGTACTATTCCATAAATCAACTCTCGCCTTTAATTCCACAGCCACATAATTTTCATACTTTTCAGCCTCCCCGGTTACAGCAGCGTAGTCATAGAAATAGACTTTCTTTTCTTTCTTAACCAAACGAGTACCCTTCTTACTGTATGGCGGTACTTCAAATATTGCGTATAAAAGAACAAGATATTTAATATAATTCTTTACGGTATTAAAATTGAGCTCAAGGTCTTCCTTTAAGGAATTGACAGACAAAGGCGCAGATATTCGCGAGAGCAGTAAATACCCAAGATCGGCAACTTTTTCCAACTGATGTATCGCCGAAAGATCCCTTAAATCTTCTTTAATCGTTTTCTCCATATATTCGGCATGCCAGTTTTTTGAAAATACCGCATCTTGTCTGATAAACGGTTCAGGAAAACCGCTAAAACGAATAAGTTGTTCCATTGTTTCTTGTTCATTTATATTATTTGAAATACATTTTTCCACATATTTCAGCGCAGTTTCGGGCGGAATTACATTCTTATATTTTTTTCCAATTACTTCAGCCATCATAAGCGGATTCAATCTATAGAGAAAATATCGCCCGGACAGACTATCACCGGCTTTGTTGAACATATCCAGCCTTGCACTTCCGGTTACAATTATATTCAATTTATTTTCGTAGGTGTCAAAAAAACCCTTTAAAATATTTTTCCATTTGGGATACTTGTGTATCTCGTCAAAGCAAACCCTTATCTTTCTCCCTGTATCCGCATATTTAAGCAGGTCATTAGCAAGAAAATCTTCTTCCTTCCTGTACCTTTCACGCACTTCTCTTTTATCCCAGTTATAGTAATAATTTTCGCTTTTAGTTTTTTCAAGAGCGCTTTTAGCAATAGTGGTCTTTCCCGATTGTCTCGGTCCGGCAATAAATCGCATCTGTCTGGAAAATTCTCCGGAAAATACCGCTTTTTCAAGATACCTTGTTATTCTGTTCTTCATAACGGCATTATTACATATACATGTAATATTGTCAAGTCTAATTTACATGTTTATAGATATTTGCAGGATATAGTCAATTGGTACCCAGCGCTCATGAAATTAGACCCTGTTTTCAGAACGGCAACCTATTCGATAGTGTATAGATTATCTCAAAACCTTCAAAAAGAAAAGCCCGCTATTTCTAGCGGGCTTGGGATTTCTTGGCTCCCCGGCCTGGACTCGAACCAGGAACCCTTCGATTAACAGTCGAATGCTCCACCATTGAGCTACCGAGGAATATAATTCTATTGATAATAACAAAAACCGTCCGGGATTAACCGGACGTTTATTAAATATACTACAAAACCCTTAAAAAGTCAATAAATTATGCTTTATCTGGATTCCTGCTGCTTACAGCTCTTTTTTTCCTTCTAGGGCTCTGGCAAGGGTTACTTCGTCGGTGTACTCTATTGAGGCGCCCATCGGGATGCCGAGTGCCAGGCGGTAGACTTTAACGCCTAAGGGTTTTAGAATTTTGCTTAAAAACAAAGCGGTGGCTTCGCCTTCTACGTCGGGGTTGGTGGCTATTATTACTTCCGTTATTTTTTCAGGCTCTATCCTTCGAAGCAGCTCTTTTATTTTTAAATCTTCCGGGCCTATACCGTCAAGAGGGGAGATGCTTCCCATAAGGACATGATAAACACCGCGGAAAGAACCGGTCTTTTCTAATGACATAATATCAAGCGGCTCTTCCACGATACAGATTATATTTTTATTTCTTTTGGTTGAGCTGCAGACGTTGCAGGGGTCGGATTCGGTTATATTAAAACATTTTGAGCAATATCTTACTTTTTCTTTTACTTCTGCCATCGCTTTGGCAAAATTAGAAACATCTTCTTTGCTTGACTTCAGAATATGATAGGCAAGACGCTGGGCGGACTTGGGCCCTATGCCGGGAAGTTTCCCGAGTTCGTTAATAAGATTTTCCAGAGCGCCTGCGTTATATCTTTCCATGCTCATCTTTTCTCAGAACCCTGCCCCCGAATATATTTTTTGCGGTTTGCACATTCGGATCTGTCGGTTCTTTTTGTTCCGTCTGCGGCTGAGGTTTTAAAACGTAAACAGGTTTTTCCTCTTTTACTCCGGCTTGAGGCGCTAACGCCAGCACGGGCACTATATTCATACCTTTCTGAAAGACTTCTTTAAATGTCGCTTTCACCTGTTCCGCGGCTTCGGTTATACTGTCTGCAAGATATTGGGATGCCACTCTTACTAAAATTTTACTGTCTTCAACTTTGTATGGAGTTACAGAAGCCAGAGCAGAGGATGTTTTTCTGCTTTTTTTATTCATCGCCTCTACAAATACAGGCCAGTTTTTAACAACTCTTGCCAAATCTTCAGCAGGATTTCCGGTCATATCTACTTCTTCTATATCAGAAAAATGGGAACTCCCTTCCGGAGCTTTTTCGACAGGTATAGAAAGTATCTCTTTTACCGGAGAAACAGTTTTACTCTTTTCCAAAGCTTGCTCTGTTTCTACTGCGGCAGGGGAGACAAAAACGCCGGCGGAAAGATTCTCAAGCCGGTTGAGCACTTCCGGAAGACTAAGCATACTATCCATTCTGGTAAGCTTTACACACGCCACTTCTATTAATACTCTCCGGCAGAAACTATAACTCAAGCTTCCTAAAAGGTCGGTTAAAAGCTTTATTGTATTAATAGTTCTAGTCTCAGTCACTCCGATACACAGCTCTTTTAATTCCTTTATTTCTTCCGGGTCTATTATTTCCATAAACTCTTCAGGATTTTTTGTAACTTTTACAATAAGGAGATTTCTAAAATACTCCGTCAGAAGTTTCACAAAAAGCACAAGATCGTAGCCCGATCTGGAGATTTCCTCCACCATCTTTAAGGCCCGTTCGGTGTTTTTTTCAAGCAGAGTCTTTGCAAAAGAGGAGATCATTTCATGGTTAACCGACTCTAAGAGCTTTTCGACATCCTCAAGCTTTACATCTCCTTCAGAGTACGAAATTACCTGATCTAAAATAGACTCTGCGTCACGAAGCGCCCCGTCGGAGTTCCGGGCAATTACCGTAAGCACTCTCGGATCAATATTAAGTTTTTCTTTTTTAAGTATGGCGGAAAGAAGACCGACAATCTCGGATACCGTCAATTTTCTAAAGTTATACTTCTGGCATCTTGAAGCTATCGTTGCCGGCACCAGATCCATTTCCGTAGTTGCGAAGATGAACTTCACATGCTCCGGCGGTTCTTCCAGTGTTTTAAGGAGCGCATTAAACGCTTCTTTGGTAAGCATATGAACTTCATCTATAATATATACCTTGTAGCGCCCTTTTGCCGGCATATACCTTACTTTTTCGCGCAGGTCCCTTATTTCATCAATACCCCTGTTGGAAGCTCCGTCAATCTCCATTATGTCCGTGGAGCTACCTGCCGTAATTTCAAGGCAATTTATACACTTGTTGCAAGGATTTGGAGTGGGTCCGTTCTCACAATTAAGAGCCTTGGCCAAAATCCTTGCTATACTGGTCTTGCCGACACCCCTCGGTCCAAAAAATAAAAAAGAATGCGCAATTCTTTTTGCTTCTATCGCATTCTTTAAAGTCCTGGTAATATATTCCTGACCGACAACTTCATCAAAGGTCTGAGGACGGTATTTTCTGGCCAGCACTAAGTAGGACATTTAACTCCGTTGGACAATGTAACATCTTGAATTATTTACTTATTCTTAAAGCTGTTTTGAGAATCGAAAGTCGAGAATTGACCGCAATTGAACATCTATATATTATCCTACCCTTAATAGCCATTTTTGGCTATAGAAATCCTTTTATGTTCAATTCTCTATTGTTCAATTGCTCGACCAAAAATCTGAGTCGCAGTTTTTTGGTGGAGAAGACCGGGATCGAACCGGCGGCCTCTGCCTTGCGAAGGCAACGCTCTCCCAACTGAGCTACTTCCCCTTACAATCAATTCTTTATTGCTGCTTGCTTTATCTTTAATGCAGATATCGCGTGCACTCCTAATATCTTATCTTTACATTTTGGAAAGTCGGCAACGCTCTCCCAACTGAGCTACTTCCCCGACATAATTCCTATTACTAATTGCTGCTTTCTGACAGCTGATGACTAATAAAATCTTATCTAAGCTTCTTTTATCCATTTATGCTTGGGATCATCTTTGGGTCTAAGAACTCTGTTACTGCCTGCAAGAATCCAGAGATAATACACTTTGTAACCCGGAGCTGCAGCCACAGGATGGTAACCCCGAGGAATTACTACCAGATCATCATTTTTTAGGACATAAATCTCATTTAAGGAGAAGTTATCCGTGTAAACCCACTGAAACCCAAAACCCTGTTCGGGATTGATCTTAAAGAAATACGTTTCTTCATGTTTTGATTCCGTCGTCTTATCTTCTTTTTCGTGCCTGTGCGGAGGAACGCTGGACCAGTTACCCGAAGGAGTCATTGTCTCTCCTACCAGAATCTTGTCCCCTGCCGTAGCTTCATATACTATATCATAGACATCTCTCTGCCAGTTGTCTTTTCCGACTTTTCTTGTTCTTACCATATCGGGAGTAATCAGCATGGAACTGCCTTTTGCTTTACTCTTTACGCCGCAGACTGCGACTTCCAAATCTGCGGAAACCGCCTGAACAACAAAACCTGAACCGGCAGGTATGTAAACAGAGTACGGCTTGCCTTCAAATACATTCTTTCTTTTTCCGATATTTTTATAGACTGTCCCGTCCACTGTAATATTACATTTTCCGCCTAAAATAACGACTACACGTTCATGCGTAGCGCTTCTATTCTCATATTTTTTATTCTTTTTCAACTTAAGTATGCCAAAATCTATGTGCTTGGTATTTTTCTTTTTTGCAGTCACAAGCGAGGTGAAACCGTTTTTTATGCTTTTTCTATACAGCAAATTACTTTTTGACATATTTTTTCCCTCTCTAAATTAGATTTTTCTCTTTCTTTTCCGGATAACTTTTACTTACCTAAAAAGGTTTCCACAAAACTTGTGTTGAATTCTCCTCTTCTAAAGGAAGAATTTTGCATTACTTTTTTATGAAAGGGGATAGTGGTCTTTATGCCCTCAACAACAAATTCATTAAGAGCTCTCGCCATACGGTCTATGGCTTCCGTTCTGTCATTACCGTGCGCAATAAGCTTGGCTATCATGGAATCATAATAAGGGGGAATACTGTAGCCGGGGTAAACCTGAGTATCCAAGCGAATCCCGAGCCCGCCCGGGACTATAAACTGTGTAATTTTTCCGGGTGAAGGCATAAAGTTATTATCCGGGTCTTCGGCATTAATGCGGCATTCTATTGCGTGACCTCTAAAATTCATTTCTTTTCCCAGAAAAGTAAGTTTTTCTCCAAATGCTATCTTAATCTGTTCTTTTATAAGGTCAACACCCATGACTGTTTCTGTAACCCCGTGTTCGACCTGTATTCGGGTATTGACTTCCATAAAATAGAATTTCATGTACTTGTCTACCAAAAACTCCATAGTGCCGGCATTTGTGTAATTAGCTGCTTTAGCGCCTTTTACTACAACCCTGCCGATTTCTTCCCGGAGTTTACGATTTAATACGGGTGAGGGGGCTTCTTCTATCAGTTTCTGGTGTTTTCTCTGAACCGTACAGTCTCTTTCTCCGAGGTGCATGACATTTCCGTGCTCATCACCGACAAACTGAAACTCTACATGTCTCGGTTCTTCTATATACTTTTCTATATAGACGGCAGAATTACCAAAACAAGCTTCTGCTTCCGCGCGGGCGGTAAGATAACCGCTTACAAGGGAAACGTCATTATGCGCAACACGCATGCCTCTCCCGCCGCCGCCTGCCGTAGCTTTAACTAGTACGGGATAACCGATTGCTTTTGCAATTTTCAAAGCTTCTTTATCGTCTTTTACTATACCTTCACTCCCGGGTACAACAGGTACGCCGGATTTTCTCATTATATCTTTTGCGTTAACCTTATCACCCAGCTTTTTTATGGCTTCAGGAGAAGGACCGATGAATTTAATAGAACAGTCCCTGCAAATCTCAGCAAAATGCGCATTTTCAGCCAGAAAGCCGTACCCCGGATGAATAGCTTCGGCGTCAGTTATTTCTGCGGCGGAAATAAGATTAGGAATACTGAGATAGCTTTTGCCCGACTGAGCAGGACCTATGCATACGCTCTCATCCGCGTATTTAACATAAAGAGAACTCTCGTCGGCCTTGGAGTAAACCGCAACAGTGCGGATTCTCATTTCTTTACAGGCTCTAATAATGCGAAGGGCTATTTCGCCCCGGTTAGCAATTAATATTTTTTTAAACATTATATATTATACTCCTTCTCCAAATACCCGTCTCTCCTTTTTTCAAAGGGAAAGAAAACTAAGACAGCTACGCCGGCTCAACGACAAATAGGGCCTGGCCAAACTCCACTGCCTGACCGTTTTCTACAAGAATCTTTACTATTCTGCCTTTTGTCTCTGCTTTGATTTCGTTCATAAGCTTCATCGCCTCTAAAATACAGATGGTCTGGCCTTCTTTTATCAGATCGCCTTCTTTCACGAACGCAGGCGAATCCGGAGCGGGAGATCTATAAAAAGTACCCACCATCGGGGAATTAATAGTGTTACCTTCAGGTTTTAAAGCAGGTAAAGGTGAAGCAGGAGCAGCAGGTGAAGATACGATCACAGGAGCCGGCAAAGTAACAACCGGCTGAGACACAGCTGCCGGGGTGATAATCGCCGCCGAAGATCCTTTTTTAATCTTTATCTTAACACCCTCTCTTTCTATTTCTATTTCTGAGACATCGCTACCTTTTAGTAAATCAATAAGCTCTTTTATCTCTTTTGTATTCATTTTTCCTCCGTTCGAAACAGATTTCGCTTCCGCCGGCAATACTGGGCGGGTCTTTGCAAAACTACGGGATGACAATGATAATACATCTCTTGTTAAAATTATTTTTGAACTCTCTCCAGATACTCTCCGGTCCTGGTATCGATCTTTACAATCTCTCCCTCTAAGACAAAAAGAGGCACTTGTACAACCGTCCCCGTTTCCAGGGTTGCCGGTTTTGAACCGCCGGTTACGGTGTCTCCTTTTATGCCGGGAACAGTTTCTATAATCTTAAGGTCGACCGCATTCGGCAATTGGACGCCTATGGGTTCTCCTTTATGTATAAGCGCAAAAATTACCATATTTTCTTTTAGAAACTTTATCGAACTGCCGAGAGCCGCAGCAGTAAAGAATTGTTGTTCATAACTTTCCATATCCATAAAAACATAATTTCCGCCTTCTTTATATAGATACTGCATATCTTTTTGATCTACTTCCGCCAGCTTAAGCCTCATACTGGCGTCAAAGGTCTTTTCTATAGTTGTATCCAGTTTGATATTTCTAATTCTTGTCTTAATGTTGGTTGCGCCTTTTCCCGGCTTATGTCTGGAATAATCAACCACTTCATATATAATCCCTTCCAAATCAAGAAGCACACCTCTCTTTAAATCACTTGAATCAATCATCTCTTAAAACCCCCTAAATCCCTTATAATACCAATAACTTTCGTTGATCGGCGCCAAGAATCTCACAGCCATTTTTCTTAACAATTACATCGTTTTCAATACGGATTCCAAAGTTGCCCGTGTAATAAACACCCGGCTCCACTGTAATTACCATACCTGTTTTGAAATACCCTTTTGTTTTATTGCCTATTGACGGGTTTTCATGAATATCCATACCAATCCCATGCCCGAGTCCGTGAGAAAAAAACTTATCCATTTTATTTTTTTTAAGATAGTTTCTCGCTTTTTTGTCCGGAACGGACAGGCTTACTCCACTTTTGATACTTGAAATAGCCTTCTGCTGGGCTTCATAAACCACTCTATAACAATCCCTATTTAATCTGCTTATTATACCCAATCCTATGGTTCTTGTCAAGTCGGAACAATATCCCTTATAAATGGCTCCAAAATCTATAACTATGAGCTCACCTTTTTGCAGTTTTTTCTCTGAGGCCACACCATGGGGCATAGAACCTCTTTTTCCAGAAGCCACAATAGTAGGGAATGCGTTGCCCTCAGCCCCAAGCACCCGCATATTGTATTCCAGCAAAGCCGCGACCTCCATTTCCGATATGCCGGGTTTGATGCCAGGCAGAGTCTTGTCGAAGGCTCTTTCTGCCACCTTGACGGCCGTTCTTATTCTCCCGCACTCTTCCTCCGTCTTTATTTCTCTTAATTCCTCAACCAATCCTTTTTCTCGGACTATTTTTACAGCCGGAAGGTGTTTTTTGATACTCTCGTACTGGCTAAGAAGCATTGTTTTTGCCTCTACGCCGACCACTTTGACCTCAGACTGTCTGACAGCATTTGAAATAATTTTATAGTAATCAGCGGCAGTTTTAACCTCTCTTAGCTCAAAACCACGGACCTCCCTCTTTGCCTGTTCCAGATAACGGGCATCCGTAAGAAAAATAGCCGATTTTTGGGTTACAAAGAGAACCGCAGTAGAACCGGTAAAGCCGCTCAGATAGTTCCTGTTTGTCGGATTGGAAATAAACACTCCGCCTATTTTTTTGCGCGTGAGAACCTCTCTTAATTGATCTATTCGTTCCATGAATATCCTTTAGAGTTTACATATTTTACGGTCTTCATTTTTTTAGGCTTCAGAAAGAAGGCCGGTCATTATTGCGAGTATTTTGTAAGGCACTGTCTATCCTTAAACATTCTTACTCAGTATTTCCTCGTAAACCTCTTCTATGGCCTTAACCATTTTATCTTGATCCCATTCCCCTGCCATTAGGAAGCCGTTCTCTCCCATTTTTTTCCGCAGTCCTTCAGAAGAAAGAAGTTCGCTTACTCTAGCCGCCATTGCCCCGTAATCCAGGGGCGGAGCTAAATACCCGTTTACTCCGTCAATTACCGCTTCTTTGGAACCATCGACAGCAGTTGCAACAATCGGTTTTTTTGCGCACATGGCCTGGGGCAAAACCCTCGGCAGTCCTTCCCAGAGAGAAGTAAGAACGACAACATCAAATAATTGAATAAAACCTGCCACATCTTTTCTCCAGCCTGTCAAAATTATATCATTTGTTAAATTATATTCGTCTATTAGTTTTTCAACCTCGGCTCTCTTTTCTCCATCACCCACGATAAAGTATTTTACGCCGGGGTGCCGAAGTTTTACCAGCGCGCTCATTTTCACAAAAGCGGCAGGGTTTTTCTGAGCTTTTAGACAGGCGACCATACCCACTGTTTTGGTTTCTCCGCTGATATTGAATTCTTTTCTTATTAAAGACAGGTCTTTGAGAATAGAAAACTCCGCAAGATCAAAACCGCTTTTTATTACAACATATTGGCCCTTTTTCCCGACCCCGGCTTTAAGACCTTTTTCCTGGTCCCTTTTTGTCACAACAACAAGCTTTTGCGTAATTTTTGCCGCTATTCTCTCCAGAAATATATACAGCTTTTTCTTTAAAATATTTTGAAAGTCATTAAAGGAAAATCCGTGTACGGTATGAATTATCACGGGTACTTGGGCTATTTTTGCGGCGAAACGTCCGAGTATACCTGCTTTTGAACTGTGAGTATGCACAATATCTATCTTTTCTTTTTTAAATATATTTCGCAAAAGAAAAAGACATTTAAGATCGTAAAACGGGGAGAGTTCGTGCTTCAACTCCGGAATAAAACAGGTTTTAACATTTTCTATTCTCCCGGCGTCTTCAACCAGGAGGCCTTCCGCGCCGGCTATTAAAAATACATTATATTTTTCTCTGTTATGCTTTTTTACCGTATACAAAGTATTCTGCTGGGCCCCGCCAAGCTCAAGTTTTGTTATTAAATGCAGTACGTTTATTTTTTTCATACAGAAACAGAGGCGGCCCGGCCGTCCAATAGCGCGTCTTCCATGGCTGAATAATTCCAAGCGCCGTAACGGCCTATGGATATTATGCTCTTTTGTTTTAGGTACTTATTAATTACCGCCATATTTTTACCGTAGTTAAGGTCAAAAACAACATAGGCATATTTAACAAAAAGCGCTTGCTCCGCGATAATGCTGTCGCTTTTTGTCAGTATCCCTGTCTTAAGCAGATCCTTTTTTATCCTTTTGGCAAGCTTTTTCCCGTCAAATTTTACGCCCTGTTTAACGGATACTTCCGCATAAAGTGAAGAAGTCCGCGGAGGGCATAGTTTTTCGGAAACACTCGAATAAAATCCTACTCTGTAAAAACTAATGTCCGGCGCGGAATAATATATCCAGTGATTTTTATTAAGAGCAGCTCTGTCTATCCCCAGATTCAGGGCAAAAACCGAGACATATTTTAATCTTTTTGCGGCGGCCAGAATACTTTTCGGCGCCCCTTTAATAAGAGGAATCAGTTCCGGCAGAGGCACAGTAGAGATAACAGAGTCGAAACCCGTTATTTTTCTGTTGCCGTTAAACGTGACGGTCGGACCGTCCAGCGCCGTTACTTTTGCGGATAGCAGCACGCGGTCACAGACGCTCTCATTTATGGCTTTTGAAAGTTCTTTTATCCCGCCTTGCGCCGGATAGTAAAACTTGTTATTATAACCGGTTTTTTTTCTTTTTATTTTTATATCAGGAACATAGGTCACAGGTCCTTTTACGAGCAGCCGGCTTAAATCGCTTTTGTAGAGTTTTTCATTATAAGGCACCATAAAATGTTCGGCAATACCATTGCCGAGATTGAAAATAATCCATTCTTTAAAGTTTTCCGGAGCTTTTGTTTTTTTAAGAGCCTCTGCTTCTTCGAGCCCCTGCTTGCAGGCGTTTGCGATGTTTTTGTTCTTCATTTTTGAGTAGTTATACTGAAAGGGGTAGGGAATATACTCCCCTGCAGCAAAAACAGAAGCTCTTCTGTAATGGGTTTCAATATTTTTCTTTAGCAGTTTTTGAACAAAAGCCATGCCGTAATTGGTCTTAAAATGAAGATAGTGCCCGGTATAATCAAAGGAAAAGCCGTTTACCAAAAAATAGGCGGCCAGTCCGCCGGGTTCTTCTTCTTTTTCAAAAAGAAGAAATTCTTTACCTGCTTCTTTTAAGTGAAACGCAGCCGAGAGCCCGGAGAGCCCTCCGCCAATGACGGCAACTTTTTGTTTCATCAATACTGTTCCCAGTTCATAATCTTTTTTAGAGTTTTTTTAGGCACATGCAAAACACCTTTTGCGTCTTTGTAGTATTTAACATCCGTATCATTTTCCTCCATTACCGGGGCCTCCGCTCTGAAACCCAAAGCAATAACGCATTCCACCTCTTTCCCGTCCGGTATGCCCAGCAGTTTTTTTATGTTTTTCCTGTCGCAAGCTCCAATCCAGCAGCCCCCGAGCCCGTCTTCCCAGGCGGCAAGAAGTATGGACATGGCCGCCGCGCCCAAATCAGCGCTCAAAGTTACAGAGCCGCCGGAATTGTTTCCGATTATGACAATATAAGCCGCCGGTTTTTCCTCTTCTTTTGGGATGCCTTCCGGAGCTATGTAAGCCGCCCATCTCAGGAATTTAAAGAGTTCTTCCCTGAGCTCTGTATTTCTTGCAATTATATATTCGAGCGGCTGCTGGTTTCCCCCCGAGGGGGAGTGCCGCGCAGCGTTAACAAGTTTTTCCAATACCAAATCAGGAACAGCTACTTGTTTAAACTTTCTGATTGTTCGTCTCTGGAGAATTGTTTCATAGGCTGACATAGCTCCTCCGTGTTAACTTATTCTTCCTGTTCGGCTTTTGCTTTTTTTTCGACAGAACCCCCGGCCTGCATCCGGGCCGGTCCTTTATTCTTTTTTTTGCTTTCTGTTGCAACCGTATCGCTCTTTACGAGCTTGGCCGTTACATCCGCCCTGATTGTAACAGCCCCTTCTTCATCCGAAGAAGCATTCATGTCTTCCAGAAAATCAATATCCATTTCGCTTTCCTTGAATTTTATGGCAATTCTGATCTTGTCTACTTTTTCTTTGGCTTCCTTATATGCCATATCCCTTGCCTTCTTCATAAGCTTTTCCAGCGCACCTTCGCTGAAATGATAATTAACAAGTTTATTGTTCGGGTTTTTCATTTCTGACGAAAATTTGAGTTTAGTCGCGCCTTTTACCGCAGTGATTTGAGAATCTCCATCGCCCAGCTCGGTCTCTTTTTCTACAGATCCGTCCGGCTTTGGTATTTCAGCGACAGCGACGCCTCCGTAATCCACGGCCTTATCCAGAATTTCACAAATCTCCGAAAGTTTCCTGCCGCCAAGATCATTCACCACTACATATTTTGTTAGACTGTATTTGTATTGATAATCATCTATAACATTCCCTTCAGAATCTTTCTGCTTCAGGGATTTTGCCTTTTTAACCTTTTGCTGAAACATTTTAGGCTGAAAACCGAAGACCTTGAATTTATCTTTTTTTATTTTAAAAAGCCGGCCTAAATTATAGACCATAAAATCCACTTTTTTCATGGCCTCATTTTCTGTCGCTCTTAAAGTCGGCATAGGACTTGATTTTACGGAGAATTGAATAAATACATTATCTGGCTTTGCCGTTACAATACCGGTGCCGGTAAAAGAAAATCCGGCTACTTTTCCGCCTGAGAACCTGACATTTTCGGCAACACCGGAACCGACAATATCAAGCGTTGACAGAAGGCTGCCTTCGACGGTGGAACCCACTTCCGAGGGAGGCAAAAGGTTTTTATTGCCGGAAGGAGAGGGAACATTCGCTGCCGTAGAATTTTTGACCTGCTCGTTACTTGGTTTTTTGGGTCCCCCGGAATCCTGAGGAACGGACATCATCTCCTTTAAAGCTATCATATTCATAAGGTTAACTTCAATGAGTGGAATTACTTTTGCCGCCGGAAGAGAAACAATAAAAGCCGCCAGCGTCAAAAATACAAAATGAATTGTTAAACTCGCCGCCAAGGATTTTTTTTCTATTTTATCCATTGCCATGCCTTAAAATCCCCCGGGAAGACAGAAACTGACATTTCTACTTTTAATAATATCTCCCTCTAATAAAATTCTGCGTATTTTCTTTATCTTTTTCTATTTTCTCCATTCCGGTTTTTTATGTTCGGTGGATTCAAAGAGTTTTTCCGCTCCGGCTTGCCTTGCAACATCCATAGCCGATATCACTATTCCGTGGGCAACATTTGTGTCGGCGTTTATTATTACAATTTTTGCCTTGCTGACAGCCAGAAGCGCCGCCAGCGGCTCAAACAAATCCTTAAGCGTCAGTTCTTGATTGCCTAAATATATTTTTCCGTCGCCGGAAACGGTAAGAACAATATTTCTTTCCGGCGTAACATCGCTGGAGACAGCGCCCGGCAGCTTTACTTTTATCCCTGACTGAACAATCAAAGGAGCTGTAATCATAAAAATAATGAGCAGTACCAGCGCCACATCGGTAAGAGGAGTGATATTAATCTCTGCGAATATTTTTCTTTTTTTTCTTTTGATATCAAGCATCGCTCCATTACCCCCTTGCTTCTTTTTGCAGCTCTTGTTTCTTAAATCTTTCAGGATCTTTTGGTTCTAAAAGGTTTAATATTTCAGTGGATCTTACGGTCATTTCAACGGTAAAATCCTCAATCTTTTTTGCAAAGAGATTGTACGCAGCAACAGAGGGAATGGCGACAAAAAGACCAACGATAGTAGCAATAAGCGCCTGGGCAATTCCGGGACCCACAACTCCAACGCCTCCCGAGCCTCCCTGGTCAGCAAGTTTCATAAAAGCCTCGGTAACCCCTATTACCGTGCCAAGAAGCCCGATATAAAGAGAAACATTGCCGATTGTACCGATGATTACCGTATGCTTTTCCAGATTTTGAATCTCTTCAATAGCGGCTCTCTGCATCGCTTCTTCGGTCTCTTCTTTTGTGGAAGGATAATTTTCAAACGCCGCGCGCGCAATTGCAGCCACCGGGCTCTGAGATTCCCGGCAAAGCTCAACTGCATGGGGGAGAGCGGTCCGGTCGAACTTTCCCTCTTTGATAAGTATACTCCTTAACTTTTTAAAAAAGTTGTTCAGATTTATGGTTGCGGCTTTGTATCTTAAGAACCTTTCTACGATAAAAGTAATGGAGACACCCGAGAGCGCCACAAGAATCAAAACGGTGAGAAGCGCCCATACATTCTTTAACAACGATTGAAACAAACCCAAATTCTCCGGCATAAAAATCCTCCTTTAAAGGATGTGCGTTAGGACATCTTTATTAATATGTTTTTTTAATTATTTTTAATCATACATTTTCAAAGCTTCTTTGTCAACGGCTTATTGCTCCGCGCAATTTTAGCAGCAGAAGCCCTGCAACGCTTTGCAAAACCGTAAACAACAAATGAACAGCTAAAACCGCCGACCAAGAGAGAATAAGAGCGGCTACAGCTTTGGCTATTTTAAAAGACCTTTAACAATATCGCCTATGACAATATTGTTTGCTTCAAACCAGCCATTATTTACTTCTAAGACATAAAGGATTTGTTGTTTCGAAGAAACAGGGATAAGGTCTTTTGGCTGCATGTCTTCAAATTGCAAAATACGCCCTTTTTCGTCGACAAATGCAAGAGAAAGCGGAATTTCCGTATTTAGCATCCAAAAGGAGGGCTTTGCCGGTTTTTCAAAGACAAAGAGCATGCCGGAGTTTTTTCCCAGGTTTTTACGAAACATCAGACCCGCGCTTCTCTTTTCCGCCGTAGCGGCAACTTCAACTTCAAGTTTTTTGTCTTTTATCTCCAAAACTTTCTTGATTTTTTCCTGATCGGCAATCATTTTCTTTGCAAGAGGAGGAAAGACAAGAACTGACAGTACAAGCAAGACCTGTAGAGCCGTACAAAGCAGACGGCTAAATATTTTTCTTATCATTTTCATAGTATATTATACCATTTTAGGATTTACAGGAAAAGAACATTAGACCTGTCCTTTTCATCCTGCGGACATAAAAGTCTGATGCCGAACCGAAAATTGTTTGACTTTTTGCGGGGAATTCAATAAACTGTATTATGAATGCTAAAAAAGCGCCGGCAATTATATTTGTTATTGCCCTCTCTTTCTATATATTGACCGCCTGTCCTACCATATATGTCGGAGACAGCGGAGAAATAGTCGCCGCAGCTTATACTCTCGGTATTCCACACCCTCCCGGCTATCCGCTTTACACCATACTGTCAAAAATTATGACGTTTATTCCTGTTGCAGGTATAGCTTTTAGGGTAAACATCCTTGCCGGTTTTTTTGGGGCGCTGGCCTGTTCTGTTTTTTTTCTCCTGCTCTCAAGCTTTAACAGCTATTTTAGGACTGCTTATAAATCCCGGCTCTTTGAAATTTCCGCCTTCCTCCTGGCGCTTATTTTTGCTTTCTCCAGAACTTTTTGGGCGCAAAGCGTGCAGGCTAAAGGAGGTCTTTACACTTTAAACATTTTGCTCTTAGTCTCCCTGATTCTTTTGATACTTAAACGCAGGAGTTATATAGAAGTAGGCCTTGTTGCCGGACTGGGTCTTGCAAATCATAATACTTTTGCGCCTTTAGTCCCGGTCTTTTTAGGCTGTTATTATGCCGGGCTTAAGAAAGATTTTGCGGCAAAGCGCCTGCGCCTGGTCCTCTCGGCAATTGGCGTTTCTTTGGTTACCGCTTTTATTTTATATCTTTATCTTCTCTTCCGGGCAAAGGCGGAGCCGCCTATGAACTGGGGCGAGCCTTCAAGTTTTACCGGACTTTTCCATCATGTATTCCGCGGGCAGTACGGCGCAATCAGCGAAAAAATACGGTCTTTCGGTCTTTTTTTTAAACAGTCAGCCTGGTTTTTTAAGACTCTGGGAGCGCAGTTCACCTTCATTCCTTTTCTGCTGGCAATCCCCGGAGCATTTTTATTTTACAAAAAAACAAGAAGCTATTTTTTCGCGCTTCTGCTGGCCTTTTTCCTTGTAACTTTCGGTATTATACTGATGACTAACTTCTGGCTGAACGCTTTGAATCTTTATATGGTCGAGGTCTTTTTCCTCCCGGCCTATGCGGTTCTGATAATTTTTGCGGTGTTTGGAACCTGCGAGCTCCACGGCAAGTTGCCGGGGTTTTTGGCCAAAGCACTGCTTCCCTGTCTTGGAGGACTTTTATTCTTCTGCGTTTATTCGAATTATTCTTATTCCGACAGGAGCAGAAACTACTTTGCGTATGACTACGGGATTAATCTTCTCAAGTCTTTGGAGAAAAAAGGCAGCCTCCTTGTAGCCGGGGACAATACGGCTTTTTCCGTTGCCTACTTGACTATGGTCGAAAAAAAATCCCCGGAAACAGTGATTTATGATGATTTCGGACTTATCTTTAGAAATAACAATTCCGGGCTTAAAAAAATACCGGCAGCCGATTATTTGCCGCGGCGGGAGTATATTAAAAACCTGCTTCTTGCTTCGGGCGGGCCCGTATATTTTGTACTGGGAAGCAATCTGCACCGGGACATATATACGGTATTAAGCAAAGATTATACCGCAACTCCTTCGGGGCTCCTTTTTAAAGTAATCAGGAAAAATTCAGAACCCGGCTATTTTGATTATTCTAAGCTGGTTTTTCGCGGCCTGGAAGATGACGGTATTTATAAAGATACTATAGTCAAAAACCTTATAGCGCAGTATCATTATTTCCGGGGAGAATATCTTAGACTTAAAGGGAAAACCGGTGAAGCGGAAGAGCATTTTTTAAAAGCAGATGAATACGGCCGGGAGGACGAACAGATTCAAAATATGCTGGGTATTTCCAACCAGGAAAGCGGTAATCTTTCCGGTGCTCTGGGCCGGTCAAAAAAAGCCGTAGAGCTCGACCCTTATTCACCTCAGGCCTGGAATAATTACGGGGTGGTCTTAGAACGTACAGGCGAGGCTAAAGCCGCTGTAGAGGCCTACAGAAAAGCGGCAGGACTGGATAAGAGCGAACCACGGTATACAAATAATCTTGCAGGCGCTTATTTTAATACCGGAAATACAGCCGGGTCTTTAAATATTTATTTGGGCCTTCTTGCCTCAAATGAAAAAGCCGTAAATTACCGCGGACTCGGCATGGTTTATGAAAAATTAGGAAAGCAGACAGAAGCAGAATATGCCTACAAAAAAGGCCTGTCCTTTGGCGCTTCGTTTGAACTTTATCTCGGATTGGGCAACCTCTATTTGAATACAAACAGGCCGCTTTTAGCGCTGGAATACTATCAGGAGGCTATAAAAATTGACCCGGTTTCCGAGAAAGCCTGCAACAATCTGGGAGTAGCGTATCTCCGGTTAAACAGACTGGGCGAGGCGGAAAAATCATTCCAAAGAGCTCTGGAAATAAACCCGAATTTTCTGGAGAGTTATACAAATCTTGCAAGAATTCGCTTTGCTGCGGGAAAAAAAGAGGAAGCTGTCAAAATCTGCGAGTACCTTCTTACCGTGGATCCAAAGAATGCTTTTGCCCTCTCGGTACTGGGCCAGCTAAAACAGGGAAAGTGAGGTCTTTCTGCCGTAAGAATATAATTGCGCCCCGGGCGGGATATTTTACCATTGCTTTTTGAAAGCTCAGAAATAGTTGCTAAGAATATACGGCAGCAGCTCAAAAAGGGCAAGCCCGAGAATACACGCCGGCGCGGCAAAAATCAGAAAAAGCGCGGACAGCGTTCCCTGTTCATACCGCTCCTCGGGAATTCTTCTAAGAATTAACACCCCTGCCAGAAGTATAAAAGAACTAAGAACAAAAACAAGTATTTTAAATTTAAGCAGCAGGAGTCCCAGAGCTGTTATGAGCATCTCCCAAAGGATTATTATGCCGCAGGCGCGGCAATTCAGGAGAGCCTTAAAAGCCTCTATATAGGAATCCGCCGGATTAACCCGCGCAGCCACAATAACAAAAAAAATAAAAAGCTGCGTTAAAACCAGCGTTACGAAGGCTGTCAGCAGAACCTTCTTAATAAGCCCGGGTTTTGTAATTTTTTCTAAAAAATTATCCGCCACATATTTAATTATAGTGTTCATCAGAAGCTCCTGTTTTTTGTCTACGCATTATAGCATAAACGATTTTTTACGGCAAGCAGCAACGCTTTTACTTGAAAAGTACTGTCAGCTCAAGTGGAGCTCCGCTATAATACATGCCTTCTATTCTCAAGTCTCCGGCGGCAGCTTCAACTTTTGTTGCAGGTTTTCCGTTTACGGTTGCGTCTAAAATACCGGCAGCGGACAGTCCCCGGAGCACCGCAGTAAGCCTTACCTTCTTTTTCAGCCCGCCTCTTTTCTTTTTTAAGGAAAAGGTCAATTTTTTTTCTTGCCAGTCGCTCCTGCAGTCAAAAACTATATACTTCCCGCTCTTGTAGTCCAAAGTTTCGCCGTCATCATCATAAATCTCACAGAAACCGCTGCCTCTAAAAAGGACAAGGTCCAGGGAGCCGTCTTCATTTTGCAGAGGAATAATGCCTCCGGCGGCCGCAAAGACCGGAATGTCTTTTAGACCCCCGCGAATCTCCTGAATCTTTCCGCCTTTATATTTTTTACCGTTGAAGAAATTATACCAATTTCCTGCCGGCAGCCAAACATCTTTGCTTGTATAACCGGTATTCCCGTCCGCGGCTTCGTCAAAAGGCGCAACGATAAGCCGGTCCCCGAAGTAATATTGATTTGGAAAAAGATACGCCTTCTCTTCCCCCGGGGTTTCATAGTACATGGGCCTAAGTAGCGGCAGACCGCCGCACCTGTTTTCCCAGGCTGAGGTATAAAGATAAGGAAGCAGCTGCCTTCTCAATTTAAGCGCAGCGATAGCCGCATCCCTGAAAGCCGGAGCCTTGGTCCAGGGTTGGTTATGAAGTCTGGGATCTCCGGAGTTATGAAATCGAAAAATTGGAGAGAAGCAGCCGAACTGAACCCAGCGCGTATAGAGTTCATCATCCCTCCAGTGCTGCGCAAAACCCCCGATATCGTGACTCCACCAGCCATAGCCGATGTTTGAGGCTGTTGCGGTAAAGTAAATTTGATACTTGAGAGAGCTCCAGGTGGCAAGGGTATCTCCCGAAAAACCGACCGGATACCTGTGACTGCCGTTATCCCCCCATCTTGAAAAATTAATCGGCCTTTTTTTACCGCCTCTCGCCAGGTCCGCAGAGTGGAGGTGATTAAGGTACCAGAGAGGATCAAGCCCAGATATACTTGATTCCGTTCCCTGCTGCCAGTCAATCCACCAGAAATCAACGCCGTCTTTTTCCAGCGGATGATGCAGATAATCAAAATACCCCCGTATGAACTTTTTATCAGAAAGATCAAAAGGAATACGTTCTTTTTTTTCAGGATCCCGGCCCAGATATTTGGCCAGTTTGGAATACATTTTCTCGTGAGGTCCGACACCTTTGGAGGGATGAAGATTTAGACAGGCGTGGATATTTTTCGCGTGCAGTCTTTTAAAAAAACCTTTTGGCTCCGGAAAATATTCAGGATTCCAGGTGTAGCCGGTCCAGCCCGGCAGATGCCAGTCCATATCCACAACGCAAACCGAGAGCGGCACTCCGTTTTCTTCGAATTCGGCGGCTACTTGCTCCAGCTCCTCTTGTTTATACTTCTGCCAGCGGCTCCACCAGATACCAAGAGACCATTTGGGAATCATACGCACGTTGCCGCTTATGGCGTAATAATCAATAAGGCAAGCTTTGTAGTCCTCGCCGTAGCCAAAAAAATATATATCGGTATTTCTGTTTCTCCAGGGACGCAAGAAACCGAATTTATCAAAGACAAGAGAGAG
This sequence comes from Candidatus Firestoneibacteriota bacterium, assembly GCA_026388015.1. Taxonomy (GTDB): domain Bacteria; phylum Oederibacteriota; class D2-FULL-39-29; order D2-FULL-39-29; family D2-FULL-39-29; genus D2-FULL-39-29. The sequence continues at coordinate 70,372 of JAPLKO010000063.1, read as the reverse complement.
GCTGTCGTCAAGTACGGCCCAGCCGGAACGGGAGAGCAGCCCCGGTTTGAGACGCAGTTTATGCAGCCCGCGCAGATCAAAATCCCCGTGGCAATTATCGAGTGTTCTTGCCGTTCCCAGCAGATTTTTATCGTCTATATCGCCGAATTTCCAGACCGTACCGGCAGCGCGAAGCATTATGGAGAGATTTGCCGGGGTAAAACCCTCGTCGGTTTCCAGGTAGGTAAGGATAAGTTTATCTGTACTGATTTCCAGTATTTTTCCTGTGCTCTTTGCTTTATACAGAACCCGGGGCTGGCGGCGGAACCAGAAATGCTGGGTCGCTCCGTCTTCAAATTTACGGTCATAAGAATACTCGCACCGTATGAGACGGTCCTTTAATATTGTAAACCTTGCATTGCCAAACCTGACAATAGATTTCTTATCGGCAACAGGAGTAACCTTTAGCTTAAAACGCTCCATCCTTTCCCCCGAAATAGATATTCCAGAAAAACACCCGCTAAGAAATATATTTTAGCATAAATGCGGCCGCTTTAACTATTTAAAACTCCACCATTTATAACAGCTTATTAAGACTGTTTCCGGAAGCCGCCTCTACGGATTAAATTGAAAAGACCGGCCGTTTTCTCCGCTGTTGACAATATAGCACATTTGTGCTACACTCTTTACCGGCGCTATAATTGAGCAAAACAGATGATCCGGCAAACCGAAACTTAGATTGCTTTTAAAGGAGCTTTATGCAAAATATAACAGGGGCGCAAAAAAAAGTACTTGACTCCTTAACCGCCTGGTTAAAAGATAACGACCATACCCCCACCTTAAGGGAACTCTGCAAAAAAGCAGGACTTAAGTCAACCTGGACAATCCGGTATCACCTGAAAAAACTTGAAGCGGCCGGATATTTAAAGCTTAAAGAAGGACTTTCCAGGGGTATCTTTATTGCGAGAAAAAACACCGGCATACCCCTTCTGGGCAGAATTAGCGCCGGAAAGCCCATAGAAGCTATCGAAAATATTGAAGATACAATAGATCTGGGGCATATTTTTTCAAATATCGACAACCTCTTTGCTTTAAAGGTAAAAGGTGACAGTATGACGGGCGCAGGCATATTTGATGGAGATATTGTCTTTGTAAAAAAACAGGCAACAGCGATAAACGGAGATATTGTAGCGGCAATTATTAACGACGAAGCAACGGTAAAAAGATTTTCCAAAACCTCCGCCGGAGTTAAGCTGACAGCGGAAAACCCGAAGTACGAGCCTATAGTTGCAAAAAATATAAAAATAGCGGGAAAGGTTGTCGGGATTATACGAAGATACAAATAAAAACGGCAGGGATTTAAATATGAACATTACTGTAATTCAACAACGCATAAAAGTCGGGGCTGTTTTTGAAGATGAGCTCATTACTCCTAAGTGGTTCAAATGGATGGATAAAAAATACGACCTAAAAAACGTCTCGATGCGCTGGAAAAGTTTTTCCGGAAGCGCCGTCATCATTCACTTTTCCACGACAGACGGAAAAAATCTGTACGAACTCCGCTTTAATCAGAAAAGTTTAGAATGGACTCTTGATAAAATAGGAGCAGAATGACCTTTGTCCGTAAATAATATTCTTCATATAGACATGAACTCCTTTTTCGCCTCCGTCGAGCAGGCGGCGAACCCCTATTTACGCGGAAAACCTATTGCCGTCGCGGGCTGGGCGGATCCGGAAAAGAATTACGCCCGCACAATTGTAACTACCGCTTCTTATGAAGCCAGGGCTTACAAGGTAAAAACCGGCATGACGATACCTGAAGCAAAGCGGCTATGCCCGCACATACTAATTGTGACGGCAGACCCGGATAAATATCTGGATGCTTCTTACAAGATACACGAGATTCTCCTTCATTTTACGGATTTAGTAGAGGTTTATTCCATTGACGAATGTTTCCTGGATTTAGCAGGAGCCCGGCTCACGGCAAAAGAGGCGGCGGTAAAGATGAAACAGGAGATAAAAGAAAAGCTCAAACTTACCTGCTCGGTCGGAATCGCTACCAACAAGCTCGTGGCAAAACTCGCAAGCGACATGAAAAAACCGGACGGGCTTACAATAATAAATGATGAGGATATCCCTTCTCTTTTTTCAAAGCTTGCCGCAAAAGAACTCTGGGGTATAGGCAGCAAGACTGCAGAGTGTCTGGAAAAATACGGTATTAAAACGGCAAAACAGCTCGGAGAAGCAGACGAGGATCTTTTAAAACATGAGTTCGGGATACTCGGACCTAAAATGAAACTTATGGGGCAGGGAAAATATTTTGACCCAGTGGTCTCATATTATAAGCCCCGCGTAGTAAAAACAGTAGGGCACTCTCACACCTTTCCGGAAGACACGTGCAACCTTGATATAATAAAGGCTTTCATGAGGATGCTTTCAGAAAAAGTAGCCACAAGACTGCAAAGATATAAATTAAAGGGGCGAGTTATTCACCTATATGTAAGGTATGCAGATTTTACCGGTTTTGGTATGCAGACCTCCGTAGAGCAACACACGGATTCGGGGCACTCTATTTTTGACCGGTCTTTTAAAATATTTAAAACAGCGCTTCCTTTACAAAAGAAGGTGCGCTTACTCGGAATAAGTATCGGCCAGCTTATTAAAGAAAACGGACAGGCGTTACTTTTTGAAGAAGCAGAAAAAGACCAGAAGGTAAAAGAAGTTTTGTTTCAGTTGAATGAAAAGTACGGAGAGTTCTCCGTAAAGCCCGCAAGCGTGATACTCGCCGAGAAATTCGGAATAAAAGAACGCTGCGCGATGATCGGAAAATATTATTTTGACCGCAAAATAGATTAAAGAATGCGCGGGACAATTTAATATGCGACGGGCAAACTTTTACTTCTTGCTAAACACAGCTATTGATGTTAAAATCACGTTGCGCAGTAACAAGGTTGCTACCCCGCCCCAGGAAAAGGAGCTTTATGGAGTGGCTATTTATAAGCATCACAATACTCGGAATAACGGCAGTTGCTTTTATTGCCAAACTTGCGAGCCAGAGAAATATCACAGCTCTTGATCTGACCGCCACGCTCTTTACTACCAGCACCCTTCTTTGTCTCGGAATGCTTTTTTTAAAGCCCCTTCCAGTTGTAACCGGAAGAGCAATACTTATAGCTTTTATACCGGGCGCTTGCGGGGGTGCGGCTGTTTTACTTTTTAACTATGCAATACGACTCGGGCATTTCGGCTTTTCAAACACAATTTATAGAACTTCCTTTATTATTCCTATCATATTTTCCATATTTTTACTTGACGAACCGGTAAGCGCCTTCACTCTCACAGGAATTATCTTAACACTGGCTGCGATATATTTTATATCCTATTCTAACGAGGCTTTTTCAAATACCAAATCCGGCGCGCTCAGCTGGTTTATAATTATTCTTTGTTCTTTTCTTTTAAGCGGGGGACCCAGGATAGGACAAAAACTTGTAGCCTATTATGGAGAAAACGCGGTCTTATATCTTTTCCTGTCTTATCTTGCAGGCACACTGGTTCTTCTTCCTGCCTACTTCAGAGCAGATGCTTACTCCTTTAAATCCCTGCCATACGGACTGGTAGCCGCAGCTGGAAGCATTGCCGGGGTTTTTTGCACCATATCTGCACTAAAACTTCTTCCTTCAAGCGTTGTCTTTACCGTGACCCTTTCCGGGCCGATTATACTGGGACTTTTGCTTTCTCTTCTTTTTTTTAAAGAAAAAATAAGATCGCTCGGCTGGTTTGGGATAATACTGGGAATAGCCGGAATAATACTGGTTTATATCAAAATGTAAACGTTTTTTTTGAGCTGCAAAACCGTATTTTCTTATGCTATAATTTTTCATAATATACGCCGCAATTTAATAATCCGGGGAGAATTTTATGAGCAATTTACCAGAAGTAACTATAGGTCTCGTTGCTGTAAGCAAGGATTGTTTTTCCCTAGAGCTTTCAAAAAGACGCAGAGACGCCGTATTTAGAGAAGCGGAACATTGTCAAAGCTTACAGGAGTTTTGGCTCAAACAGATATGAGTTTGTCTTGCTTTTTAAGCCGTACTATCTTGATAAAACGCCTTCGCCGGCAACAATGGATAGAATCAAGGCTAGATATCCGTTAAATGAAAAGCACAAAGAGATAATCAGGCGATACGAAAAACAAACACAGGGTGAATTAGCGCATATAGATCTTAGCAAAATACCAAAAGACTTAAGGTGCTCTTTTAAAATAACTGTGACTTAAAAAGGCTACGCATTAAACCAAATACTCATAATATCGCCGTATCTATTGCCGTTAAATTACCGACAAATTGCCGATATTTTGCCGATAAACCGTATGACCTTGCACGTTTGGACGAGTCTGTCATTACAAGCCACCCACCTTTAACCCATTTTTGCATCAGCACTCTGACCATACGGTCGGATAACCCCAATAAAGTAATTGCATCCTGGACAGCTATACGATCTTTCTTGGCAAATAAAGATAACACCATTCTCGCCCTGCGATCTAATCTTCTCAATTCCTGCGGTTCTGCCGGCACACCTTTTTCTATATGACGCTATGCCAAAGAAAACCTTAGAGCGTGAGCTCATAGAATGAATTTGGCATAAATAATCTAAAAACTTCCTATCGTCGAAACTCCGTGCGTAAGCTCGAGTTTCATAATTAAGCGCCTCATTTTTATCTGTTCTTAAAAGTATTTTGCTTTTTATGATTATGACAATTCTGTACTCTGTTCATCAGCAATCCGTTTCATTCTTTTGGGAACTTCGTCATAAACCTCAAAATCTTTTCTTTTTCCTACTTTCGCAACAAGTACAATAATTTTATTTGAGTTAACCTGATAAATAACTCTATAAAAATCAACCCTTAGCTTGCAAAGGCCCTTTAGATTGTTTTTAAGCGGAGAGCCGTATTCCATTGGATTAACAGAAAGTTTCTTTCTGATTGCTTTGACTATCATTTTTGCATCAGCATTATCTATATCTTTGAAATCTTCAGAAAAAACAAGCGGGTGTATCTTGACTTCCCATGTCATTTTTTAAGCCCAACTCTTTTTTCGGCTTCATCAAGGGTTATATATTCAGAAGGTTTTGTCTTTTGGATTCTTTTTTGCGCAACATAGCCGAACTCCTGATCTTCGAGTTCCTCAATAAGTTCCTGCAACTTTTCATATTTAACCATAGACATAATAGCCAGCACCGGTTTGTGCCTTTTTTCAATAATAACATTATTGTTTTTTGCCGCTTTTATTATCTTGTCAATGTTATTCCTTAGCTCTGAAACACCAACAAGTGTTGTATCTGCCTTTATCGTAATCATTTTAATCACCTCTGGGATTAATTATACTATGAGACTATTCATTTGTCAATAGATATGACTATTAATTTGACTATTAACAGTACTATTAAGACACTCAATTTATTACTTATTATACACCATGTTTTTCAGCTGTCATTGCGAGGAATACGACGATAGTCGTGGATTATGACGAAGCAAACTACTTAAAATCCTCCGCTAAATCTCTCCATTCTTTATTTTTTCGGTTAACAAGATTTATTTTATCTTTTCTTGAGCCGCCTTTTATTTGCTTTTCTCTTGCTATAGCCATATGCACTTCCTCATAGATCTCGTAATAAACTAACTTATATATGTTGTATTTTTCAGTGAAACCCTTAATTAACTTTTCTTTATGTTCAAAAACTCTTCTTTCAATATCATTTGTAATTCCAGTATATAGAACAGTATTACCTTTGTTTGTTAAAATGTATACATAATAGAATTTGTCTTTGTTGGACATACTTCTCCTGGTTTGCTTCCTCGTGGGCCCAACCTATCGGTTGACTCCTCGCAATGACAGCTAAAAGGAGCTGTCAGCTGTATTTATGTCGAAAGCCCAACCCTATTGCTCACTCCTCGCGATGACAGTTTTTTTATTGCAGTTTATTTATCCTAACTTTGTCCCTCTCCCTTCCCCTATAATATTGCGGGGGCTTTTAACAGCTTACATTAAATCGTCAATTGTCATTCGTCAATTGTAAATTTTTCTTTAGAAGTATCTATCCAATCCGCGGTATTGCAGCGCTTCCGATATGTGTTGTATCAATATATTCTCCACATTTTCTAGATCCGCTATCGTCCTTGAAACCTTCAGCACCTTATCATACGCCCGGCCGCTTAAATTAAACTTGTCTATGGCAGTTTTTAAGAGGCTGTGGCTTTCTTCATCCAACACGCAGAATTTCTTTATGTGGCGGGATGTCATATGGGCGTTGCAGTAGATTTTCGTTCCTGAAAATCTTCCTCGCTGGATATTTCTGGAAGCGTTTACTCTTTTTTTGATTAGCTCTGAACTGTCTCCGGTTGCTTCCGTTGACAACTGCTGATACTTCACGGCGGGAACTTCTATGTGAATATCTATCCTGTCTAAGAGCGGGCCGGAGATTTTTTTCAGATACCGTTGTATCTCATGCGTATTGCATTTACAGCTTTTCCGACCGTCTCCGTAGTAACCGCAGGGGCAAGGGTTTAGCGCTGCTACGAGCATAAATCTTGCGGGATAGGTAACCGCCGCTGCCGCTCTTGTGACTGTCACAAAGCCGTCTTCTAATGGCTGGCGGAGTACTTCAAGAACACTTTTGCCAAACTCAGGAAGTTCATCAAGAAAAAGAACGCCGTTATGCGCAAGAGATACTTCTCCCGGACGGGGAAACGTTCCGCCGCCGACTAAAGATACATCTGAAGCTGTGTGATGCGGGCTACGGAAAGGTCTGACGGAAATAACTGATTTTTTCTTTCCGAGAACTCCTGCAACGCTGTGTATTCTGGTAGTTTCTATCGCTTCTTCCAGCGTTATATCCGGAAGAATAGTCGCAAGACGCCGGGCGAGCATAGTTTTTCCGGAGCCGGGAGAACCGACCATAACTATATTATGGCCGCCGGCGGCAGCTATTTCAAAAGCTCTTTTTGCATGCTCCTGGCCCTTCACCTCGTTATAATCCACCTCGTACTTGTGGGAGTGTTGAAAGGTTTCCTCTATATTTATTCTGTGCTTTTCCGGTTTATGTAAACCGTTCAGTATGGCAACAACTTCTTTTAAAGTTTTTGCGGGATACACTTCTATCTCAGAGATAATAGCCGCTTCATCAGCGTTAGCAAACGGAAGAATCAGCTTTTTGCACTTACTTTCTCTAACAGCCATACCAATAGAGATTACGCCTTTTACAGGTTTAACTTCTCCGTTTAAAGAAAGCTCCCCGAGTATGACATATTCATTCGTGTCTCCGGTAATCTCTTCATTGGCCTTAAGAACTCCTATAGCAATAGGCAGGTCAAACCCCACTCCTTCTTTTTTTATATCGGCAGGCGCAAGATTCACGGTCATACGCATATAGGGAAAATCATAGCCTGAGTTACGTATAGCAGCTTTTACCCGGTCCCGGCTTTCTTTAACCGCCGCATCAGGCAAACCTACAATAGCCGAGTGAATAGCCAGGCCCGGAGAAAGGTCCACTTCCACCTCCACTATATAAGCTTCAATACCGTAAGTGGCTGCAGAAAATATTTTAGACAGCATATTTTTCACCCCTCAGTGAATTATTTGATAAAGGTATTGTAGCAGACAAGAAAGGAATACTAAAGGATTATTTCCGGAACCGTAAACAGAAAAGGACGCCCGGCAATTAAGCTGAGCGTCCCACGGTTAACAATATTTACTTTACTTCTTCTTACTTTACAGCAAACTTACCTATTTTTCTTCCTCCGGCTTCGTCCGTCACTATATAAATATAGAGACCTCTTGCAATAATTTCTCCGCTTTCGCTCTTACCGTCCCATTCTATTCTTCCGTCATTGCCCGAATTTCCCGGGGAGCCCGGCGTTATCTGTTTAACCGGCTCTCCGGAGACTGTATATATTTTTAAAGTCGGATTGGACGTTAGTTTCGCAAATTTGATTAAGCCCCCGGCGCTGACGGAAAAATCCACGGGATTGGGATAAACCACCGCATCAGCCAGACTGCTCCCGGCCCGGACATATTGGATTATCTTGAATATTGACAAGTGCGTAAGCGTGCATGTAATTTCTTTTGCGGTCAAATCCACGAACTGGTCTCCCGGAACTATACTCCAAAGACCGTCGCTTCCTAAAGTTGCTATTCTAAGCGCGCTTTCTGTAAGGCTATCGTTTAAATTAGCGCCCGCATAACTAAAGGTCACGGTAATCAAGCCGCCGGCTGCGATATTTCCGCCGGCACCTGTTATTATCTCTCTTAGAGTATTTTTTAAATCACTTCTTATTTTTATATTAGCAGTCCTCTTGCTATCCGCTGTTAAAATGTTTGCTGTCTCGGTAGAAATGGCGTTTACTATCAAAGCCTCGTCATTTGCAAACGTATTGGCAGGTATCGTTATTTTTAACCCGGCGGCAGAAAACACATATAGAGACGTGTGATCAAATGTAATGTCCAGGTTCGGGGAAAGAGTATTTACGCCTGTTGCTGTTGTTACATAAATTGGATACCGGCCGGTATCCAACAAACCGGCGGGGACAATAACTTTTTCTATCAACATATCACTGCTCACCATGTATGAAACACTGGTTGTTCCAATCTTTACCGAGGTCACCGCAGGAGAGTCTGTACCCGCATAAAAATATGAACCTTCTATTTCTATTGTGGAGGCGCTTGCCTGCGAGATGCTGTTAGGGAAAACACTGCTAACCAGGGGTCCAGGAGCATTTACAGTAAACTTTAGAGAAGCCGTGGATTCTCCTCCTCCGTTAGAGATCTTGATATCATAAGTACCCGCAAATAAATTTAGCAGAACAACACTTCTGAGGAGTGTATCAGAAAATACCGTGGTGTTAATAAGATTTGTTTCAACGCTGCCGCTGTACATCCTTATTTTGGTTACGTTGGGCATGTTTACTGTCCCGCCGTAGAAACCTGTTCCCGTTATGGTTACCGTAGTCAGATTAACATTACTGCCTTGCCCGGGGGAAATACTGCTTACCGTCGGCGGCGCCGCCGTAGCTATCCATTTTGCGGCAGAGGTAAGATTAGTGCCCATACTGGAAGTTACCCTAACATCATAAGTTCCCGGCAGAATCCATGCGGGTATTACGACCCCGTTAATTGTCTCACTATCAATAAAGTTATGAAATATATAGGGTATTTCCTGAGGGCCCGACAAGGCCACATTAGCTCCTTCCCCGGTGAAAAATCTGCCTTTGATAGTAACCCCTGTTGCATCCAGTGAATTTAGCCCCGTTCCAGGAAAAAGGTTTGTGACTTCTGTCGAAGAGGTTATTGTATATTTTATTGAGCTGGTAGCCTGGGTTGCCGACCCTGTAGTCAAAAGAATGTCATAAGTGCCGACACTTACTCCTGCAGGCACCACGCAATTAATGATGGTTGAGTCAGAGGTGGCGGTACCTATTGTTATTTGTGTAGAGGCGCCGTCAGAAAGTCTGATAAGTCGCACGTCGTGTTCGCTTGTTCCTCCAAAAAAACCGCTTCCCGTTATTCTTATAGTATTTGCAGCCAGTCTATTGCCGATTCCCGGCACAACACCTGTAACCTGAGGAACAATACCGGTAGTTACAATAAACGTCTGCGTACTTGTAGAGTTACTTCCCCCGGTAGAGGTGGCCACCCGCACATTATAGGTGCCGGCGTGCAGCCCTGAGGGAAAAACGGCCCCCCGAATTGTCAAGTCAGTTATATCCGCAGGGATAGGTGTTATATTTTTTATAAATAAGCCATTAGCGCTTGCCAGCTTTATTGATTCAACATCAGAACTGCTCCCTCCCCCGGCGCCAAAAAAACCGGTACCTGAAATATTCACGGTTTTGGCTGCCGCATTATCGCCGACGGTTGCAGATAGCGCTGTTACAGTAGGGTTAATGACGATTGTTAACCTTTTCGAACCGGTTATACTGCTGTTAGATCCTCCGGTAGTATAAACTCTGATATTATAACTTCCGGGAACAACACCGGAAGGAATTAAACAGGTATTTATCTGGGTGTCGCTCACAACGCTCCCGATAGTTATATTTGTTACAATAGTAGTGCCGGTGGCGTTGTCTGTCAATTTTATCGCCGTAATATCAGAAGTAGAGGTGCTCCCTCCAAAAAAACCGGAACCGTATATGGTAAGCTCTGTGGTACTGTCTCTTCCGGCAATACTCGGAGTGATATTGGTAACTGAAACCGGAGTAGTGTTAGTTACCGTAAACTTCTGAGCGCATGTAGAATTTGTTGCTTCTGTAGCTACCACCACATTATATGTGCCTGCCGCTATGCCGGAAGGAACTGAAGCCATTATCTGAGAGGGCGGAATCACCGTATATCCCGTGATATTTCTATTTGCTATGGTTAAAGCTGTGACCACTATAATGGAACTGCCTGTTATAGTTATGCTTGTATTTGAACTATTTGTCCCTGTTGAGGGAGTAACGCTTAACACTGTCGAGCTGCCCAAATATTGATGAAAACCAATCTTCCAGGGCGCATATCTGGGCGTTTGAAAATAATCCGTTGTAAATATTGCGCTTAAATCCGCGCCCGGAGTGGCAGTGTAATCTGAAGCCAATTTTGCATCATCCGCAGTTGCCGAAGTTGTTTTTAAATTTGTCAGATTTACAAGGCTCGGAGCTATAGTACTTGAACTTGCGTCATTGCCGAGCCCTTGCCACGATGCAAAGGTATAATCAGTACTTTCAATTCTACCCCATTTAGTGGCATTACTTACCCAATTGTTATTAATACTACAAGTAGTTGGAGTAAGAGATAATTGAATACCCACACTCGAGCTATTTGGAAACAAAAGATTATTTTTTATAGCAACAATGTTGGTTGAGAGGAGGGTCAAGCGGTAATCACCAAAGGAGCTACCACCATGGCCCACCGTTGTATTATTGTAGATTAGGTATGTTGCTCCAATTTGAGGACTACCAATCATTATTGAATATGGATATCCACTTTGTAGATTTGAAGCTCTTGTAATAAGATTATTGTAAACTTGTGTCGTTCCGTACGCATTATAAAGTTGTACTCCGACGCTGTTTCCGTTATTTGCAGCACGTATATCTTTTATATAGTTATTTCTAATAGTTATCACCGAAGCGTCAGAGGTATATACATAAATGCCAGTTTGTACATTGTTAATAAAGTTATTTTCAACTAATCCGCCGCCTCTAATATATATACCGGTAGAATCAGTAATAAAGCTTGTAGATACTTCGCAGTTTCTGACGTTAAAATTACCCGCTGCACCTACGCTTGCCCATGTACCGTACCTTTCCCCGAAAATAGAACAGTATTCTACCGTATTATTTGAAGCAGTGCTGGCGCTTACAGATATTCCGGTTCCAGCGGTAAGCCCGCTAAAAGTAACATTACGTACATCTGAAGTGAAAACACTTGTTGCGCCGTTGTTGGTGATAGTAAGAGTAGAAGTGGCGGCGGCGTAGGAGGTAAGAGGGGTTCCGCTTGCATCTACACCGGTAATTGTTAGACGTTTCGTGGAAGTGGGGTTAAGAGTTATTGGGATGGTAATGCTCTCGGTGTACGTACCCGGGTAGATTTTTATCATGTGCCCTGTAACGAAAACCGTACTCCCGGCTACTGCTGTCACGCCTGTACCGGCCGTTGTGAAAGCGGCAGTTACGGTGGGAAAGGTCTTTCCGCTTCCAACTTCAAACACAGCTGCTCCGGCTGTGCCTGAAAACAAAGCCGCTGCTAAAATAAACTTGAAAAATACTTTTGCGGAAGAAGATAATAAAAGCATCCTTAGCGCTTTCTTCATTACACCTCGCTTTAGTTTTAAAAAAGCAAACCCTGTGTTTTTCTGCCCGGTTAACATCTATTCTATAGTTTCTATTAACTTATTTATCTTATCTGCAAGCTCAATAGAATAGGTTGAATTGGCTTGTATGACATTGTGTAGTTCCGTAAAAAATGTTTGAGCTTCTTCTCGTCCCCCGCCGGAAATATGTTCTGTCTTAATTGACATTGGGATATGCTGAGGCGGACCGCTTGTAAAAGGTCTATCGGCATCCCAATATCTAAAACTGCTCGGGTAATAATATTCTGCAAAATACTGTAGATAGTTGGAATCCACCGTCGTTCTCCAGTCATGATAGTTGTTGGTAACTTTTCTCACGTAGTCAGCGTCGTAACTAGAATAACAAGAACCGATAGATTTATAACTGTCTAAGTTACCGACGCCTTCCAGGTTATAATGATAATAATCACGATAACCCTGAATGCCTCTCTGTGGTAATATCCCTCCCATAGAGAACCTGGTAAACTGTAAATTTTCATTGGCTCTTCGTGTTTGCTGCCAATCATCATATTTTAAAGTATCACTGGCCCAGGGGTAAGATAAATAGAGTTTGTTGTGCGTCAGCAATTTATAGGAAGCAAACAACCAGTCCCCTGTTGCTAAATTAAAAGCATTATCCACAATCCCGACTGTTGGATCAGATCCGTTATACTTAACCGGATTAATTACCGGCGCATAAGTGAAATCACAAAAGAAGTATTTTTTTGTGATAATTCCGACAGGGCAGAACTCTCTCCCGTCTTCTTCGGTGCTCGCTGAAGGCATCATTATATCCAGATTGTCATTCAAAATTGCAGAGTTTACCGGGCCTACATGGACGCTATCTTCGCAAAAAATCGTAACCGGCACCTTGGGTTTACCCCGAATTACCAAAGGTATTTTAGAATAAATAATTCCGAATTTATTTGGGTTGTCGGGATCTTTTAAGTATTTGGGACAGTTACTTTCATCTATCTTGTCTAAGTCTATTTCTACAACCGGATAGGGTGGATGAATATACACCTTTATAGCCGGCTGTCCCGAGCCATCCAGTACATGAAAGCCGTGCGTCCAGCGAGCAATAATATTTCCGGTTGGCCTTGCACCTTTAGTGTCGTTTCCAAAAGTGATGTCTCCGCTGTTAAAATTCACGGTATATACTTTGGAAGTATTTGTAATTCCGGTACCGGATAAACTTTCCACCCGGGTCCAAAGCTCTCCGCCCACTACAACCTTTTCTCTATAAGGACCGCCGTCATCTTTTAAAATAATCGGTGCAATTAAGTCAAAAGGCCTGGTACCATTATTAGGATTGGCGCTTAAGCCATCATACACATTGTAAGTAACATTGCCCGAGCCGTCAATTTTTGGATACGTAGTAATCCCGGTGCCGGGGGTTACTATGCTTGCCAGGTTTAGGTGCTGGGAAGAATATGTGCCGTACCATTTTGTCCCGCCTGTATTGGGGTCAAACTTGGGGTCTTCTCTGAAGAAAAAGTTACCCCAGATTAATCCTTTTCCTATATTGAGATTTTCTACGGAAGTAAAAGCGCTTAAATCGCCACCCCATTTATACAGCTTAATTTCTCGATTATATGTATTAAACTCAAAAAATTTTCCGCTTCTATCGTTAAGAAACGGTGGGTACATCTGCGCGGGTAAGCCGGGCGTATAATCGTAACGTGTCTCCGGGCTTTGAAGGTAAGGAAACTTAATGTATTTTGGATTTATGCCGGGAATACCGGCATATGACACTTTTGGGCCATTACTGCCTCCAAATTGCAGATTTCCCAGAAAATAAGTAGCCCTGCCCCGTGTTCCGTCAAAATATTCACTTGACGTTACACTATCATTAACAATAGTGTATGTCTTCGCCGCAGGGTTTGACCAGTTATAATCTTCAATAATCCAGTTTGGATCCAGCGCCGCATCCAGAAAACTGCTTTTTGATATGTCTTTCATTGTGGGTACGCTTATCTTAATGCCGCCGTTTCTTTTATCCTGCAAGAGATCATAAGAATATTCCTCCCCGCTGGCAGATTTTCCGGCGGAAACAATTACCTTTGTTGAAAACTTTTCATTATCTATCGGAACAGGGCCTGTCTCTATGCTTCCGGGCCAAATAAGCCCTGTACCGACCTTTTTTGAATAAAACAAATCGGTAAAATTACCGTAATTAAAACTAAAAGGGAAATTTATTTGCAGTTGACCGAAGGACGTATTGCAGACTTTGTTAAAATTACTATTATAACTGTATATGGTGCCGGAAGCGCTAAGGACAGGACCATAATCCTCTGATGATTTAGCAAATATCATATCTGATGTAGTAAAGCCGGATCCCACCTGTATATCCCCGTTTACATGAATAGCCCCTGCATGAATAAAAGGACGACCATCAATGCCCGCACTTCTGTTTTGGATCAACCTATTTGGTCCTTCAAAGAAATGGAGAAAGTCGCTCGGGGTGTTCATACTCACTATGCCATAAATACATTTTTTGTGACTGGCCTCTTCACTGCTTTTATTCTCTTTATACTCCCCCAGCGAGACAAGAATAGTTTTATGAAAGCCTTGTCCTATCAACGTTGCAGAACCTATTTTATACTTTCCCTCGCTGTCTTGATCAGGAGTCCCGCCAAAAACGTTTTCCTCGTAGCCCATCTGATTCTGAAAATAAAATTCTTTAAGGTCATGCCTTTTCTTGCTGATACCCGCATAAGCAATCCAGTAGGCCTTGGCGGCTCCCCCCTCTTTTGTTATCATCATTATATTGGTAAGGGTTAGCTCTAACATAATTCCGCCAAATAATAAAAGCACAGCCATTACAAACATTGAAAGTACGAGAATAGACCCCTTTTTTCTTTTCATAGCCAGCCTCCAAAAATCCCTTAACTTATTCTTGCAGCAATTCAAGACACTACAATATCTTTCCAATACAAATATAATTTTCAATTTGATTATAATCTTTAATTATTACATTGTCAACAGACTAAAACAGTAACCACGCCGTCTTTTCCCAATAAAAAAGGCGGTCTCTTAAACCGCCCTATTTTATTTTTTTTCCGTTATTCGCAGCCCCTTCGCTTCATTTTACCCGTGTCGGCTCTTCATAATCTGTACCATTAAACATCAGCCGCACTTTGAGTAGCCGCAAAACCTGCAAAGCACACAATCTTCTACATATTCAATAATATTCCCGCAATCGGGACACATACCTGCAAGCTCCTTGGTTCCGTTTGTTACTTTCGGCATTTCCAGCTCGCTTTTCTTTACAGAGGAGGCAGGCGCATTTAACTTGGCAGAGGCAGAGGCTCTGGTGACTCCTCCGGACTGAATAAATCTTTCTATTGCCTTTGCAATGGCATCCGGACAAGAAAGCACCATATTCCCCTTATCCCAAAGAGGGGACGGGCAGCGGATACCTTTTATCTGCTTTAAGACCGCTTCTATATCTATACCGGCCCTGAGGGTTAAAGAAATCAAGCGGCTCACTGCTTCGGACTGGGAGGCCGCGCAGCCTCCGGACTTGCCCATCTGCGCAAATACTTCACAGAGACCTTTCTCATCGGAATTAATAGTAACATACAGACTGCCGCACCCGGTGCTTACTTTCTGGGTAACGCCCATAGTCATAGAGGGTCTTGAACGCGGGATTATTTTGACTCTTCCGTCTTTTGTTAAAGGCGCAGAGCTGGCAACCGGAACTGAAGCTGAAGTAGAGGTAGCCCCGGTGCTTAAAACCTGTTCATCCCGGCTTCCGTCGCGATAAACTGTCAGGCCTTTACAACCTTCTTTATAAGCAAGCACATACGCCGTGCGTACATCGTCCCTTGTCGCCTCATGAGAGAAGTTAATCGTCTTGCTCACCGCATTATCGGTAGATTTCTGGAAGGCCGCCTGCATACGAACGTGCCATTCCGGCACTACATCATGCGCGGTTACAAAGAGCTTTTTTACGTCTTCCGGTATTTCTTCCATGCCGTGAATGGAGCCTTTCTCCGCAATTTTTTCTATGAGCGCATCCGTGAAAATTCCCCGCTCCTTTGTGATTTTTTCAAAAATCTTATTGACTTCTATCATCTTGGTGCCGTCCATCACGTTTCTTATATAGGAGATGGCAAAAATAGGTTCTATACCGCTGCTCACATTAGCAATTATAGAAAGCGTGCCCGTAGGAGCAATCGTTGTGGTAGTGGCATTTCGGATCGGCATAAAGGTGCTGTAAATTGACTTTTCAAAGTTAGGAAAAGGCCCTCGTTCCTTGGCCAAAACTGCCGAAGCTTTCTTGGATTCTTCGTCTATGAACTTCATTATTTTCTCGCCCTCTTTTAACGCCGCGTCCGAGTTGTAAGGTATCCCCATTTTTATCAGCATATCCGCAAAGCCCATAACGCCGAGCCCTATCTTTCTGTTAGCCTTGACCATTGCGTCAATCTCTGGAAGAGGGTATTTATTCATATCTATAACATCATCCAGAAAACGTACGGACATCTTAACGGTGTCCCGGAGAAGCTCATAGTCCACTTCCGCCTTTCCGGTTTTAGTCGTAACCATTCTTTCCATATTTATCGAACCTAAATTGCAAGCCTCATAAGGGAGCAACGGCTGTTCTCCGCAGGGATTTGTACTCTCAATTTTTCCGAGCGCGGGAGTAGGATTATCCGCATTCATCCTGTCAATAAAAATGACTCCCGGTTCGCCGTTCTTCCAGGCATTCTCTACAACTAAATTAAAAACATCTTTTGCCTTCAGTTTCTTTAAAGGCTCTCCGGTGTGCGGATTTAAAAGATTGTACTCCTCATCTTTTAAAAGGGCGCCCATAAATTTATCGGTGATCGCAACAGAAAGATTAAAGTTATTGAGCTCTCCGGTATTGCTCTTGGCGGTTATAAACTCTAAAATGTCGGGATGTTCTACGGAAAGAATTCCCATATTGGCGCCGCGCCGCGTGCCGCCCTGTTTCACGGCCTCAGTGGCCGCATTAAATACTTTCATAAAAGATATCGGTCCGCTTGCCACGCCGCCCGTGGATTTTACTTTGTCGTCTTTGGGTCTGAGTCTCGAAAAAGAAAAGCCCGTACCGCCGCCGCTCTTATGGATGAGCGCCGCATTTTTTATGGATTCAAATATCCC
Organism: Candidatus Firestoneibacteriota bacterium; assembly: GCA_026388015.1. GTDB lineage: Bacteria > Oederibacteriota > D2-FULL-39-29 > D2-FULL-39-29 > D2-FULL-39-29 > D2-FULL-39-29. Next base: position 53,401 of record JAPLKO010000063.1, on the reverse strand, counting down.
GTCCATCTTATCTTCCACCGGAAGAACAAAACAGGCAGAGAGCTGCTGGAGGTCGCGTCCCGCATTCATAAGTGTCGGGGAGTTGGGCAGGAAATACATATTGACCATAAGCGCGTAGAACTCTTCCGTGATTTCTCTCAGCCTGTCCGGAGACATCATCGGAGCATATTTTCTTTCCGCCTGGGCAATGTTCTCGGCCACACGCCAAAACATTTCTTCGGGTTTTTCAGTTTCCTTGTCGTTTATCTTTTTCAAATATCTTTTCTTGAGCACCGTCAACGAGTTGGGAGAAAGTTTTAGTTCCGGCAAAATCCTTTTTCTTTTATCTTCTTTCCCTGCCCCCTCTTGGGTAGTCTTGGACTCATCATCTAAAAATGTTTTTTGCATCATTCTGTCACCCCTATGAATCTCACTGCCTTTCGCAGTTTTTTAAATTATCTTATTTTTCAAAATACATACTACCCATTGTGCGACGGCTTTAATATACTACTATAGGTAGTTGCTGTCAAGAAAAAAAGTCCTATTTTTTTTATATTTTTATGCAGTTTTTCACTATAAAAAGGGGCATTTTCGAGGATATTTTACAGATGTTCTTCCAAAGCGATAAACAATATTATGGAGCGGGCGAAGGGACTTGAACCCTCGACGTCCACCTTGGGAAGGTGGCATTCTACCACTGAATTACGCCCGCTTTAAAATATAATAACATCTATAAAGAGTTTTAACAAGCCAATTTTGCACTAAGCGATGATTTTGCTTTCTTGCCAATTTCTTGCCACTTGTTTCCTTCAAATTTTGTAAAAATAATAATATTTTGTTTTAGAAAATCCTTTTAAATTAATAAAAAAGTCAATACAGTTGAATATCTGTTTTAACTGAACACTCAGGAGAGTGGCATCCTAACCAAAAATAATAGAATTCGGATGCATTCAAGGCCCAATTACTCTTTTCATAAATTTGTCTCGACAGGATACGAGAAGTCGGCTAATCTGATAACATTAAATATTGCAGCTTCGTTTTTCGCTTCCATCAGTTTTTGTTTAAATATAGAACTCTCTGAGACTTTTGCGATTTTTGCCAGAATTCGTAACTGCATTATTGGTGTAGATGACGGAGTTATTGCAAGAAATATTATTTTTACAGGAAGTTGATCGGGAGCGCTAAAATCTATACCTTTTTTTGATCTTCCGAACACGATGATGGACTTAGACACAGCTACTCTGGCGTGCGGTATAGCCAATTCTCTGCCAATAGCAGTTGATAACATCGCTTCCCTTTTCCATACTTCATCCACCAATTCTTTTTCATTAAGTTCCGGATATAAAACGGCGGCTTTTTTTATCAATATATTGATGGCTTCTTTTTTACTAGTTGCTCCCAAGTCAGAGACTATCCCATCTTTATTTATTAGATCAGATAAATGCATAAATGTTTCCGTTGTAAATTCATCCTGTACTTCGCCTATCAGTTCTTCAACAATGTCTTCAAATGAAAGGAAACCTATTGCCTGCCCTTTGTCAGAATTTATCAATGCTATTTGAATCTTTCTTTTTTGAAACTCCCTCAACAAGTCTTCTAATAGCATGTTTGGCTTTATATAGTATATCGGCCTTAATATATTTCTCAGATTATCAGAAGTTTCCATCTTTAAATTAGATATTAATATATCTTTTAAATGAACAAACCCAAGTATATTGTTCCTATCTCCTTGACACAAGGGGTATCTGCTTCTTTTGTACTGTATAATTATCTTTAAATTTTCTTCCCATGGAATATCTGTAAAAAGCACAGCCATTTTTTCAATAGGAGTCATTATATTGGAGACGGTTATTTTCCCGAAATTAAGAGCATTTTCTGTTATAAAAAGCCTGTTTAATGAAAAACTACCTTGTTCTTGAGATTCTGAAAGAATCGCCCTGAATTCCTCTTCAGAATATGCTATATGGTATGTCATTTCAGGGGGAACCCCTATCATTCTTAATATCAGATTTGAACTTCTGTTTAAAATAACGAGTGGCAGAAAAAAGATTTTAGAAAAAACATAGAGAGGTATCGCAGAATAAAGAGCTGAAGACAATGGTTTCCTTATTGCTATAGATTTTGGGACAAGTTCTCCCAGAACAATATGTAAATAAGCGATAACTGCAAATGCAATTGCAAATGATACTACATGCAATGTATTTCCGGATAGCAGACCCGGCAGTAAAGACTCGATTACTCTGGCTACAACCGGTTCTCCAATCCAGCCTAATCCGATACTGGCTATAGTTATTCCAAGCTGACAGGCATTTAGATAGTAATCTAATTTGCTTATAATCTCTTGAGTGATTTTGGCATTTCTATTTCCGCGAATAATCAGACTGTTAAGCTGAGTGTGGCGTACCTTAACAATGCCAAATTCTGCAAGGACAAAGAATCCATTAAGCAAGATCAATAGAATAGACAGAATCATCTGACTAAAAACAGTTAAATCCATATTATGTTTTTCCTTTGCCTTTCATTTTTACTTGCCCTAAGTCCACAAGTTACTGCAAATCTCTTACAGTAGTTCTTTGTGATACAGCAAACATTTTGTTATTATGATAACATTCCCAAATGGTTTTTAGAGTTCATTTTTGAAACTATTTACTTTAATGAAAATAGAATTTCCGGGCTATTAAAATAATTTATTGCATTTAACCAAATTATACCATCTATTAATATTTCATTTTTTGATATTACTATTAAAATGGCTTCGGGGTATTTTCTTTTAAAAGCCTTAAGACCTTTAAAATCCAAATCGGAATTGCCGGACTTTACTTCAACAGCAAATATTTTTCCATGCGCTTTTACGACATAGTCAACTTCGTAATTTCTTTCTCTCCAGTAAAATATATCGCCGGAAACATTTTTTGCCGCATTATAAAGATTTATTCCAACGGAATTTTCAAAAAGCCTGCCATAGTAATCCTTATCCGCCAGAAAATCAATATAGCTTATACCTTTAAGCGCATTAACTATTCCATTATCATGCACAAGAATTTTAGGAGTAGATGCTTTTTGACCAATCCGCATCGCCGAATATTTCTGCAGTGGAGTAACAATAAAAGCGTTTGAAAGCAAATGAAGATAGTTTGCTATTGTTGTTGCGTTTCCGGCATCCGTCAAAGTCCCGAGCATTTTCTGATAGCTTACAATTTCAGCCGGATGCCCTGCTGAATATCCAAAGGTCTGTCTCATTAATATCGGCTTCGAAACCTGAGAAAGAAACAAAATATCTTTTGCGACAACTGCTTCAATCAGCGAATCCTTAATATATGAAACCCACCTATCCTCGTCCTCTCTTATCATCAATGCCCCGGGATAGCCCCCAAAATATAAATATTCTTCTTGTTTAAGATTAAAGCATTCCTTACATTCATAATAAGGCCATTGATAATGTCCGTGAAGTTCAAACCTTCCAGCCAAGCTTTCCGTTAATCCTTTCTGCATGAGCAAAGACGAGGAACCAAGAATTACAGGTCTTATATCATAGTTTTTACGCCTGTCCTCATCAAAATACTTTTTTATGTAAGAACTCCAATTCTCCAATTTTTGAATCTCATCAAGAATCAATAAATATCTTTTACCGGTCTTTAGATATTCAGCCCTTGCTTTTTCCCATTGCATCCCAATCCATGCAGAACCGGTAATAGCAGGATCATCGGCAGTATCATAGTGCAAATTCCGGAGCAATCCGGCACCTGATTACGATTGATTCCGGCCACCCATTCCGATCCATTCCGGCACCCTGTTCCGGAGCATTCCGGCAGGGTAAACATGCTGAAAGACTCCAAGAAATAAGCCATAATAAGTCCTAAACCTTTTAAAGGAGGACTTAGATGGCAAAGGAGCGAATAGGCATGAGGCAATTAAGAGAGATCTTAAGATTAAGAAAGCAATTTGGGCTTTCGCCACGGAGAATAGGTTCAACCTGTGGTGTAGGAAGAACTACCGTCCAAGAATATCTGCAAAGGTTTGAAGAAAGCGGTCTGCAGTGGCCGTTACCGGAAACAATGAGCGACGAGGAATTAACAAATAAGCTTTTTCCTTCCAAAAACAAACAAAGTAATAGACTCCTGCCGGATTTCAAAGAATTAGCTGAAGAAATATCCAAGCCCAATATGAATTTCATGGTTCTGTGGGAAGAGTATAAAAAAGATCATCCGGAAGGCTATCAGTATAGTCAGTTTTGCCAGCGGTTTGGCCAATATCTGAAAGCCCGGACCTACAGTATGAGGCAAATTCACAAAGCAGGAGAAAAAGCTTTTGTGGATTTTGGAGAAGGTCTTTCATATACAGATCCGCTGACTGGTAACCAGATTAAGACTAAGGTTTTTGTATTTGTCTGGGGTGCGTCCATCGACATGTACGTCTGTTGTGTCCCCAACGAAAAATCACACAGTTGGATTTCTGCTCATACAAAAGCAGTTGAATATTTCGGTTGCTGTCCCAAGATAATTGTGCCGGATAATCTAAAATCCGGAGTAATTAAAGCCTGCAGATATGAGCCTGAGCTTAACAGAACTTATGTATCCTGGGCGGAGTACTACAATACTGCAGTAATGCCCGCAAGACCCGGAAAACCAAAAGATAAACCTCACGCCGAAATAGGTGTTAAAATTGCTAAACGCTGGATATTTACACGGTTAAGGCATCGGCAGTTCTTTTCCATAGAGGAAATTAACAAAGCAATATTAGAATTGCTTGAAATACTTAGAAATAAGATAATAAAAAGCAGAGGTAAAAGCAGAAAAGAACTCTTTCTCGAATTGGATAAACCCAATGCCCTGCCTCTTCCCTCAAAACCTTACGAATATTCCGAATGGAAGAAGGTAAAAGCCGGGATAAATTACCATGTGGGTTTTGACAGTCATTGGTATTCCGTTCCTTACGAGCATGCCAGTAAGGAATTAGAGCTCAGAGCAACTGATAAAATGATTGAGCTGTATTACAAAAATACAAGCATTTGCCTGCATAAAAGAGGATATACAAAAAATGGTTATACGACAGAAAAAAACCACATGCCTGAACGGCACAAGAAATATCTTGAATGGACGCCAGAAAGAATAATGGATTGGGCCGGCCGCTATGGTGACTCAGTAAAAGAACTGGCTAAAGTCCTTATGGATAGAAAGAACTTCCCGCAACAAGGTTACAATTCCTGTCTTGGAATAATTAGACTGGAAAAATATTACTCTGCACCAAGACTAAACTCTGCCTGTAAGAGGGCTCTGACATACCACAGCTGCTCTTACAACTCCGTTAAACGCATTCTGGAGAAGAAATTAGACTTAGTTGAAGAGAATACAGCTGATAAAGAAAAAATACATCACGACAACATCAGAGGTAAAGATTATTACGCGCTGGAACTAGTTGGAGGTGCAAAATGAAATCGGATCAAATAATAAAGAAACTTTATGAAATGAAGTTCATCGGCATGGCAAGAAGCTATGAGGAAAAAATAGACAAGCCCGGTCACAGAGATCTTTCTTTCGAGGAGTTTCTTGCCCTTCTCGTTAATGATGAATATCTTTACAGAAAAAATCAAAGGCAGACAAGACTTTTGCAAATAGCAAAACTTAAATTTCCCTTAGCCTGCTTTGAGGAGATAGACTATAGAGCTGCAAGAGGAATAAATAAAGCAAAGTTAGTGGCTCTTCAAAGCGAAGGATGGCTGACTGTAAATCAAAATATTCTGATAACAGGGCCTACGGGCATCGGAAAAAGTTATCTTGCCTGCGCCTTTGGACAAAGAGCCTGCAGAAATGGTCACAGCGTATATTACTTTAGGTGGCCGAGAATGCTTGGAGATATGCATGCCGCCAGAGGTGATGGAACTTATCTTAAATATCTAAACAAGCTTTGTAAAATAAACCTGCTCATAATAGACGACTTTGGAATAAACTCGCTTAACGATACGGACAGGAAAGACCTTCTGGAAGTTGTCGAAGATAGATACACCACCGGCTCAACTATCATAACAAGCCAGCTTCCGATCAAGGAATGGCACGATTTCATAGGTGATCCAACCATCGCCGATGCTGTATGCGACAGATTATTTCATAATTCTCATTCAATTGAGATGAAAGGAGGCTCCATGCGGAAAAGGCAACAATAAATTGAATCTTTAACAGACAAATGCTACACTATGGAAGTCTTCAGCATGTAAGTGGCCGGAATAAATCGGAACAGGGTGCCGCTTTCAAACGGAATAGGTGGCCGGATTCGTCGGAATTTGCATCATAGTTCCCCGGTCCTTTCCAGTTTTTCAATATCTGCCGTACAAGCGTAGTTTTTCCTACTTGCCTGGGTCCGACAACAGCTTGAATAAGATTTACTTCCCCAAGTAATCTTTTCTCAAGTTGATTATAAAGATGTTTTCTAATGTATTCTTTCATAGATAAATTATACAATTATTTTTACATCTTGTCAACAATTTGTTCACAGCACTGAACAATTTGTAGTTTTATTCAAATAGCTTTATTAAATAAGGATTATTACTAACAGAGAAGCATAAACAGTTGACTTTCCTTTGACAAGCTACTATAACGACATTATGCAAATATTGTCCCGAATTTACAGAAAATCTTGTCATCTGTATTCGGGACATTTATAGGGACATTTTTCAGGTTTTAGGGACAAATACCATGGCATCATTTTGGGTAGGGAAATCTAATTGTCGCTAATCACAAAATATTTTCTTGCCAATTTCTTGCCTTACATGTGAGCCAATGCGGGCAAATACGGGCTAATGCGAGAATTGTAATTTCGAGAGAAGTCTTTATAGATTCAGAAAAACCATGAAGATACAAGGAGAACAGCTATCGGTCTAAACGCTTTGGGAAGGTCGCATTCTACCGCTGAATTACGCCCGCTCATTAATATATACATATTGGACGGGCGTAATTCGCGACTGTTAAGTCGCCATTTCGCCCGCACTGGAATTATACTAACACCCACAAGGGATTATTTCAAGTTCAATGTTAAACTATACTATCAATAAATTTGCCGATACCAAAGTATTCTACCCCTCCGGGGATAAACCCAGATTCATCATTCATAGTAACAACGGCACATTTATCGCATATGCCGACAGGAATAATACTTTTTTCTGCTTCTAAGATATTTCCCCCAAAACTTTCCGAAACAGACTTTGTCGCTTTAATTTCATACAGGGAGAATTTTCCTTTTTTTTCTACTGCAAGATCTACTTCTAGCCCGAGATTCGTTCTTATATAATACATTTGTGCTTCTGCTCCTGTATTTACGATAGCTTTTCTTGCTTCAGAAATACAGAAGTTCTCGAATAACTGTCCCAACATCACACTGCTGAATAATTGCTCATTTGATGAAAGCCCGCAAAGCCTGAAAGCCAGAGCGGTATCATAAAAATATACTTTTTTATTTTTCACTAGCCTTTTTTTTATATTCCTATGATACGGGTTCAATAAAAATATCAGATTGCCTGCCTCCATTATTGACAACCAACTTTTTATTGTCGGCACACTCACCCCGGTTTCAACAGCCAATGTAGACATGTTCAGAGGCTGTGCCATGCGTAAAGCCAACAGTTTTAGGAATAGCGTAAACGCGGCTGCATCGCCAATATTGTACAAGAGTCTTACATCCTTTTCAATATAAGCATTGGTATAATTATCATACCAATACTGGATCTCCACATCTTTTGAGACAAGCGGTTCAGGATATGAACTCCTTAAAATGAATTTCTTAAAAACATTGGTTGTATTTATTGGTTCCTTTTCTATCTCTCTGACGCTGAAAGGATGCAAATTGAGAATACCTACTCTTCCGGCAAGTGTCTCAGAAAGACCTTTCATCATAAGAAACTGCTGAGAGCCCGTAAGGACAAAATTACCTCTGGGCAATCTGTTATTGTCTACTCTGAGCTTTATATAGGAAAGGATCTCCGGAGCATACTGGATCTCGTCGATCACAGTATGCTCTTTGAGGTTGTCCACAAATCCTTTTGGGTCTTTTACGGCGTGATTCCTTTTATTAAGGTCATCGAGGCTGATGAAATCATGGGTCTTTTTAAGTAAATGTCTAAGCAAGGTCGTTTTCCCTGTCTGCCTTGCGCCTGATACTGCAACCACAGAAAATGACTTTAAATGTTTAATAAGCAGCGTTTCTATTTCTCTTTTAACATATACGGTTTCCATAATAGCAGTGTAACAAAACAATTCACTTATGTCAATACAATATTAAAGCATCACTTTATATTTGTATAGCTTATTCTCCAACCCGCTATCTAACAGGCTAGTTGTCAATACTATTGCCATATAGACCGTTGCAGATACACCTAGCTTCTTATTAAACGATTGACATATAGTACATTTGCACTTTTAGCGATGGGAGAACAAACGTGAACAAAAAAATAGATAAAATAGTAAATGCGATCATTCAATTATTCGTTCGTGATGGCATTAAAAATACTACAATGGACGAAATTTCTCAAGCTTCTAATGCATCGAAAGTTACAATATACAAGTATTTTCAAGATAAGGATACCTTGTACCTGCAAATAGGGAAGCATATCTTTTCCCGCTATATCATCAAGTTAAATAGTATCCTAGCATCTGATGATGCTTTAATTAAAAAGCTTTATGATTACTTAAATGTCCTCAGTGACTTTATCAATTGCGGCCAGTTTAATTTATGCATAGAACTCGTTAAATACAATCGTGATGTTGAAACCGAATATAATCTCTATCTGCAAACATACAAAACTTCTATGCTAATGCTGATCGATAACGGGATAAACGACTGCCTGATCAAAAGTGATTTGAATAGGGATATGATTTTCCATTATATCGATATGGGTATCGTTTATTATCAACAAAACTCTGATTATCGATATAAAATGCTCAACGACAGGAATTTTCAAAAAGAATTTCTACTGTTCTATATAAGTAATATTTTCATCGATGGAGCTAAAATGTTATCTTCTCCCGATGAGAAAAATTAATGGGAGAATGCGCTCAATGATTCTTATTAAAAATGTGAACATTGTATCTATGAAAGGAAACAATATAGATACTAATCAATCAGTTCTTATCGGACATGGCATCATCGAAGCCATTGGTAATCAGCTTTCATTGCCGGTTTCTGATTGTGATGTAATCAATGCGCTATATAATGAAGGAATCAAGAAAAGTATTTGAAAAAGCAGGACTCACCGATCCGCAGGCATATATGGAAAAACTGTTTGATATAATCCGTAAATTAAAATCAGCAGGCGCCGGTATATTGCTTGGTACCGATAAATCTTTTGATTGGGATCATCAAATAATCCTGATTGCGATTTACTATTTTTATTTAAATGATCTATGCCTGCTTCTCTTCCTGTTCCTGGTGTGCTGTGATTAAATCAAATACATTCTTACTGTCAAATAAAATGAGTGCTGTCGCTATTATTTTCGTCCTCTGTCCTCTGCTGCTCTTGCTCCTCTCCAAGCATCCGGCTATCCTCTGCTCCAGTTCATCCTCGTAATGGTCAACTGTACTACCGAGGCGAAAGAAACCCACAGCAAATAAGGTATCTGGGCATAAGTTATCCAGGGATACCGGGAGAAAATAGCTGCCATTGACCAGATAAGCGTTAAAAGAACCAGCAGGATATCCACCGACGCAAGGAGATTGATCCGGAGCCAGAATTGAATCGGTCCAAAAGCAAAATTAAAGAGTAGATTCAGGATAAAAGGCAGAGCCACCACAAACGGTATCTGCTTCTGCCAGGTCTTCACAAAAACCATACCAAAGGTAATAAATATTCCGATATAAAGCACCGACCAAACCGGCCCAATTATCCAGGAAGGCGGCGCCCACTCCGGCTTAAGCAAACTCGAATACAATTCAAATCTCTCCAAAGTACCTCCTTAAAGTTGCTAAATTTTTGAAAACCGTCATTGCGAGGGCAAGAGCATGCCCGCAGCAATCTTACCTTATTGTAATTAAAATAAGCGGGACTGATATTATGAAAGGGCTACCTCTGTCCCCTATATACTGATCAAAAATTTAAACTTACACGGAGGACTGCTCTTGTAACCGCTCCTAATAGTGTATAGCCTACGCTTTTCCAGTCAAAATTACCTTCCAAAAGTTCTTTTCCGGCTCCCAGCGCAGCAGGAAGCAGTACAGGCAGGAGTATATCCCCGGATTTTTGGCGCATAAAAATCAGCTCGGCGATCAGGTAACCTGTCGCAAAATCCATCACCTTGTCATATTCCAGAGTAAAACTGCCGAGACTGAGCGCTTCTGTTCCGGAAAAAGAGAAGAAGGTTCTTGTAACCGCGCCAAGACCTGTGCAGCCAAAATCTTTCCAGTCAAAATAACTGTCGGAGAGTTCTTTCCCCGCGCCTGCAGCAGCAGGCAGGAGAAGCGGGAAAAATATGTTATTTGTTTTTTGAACGCTATATACCGCATCGGAGATCAGGTAACCGGCTGTAAAATGGAGCACTTTATCATATTCCAAAAAAGCCTCTTTGCTCCGGTGTTCTTCAGCGCCGCAAAATATAACAGTCAGTATCAAACTTAATAATACGAATTTGACTCTCAAAACGCCTCCGCGTTAAATACGAAAAAACACTTCGATATGAGGAGCGGCTCCGCTTTTACGAATGGTTTACTTGTTTAAGGTTGCTTGCTTTTTTTGCATTTCGTACTTTTTTATCTTAATATATAGTTTTTCGTAGCCCTCGTACAGATTCTTTTTATAGCGGTCTTTAATCCAGGAAACATATTCTTTTATGGCGGGATACTCCCAAATGGTCACAATTTTCCAACCAAAATCTGAATAAATAGTTTCAAGGCTCATCATATCGTTCTCTTCAAAATGACTAATCTGATCAAACAAGCCCATTAGCATATCAATTTCGTAAGACGAATACAGGATTTTTGTTTGTTTTGCATTATTTGTTTCAGAACAAACCGCGAGATACTTTTGAGCTCTGTTATCCACCATAAAAACAGGGAATTTCGGATCCTCTTTGTTAAATTTGAGACAATCCATATCTATCAGCATTATTAATTTTCTGTTATTTTCAGAGTAAAAATCCTTATTAAAATCAAAAGCAAATTTTTCCTGGGAGTTTTTGGTGAGCTCATTCAGCTGTTTGAAGCCAAAAAAACAAATAAATATAGTTAAAACGGCAAGAGCCGTATTCGCAAGCCCGCTCAGATAGGAAGCTATTAAGGAATGGTTTGGTTTTTTCAGTTTATTTTTTTGCGCCATGAAACCTCCCGGACAACCACTTAACCTGAAGTTTTTCTAGAGCTATATTTTTCTTTCTATCGTATGATTATTTAGGTCTACGTTAAAAAACCCTATGGTATTCCCGTTTACACGCACGCTTATTAAAAATAAATTTGCATCCGAATTGCCTTTTACGGTTATTTTTGCATTTCCCGCTGCGAGCGGGAATCCCGGGGCGGCGTCTTCTTTATAAGTGCCTTCATAAAACGAGGTTTCACCTGTTGTTTTTTTTGCCAGCTTGCTGATATTACTTTTGTAATATTTATCCAGAACCATTCTCAGGGCTTCTTCTTTTCCGTCAGGTGTAGAACCTATTTTTATGGTTGAGATAATAATTAGCAGCAGGAAGACAGCTCCTATGATGAACCAGGCGTTTCTCATTGATTTGTATTTATTAGAATCCGGATTATCAACTCCGCAATAGGGACATTTGAGCACTGCTTCTTCTAAAGTATTGCCACAAATCCTGCATTTAATAAAAAGTTTTACAGCCGCTTCCGTTGCCGGCTCCGGTTGCGCCTGCAAATCCTTTGAATTACTGCCGGTTTTACAATTAAGGCATAAAGCATCTTGGTTTTCAGATATTTCTTTGCCGCAGTTTTTACAATACATGGTTCCCGCTCCTTTAGGCTCTGCTCTTGTCCGGGATTACTCTTCCGGAGAAAGCTCACCTTCCCCGCCGGGCGCGCTCTCTTAGTTTGAATATTATAGCAAAATATTTCGCCCATACCGCAGTCTTTATTATCAAATATTTCACCGATTTTTACATCCTTTACTTTGCTCCATTTTATTACCTTGCCGCCAAACGCTGCTTTCTTTGCCGGTGCTGCTTTTTCAACAACTTTTGCCATTTATGCTCTCCCTTTCTTTACGATTTACTGTCTTTATTTTAGACAGCATTATTGTTTTTACAACTATGCTATTTAGACCGTATTATACCGTAAAGGCGCTTGATAAACCAATGTTATTTATCACCCGGTCCTGCTCAGATTTTGTAATTCAAAACCGTCTCTTGCATAGCGAGAAAGTTTTCCAAAGGCACCTCATTATTTAGTTCGGTCGTTGAACCTATCATTATTTTTCCGCCGGCATCCTCTATCGCTTTCACCACCGTATCTTTTATCTGCGCGGGTTTACCGAAAGGAAGAAGCTGGCTCACATCTATCCCTCCCGCCATTATAAGTTTTGGATAAGCTTTATGTATTTTTGCAATATCCATTCCAGCAAGGACCTCTATAGGATTTAGAATATCCACGCCTGCTCCTATCAAGCCGTCCAGCACCCCCATAAGATTACCGTCAGAGTGAAAAAATACTTTTAAACCTTTTTTATGGCAGACATCCGTGATTTTTTTGAGCCTCGGGAAATACTCTTTATTTAAAAAATCCGGCGATACAATGGTGCCGGTGTTAAAAGCCATATCATCCGCAAAAAATACTCCGTAAACCTCCAGCCCGTCAGGCAGATGCTCAAAAGTCTGGATTGCTTTTTGGGTATTCAGCTCCAGCTGGTTTATTATCACTTCCTGACAATCCGCCATATAATATGAGAATTCTTCCAGGCCCACCTCTCCGTAAATGCTGTAAAAACCCACTCCGGCTTTTATGTTCCAAAATAAAAATGTATCGCCGAGCGCTTTTTGAAGCTGCTGATTATCCTGAAGGCAAATACTCAGATTGTTCTCATCTTCTTCGCACCAGAGCCTGCTTTTGGCAAGCAATTCATTTTTTTTCCGAGCATACTCTTCACTGCTTGAATATTTCACGTGCTCCGTCCAGGCAGTCCATCTTCGCTGAATGCTCTTTCTGCCGTCCGGCCGCACCGTAGACTCTTCTTTTTGCGGAAGTTTTATTAACGGCCGCGTGCCGTCAACTATTTTATTGAATGTTGAATAGATAAGCGTTTCTGCATTTTCCACGGTCAGCTTCCTGCCGCTGAAATATTCAAAGATTGCGTCGTTTCTTATAAGATCGAAAAGAGGAAGCCTGTCAGGTTTTTCCCCGGCAAGCAGGATTTTCACGCGTTTTATTGAATCTTGCATTTTTCTCCTTATTTTTGAATGTAGCGAGCGGAATATATTCCGGTTTACCGGCTAAAAAGCTAAACTCCCAAACGCTTAAATATTTTTTTGACATTTTTCAGGTATGCGCCCATATCAAAACACGCATCCAGTTCTTTTTCAGTTAGAAGCTTGCAGACCCGTTTGTCTTTTAGGAGCAATTCTCTAAAACTCCCTTCTTTTTTCCAGACCCTCATGGCGCTGTCTTGCACCAGCTTGTACGCCCGGTCATAGAGCATCCCTTTATTTGTAAGCGCTATACGTACTTTCTGTGAATACATCAGTCCTTGCATTTTATTCAAATTAGCCAGCATGTTTTCCGGATAGACATTAAGGTTGTCCATAAGCCAGTTAAACTTATTAAGCATATAGTCCAGAAGAATGGTACTGTCAGGCAGGGTCACCCGCTCTACGGAAGAATGCGAAATATCACGCTCGTGCCAGAGCGCAATATTTTCATAACCTGTTATTGCATTCGCCCGGAGTATTCGCGCCAGACCCGAGATTCTTTCACAGGTAATCGGATTTCTCTTATGAGGCATCGCCGAGGAACCCTTCTGACCTTTGGCAAACGGTTCTTCCGCTTCGTAAACTTCTGTGCGCTGGAGGTGCCTTATTTCAGTGGCAAACTTGTCGAGCGACGAACCAATTATTGCTATCACGGAGAGATATTCGGCGTGTCTGTCTCTTTGGATAATCTGATTTGAAACAGGGGCGTTTTTTAACCCGAGTTTTTTGCATACCTCTGCTTCTATTGCCGGGTCAATATTTGAAAATGTCCCGACCGCTCCAGAAATTTTTCCGTAACTGATTATTTCTCTTGCCCTTTCCATTCTTATTAGGTTACGCTCCATCTCTTTCCACCAGACAGCAAGCTTTAACCCGAACGTAATAGGTTCTGCGTGAACACCGTGAGTCCGGCCCATCATCGGGAGGTCTTTGTATTGTTTTGTCTTTCTCTTAAGAATAGCGATGGTCTTCTTGACATCCCTAATAATTATATCCGCAGCGGCTCGCAGCTGCAAAGCCAGTCCGGTGTCAAGCACGTCGGAAGAAGTTAGCCCCCGGTGGAAATAGATTGAATCCTTTCCGATATAACCGTCCACGCATTGCTTAAAAGCGATAACGTCGTGCTTTGTTTTTTCTTCAATGGCCTCGATACGTTTTACATTAATATCGGCTTTTTTCTTAATATTCAAGCAGGATCTTTCTGGGATTTCTTTGCGCCGGGAAAGCACTTCACAAACGGCTATTTCAACAGCCAGCCACTTCCTGTATCTGGCCTCATCGGTCCAAATGCCGCCCATTTCCGGCAAGGTATATCGGTCTATCATAAAATCTCCTTAAGTCGAAGTTTATATGGTTTGCAAGGGCAAGCGCTTTTGCTTCGAAAACCTTACAAACTATTTTTGTTCTTTGCTTAAACCCAGGTCCGCGGCAACTTGTTCAATGATACCTGTTCCTATTTTTTCCTTCTTTTGAATATAACTCTCAAGTAGAGCGTTATCGCAAACCGTATTTATGATTCTTGGTATGCCTTTGGAATATTCAAAAACTGCCTTACAGGCGTCCGGAGTAAATATTTCTCCGGTGCTCCCGGCAACTTTCAAGCGGTGAGCAATGTAACCGATTGAGGAACTCTGATCAAACGGACGGAGCCTGACTTTCAGCCCGGTCCTGGAAACAAGCGCCGGGTCCAGCTGCATAAATGTTTCAAGTTCCGGCGGACCAAAAAGTACAATATTCAAGAGTTTATGACTGCTTTTTTCGATGTTTAGCAAACCGCGGAGTTCTTCGTAAATTTCCCGTGTCTGAAGCATGTGAGCTTCGTCTATAAGAATCACCGCTTTTTTCCCTGCTTCATCTATATGTATTAATTGTCTGCAAATTTGAGAAATTAGACCGGACTTATTTTCTGCAGGAGCCTCAACACCGAGTTGGATACATATTCTTTTTAACAGCCAGCCGGCAGTAATTTCATGGTGAATAACAATCAGCAGCGCTACTTCATATTTGTTTTCTTCCACCTGCAAATTATCAAGAATCTTTCTGCTTAAAAATGTTTTCCCGAGACCTATGTCTCCGATAACAACAGTAAGCCCCTTTGCGTAATCAATCGCATGTTGCACCCTGATAAGCGCGCCCATGTGCTGCTCGCTCTCATAAAAGTAACGGGGATCAGGCGCAATAGCGAACGGCTGCCCTTTCAACCCAAAATGTTGTTCATAGCTCATAACCAATATTTCCTTTGCATCTGTATTTGCACTTGATCTTTTGCGTTTACTTAAAAGTGGTTTCGGCGCCTGTTTATAATCTTACAAGAAAAGCCGGCAGAAGTCAAGAACCGGCGCCGGGCGCGGGCGTAATAATACTTCCGCGCTTATGTATTTAACTTTCCTATTCCTTCTTCCTTGATTTTTTTCTTTTCCCTGCCTCTTCAGGCAGTTTTATTGCCGGAGGTTTTCGGAACCAATTACGGGGGGACAAATACTGCTTGTATTTTTTATATGTCTCTTCTCCTACAAGAAAAACACCCAGCCAGAATGTTATTTCAGCCGCTATGAATATCGCCGTAATGACAGCCAGTTTTACCTTATCGGGGTACGGAAGGAAAGGCACGTAAAATCCCGCAAGCCACTTTAAGAACGAAAATATGATAAGGAATACGCCCAGTTTAAAAAGAAAACTGGTTTTCGAATTCATTTTTTTTTGAGTTATTTTCACTTTTCTCATTTCTCCGGTAATGATAAATCTGCAGCTTTCACAAAAGGAAAGTCCTGCCGCTATTTACTTAACCTGACAAAAACATCCTTGGCTATATTTTCATCCACCGCAAACTGACTGTTGCCCACCTTGAACAGAAACGAAGGAAAATTCTGCAGAAGTGTTATCTCCATTCCCGGAAGGACACCCATAGCCATAATTGTATGTAGTTTGTCTTTTTCCTCAGCCTGAATATATGAGATTTTACCTTTTTCTCCAGGTTTAATCAAGGAAAGCGGGGCCACTACTCTCGTATCGCTCAGCCCTTTTTCTTTGCAGCATTTTCCCTCGGGAATTTTCGCGCCATGCGGACAGGTCCTGGGATGTCCGAGAAGCCGGCAAATCTGCTCGTCAATACCTCTGTGCAAAATATGCTCGAATTCGCAGGCCGAGTCGTGAACACAAACACCTTTAAGGTCAAAGACATCCGTCATAAGCCTCTCTGCCAGCCGGTGGCGTCTGACGACATCGCGAGCCTCTATTTCGCCTGCTTTGGTCAACTTTATGATTCCGTTTTTCTCCAAAGCCAGATTTTTTTTAGAAAGCTCTTTATGTTCAGCCCCGTCCTGGTTAAGTTTAAGCTCTGCATATGTAAGTCCTTTCTTTTTTTGTTCAACTATCTCAATATACAGTTTTTCCAGCACCTCTTCCGTTTTTTGCGAAATCATAGGACACCTCTTTTAAAGCGTGATTTTCAGACTGCTTAAAACGTAATTAATGATAAACCCGGTTGAGTAGGCAATAACTGTTACCATGCCCGCAAGGACCATTGCCGTCCCGAATTTTCTCTCTTTTATCATCATGATTAACTGAGCAATGCAGGGTAAAAATAAAGTCATTACAACTATGGCTACAAGGATCTGATTGTGCGACAGTAATCCGGCTTTTTGCATATCGAACAACCCGGCAGCGCCGTAATCTCTCCGGAAAAAACCCATTATAAATATGGTTGCGGTATTTCCGGGAAGCCCCAGAGTTTTCAGAGGAAATTCTGCGGCTTTTATCAAAAAAGCGAGCAGGTGCGTATGGTCCGCCGCCCACATGGCCAGACTGACGATTAAAAATACCGGAATAACCTCTTTAATGTACCACTCCATTCTTGTATATGTTTTTACAAATAGATTGGAAAACTTTGGAAGCCGCAGAGGGGGAACTTCCATAAAAAATACCGGCGCATTACCCGGTAGTATCTTTGCAGAAAGAAAACCTGCAGTTATAAAGACCGCATTTATTACCCCCAGCCAGATACCGAGCAAAACAGGCAGACCGGCAAGCATTGCCATAATAACCCCGAGCTGCGCGGAACAGGGAATAGCAAGAGCCAAAAGCAGTGTAGCTATTAATCTTTCTCTCTTGGTTGCAAGAGTTCTGGTTACCATAGTAGCCATTGTTCCGCACCCGAGGCCAAGCACCATTGGAATTACAGCTCTCCCCGAAAGACCTATTTTTTTAAAGACCCTGTCTATCAGCATCGCCAGTCTGGGTAAATAGCCTGTATCTTCGATAATCGCAAAAACAAAGAAGAACGCGGCGACTATGGGCAGTATTATGGCAAAGGCATACCTAAGACCGAGAGTAACCAGCCCGTAGTCATGCACAAACAAGTCCTGCGCAAGTTTCCAGGGCAAAGCATGTTCAATGAAGTTTGTGAACGGAGGAATTATCCAGCTGTCAAAAACTGTTTTCTCCAGAAAATCGACAAAAACACCTGCTCCGAGTTTTCCCACGAATAAATAGAGTCCGAAGTAAAGAACAAAAAACATAATAAGATAACCGCCGACACTGCTCATCGATAGACGGCTGAGTGTTTCGGCAAAACTCCCCATCTGCCTGCCTTTGTTGACCCCGGCTTTACGAAGGAGAGAAGAAGCCCCGTCCTGCCGCTGTATCGCGAGGAGATAGCTCAACGGTTTGGAGTATTTCTTTTTGAGTTTTTCTATTTCATTTTTAAGATTTTTGACGGCCGGCTTATTTGCTTTAGTAAGCCTCTCTTCGATTTCCGCATCCCCTTGAAGGAGCAGCAGGGAATTAAGCCGCCCGAACTCTGATTTTGAGAGAAATTCCTCGATTCTGGGATCATATTTCACTATAGCGTCTCTGTTTGCGAGGTGTTTATAATCCGCTATTCTTTCCTTAAGATTGTTTATACCCTGCCTCATAGTGCCGATGGCCGTGAGTACGGGAATACCCAGCTCGGCTTCGAGAAGTTTTGTATCAAGTTTTATACCCAGTCTCTCCGCTTCATCCATAATATTTAATACGAGCAGCACAGGCAGGTCCGCTTCGATAAGCTGAAGCGTAAACGGCAGCATTCTTTCTATATTTTTTGCGTCTAAGACATGGATTATTACAAACGGTTTTTCGGAAAACATAATATTTCTGGAAACTTTTTCTTCTTCGGTAACCGAGATAAAGGAGTACATCCCGGGGGTATCTATTACTTCATACTCCTGCCCGTCTATTTTTGCATTACCACGAAACACTTCCACCGTCGTTCCGGGATAATTTGAAACAGTAGCATAACTGCCGGTCAAAGCATTAAAGATTACACTCTTGCCGACGTTGGGATTTCCCGCTATTATTATTTTTTTTACTTCCATATTAATATTTTACAGGTTTTGCCGTGTTTATTATATGATAAACATCAGAAAAAAGTTGCGCCGGAGCTTTCTATATGTTATTATGTTTACATTATGGCAGTAGACGCAAAAGCTATGACATTAATATTAGTCTCGGTGCTTTTCATAGCGCTGGGACAGGTTTTTTGGAAACTCGGAGCCAATCAGACCGGGCCTGTTTCCTTTTCTGACGGTAATTTTATTTCCGGCTTAATTAAAACGGTATCTAATGTATGGTTTCTACTGGGCTGCGTAATGCTTCTCGCAAGTTCAGTACTTTGGGTATTTGTACTCGGTATGGTAGATTTAAGTTTTGCCTTTCCCTTTCAGGCTTTAGCTTATGCGCTTATCTTCTTTTTTTCCATCTTTCTATTTAAAGAACCCATAACAGTTTTAAAAATCGTAGGTACATTATTAATTATTCTGGGTGTGCTCGCGAGCTCAAAAGGCTAATCTATTCAAAGTTATAACCGCATTTTCCTTCTGTCAGCCATTCATCTCTTGTCCGGGGGTATTTTCTACAATTCAAAGGTCTTAGCGCGTAAGCGGTGCATATGGATTTGTTTTCTGCGTTAAATGCGAGAAAAGGACAAACATTGGGCAGCTTGCAACAATCACCGCAGGAAACGCAGGAACCTTTGCGGTTCTTGGCAACAGGAAGTATAGCGGTTAAAGTTCTTTTTGCTTTTGCCCCCCAGGTATTATTTTTTTTCATTTTTTCTCCATATTTCTTTACCCGCATAAAATACAGAATCAAAATCTCGGCGGGAAGATCCTGTGCTCAATACCTATTTATTCTTTGCCACATATTTTATAAGTCCGCCGGCTTTTATCAATTCCTGCATGAAGGCAGGATACGCAGCGATTCTAAAAGTCTTGCCCGTCGTAAGGTTTTTTATCTCGCCTTTTTCGGTATCCACTTCGACGCTGTCTCCCGTATTAATACCCTCAACGGCTGCTGCGCTTTCAATAATGGGAAGACCCATATTAAAAGAATTTCTATAAAAAATCCTGGCAAAACTCTTTGCAATGACGCAGGAAACACCGGCCTCTTTAATGGCAATAGGCGCATGTTCTCTGGAGGAACCACAGCCAAAATTCTTCTCTCCGACAATAATATCCCCCGGTTTCATCTTCTTCATAAAATCCTTATCGATATCTTCCATAGTATGCTTGGCAAGCTCCTTGGGATCAGAAGTATTAAGATATCTAGCCGGAATAATCTCGTCCGTATTTACATCATCTCTGTATTTAAAAACTTTTCCTTTGAAGATCATATCTTTCCTCCGTTGACTTAAATTATTCTCTCCTTTTTAAGGTTAGAGAGTTAGAGCCGGGATACATTCTATGCAAAAGACTTATGCTTATCGCGCTCACCTTATTCCTTCCCCTAAAGAGAAAGGAAAATTATTATAATTCTTCAGGTCCTGCTATTCTTCCGAGTATCGCAGAGGCTGCGGCTACTGCAGGATTAGAAAGATACACTTCTGCTTTCGGCGAACCCATCCTGCCGACAAAGTTCCTGTTAGTCGTAGCAAGAGCTCTTTCACCTGCTGCAAGAATTCCCATATGCCCGCCAAGGCAGGGCCCGCAAGTCGGTGTCGAGACAGCTGCGCCTGCGTTTATAAATATCTCCATAAGCCCTTCTTTTATCATCTGTTTAAATATTGCCTGGGTAGCAGGTATTATTAGCGTCCGAAGATACGGAGCTACTTTTTTCCCTTTCATGAGCTTAGCCGCTATCCGCATATCTTCAATTCTGCCGTTGGTGCAGGAACCGATAACCACCTGGTCTATTTTTACGTTGCCCACTTTACTTATCGGTTTCGTGTTCGAAGGCAGGTGCGGAAACGCAACCATGGGCTCCAGCTTGGAAGCATCATACTCCTTTACGGAAACATACTTTGCATCCTTATCACTGCTATAAAATACGGGTTTCCTGAGGCTTCTGCCTTTTAGATATTCTTTTGTAATAGCATCCGGCTCAATAATTCCGTTTTTACCGCCGGCTTCTATCGCCATATTGCACATTGAAAGACGGCTCTCCATGGAAAGCGATCTTATTGCGTCTCCGGTGAACTCCATTGAACGGTAAAGCGCGCCGTCAACGCCGATATCGCCTATGATCTTGAGTATAAGGTCTTTACCGGAAACCCATTTTGGGAGTTTGCCGTTGAAAACGAATTTCATCGCTTCAGGAACTTTCAGCCAGACTTTTCCGCCTATCATAGCTGCGGCAAGATCCGTCGAACCGACTCCGGTCGAGAAAGCGCCGAGTGCGCCGTATGTGCAAGTGTGTGAATCGGCGCCGATTATAGCATCACCGGAAGTCACTATACCTTTTTCCGGAAGAAGCGCGTGTTCTACGCCAACCTCTCCGACTTCAAAGTAGAACTTCAATTTCTGCTCTTTGGCAAAATCCCTGAGGATCTTAGACTGCTCCGCCGACATTATATCCTTGTTCGGCGTAAAATGATCCGGTACGAGTACAACCTTATCTTTGTCCCAGACTTTTTTTGCGCCGGAACCTCTGAATTCGCTTATAGCTATCGGAGCCGTAATATCATTTCCAAGCGCAATATCCAGCTTGGCCCAGATAAGATCTCCGGGTCTAACTTCTTTTTTTCCGGCGTGCGCCGCCAGTATTTTCTCCGTTATTGTCATTCCCATTTAGTTATCTCCTTATTGTTTTCTTTTATTAGATCCCGCTGATACCAAACGGGAATTAAATTATCCGTGTCCCTTCTTTTTTTTATTTGCGCCATCAGCGTGCTTTGCGCGCTCCAGTTTTGAAAGCGCATCCAAATAAGCCCTCGCGCTTGCTTCTATCACATCTGTGGAAAGACCTCTTCCGTTAACTTCTATAGCGCCTTTTTTTATACGGACACTCACTTCTCCGAGGGCTTCTTTACCGCCGGTAATCGAGCGAAGCTGATAATCCAGAAGTGTGACCTCTTCTTTTACGAGACTGTTTATCGCTTTATAAGTGGCATCAACCGGACCGTCACCCATCGCCACCGCTTCAAACGATTTACCTTTTATTCTGATCTTTACCGTAGCTGTCGGTGTTATTTTATTTCCCGTTGCTACATATATTTCTTCCAGAGAATAGCAGGCTTCGAACCCTTTTTTTCCTTCGGTCTCCATAAGCGCCTGCAGATCCTCATCAAATACTTCTTTCTTTTTATCCGCAACGGCAAGAAATTTTGCATATATTGCATTAAGTTCTTCGCCTTCAACGGCAAAACCAAGAGCAGAAAGCCTGTGGGACAAAGCATGGCGCCCTGACCTGCTGGTCAGTACCAGTTCGTGCCCCGTAATGCCTATAGATTTTGGGGTCATTATTCCGAAAGTTGATTCTTTCTTTAGTATCGCATCCTGATGTATGCCTGAAGCATGGGAAAATGCATTCTGACCTATTATCGCCTTATTCGGTTGAACGGGAATACCCGTATATCTGGAGACAAGCTTACTCGTTTTATATATCTCTTCTGTCTTAATGTTAGTTTCCAGGTTATAAACATCTTTTCTTACTCTAAGGGCCATTACCACTTCTTCAAGCGCGGCATTGCCCGCTCTTTCGCCGAGCCCGTTTATCGTGCACTCTATCTGTCTCGCCCCGTTCATAACCGCAGAAAGCGAGTTTGCCGTCGCCATCCCGAGATCATTGTGACAATGCACCGCAATTATTGCTTTATTGATGTTTGGCACATTATTCATCAAGTCACGGATGAGTTTACCGTGCTCTACCGGTTCGGAATAACCCACCGAATCCGGAATGTTTATAGTGCTTGCCCCTGCTTTGATTGTTTCTTCCACAATTTTGCAGAGATAATCAAAATCGGTCCTGGCGGCATCCATAGCCGAAAACTCAACATCGGCAGAGTAGTTTCTCGCAAGTTTAACAGCTTCAATGGAACGTCTAAGCACTTCTTCTCTTGTTGTATTCGTAATAAATTTAATGTGTATGTCCGAGGTTCCGATAAAAGTATGTATTCTGCCCCTTTTTGCGGGCTTAAGCGCCTCCCTGCAGGCATCAATATCCTTTTTTACAGCCCTGCAAAGTCCTGCTATTACAGGCTTTCTCACCGCCCGGGCAATTTCTTTTACGGATTCCAGATCTCCCGGAGAAGATATGGGAAAGCCCGCTTCTATAACATCCACATTAAGTTTTTCCAGCTGTTTTGCTATTTCAAGTTTTTCAAACCTCGTAAGCGAAGCTCCGGGAATCTGCTCCCCGTCTCTGAGCGTAGTATCAAATATTATGATTTTATCTGCCATGTGCTTTCTCCTTTTGTTTCTTGACAATCTTCCCCTCTCTTTTTAGTTCCAGATAAACACCCCTGACAAGACCAAAGACCACATATCCTAATGTCACTGCAAAAAACATCGGCTCCGGTTTAATTATCAATATTAATATAAGCAGTACAACCGCCACGAAAACGATAAAGGGCGCTCTTTCTTTCTTTACATATTGTTTTAAAGATATAAATCTTAAATTACTCACCATTAACAGGGCTATGAGTATCATCATCGCCGGTATTACTCTCATGTTCAGGTTGGTTACATTTTCCGCATACCAGCCGATAACTTTATCAAGAAAAAGTATCGGCGAGGAAGCGTAGTACCATTCGCCCCAGTGAGAAAACAAAACGTAGGAGGCCAGAACACCTGCCGCTGCCGGAGTCGGCAAGCCGGCAAAGTTTTTATGATCCACCTTGTCTATCAAGTTAAACCTTGCCAGACGAAGCGCTGCGCAGACTGCATAAATCGCCGCTATTAAAACTCCCATTTTGCCGTGATACCTTAATACTGCCAGGTACAGGATCACCGCCGGCGCAACGCCAAAGGAAGTGAGATCGGCCAGCGAATCCAGCTGCATTCCAAATTTGCTGTCGGTCTTTGTCAATCTGGCAACTATCCCGTCCAAAAGATCAAAGATCATCGCCAAGAGCAGCAGCCAGCTTGAAAAGACAAACGGCCGGACAAAGTCGTTATAATTTGCAAGTTTAAGAGCATCGTTTACCGCAAGGATTATGGCCAGGAAACCGCAAACTAAGTTGCCGGTGGTAAGCAAATTCGGAATTATAGATAACTGCTTTTTCATTTGGGCTTTTGAGACCTTTTTGAAGGCCTGTTAGGTTTTTCTTTTTCTTTGCAGATCTTACCCAGTATAGACGTTCCGGCATATACAATGTCGTCTTCCAGCGCGGTAATATTGCATGTAGCCGGCACAAAAAGCTCGACCCTGGAACCAAAAGTTATCATACCAAAACGGTCTCCGGCGCTTAAAGTATCCCCAGCTTCAACCCAGGCAACAGGGCGATGAACCAACACACCCGCAATCTGCTTCACTACAGCAGTCAGCTCTCCCTTTATTATATAAATGTTTTGCCTGTTTTTTTCCCCTGCCTCCGAGTGAAAAGCAGGCAACAGCCGGCCCGGAACAGTTTTAATATCTAAGATTTTTGCGGCAAACGGCATTCTTTGAATATGAACATTATGCACATTGAGAAATATGCTGATTCTTATAAAACTTCCCTTAAGCCCGGGCGCGCCGGTTACTTTCTCAACGCCGACAATCTTGCCGTCAGCAGGACAAAGGATATCATTTTTTCCGGCCGGCGGAACCCTTTCAGGGTCGCGGTAAAAGTACAGTAAAGATGCCAATACTATTATTCCAATAAACGCAAAAACTGCGCCTATCCACTGCAAACGCCAAATTAAAATATAATTTGCAAGAAGCACAATACCCGCAAAAAAAACAAAGACAAGCAGAAAAGGAAGAATCATCTCTTCTCTGGCCTTTTCCTTATTAATTGATTTTATGTATTCTGCCTGTTTTTTCATTTTTTAAAGGGGCAGTTTTTACTCCGCCCCTTTCTCTTTTTTCCTTTTTAGATCGTGTAATTTATTGTTCTTATTTTTTCAACCAGGTCATCATACTGCGAAGTTCTTTGCCCACTTTTTCTATCTGATGAACGTTATCTTTTTTCATTAACGCGTTAAAATGCGGCCTGCCGACTAAATTCTCCGCCAGCCAGGACTTTGCAAACTTTCCGTTCTGTATTTCTTCCAGTACTTTCTTCATCTCTTTTTTTGTTTCGTCGTTTACTATCCTGGGTCCGATTACCAAATCGCCAAACCTGGCGGTCGTTGATACTCTGGACCTCATGCCCTGTATTCCGTATTCATACATTAAATCACAGATAAGTTTTAATTCGTGCAAGCATTCAAAGTACGCAACTTCCGGCTGGTAGCCTGCTTCTACGAGAGTTTCAAAACCCGCTTTAACAAGCGCTGAGGCGCCGCCGCAAAGCACGGCCTGCTCGCCGAATAAATCCGTCTCGGTTTCTTCCTTGAAGGTAGTTTCCAGAACACCTGCTCTGGTCGCGCCGATTGCTTTTGCATACGCAAGCGCAATTTCTTTCGCTTTACCGGAGGCATTCTGATAAATTGCGATTAAGGCCGGAACACCCATGCCGGCTTCGTACTGGGTACGCACCAAAAACCCCGGACCTTTTGGAGCTATCATTATAACATCAATCTCCGCAGGCGGAAGAATCTGGTCAAAATGAATATTGAAACCGTGAGAGAAAACGAGAGTTTTTCCTTTTTTCATATGTTTTGCTATTGAATCCTTGTAAATCTTCGCCTGGAGATCATCCTGGGTTAAAATCTGGATTAGATCCGCCGTTTTTGCAGCCTCTTCCACTGATACTATCTTGAATTTTTCTTTTTTGGCCAAATCATAAGCCGGTGTCCCTTCGAGTTCGCAAATAACGACATCGATTCCGCTGTCTCTCAGATTTGCCGCCTGAGCATGCCCCTGGTTGCCAAAACCGATAATAGCAACGGTCTTGCCTTTCAACAACTTTAGATCTGCATCTTTTTCGTAGTAAATCTTAGCCATAACACTTCCTCCTTAAGGAAATTAACTGCTTTTTTCAAATGAAATACTATATTATACCAAAAACGGAGATTAGTCAATACAAAAAGGCGCCAATATTCCGGTCTTCCATATATAACAGTGATAAGCTCTCTTTAATAGTATTGTTTTTGCTGCCATTTCTTAAACATGAAGAATACTGCCATTATCATAAAAATAAAACTGACCAAATGGTTCCACCGCAGGCTCTCTTTAAGGTACAGAACCGAAAATATTCCAAAAACAATCAACCAGCTAATAAGTATCACCTTAAAAAGCGGCTGGTCTTTAAACTTAAGATGTCCGCACCGGGCAAACGTCATAAAAAAAATTGAAATTACAAGAAATATTGCCGGTTTAAGCACTTTTATCCTTTATTTAAACGCAATATTATTATTCACCTCTTAAACAGACCGGAAGATTACCTTTTTTTCTGTGATAAGCGACACACTCACAGCAGACCCCGTTTCTTACGCAATTCTTGTCTTTACAAGCGCACTCTTTTTTGTTCTCTGTTTTTTTGCATTCCATTTTAGCCTCCGGAGCACCTTAAACCTATCCGGTTTTTTTTGTTAACACCTTTTGTTTCTTTTTTATTATCGTTATCCTTTTAAAAGCTTTTAATTCTTTCGGGTAGTCCTCCCTAAAATGACATGCCCGGCTCTCTTTTCTGGCCAAGGCGCTTTCTATTATTATAGAAGCCACGGTCGCAATATTTCTCACCTCCAGAAACTCTTTTGTGATCCGGTAATACCAGTAGAAGTTTTTAATATTATTGCTTAAGGAAGAAAGCACCTCTTTAGCTGCAGTCAATCTTTCTTCGTTTCTGGAAACCCCGCAAAGAGAAGTCATTGTTCGTCTTACCGTTTCCCAGTAGTAACCTATAGTGGCCAAATCTTTTATCTTTCTGGCTCCGCCCGTTCTCCAGGCCGGCAGCCCTTCCTCACCCTGTTTGCCGCCTGCTATGTAGGCTGCAGCCGCCAGCCGGCCGAATAATACACACTCCGGCGCCGAGTTACTGGCAAGTCTTGTCGCTCCATGAAGTCCGGTATAGGAGGTTTCCCCTATTACATACAGCCCCGCAACTTCAGTTGCCCCGTTTTTATCCGTAACTACTCCGCCGTTGGAGTAATGTTCGGCGTAAACAACCGGCACCGGCTCTTTTGTCATATCAATACCTTTGCTCAGGCAAAAGTCATAGGAGTTTTTGAAATTACTTTTTATTTTTTTTGCGTCTATTTTTGTACAATCCAGCCAGACATAATTAAGGCCGTGCTTTCTCATCTCGATGTCTTCCGCGCCGGTTACCACATCCCGGGTGGATTTCGAACCGAGAGGATCATATTTTTTTACAAAATCTTCCTTTGAATCCTTGAAAAGTTTTAGAAAAGCCCCTGCCCCGCGCAGCGCTTCCGTCAACAAGAACCTTCTCGAAAACTCGCTGCCGGCCAGAGGATCATAAAACACCGTAGGATGGAACTGTACAAATTCCATATTGGCGAGAGCTAAACCGGCGCGGTAGCACATTGCGAAACCGTCTCCGGTTGCGATATCGGGATTACTTGTATACATAAACACCTTCCCGATTCCGCCTGTTGAGAGAAACAGGGCTTTTGGGGCAACCGCCTTAATACTGTCGTTCTCGGCGTCATAGATATAGACCCCGAGAAGAGCATCCTTTCCTTTCTTTCCGGAGAGTTTATTTTTTGTAACGATATCAATGGCCATGTGATTCTGAAAAACTTTAATATTCGGATGTTTTTTGATTTTTTCGGTCATAACTTCCATTATGTTATGCCCCGTAAAATCTTTTATATGAAATATACGGTGTTTGCTGTGCCCTCCCTCCTGGTGTAAATCATATTCATATCCGGCTTTTCCGGGGCCGTCAAATCTAACGCCTTTTTTGGCAAGCCAGAGAATTACATCCTCATAAAAATGCTCCACGCAATATTCTACGATTGAGACATCATTTAAATATTTTCCCGCTTTTAAGGTTTCTTTAATGTGGAGCCTGAAGGAATCCCCGCCCAATACTTTTTTTTCTTTCACCGGCACCGCCGCAAGCCCGCCGGCCACAAGATAGCTGCTGCAGTCTTCCAGTAATTTTCCTTTAACATAAAGAAAGACTTTTTTTCCCGCATCAGCAAGCTCAAGCGCCGCAGTACACCCCGCGAAACCTCCGCCTATCACCGCGCATTCCGTTTTAATAATATTTTCTTTCATTTTTCAGCCTTTATTCCTTTTTTTTGGTTATTAATTATACCATTTTGGGTGACTTTTGAGTATATCAGCCGGTTTGACCGCTTTGCCGGCCTTAAGGCCTTTTTATTTTCATCTCCAATATTCGATCCACACGAAAGGTGCGTTCTTCTTTTCTCTTCTCGCAATAGGCTACAACCCCGGGGAATGTTTTTTCCTTGTAGACCATATCTCCCACCCTTATAGGAAGTATAATTCTTTTCGACTTCTCATCGCTGTTTTTCAAATAGACAATTTCCAGGCGGGTTTTATTTTTAATGGCTTCGTTAAGCATCTGGAGTTTGCTTTCCTTGGACATTAGGGCTTCCGATATTTTATACTGATACTTTGTTACAAATTCTACAACTCTCCAATCCATAAGGATATGCTGTTTTTTTAGAGGCTGCTTCAGAACCAACCCTCCGAAAGAAGTGCATCTGCTAAGCGCCACATATGCCTGCCCGTGAGCAAATGTCCCGGCGCCAAAGTCAACTATTACCTTGTTAAAAGTCTTACCCTGGCTTTTATGTATAGTCACCGCCCAGGCCAGCTTCAAAGGGTACTGCGTAAAACTTCCGATGGTTTCTGATTCCAGCGTTTTTTTCTTTGCGTCATACTTATAATGGAAGATATCCCACGTGTTTGAGTTAATCTCTTCTATCGTCCCGTCGGAAAATTCTACGACTATGGTGTCTTCGCCCCCGTCGGTATTCTTATAAAAATCAAGAATGGTCCCGAGCGTGCCGTTAACCCATCTTCCGGTCTGCTCGTTATTTAGCATCATTATCTGGGCGCCTTTTTTCAGCCTCAGAACACTGTCCGTCGGAAAATGCCCGCTTTCTATATTCCCTTCCGTTTCGGCTTCATATTCATACTGCCTGCCTCTTAGTTTTGAAAGCTGTTCTTCATTTATCTCGGTGGCCGCTTTATTGGTAGTTGTCAGATAAATAAAGTATTTGGAAGTTGATTTTCCCTCAAATTTTGCCCCGTGCCGCTGGTTGAGTATCTTTATATCCTCTTCCCCGATAGTATTATTTCTAATCTTATTTAACAGCCGGATAAAACCCTCTTCGGACTGCCGGTAGATCTTTTCAAACTCCATAAAAAAAATGTTAAGCTCCTTGAACACTTCTGAAGAAAAAAAATACGGACTTTTATAAAGAGTCTTGAACATCTCTCTTTCTTTGGAGGTAACAACAGGCGGCAGCTGGTATAAATCCCCGATAAAGATCATTTGAATCCCCCCAAAAGGCAGTTTTTTGTCTTTACCGTTTATTCTAAGGAACTTATCGATGCAGTCCATAAGATCCGCTCTGACCATTGAGACTTCATCTATTACAATAGCATCTATTATTTTAAAAAGTTCCCTATTTTTCTTTTTGGAGACTTTTACCTTTTCAAGGGTTATATCCGGAAGGAAACCGAAGAAGGAGTGTATGGTCTCCCCGTTAACATTAAGGGCCGCCACTCCGGTAGGCGCAATAACTGCTGTCTTTTTTTTTGTGTTTTGCTTAAAATACTGAAGAAAGGTTGACTTGCCGGTCCCGGCCTTACCCGTAATAAAAACGTGTTTGGCAGTTTCTTCGCAAGCCGTAAACGCCTTTACAAAACCTTCATTTAATTCGATATCGTTCATAAGCTATTATATACCTTTCTATTAATGAAACTCAACAGCCTCGGGGACAATAAAGAAGATTTGCTTTGATGCGGGTTTTTTAGCTAAATTTTTGGTTGCCGGGGGAGGAATCGAACCTCCATAGGCAGATTCAGAGTCTGCAGTCCTACCATTAGACGATCCGGCAATATAGTTAACTGGTTTAGCGCGGGCGGCCGGGGATATCTTACGCTGCGTGCACCTCAAGCGGAAGCCGGCGCCCCTGATTACTAACTACTATTAATTTAAAATTATTGAAGGTTATTATAACACAGAGTATTTTGCTTTTCCAGAGGAATTCCAAAAAACAGCATAGCCGGGGCGGTATTAATAATTATTATTTAAACTCTGGCCGTAAGCCAAATGTTACGGCTAATAAAGTTTGTCATTTTTTTACTGCCCTCTCTGTAGTAACATTCTTATTCTGGTTATTAACTTATTACCGTCAAAAGGCTTGGCAATATAGTCGTCTGCGCCGGCATCAAGCCCTGCCAATTCGCTATGTTTATCCTGTTTTGCGGTTAGCATTATGACCGGGATTGAGACGGTCTGAAGATTGGCTCTTATTTTTTTTGTCGCTTCAAGTCCGTCCATTTCCGGCATCATTACATCCATAATAATCAAATCTGGATTTTCCATGAAGGCGCACGCGAGCGCCTCTTTCCCTGTTCTTGCCTGCAGTACTTCGTAGCCCGCATCTTTGAGACGCTTGCAAATAACTTTTCTTATATCATCTTCATCATCAACCACCAGAATCCTCAGGAGTTTGCCGGCGGAAGTATACGTCGGTAACACTTTCTCTTTTTTTGAGTCATCCTCCTGCCAGCCAACTTCGGAAATCCTTTCAACTTCATCCAAAGTCGTTAAGCCCTGCGAAACCTTAACCACACCGGCTTCCGATAGCGTCATAAACCCGCTTTTCCTGGCTTCATTCAGTATTTCTTTTTCGGACGCCTTGTTAGATATCAAGCTTTGAATGTGCTCATCGTTTTTTAATATTTCAAATATTGCTGTTCTGCCCGAGTATCCGGAATAATTGCACTTTTCACACCCGTTTCCTTTATAAAATTGTAAGACGTCGTGCTTTTCTATGAAAAGCTTGAATTTTTCTATGATGTCATTATTCGGTCTATACGGCTGTTTACAATGAGGGCATATCACCCTTACAAGTCTTTGCGCAATAACAGAAATAAGCGAGGAGGCAATTATGTGGAGATCCAAGCCGACATCCTGCAATCTTACAATTGAAGCAATAGCGCTGTTGGTATGCAGGGTTGAAAAAACTAAATGGCCGGTTAAGGCGGCCCTAAAAGCTATTCCTGCCGTTTCTGAGTCTCTGATCTCTCCAATAAAAATAACGTTGGGGTCCTGCCGCAATATACTTCTTAGACCTTTTGCAAAAGTAACATCCTTGTACGGGTTAACCTGTATTTGATTGACGCCTTCCATCAAGTATTCGATAGGATCTTCAATTGTAATGACATTAACGGCCTCGCTCTTTATGGCATTAAGAGCGGCGTATATTGTAGAAGTTTTTCCCGACCCTGTCGGCCCTGTAATCAATACAATGCCCTGCGGTTTTTTTATAGATTCCTTAAACAGCTTAAGTTCGCTTCCCTGAAAGCCGAGACTTTCAATTGTCTTGCGTGTTTGACTGTAATCAAGCAGCCTTATAACAATTTTTTCTCCAAAGTAGGTCGGAATAATTGAAATTCGCAAATCTACTTTTTTCTCGCCGATTTCAACCTTGCTGCGGCCGTCCTGCGGTTTTCGTGTTTCAGATATATCCATCTGGGATAATGCTTTTATGCGCGCGATAATCAGCCTTGATATTCCGACGGGAAACTTCTTAATGCTTTTAAGAATACCGTCAATCCGAAATCTTATCTCAACAAATTTTTCATACGGCTCCACATGAATATCGCTCGCTTTTAATTTAACAGCTTCACTTAACACAAAGTTGGTAAGTCTAACCGCCAGAGATTTATCCATACCGGTCGCTTCGACTTCAAATAATCCTTTCTCTTCCCCGTCCTCTTCTATCGGCACCACATTTAGATCATCCCCGATATTTTTAACAAAATCATAGGTATCGTCATCTATGGCATAGAACTCTTCGATAAAGTGTGAAATATTGCTTTTGGTGCTCAGGACGGGCCTTATTCCCATTTTGGTTATAACCCGCATATCGTCCAAGGTCACCAAATCCAGAGGATCGCTCATAGCAACCACGAGCTCTCCCTGTTCTATTCTTAAGGGAAAAACACCGTAGCGCTTGACTTGTTCATAAGTAAGTAATTGAAGCACCTGGGAATCTGCTTTTTCGTTATTAAGGTCAACAACCGGAAGATTATAGGCTCTTGACGCCACAGCCATCAACTTATCTTCCGTCAAAAATCCCATATTTACAATAACTTCGTGAATAGGTTTTTTTGCGCCTAACTGCCTGTCTCGAGCATCTTCAAGCTGTTCTTTGGTAAGCAGTTTTTCTTCCAACAGCAGGTCGGTCAGGCTGACCATCGTCGTTGTTTTATTCACCATTTCTCCGCCGCAATGCGGGCACTTTGGATTGACAATAGCTTCAAAAACCGGAAAATACTGTTCCGTCACGGACAGCTTTCCCGCGTAATTACAACTTTCACATTTAAATCTGTATACCGGCATTAAGACTCCGCTTTCGTGACAAAACAAGTTATTATTTGTAATATTTTCCTGCAGAAAACTTATTTGCTTAACAGCATCCTAATTTTTTCCAAAAGCTCTTTTGAATCAAACGGTTTTGCTATATAATCATCCGCACCCATCTCTTTCGCGCTCTCGCTGATAGGTTTTATAATGGAGGCGGTGAACAGCATTACCGGTATGTTCTTTGTCGCGTTATCCGCTTTTATGCGGCGGCATACCGCTGCGCCGTCAAGACCCGGCATTGCCAGATCCAAAAGAACCATATCGGGTTTTTCTGAAAGCAGCATCTCCAGCCCTCTTTCTCCGTTTGCAGCCTCAATTACATCAAAGCCGGCCTTCTTTAATCTGCCTGTAACCATCTTCCTTACATCAGGTTCATCATCCATAATAAGTATTTTTTTTATCATAAAACACCTTTTTCTTCCGCCGGCAGGGTAAAATAAAATTTCGTGCCTTTTCCCCATTCAGACTCGGCCCATATTTTGCCGTTATGACCGGTAATTATTTCCCTGCAGATGGACAGTCCAAGCCCTGTCCCCCCGGTCCGGCGTTCGTTACCCGTTAAAATCTGTTCAAATTTACCAAAAAGTTTAGGCGTATCTCCCTGCTTTATGCCGATACCGGTATCTGCAACAGATACTTTAACAATATCACCTTCTTTTACGGTTTTAACCGTTATTTTCCCGGTCTCTGTAAATTTTAGCGCATTATCGACAAGGTTTATTATAACCTGTGTTATTTTATCGCTGTCATATTTTATTTTTGGGATATCTTCTCCGATAATCAGCTCAAGAGCAAGTCCTTTTTTTCCGGCAATAGGCCTCATCGGTTCCAGGATTTTCACAACCAATTCATTGATATTATTCTCCTGAAGATTAAATTTCAGCATACCGGCCTCAAGTTTCTGAATAAATAAAACATCATTTATCAGCCGGCCAAGCCTCTCTACATTATTTACCGCCACCCCTAAATAGTCTTTTTGCTCCTCATTGAGCTCGCCGCAGGAGCCGTCCGAAACTATCTTTACGGCCTCCATAATAACCGTTAAAGGCGTACGCAGCTCATGCGAAACCTTGGAGACAAGATCTGTTTTGACTATATCTATTTCTTTCAGCCGCTCGTTGTTTTCTATAAGTTCTCTTTTGAACCTCGCGTTTTCTATGCTTAAAGCCAAAGACATAGAAAATATTGTAATAATATCCAGATCCTCATCGGTAAATTTTTTGAGGGTGGAAAGCATGTTCAGATTCAGCACCCCGAGCAGTTTCCCTCTGATTGTAAGAGGAACCACCAGCGAGGACTTTATTTCACTGCGGGGCTTAAAATTTCCAAATATTTTTTTTGATTTTTCGGAATCACCGTCAAGAAGAAGAGCTCTATTGTACCTTGCCGCCCAACCGGATATTTTATCTCCGCTTGAAACCTTTATAGAATCATGAAATTTTGGAGCTATTCCTTCTGACGCTGAAACCATTAACTGATTAGTATTCTTATCAAACAACATCACCGAGCCGCTGTCGGCTTTAAACATACCAAGAATCATCTTTAAAATGTCCGGCAGGCTTTTTTCAATAATTTCTGATTCCAACACAGCCCGGCTAACTTTTTCTAATTCAAATAATCTTTCTATTTTGTTAAGCTGCCTGCTCAGATGAAACTTTTCGACAATGTTTTTGACAGTCATATTAACCCGTTCCAGGGAAAAGGGTTTAAGTACGTATTCCTCTGCCCCCAGCCTTACGGCATTTACCGCATCTTCTACGGATCCGTAACCCGTCATAACCATAACCAGGGTCAGGGGGCTCTTGTTTTTTACCGACCGGATAACATCTAAACCGCTTCCTCCGGGCATTTTCATATCGGTGATAACCAGTAAATACTTTGTGGTTTCCAGTTTTTTCGTAACTTCTTCAGCTCCGCCGGCAGTATCAACATCATATTGATCCGCAAAATTTATGGCCAACATTTCTCGAATACCGGCATCATCATCGACTATAAGTATTTTTTCTTTAATAGTTTCTATCATTTTTTATCTCTCCTTTCTCATGATTTTAGCATTTCCTTTGACCTTGTTAAACAGTTAAATAGCTTCTAAAAAAGCTTGTAAGAGCAGTTCTTTATGCTTGTTTTTACTTTCGGTAAACAATCAATAGAAAAATAACGGTTATTGCAGCCGCAAGAATAAAGCCGGACACAAAACCCGCAGTTATTGAGAAAATTGTGATAAGGCTTCCGGCAATTAGAGGACCCGCAGAATGCCCAATATCCATAATAGAGGAAAGCGCGCCCATCGAAGCTCCCAGTTGTTCTTTCTTCGCCACATCCGCAACGTAAGCGCTCGTAGCCACCGTAGAAAAAGACATCGCAAGACCAAAAAGCAGACTCGCCCCGAGTACCGCGGCAAAAGAAGCAGTAAAAGGAAGCGCCGCAACGGCAAAACCGAGAGTGAACAACCCTGCTGTGATCTGTAAACGTTTATCTATTGTGTCCGCAAGTTTTCCAAACAGCGGTTTTGTAAGCGCTATAGCAAGTATCTGGAGAGAAAATATAAGGCCTACCGTCTGGGGTTTATATCCGATATCTTTCAGATAACCGGGCGCAAAAGTCTCAAAAATACCGAAAGAAAAATAGATGGAAAGATCCACCAGCGCGGCAGCAAGTATTGTTCTATTTTTCATTATGTATTTTAAGCTTTCAAAAAAAGCCGATGATCCAAAAGATTTTTTCAGCGCAGTTTCTCCGGTATTAACCATAAAAGCACCAATAACCACCGGTATGGCAAATATGAAGGCAAAAACATATACAGCCCGGTAACTTATGAGTTCACCCTGAAAAGAAAAAAAGGCAATAATAGCGCCTCCCGCAAGGGGAGCTAAAGTTCGCCCTATTAGTGTTGTCGAGGAATACACTCCGAGTTTTTCCCCTTTATTTTTACCGTAAGCCCCGGCTATTATTGTGGACGCTACAGGCCCGAGTATTGCCGTGGCCGTGCCGTGAAAAAACCTTACAAAAATCAAATACCAGGCATTTGTCACCAGTAAATACATCAAAGGCGCCAGCAAAAAAATGAAAGCAGCTGTTATCAAAAGCAGCTTCCTGCCGAGTTTATCCCCCAGAACTCCGACAGGAAAAGAAAAAACAATACCTGCCAAAGGCGATACTGCAGATATGATTCCGAGCACCTGATCACCTGCTCCCAGAGATCTTACAAGATAAGGCAGGACAGGGTTTTTAGAAATAGTTGACGTAAATATCCCAAAAAAACCTATGAGAGATATATAAAATATTATACTTCTCTTTTGTCCGTTTCCCGTTTCCATCTTTCTCCTAACTTTCGGCACCATAATTATGTATACCAAAATATTAGTATTATTTACATAGAAATATTTTAATATGTTTGCTATATTTCTAAAAAAGGGGTATAATATGTTCGTGTTTTTGTTGCAGTTTTTCCGGCATGAGACCATGCGGGTTTTTTAATAAATCATGTAAAAAGAGGAATATTTTGATTAAGCATATTTTGCCACAATTAAACATCGGCGGTCTTATTGCAAAAGTACCAATAATTCAAGGCGGCATGGGTGTTGCTATTTCTTTATCCGGTCTGGCGTCAGCAGTCGCAAACGCCGGCGGAATAGGCGTTCTTGCCACTCCAGGAATCGGGCTGAATGAACCCGACTTAAAAACTGACTTCATCGGTTCAAACAACCGCGCGCTTGCCAAAGAAATCAGAAAATGCAGAGAAAAAACAAAAGGCCTCATCGGTGTTAATATTATGTATGCGCTTACCAATTACGAAGAGCTTTCAAGAACAGCAATAAAAGAAGGGATTGACATTATCTTCTCCGGCGCCGGGCTTCCCATGAATCTTCCTGAATTTTTAGAAGGCAGCACAAAAACAAAACTTGTACCTATCGTCTCTTCCGGAAGAGCGGCAAAAATACTTGCAAAGCGCTGGATGGATAAATACAACTATGTACCTGACGGTTTTGTAGTTGAAGGCCCGCTGGCAGGGGGGCATATCGGTTTTAAATTGGAAAGCATAGACGATCCGGCTTTTTCTCTGGAAAATCTTTTGGCAGAAGTCCTTAAGGTAACCGAAGATGTACAAAAAATATCCGGAAAAAAAATTCCTGTAATAGCGGGCGGCGGCATCTTCACAGGCGCAGATATTAAGAAGTTTCTTGACTTGGGGGCTTCCGGAGTGCAAATGGCCACACGTTTTGTCGCCACCGACGAATGCGATGCGGATATTATTTTCAAACAGGCTTATTTAGATTGCAAAGAAGAAGATATGGTAGTTATAAAAAGTCCGGTAGGTATGCCCGGTAGAGCCATCAAAAACAAATTCATTACAGACTCGGAAAAAGGCCAAAAACAGCCCTTTGAGTGTCCTTTTCACTGCATAATCACCTGCGATGTGGTTAACGCCCCTTATTGTATTGCATTAAGTCTGCTTAACGCGCAAAAAGGAGAAATGGACCATGGCTTTGCTTTCGCAGGAAAAAATGCTTACAGGGTTACGGAGATAGTTCCTGTCAAAACACTTATTGCTTCTCTTGCCGGAGAATTCAGCAACGCCACGGAAGAACAATTAAAAGGCAAAAACCCGTAAAGATCTAAGCGCGTTTTGCTGCACAGAAAAGTACTGGCCTAACCTACTCTCTTTTCTTTTTACAAAATACCGGCCGCAGATTAGCTATATACTTTTTAAAGATAGTATGCTAAAAGTATCCTTATGTCAAAAAGGATTATTGTCTTGTCGCTGGTGTTAATTCTGCTAATGCTTGCCGCCACAGTTCATTTCACGCATTTGGGCAGCTATATGAATTTTGAGGACTTTAAGAATAACAGCGCTCTTTTCAGGGATTACGTCAAGTCTAATTACTTTCTTGCGGTTCTCTATTATATAGGTCTTTATTTTGTGGTAGCAGCTTTCTCCATTCCCGGCGCCTTTGTGCTTAGTATCGCAGGCGGTTTTCTATTTGGGGCAGCAGCGGCGACTATCTATGTGCTGGCCGGCGCCACTTCGGGGGCTATCCTTGCTTTTATTGCCTCAAAGTATTTGCTTGGAGACTACCTGCAAAAGAGGTACAAAAAAGAACTCCTCTATTTTAATAAGGAAATGTCGGAAAATGAAAAGTATTATATTCTTATGCTCAGATTTATATCAGTTCTGCCTTTTTTTCTGCTTAATATCCTCGCCGGACTTACAAAACTGGATCTAAAAACTTTCATCTGGACAACGGCGATAGGGATACTTCCGTCCACCTTAATCTATACGTATGCGGGGCATAACCTTTCCGGAATTGAAGAGCCGACGGATTTGCTGTCAGTAAAAATCCTAACCGGTTTTGTATTGCTCGGGCTTTTTTCAATACTGCCGGTAATCCTTAATAAATTCAAAAAATAATAATTACAAAATACGGGTGACAAAGGGCAATTGATGGCGTTTATTATTCTACTAATAATGTACTTTGTTTTTTTCTTCAGGCTGCGGCGCCCAAATATTCTATTAGAAGTTTTCTCAGATTATCGGCATTTTTTACCGCCGAACCAAGATGACAGTTGTTAAAAAATAAAAACAAATCTTTGCAGCGCCCGGCCATTTTTTTTATATCCGGCAGAAAACTTTTTAACTCCGGCTCTGAATATAGGTAGTTATAACGCTCTTCCATGGGCGCATTAAACCAGTTGTTATTCCTGCCATGAAACCGCAAGTAACCCGTTTTCGAAGTAACTTCAGGCATGTACGGCATTAACCGGTTAAGCTTCGGCTCGTCTACGGCACAAAAACCGAGTTTGTTTCCGCTAAGAAAAGTTAAGGTCTCCGGCTTTGCCCATTCTGCGCTTCTAAACTCGATAACAAGCGGTATATCTTTCAGGATATCCCGGCACTTCACTATATACTCTTTACTTTCCTCTGAAGGGTTAAAAAAGAATGGGAACTGCAGAAGCACGCAGCCGAGCTGGTTTTCCGCAATGAGAGGTTTAAGCGCGACTGCAAATTTTTTTGTGTCCTCGAAAGCTTGCATTATGGAAGGCTTTCTGATTATTCTGGGATCGAAAGGATCGTGCGTCGTTCCTCTGTTGCCCTTTACCGTAAAAACAAACTCTTTTGGAACTTTTTTTTGCATTCCCATAAAGGATTTTTCTGAAGGCAGCGCATAATAGGTGAAGTTAACCTCCACCGAGTTAAATTTTAAATCCCCGGCGTAATACGAAAGCATCTCTGCGGTCTTTAGCTCTTTTGGATATACCGGCCCTTTCCAATCAAGAAAGGAAAACCCCGATGTTCCGATTCTAATTGTCATCTTTTATTTCTCCCGGCTTTTCCGGTGATTTTACGGCGGCAGGCCTAATTTACTCAAATATAATATCTATTAACTCTTTAATATTGTCAATTAAATAATCCGGCCCGGCTTTTCTCAGCTGTTCTCTTGTATTATAGCCATAAGTAACCCCTGCAACTTTAAGTTTATTTGCATGAGCGCTTGTAATGTCTGTAGCCGCGTCACCCACATAAAGCGCCGAGCTCGCTTTCAGTTTCTCCTTTTCCAGCAGATAAGCCATCATTTCTGCTTTATTCATCTGCACACCGGGGTTGGAATCCGGGTTTACTATTTGTTTGAAGTATTTTAATTTACGAGATTTAATAAAACGGAGAGTCGGAACTTTTCTCTTTAGAGTTACTAGATAAAGCCCTATTTTTTTCTTTTTAAGCTCTTTGAGCGTTTCTTCAATTTCCGGGTACAGCTCTGTATTCGGATAGTCGGAAGTATCATACTCTTCTTTAAAATTAGCAGCCACTTTTTCCAGAACATTTTGGTTGAGCTTTGGTGTCAAAAGTTTTAAGAATTCCATGAGGGGCGGCCCCATCTGCTCAGGTTTCGGATTAACACCCTTTATTTTCTCTGCTTTATAAGACTTTCTGATACAGGAAAATATATCCTCCCGCGTATCTGCGATGGTCCCGTCAAAATCAAAAACTACTGTAGAAAATACCGGTTTTTTCACTTTCCACTCCTTGGAGACGATAGTTGAATTATATACCGAACAACTCCGGCTTTCAAGAAAAATACATAAATAATAATGCTCTATGCCTGAAATCCCATCAGGTTTCACAATTAGAACAAAAATGTTTAGAATTCATTTTTTCAGGGGATATGTTTGGATAGAAAATTAAGCGAAGAATTAAACAAACAAAAGCCGTCCTTTTTTGCGGGCGGCTTTTTCATTTTTCCAAGCTCTACAAACGTATAGGTAAAAGTATAATAGGAATACCCTGGTAATAAAACCTGCGCTGTATCGCAAAAACAGTGTAATTGTGCAGCCATCTTGTAAAAACTATTTCTTCCGGAAATACCAGCTGACCGCCGAAGAAATTGGCATCAGGATACTTTTTCAGTATTTCCTGGGCGCCGTCAGAAATTTCCTGCACCACGTCCACGCCAATTAAACATATCCCCTCCGCATAAAAACCGCGGCTTTGAATATAAGTCACGTATTTATCCACATCAGCTTTGATATGCTCCTGAAGGCTTTCAATAGCGCCTGTTCCCTTGAAAGCACCGGAGTCAACTACTCCAACTTGAACAATCACAAAGTTTTCATAAACCCCGGAAAATATTCTGAAGATATTCAAAAGAGTATGCAGTCCCACTCCGTTAAACCCGGAAACAAGTACAACGGCTGTTTTGCCTTTTGGGTTATATTTGGGTTTTTCTTCGTCTTTAAGCTCTTTAATAGTTTCCGGCATTACGGAGAGCACCAAACTGTCAAGGCGTTTTAAGATAACAGAAGTTTTCTTATAATGATGTTTGATTGTCATAACGATGATAATCAGAGAGCCGGTGATTACTATGGTTATCCAACCGCCCTCTCCGAATTTTAGCCATACTATAGATATGAGAATAAACAGCGTAAGCAAAAAGGCTATTCCGTTAACCGCAAGTTTCCTTTTCCATTTCTTCTCGACTTTTCTTTCCCTGAACCAATGCAGAACCATACCAAGCTGTGAAAGCACAAACGTAATAAATACATTAATTGAATAAAGCACGACAAGATAACTTACCTTCCCCTTGGTAACTATCAGAAGTGTAATTGCTGCCAGGCCCATGAGTAAGACACCGTTTTGCGTTACCAGCCGGTCGCTCAGAATCTGGAACTTGGTAGGGAGCCATCTGTCAGCCGCCATATTTGACATTACTCCCGGTCCGCCCAGGAAGCCTGTCTGAGCCGCAACAAACAAAAGAGCAGCTTCGGAAAGGAGAGTTATGAAAAGAAGAGTTTTTCCCAGAGGTTCTTCTCCAAACACTTTGGAAAAGAGGACAGCATTTAAGGTCAAGCCTTCCGTAATCTTAACTTCATAAATCAGATACGCAAACATTATTCCGAAAACTACAAAAGCGAGGGAAACTGCCATATAAAACATTACCCGTTTCGCAGTTTTTACTTTTGGCTCTCGTAAAATTGACATACCGTTACTTACGGCTTCCAACCCTGTATAGGTTCCGGCGCCCAGACTATAGGATCTCATGATTAAAGCAATAACCGCCATCACGCCCATACTCGCAACCGAATCTTTTACATCTGCGGCAGTATTCACCACAACACCGCTAAGATTACCCATATGCGTCAGCAAAATATAAACTATCGTACCCACATGCATAAGCATAAAGACAACAAATATAGGAAGCAGCACCTTAACTGATTCCTTGATACCTCTTAGATTCAGGACTATTAAAACCACTAAAGCAAAAACTGCCAACCAAAGCGTATGCTGCGAGTATCCCGGGAAAAAACTAAAAAAAGCTTCTGCGCCCGCGGCTATAGAAAGCGTTATGGTTAGTACATAGTCAATTAATAGCGCAGAACCGGAAATCATACCGAGCGTCGGATTTAATAGTTTTGTAGCCACAACATAACCGCCGCCGCCGTGAGGAAAAAGCTCAATAATCTGTGAATAGGAAGCGCTGATAACAAATATGGTTATCGCCGTAATACAAGCAACAATTAGCGACAGATATGTATGGCTTCCAAGAGCAAAGAAAGCCTCCGCCGGACCGTAACAGGAAGAAGAAAGTCCGTCGGACCCGAGGCCTACCCAGGCAAGTAAAGCAGCAAGCGCAAGACTGTGAAATATCTTGGAATCCTGGGGGTCTTTAGCTTTGCCTATTACCGCCCT
This sequence comes from Candidatus Firestoneibacteriota bacterium, assembly GCA_026388015.1. GTDB lineage: Bacteria > Oederibacteriota > D2-FULL-39-29 > D2-FULL-39-29 > D2-FULL-39-29 > D2-FULL-39-29. Next base: position 11,973 of record JAPLKO010000063.1, on the reverse strand, counting down.
TCTTATTTTTGTTAGCATTCCGCCGTTATCTTCCGGATTATCTTGTGGTATCATCATTTTTGCCATTTGTAATTTTTCTCCGCCAAAGTAGCCTTTTTTTAAGTGTTTTTATCGCTCCCGTTTGGTTACCTGTCTAAATCGTAATGTTATAGATTATATAGTTAGAATAAAGTATTTTCAACAGCTGAAAACGAGCCAATTACCTTGCTTTTTAAGGGTATTTCTGATATTACTTGGAGAAACACCACGCTTAAGACGCTGTCAAACAATTACATAGTACTGCCTAACAACAAACTCGCTACGAGTATCGTGACAAACTTCCATGCCCCCACAAAAGAAATGGGGATGGGTATAACTCTCACGGTTTCCTACGGAAGCGACCTTCAAAAAGTAGAAAAGGCAATTGCTGAAATAGGCGCGGAGGTAATGCCGGAAGTTTCGGGAGGCGTTCCACGACACAAGCCGCAGCCCGTTTTTCAGAATTTAATGATTTTGGAATAAAAGTAGGAGTAGCCGGGATTTCATAATTATTTATTCACTGTTTTCCGGATTTCTTTTGAAAGTTTATCAAAATACTCGTCTACAGCATCTGTGTCAACGTCGTTTTTTGACGTTGAAGAAAGGATAATTTTTCCTGTCTCCGTATCGACAAGCCTTAACGAAATATTAGTAAAGACATTTTCCGTATCCGTCCTTCCGGAAACTTTAACTTTAGAACGGAATACTCCGCCGCGTTTTCTCACAGCAAACATCCTCTTCTTTTCTTTTTTTTCCATTTGAAAATTACCGAAAATAACCGCGTTAACCCCGGCAATTTGACCGATTTGACTGATTTGAGAAGAATTCAAGGCCCCCGTCAAACCAAGTTTTTGTTCTTTAAGCAGTTTTTCCAAAGCGCTTCTTTCCACCACCTCAAAACCGGACTCCATAAGCGCCGGAACCAGAGACTCCGCCAGAGCCGTCCCTACATTTATATTATTCCCCTGAAAGTCCATAACAGCAATCCTCTTATATCTTTCCATAGAAAATTCCGCGCTCTTAACGAGCTTTACGTTTGAGCCGCAGCCGGAATGAATAAGGGCCGCAACGCCCACCAGCAAAACTCCGAAACTTTTCATCATACACCCTCCTGAATTATATTAGAAGACTTTTTGTTTGTTATGCCAGCGGCCGCTTTTATAATACCAGTACAAAAGTACGGCGCCTACTAAGGCAGCCAGAGTAAGACCGAGCCACAAACCGTTTTGCTTGAGCGGTGTGTACTCTGAAAGCAGATAGCATAAAGGAATTCTAAAAAGAAGAAGATTAACGCCCACCATTATCAGAGCTCCGAGCGTATCTCCCGCCCCTCTTATGACGCCGAGAAGAGAAAACATTACGGCAAAACCTATGTACGACCAGCCCGCATACTTAAAGTAATTTGCGGTCCCGGTTATAATTGCGGCATCTTTAGTAAAAGCCCCGGCTATGGCAGCCGGAAAAATATTCACGATTATCGCATAAAGCAACGAAAGGGCGCAGGAAAAAAGTACGGCATATTTTAAGGTTTCGGAAACTCTCTCCGGCTTTTTAGCGCCGATATTTTGAGCCGTCATAGAGGTTACCGAATTTCCCATGGCAAAAGCAGCCAGAGAACCGAACATATCAGTCCTAAAACCTATCCCGTAAGCAGCGGTTACCGTAGGTCCATACTTATTTGCCAGAGCTACAACGAGTAAAGCGCTGCCGGAAACAATTATCATCTGCAAGGACGCCGGCCAGCCGATTACTAATATCTTTTTAATCATCTCGCTGTTATATTTAAAATAAAACTTTGCGTTCTTGAATAATTGCATGTGTTTAAAACTGAAGTAATATATTATTGTTCCTGCAATATTTGCGATGACAGTTGCCAGGGCCGAACCCCCGACACCCATTTCGGGAATCAGCCAAAACCCCTTTATTAAAAGCGGGGCTAATACAATATTTAACCCAAGAATAAGAAAAGTAATCTTGAGCGGCGTTTTCGAGTTACCCACGCCGTTAAGCACGCTCATAAACCAGCTGGTAATCAGGGAAAAGACAAGACCCGCCAATAATATATTCATAAACACCTGCGCATCCGGGCGGATATTCTCAGGCACATTAATCAGCCGCAGGATACTATTTGAAAAAATAATTCCTCCCGCAGAGATGGTCAGAGTGAGCGTTATACAGAGCATGAAGGAGTTAGACAATACTTTTGAAAGAAATTCATAATTCTTTGCGCCGTAAGATTGTCCGACCAGGATAGTAGTAGAAACTACCATGCCGATTAAGAGTGAAATAAGAAGAAACATAACCGGCATCGAAGTAGATACCGCCGCGAGAGCGTCTTTTCCTATAAGCCGGCCGACCCAGATTGCATCCACCACCTGAAATACGGCTTGCAGCATATTTGACAGCATAAGCGGTATGGCAAAATATATCAGATGCTTTAAAATACTTCCCTGCGTAAAATCCCGCATAAGACTCCTTTTGTTTTAATTTTATAATTTTATCATATTCCAAGCCGGATATCTGCTTATTAATATAGGGTTTACAGATATAAGAGTTTACAAGCCGTATTTTTTCCTGTAAAATACTTTTTATGAGTATAAAACCTGATAAATGGATAATACGGATGTCAAAAGAGGAAGGCATGATTACTCCTTTTGCGGAAGCACAGGCAAGAAAAGGCGTTATCTCCTTCGGGGTAGGTTCCTACGGATATGACTTCAGGATAGCGGATGAGTTCCAGATACCAAAAATCTTTCCTGTAATGGATCCAAAGAATATTCAGCCCGGTATGTTTGGCATAAAAAAGGCGGATTTTTGCATTATCCCCCCCGGCTCCTTTATCCTCGGCAGGACGGTTGAATATTTTAAAATTCCACGGAATATCGTTACCATTGCAACCGGAAAGTCAACTTACGCAAGAGTCGGAGTCATCGTAAATGTTACCCCGTTCGAACCTGAATGGGAAGGCTTCGCAACCATTTCCATAGTAAATTCCTCTTCCTCCCCCGTAAAGATTTACGCAAATGAAGGTATCGGACAGCTAATCTTTCTGGAAGCCACCGAGGTATGCGATATTTCTTATGCAGATAAAAAAGGAAAGTATCAGGCGCAGAAGACCATCACCCACGCCAGGCTCTAACAATTTATTTTAATAGATTTTCCTACCTGATTTCCATCCAGGATATAACCCCGACCCCGACAGGAACCAGTTTAGAGATATTATTACAAAGCTCCGGGTCATACCCCACATTAAAAGAGCCGGGAACTACCCCGCCGTTATTAAAGGTCTGCCCGCCAAAAGTTGTAAATTGTGAAATGCTGGAACTTCCGCCGGAATCATAAGATCTCCCGCCGCCCGTCAAAGAGCCGGAATAGCCGTAGAGAAAACCGGAAATCTTCATGTCGTCGCTATTTTTAAAAAAAGCCGTATCCGCTTTTCTCCAGGGGTTTACATAAATATTATCTGTGCAGATCAAAGCAATTGCATCATCTGTCGGGTTACTGGTTGCAGGAACAGGCACTGGGCCCGCAGGATCATAGGTCTCGCGGCCTGCGCTATAAATATCTCCGGAATAAAGAATATCTCCTATTATTTCTATACTTTTTTGCGAAACTATCATAACTTTTTTATTTGTATTCAAAGCACCCGTAACCGCAGGCAGCCTTCCGTAGACCGCCACATCATCCGTACAATATATTATTGCTCCATAGGTACTGCTCAAAGCCGCTTGATAATTAGTGGAACCCTTAAAAACATCATCCCCGCTCCCGGTACCAAAAGCGTTTATGTTTATCTTAACCCTATCCGCCATCCCGGTAACGCCGACATCAACAGTAAGATTGCTTCCCGACACATCAGCGCCGTTTAATTTAAATGACGGCAGACTGCTCAGCTGCAGGATCACCTGGGAATAATTATAATATGTTGAGTACGGAATAGGTCTTATATTTACGGTCATTCCTCCGTGCGCCTTATCAAGCCAGGTACCGTTGGGAGATCCGGTAGAAGTGCAGATATCAAAACTACCGCTTGACGATAGCCGGCCCCTCTTGCCCGCCATGGTATAAAAGGTCGGTGCTGACCAACTGCCGGCCTGCTCAACAGTCCCCGCCGCCATAGTCACATAAGTATCGGAATAAAATGGGTTTGCTGTTCCCCCTGAGAGTGTTGAAGAGTTCCAATACATAGTACCACCGATTTCCATATATGAATTAGTATGATAGGGACCATCAAAGGTAGAACCCGAAGAGGCCCAGATATCATGGCCTATGGTAAAAGCGTTATAGCGGGCAAGATTTATTATTGAGACATTTGCCTGAACATGCCTGGTAATAGGCACCTGTCCTTTGGCTCCATAGGCAATAATAGGAGTGGCTACGGCATCAAGAATATATTTATTATTTCCTTCAAGGTCTTTGGTCGGCGTACCCGAGACCCGGAGATAATCTATTGAAACCGGCACTGTTAAAGTAGTTCCGGAAAGTGTCACGGGATAATTTCTGGTTAACGGAAGAGTAGCACCGATTATTTCAACTTTTCTGTTTGTAATGTCGCTGATAAACTGGTTGATACCCGCGTCCGCCGCCTGAATAGCTATACCTCTTGCTTTGTGACTGCCGGAAGAATTAATATTCACCTGACTTACGGTGAAATATGTCGCCAGCATTAAAACCGAGACAACAAAGATAATTCCTATTAGCATAAAAGTAGATTGACCTTTATTTTTTTTGAATTTCACTAAGCCCCCGGATTTAAAAAGTATTTCTGAAAGCTATTGCTGAGGAAAGCGTTAATATTTCTCTTTTCCCTGATTTGCCTTTGTCTGCAATAGAGACCGTGATCCCGACACAGATCATATCATACTCGCTGTCATAGAAAAAGGCCGCATCATCAAAAAGAAAAGTTGGGTCACTTAAAAAAGCTGCAACACCTCCGCCTTTCGGTATATTAGTAGGGGTAATTCTGTAAGAATCAAAATCAAAAATTGCGGGAATGGCCGTGTAAGTAGTGCTTCCTCTTACCAGGCGCTGTAAAAGCGTATTCCGCCCGTTATAACTGCCGATATAATAATCTATCTTGTCATCCGAGGTCCTGTTCGTGGGATCGGTCAAACTCGGTATGTAAAAACTTAGTGGGCTGCCTGCCGTAGGATGCAGGTTGGTATTTGTCAGGCAGGTGGGTGCCTGCGATATTTCCCTTAATTGTTTCTGCAAACTTGAAAGCGTGCCTATAGCAACTTGTGTTACCCTGCTCTTTGCATCTGTTTTAGTGTAGGATTTATAAATTTGCAGGTAAAATTGAGAAAGCAGAGAACCCAGAATGCCCAGTACGGCCACCGCTATCATTATTTCCACCAGGGTAAAGCCCTTTGTTTTTTTTATTTTCATAATTTTACCTTTTATCTGTTGATAGTGTTTGTTAAAATGATAGGTTCGAAGAGATCATTTTCCTTTGAAACGCTTACCGTGACAATGTAACCAAGCGCCGCTCCCGCCACACTATCCGTCGGCATTATACTGCTTGTTACAATATACTTATTAAAGGTCGCCGTAGTTACGGGCGAACCTGCGGTCGAATCTGGATCCGTAAAGCCAATCAAGGTTTTTAGTGTAAAACCTGAAAGTACGGCATTGGGATTCGGCGGGCTGGCCTTTTCAATTTGGAACTGATTTACGATGAAATCATCGGAAGTATTTGGCGTGGTAAGGCCCTCAAATCTGATAGTTACGGGCGTGGAAGAATTATGTTCGGAGCTTGAGGTCGTGACCCTGGAAAGCTTTTGCCAGCCTGTTACTGCGCTTGTAACGGTATTTGAAGAGCCTGCAGAAGTTGTAAACCACAATTTCATATTGTTATCCAAACGCGCCCAAAGAGCTAAGGTATCACCCACTCTTCCGGCAGTAGTATTTAGTGTTCTTCTTAGTGACTGACCAGAGGAGCCGGGACCGTAAACGGTCATTGCTTTCGAATCCGTCTCCGTATAAGGAAGAGGTGTGAAAGGCGTTGTGATATTACTTCTTGAAATACTAGAGGGGCTTCTGGTCCAGGAACCGGAGGAGGAGACCATATCATCCACCACGGAAAGCGAATTATTTACTACGCCCGTTTGCTCAACTTCAACCGTTAAATGCCCGGAGAAAGTATCCACAGCGGTAAGGGGATAACTTGCAGAAATACCCAGAGCGGGAGCCATTTGCGTATCGGTATATGTGCCTTTTACCAGATTATTTATCACAACTCTCTCGGTTCTGTTCATGGAAGCATAATCTATCATCTGCATTTCAAGAACCCCTGTAGAACCTGCGGGACAGTCGATAGTGAAAACAAGTTTACCCGGAGTTGCATCGCCCACCGTCCTTGGAGGCGTGGGGTTGACCCAGCAACTTGTAGTACTGCCATAGCCCGGATTGGAAAATGTTCCGTTGGTCAAGATATAGCCATAACCGGTATTTTGTATCAAAGCCGTATTTGTAGTACAGTCCACCTGCAGTTGTGTTATCGCCGGGATAGACACCAGCGTTCTTGAAAAACTAATTATTCCCGTGGAAGTATTTACAGTCGGTCTATATATAGGAAACATGACCCCGGGGATAAAGTTTTCTCCCTTCACGGATTTCCACTCTTCCAGGCGCTGTGTTGCAATGGATGTTTTTATCGCTCTTTCGTTGGCTAAGATATTAATTTTAAAATAATAGAAAAATGCCTTAACCGTTGCCATCAAAATAACTGAAATAAGAAAAATAGTTATAAGGATTTCTATCAGGGTAAAACCTTTATTTTTCATTTTCAAGTATTTGATAACGCCTCCAAAACAACTGTTCTTCCAATTCAATTATATCATATTTTTTAAAGCTATTCAAAGTGTCCATTACGTTTTTATCTTTTTCTTTAGCAATTCTCCAAAAAAGGCGGTATTTCGGCTTATAAAACATAGAAAACAAGGTGGAGCCGTTTCTTCTTGCCGCAAAACCGTTAATTTTATTACACTCTCTTTTATGCTGCATTTAAGTACAGCTGTGAATTAAAAAGGTGTGGGTGTTATTTCTTCCCAGGAAGTTCTCGCGCCGGTAGCACTGTTGCTGAATTGAATATTTAAGGTGTCATCATAAAACAAGTCCGCCCCGCCCCCGCCAAAACCGCCGCCGCCCGTAACAACTATTGCCCCGTGGATAAGAGCATTGGCGCCGCCGCTAAAAGTCCCGGTAACATAAAGAAAACCTCTGAAAGCAGGAAGTTTATTTGGTGCCCCTCCGTCCGTTTCCCCAAAAGTATAGGGTTTTACCGTATGGTAGCCGCCGTCACCCGGGTATTCATCATCGTCAGCTGTATCAGCATGACCTTCTCCCGGAGTTGCCCGCGTGTATTCTTTCCAGGCATCCGCAGGTGGGGTTACGGTATAGGCATAGCCGCCTTTCTTTGTTATGGAAAAATCCCCCATGGAAAAAATATAGCCCCTTAAAAAAGTGCCGACACTTGCAATTTCTCCGCCGGCTGCGCACCACCGTATTTTCGAAGTAGTATCAACCCCTGAAAAACTTTTAAAAGTGGAGTAATATTCATTCGGGGAGATATGTGATTGTGCCTCATACCAGGCAAGGTCCGGAGTGGGTGCGTCCGGTACGGGATAACTGTTATAACTCCACCATTCAGGGTTGGCATTGGAGTCAATATTAGTGGGATTGGGGACACCCGGCGCAGTTGCCCGGGGACTGACTCTGCCTCGCGCCATTTTTCTGGGATACAGCCGGTTGCTGGCCCCGCTCACCGAAATATCACCGACGGAATATATCGGCCCCCACCACACCATAAAGTTACCGCCGGCGCTATACGAAGGTACCTGTATAGGCGCAACAATAGAAGATTTACCGTAAATAGATCTTATAGCCCTAAATTCTTTGCCCGCAGCATCCTTTGCGGTAGCAATTATTCCTACGGAGGTTGAAGATATTCTGTAAATGTTTATCTTGTAGGAGCCGCCGGTTACATCCGAATAAACCACATCATTGGCATACCCTACTATCGAACTACCTGAAGTTATCGTCGCCCAGTTGGCGGGAGTTTCGGAAAGCTTCCAGTCGCCCCGGTCATTGGCGGACTCAGCCAGGTGAAAGGCCTCCGTTTGTTTTCTTTCTTTAACGGACCAGTTGGCTTCATTTTTGACAAACATAACAATAGCCGGTATCATTAACCCGAATGCCGCTATTATCAGGAGTACCGTTACGAGAATATTTCCTTTGTTTGTCTTTTTCAATTCATTACCCTCACTTTTTCTATAGACAATTGGAGTGATTTACTCCCGCCTTCATAAGTCGCCTTTTCAAAACAAACGCTTACACCCAGCAGAGCTCCGTCATCAGAACTCGGGTAAGAAAATCTTAAGGTTTTTAAATTTTCACCCAGCATCAAGATCTGCCCGTTTGTTTCCTGATACAGTCTATCCCCGTTCTGATAATAACTTATAGAAACGCTGTCCAACCCGGTAAAAGTTACCCTGGACCAGGGAGGCATTCCCGTGACCTGATCAATAACAATAGAACTTTGAACTGCCTGCCTGAGTTTTTTATTCATAAGACTTAAAGTACGCCGGGCATCCCGCTGAATATCAAGTTTTGCCTGATTTACTCTCCAGAATCTTGTAAAATTGATGAGCAGGCCCATTGTTCCGGCAAGAACTATACCCATAACGGCCAGGACCAGCATTACTTCAACCAGAGTGTAGCCCTTTTTTTTTCTTGCTATCCGCAGCATCCTGACTCCGTTAAAAATTAATATTTACTGTTTTTGAGGTTCCGCTTGTGACCGTGGTACTTCCCGTGCTCTTCGAAGTTGTACCCGCAATATTTGTGTACCAACCGTAAACATTATAGACCGTACCGGCAGCGTGCCCTCTTACGAGAATCGAATACTGCCCGTTAGAATCGGTTGCCGTAGAATAATATACGGTGGAGCCGGATCTCACGGTAGCATCAATTGAGGGAGGTAAAGTCGTTGAAATACTTGCGGTAGTGGCAATGATCAAAACTCCCGTAGTAATTATCTTGTTTGTTGCATTGACTTTTACGGTCCCTGAAATATTGGCAAGACCCGTGGTAACCTGAAAATTATAGCTGCCCAAGGTTGCTCCTGCGATGACATTGGCGCTTATCTCCGTGGGAGTGCCTACTTCTTTTTCATCAAGCGCCGGAAAAACAGAGTACGGGTTTCCGGAGGTGGCAAGATTAGCTATTGTATAGGCCCCTGTAGTATCCGAAAGCCCCGTGCCCCTTTAATTATTGGCAAAATCTTTTGCCACGATCGGTATATTGGGCAGAGGATCCGTCCCGTTAGTTGTAATAACACCGGAAATAGCGCCCCCGCCGGTAAGATTAAAATCAAAATTAGAAACTGCCTCTCCCGCAGAAAGAGTAATAGGCGTAGCGGTAGTTTCCGAAGTGTAATTCGCATTGGCATTAAGATAGTTTGCAGTCACATAGCTTGCGCCGGCCGGCACCACCAGGATATAATTGCCGTTTGAATCCGTAGTTGAAGTATTCGCAGCGTACATTGTTATTCCAACAAGCGGGGTGGTTGCCCCCGTGGTAATTCTTCCGGTAATGTAAGCGTCCGTTGCGACCGTGGTAAGAATAAGTGTGGCCGTGGTAGTTGTGGAGGCGGCAATAGTAACGGTAGTTAATTCCCCGTAATAACCCTGCCCTGAGCCCGCCAACTTCCAGGTACCTGTAGCAACATTTGTCAGAGAATAGGTCCCGGAACTTGTAGAAAGTACGGGAGTAGAGACATCATCATTTGAAAACACATACGCATTCGTAACAATAGAGCCGCTAACCGGAGCTTCCGTTGCAGAATTGTAGTTTTGCACACTTGGTGTAGTATTCGTCACAAAATCCAAACTATTATTGTCGCTGTCATAAGCATTTCCTTGGGAACTGCCCGCAGGACTCCCGCTCGGGGACTGCCTTCTTTCAATTACTCTCCCCGCCGTAAGACCTCCGACCGAAGTTAAATCCATGGGACTCCCTTCCGGCCCGCCCGAAGGAACAGAATACCCCGTCTTTGACCAACCCACCCGGTCATACCAGTTATCTGAAATATCTGCAATACCTACTGCTCCTTTATCGCTTTGCAGTACATTTCCGTCCGTCCAGTAGGCATCGGCAGATACGCCGTTAACGGTGTTTGCGCTCCCCACCAGAAAAAACCCCTGTGCTTTAATAATATTTCTAACCCAGGTAAGCGTGAAATTCCTTTTAGCGCTGCTGTCATAATAATGCATCATAAAATTCCCGGAATTTATAGTAATATTAGTTGTAGTGGTATTGTATATTTCAAAGTACTGGGCAGGCACGGTGGAAGAATAGGCCGTGCACACCTCCGAAATTACCGGATGGTTCCTCGTATAAACATAACCAGTAACGGTCCCCACCGTTTTTGCGGCATAATTAGTAAAATTAGAAGTAATGGTGGTCCCGGTGGCGAGTGTAATTGACCCGGTTATCTGGGAAACACACCCTTTTTTATCCGCCCTGACAACATACGTACCCCCGGGAGCTCTAAAAAGATAATTTCCTGAAGTATCTGTTACAGAAAAAAGGTTGGGATTGTCAGTCACATAAACACTTATACCGGGTACATTTACGTTCGAAGGATTTTTAATATTACCCTTGATAGCCCCATCCTGCGGGGTGCGGGACGGATTATTAAAAAGATTAAAAAGGGTGATGGATTTTGGCACGTTGTTTTCTATCCAGCTACAAGTAACTTCAATCCTCTTTATGCCATCGTCCGGGTCTGTCGGAGAAAGCACGGAAAGAGAACCGGTTCCGGTCTCCATTAGTTTTCGAACAATCGTGTTTCTCGTAAAAGTAATTCCGGAGACAGTGATTGTCTCATCAGGAAAAGGGTTAGACGCATCCGAAGGGTCCTCAAGCGCTGCGGTAGGAGTAACCAGCAGGCGGTAGTAATCGTAGTCCTTTATTTTTTCTATTTTTTCCTGCAAAAGATTATTTGCTATGGTTTTACTCTTGGTGACCCCGACGCCCTTACTTATCATATTATAGGCAGCGACCATACCTACCGCAAAAATCCCGAGCATAACAACGCCGATCAGCAGTTCTACGAGAGTTACACCTTTACTTCCGGCTGATTTCATTATTTGCGGCTCCTTTAGAAAAGGCCTCAAATGCTCTCTGCTGCGCGACTATACAGCTTAATTATAACAAACCCGCTGAATATTTCAAGCTATTTTACGTTTTAGGGGGCTGAAAAACTGAAGAATAAGCAGGGTTTTGGAGAAAGAAAGAGCAAGCTATTGATTGAAAAAGGTTTGGAGAATAGATAATAGAAAATAGAACGCTACCGCTCTATAAAATTGCAGGCAATTGATTGAAAAAGGTTTGGAGAATAGATAATAGAAAATAGAACGCTACCGCTCTATAAAATTGCAGGCAATTTTATGCCGGGGGGCGGAATCGAACCGCCATGGCCTTGCGACCGAGGGATTTTAAGTCCCTTGTGTCTACCAGTTTCACCACCCCGGCATCATTGTTTTATAAGGGTTTTCTATTTTACTGCTTCTGCTGACCCCCTCCATCTTGCAGATTTCTTGCATCTTTTTCCTTGTACAGGGTCTCTACCGCTTCCATTTTATGCTTTGGATTCAAATTAATATATCTCATAGTCATCCCTATCGTCTTATGGCGTAGCAGCTCTTTAACAGACGCCAGGTCGACTCCATTCTGAACTAAGTGTGATGCAAATGTATGCCTAAGATCGTGAAAAACAAAATCCTTTATACCTGCTCTTCTGAGTGCTTCCTCAAAAGCGGTGCGAATATCTTTTAGCGGTTTTCCCCGAAATTTAAAGACATAGTCGTTTAGCGCATCATCATTGGCTTTGGCTTTGTTACTCGCGGGGCATAGATCTTTTAGGGTCTTATTCACAGAGCTGTTCATAGG
>JAPLKO010000037.1 GCA_026388015.1 Candidatus Firestoneibacteriota bacterium | reverse complement strand
TTTTATTTTTATAAAAATTAGGTTTTTCCGGAAGATTTTCCTGTCCGTATTTTTCGCCTATTAACCCTCTTACCTCGGCAAGCGCTTCATCCGCAATTCTTACAGAATCGGTTCGCATATAGGTAATAAGACCTACTTCTCCTTCTTCTCCGACATCCAAGCCTTCATAAAGCTGCTGGGCTATCATCATCGTTTTCCTCGAAGTAAAGCCAAGCTTCTTCGAAGCCTCCTGCTGAAGGGTAGAAGTTATAAAAGGCGCAGGGGAATATCTGTTTTTTTCTTTACTCTCTATCTTTTTAACGATGAAAGGATGTTTTTGACACTCAGCAACAATCTTATCTCCCTCTTCTTTTGTAGCTATCTTGAATTTTTCACCGTTTATCTGAGACAGTTTTGCAGTAAATTGTGGCGGGTTGACTCCTTTTAAGAGAGCTTCAACTGACCAGTATTCTTCCGGTTTAAAAGCCGTAATCTCTTTTTCCCTCTCACAAATCATTCTTAAAGCCACTGACTGTACTCTGCCGGCAGACAGTCCGCTCTGCACATTTTTCCACAGCAGAGGAGATATCATATAACCCACAAGACGGTCAAGAATTCTTCTTGACTGCTGGGCATATACCAGGTTCATGTCCAGATCTCTTGGATTTTCTATTGCAGAAATAACAGCTTTTTTGGTTATTTCATTGAAGACAACTCTGAAGGTCTGTTTTACTTTAACTACTTTTGGTTTGACCGGTATTTTCTTACTTTTACTTTTCTTTTCTTCAAGGATAGCATTCCTTAAATGCCAGCTTATAGCTTCCCCTTCCCTGTCGGGATCTGTAGCCAGATATATAATATCAGATCTTTCCGCAGCCTCCTTAATGTCCTTCAATATCCTAGCCTTATCTCTCATTACAATATATTTCGGCTCAAAATCTTTATCTACTTCAATCCCTATCCTGCTTTTTGGAAGATCTATTATATGGCCCATAGAGGCTTTAACAATATAATCCTTACCTAAAAATTTAGAGATAGTATGCACTTTTGTCGGCGATTCGACTATAATAAGCTTTTTCAATTTAGCGCTCCTTTTAAAATAGTTTCACAAATAGTTTACCTGGATACTGCTTAATGAATCCCTTTAATTCCAAATTAATTAACGCAGTTGCAAGAGACCCTGCTTTTATTTTTACGATACTTATTATTTCATCAATATGCATAGGTTCGTTGTTTATTATGTTAAATATTTTGCTTTCAATCTCGGTAAGCGTTACCGTTTCAAACTTCGCTTGTCCGGTTTTATTCAAAAACTCTTCAGGAAGCACATCCCTTAACTCTTCGAGTATATCTTCAACGGTCATGACAAGCTTCGCACCCTGCTTTATTAGTCCGTTTGGACCCTTGCTTTCCTCACTGGTTATATTTCCGGGCAGGGCGAAAACTTCTCGGTTTTGCTCAAGAGCATATCTGGCGGTAATAAGTGCTCCGCTTTTTTCTGCTGCTTCTACAACTAAAGTACCGAGAGACATGCCGCTAATAATTCTGTTCCTTCTTGGAAAGTTGAACTTATCCGGTTCTGTAAGCAGAGTAAATTCGCTTACGACAGCTCCGGAGGCGGCAATTTCTTCAGCGAGATTTCTATTTTCCGGAGGATATAATCTGCCAAGACCGCTTCCCAAGACAGCAATATTTCTTCCTTTTACCCCTGTGGCAGCTCTATGGCATATCGTATCAACTCCACGGGCTAGTCCGCTAATAACAGTAAAACCTCTTTCAATAAGCTTTAGCGTGAATCTTTCAGCGCATATTTTTCCATAAGAGGTGGGATTCCTGCAGCCCACCACTCCGATAGAAACCCCATCTTCAGGTTTCAACCTCCCTTTTATATAAAGCACATACGGTGGATCGCTAATATATTTTAAAGAGGCCGGATACTCTTCATCCATTATAGTAACCACTCTGACTTCAAGTTTTTTAAGCAATTTTAGTTCGATATCAAGTTCTTTGTGAAGGTTCTTTTTACTATTAGATATTTTTTCAATTTCCCATTGTTTTATATTGTTTAAAGATCCGTATTTATCCATTAGTTTTGCAAACGCCAGAGGCGAAACACCCGCCAGATTAAACAAGATCAATCTTTCAGTAACGGTCATTTTTTCACTCCTACTTAATATTTTTCCATTTCCTATATGTTATCAGCATTAACCACCTGCCAATTAATAGAAAGAATTTTTAAATATTTGGCGTTAGAACAAATTATTTATTTCATTAGTTGCTATTATCAGATTATACTATTTGTTTATATAGTAAATACCCTTCAGTTTCTACTATATTATATTAGCCAGCATATATTTGTCAAATAGTAATTTTCAGGAAGACTTATACGGAATGATACAAATCAATACTGTTTATATAGTAAATATATTTATATAATATTATTATATTTTAATAAAAAAGGGCGTCCGAATATTGCGGACGCCCTAAAAGTTTTGTTTATAACTACTTTTTTACCTCAACTCCTTTTTCTTTGTTTTTCTCTTCCGGCTTCTCACCTTTCTTTAATTTCTTTTCTTTCTTCTGTCTGACGACAAGCTCAATAATTACGACAAGAGCATCATCACCTTTCCTGTTTTTGTACTTAAGTATTCTGGTGTAGCCGCCATTTCGGTCTTTAAACCTTGGAGCTATTACATTCAAAAGCTTAAAGAGCACGCTCTTTTCCTTGATAGACTGCTCTATCTGACGTATACTAGCAAGCCCGCCTTTTTTCGCCAACGTGATTAGCTTTTCAGCCGTGCTTCTAAGGACTTTTGCTTTTGCCAGAGTTGTAACAATTCTTTCCGACTTAAAAAGCGATGTTGCCAGATTATTCAAAAGCGCCTTTCTGCTTTCATAAACTCTGCTTAATCTATTACCGCCTACTCTATGCCTCATGATTTATCTCCTACTTCTTTTTTGGTTTCTTTTCTTTCTCAACGTATATTGGGGTTATGTCACCGGGCAGCTCGCAATCATCCGGAATGTCCGGAGAATTGATATCCATGTTAAAGTCAAGACCCATTGTTTTAAGTATATCATTAATCTCTTTGAGAGATTTTTTACCAAAATTTCTGTATTTGAGCATTTCTGACTCACTCTTTTTAACCAGCTCATCTATTGTGTTAATTCCTGCCAACTTCAAGCAGTTTGCAGACCTTACTGACAGTTCAAGTTCATCCACACTCTTTTTTAAGATTTCTTCTATTTCTACGCTCTTTTCATCCACCGAACTCTCATCTTCCATTATCAAATCATCTTCATTACGAATAAAAACAGAAAGATGTTCTTTCATTATCTTTGCTGAATAAGAAAGGGCTTCTTCCGGTTTAATTCTGCCGTCAGTCCATATTTCAAGAATAAGTTTCTCGTAATTTATTTGCTGTCCCACTCTTGTACTTTCGACTGTATAGTTAACCCTGGTAACAGGCGTGAAGATAGAATCTATATGTGTGACGTCTTCCGCTACACCTTTGATAGTTCCAAACTCGTGAAGAACATTCTCAATTTTAATGGAAGTAATTGCCGCCGCTTGAATAGAGGAAAGAAGAACCCTTCTAATCGCTGTACCGACTGTCTGTCCATATCCTCTTTCAAAAGGCTCTGCAATAAACTTTCCATAAACGCCAGTAAGGGTGCTGGAATCAATTTCCATGCTCTTTGGCATCTCCATCCTTTTCCATTTCATATTTATCTCCCCCTAATATTATCTATTATAGAATTCGATAATCAGCTGTTTATTTAGTATGGAGCCAATCTCGGCTTCTTCAGGCATTTTCTTAAAAGTCACCTTTAAATTGTCAAAATCAACATCGAGCCACGCTCCGGAAGTAATACCGCCTCTTTCTTTGACCCGATCAATGCTCATTTTTATAGCTTTCATGTTTTTGGATTTTTCTTTTACGGTTATGACATCACCTGGATTCAGGATATACGAAGCGATGTTAACTATTTTTCCGTTCACCTGTACGTGGCCGTGAAGAACAAGTATCTTTGCTCCGTCTCTGGAAGCAGCCAGACCTGACCTGTAAATTACAGAATCAAGACGGCTTTCAAGCAGTTTTAAAAGATACTCGCCGGTAACACCTTTTTTACTGGCAGCAATACCGTAGAAACGCCTGAATTGCCCTTCATTCATACCGTAAATTCTCTTGGCGCGTTGCTTCTCTCTCAAACGAATGCCATATTCGGAAAGTTTAGACATCTGTTTACCGTGTTGCCCCGGAACCAGAGCACCTTTTTCTATAGCGCACTTGCCGGTATAGCACCTGTCACCTTTTAAAAAGAGCTTAATTTTTTCTCTTCTACACAATCTGCATTTTGCACCAGTAATCCTAGCCAACTTAGATCCTCCTTAAGGTTATACTCTTCTCTTCTTTCTTGGCCTGCACCCATTATGAGGGATTGGCGTTACATCTTTGATTAAAGTAATCTTTAGCCCGGCGGTTTGAATCGATCTAATAGCCGACTCTCTGCCTGCCCCGGGACCTTTCACATATACCTCTACCTGTGTAAAACCCTTATCAAAAGCTTTTTTGCCGGCAGTCTCAGCTGCGAGCTGCGCTGCAAATGGCGTACCCTTCCTGGAACCTTTAAAACCGACGCTTCCGGCAGAAGCCCAGGAGCCTACTTTGCCTGCAACATCTGTGATAGAAACAATCGTGTTATTAAAGCTGGAAAATATATGCGCAATCCCTTTCTTCATGGACCTGGTTTCAGGTTTTCTTGGTTCACGAGAAGGCTCTGCTGCCACCGGCTGAGCTGCTACAGCCTGCGGTTTAACTTCTTTTTTTGCTTCATCCATTAAAATATCTCCTTGTTTTTACCGGTTATTTTTTTGCTGCGTTGTCTATAATAGCTTTAACTTCTTTTCTCATTACGCCAACCGTCTTTCTTGGACCTTTTCTCGTTCTAGAATTTGTTTTGGTCCTTTGCCCGCGAACAGGAAGGCTTCTTTTATGGCGAAGTCCCCTGTAAGAGCCAATGTCAATAAGACGCTTAATGTTCATTGAAACATCTCTACGAAGATCCCCTTCGACCTTTATAGTCTGAAGACACTCCCTTAATTTTTTAATATCGCCTTCAGTAAGCTGATGAACTTTTGTATCCGGATTTATTCCGGTATCTTTTAGAATTTTACTAGCAACCGATCTTCCTACACCATAAATATAGCAAAGAGCAATCTCAATTCTTTTATTTCTCGCTAAATCAACACCCGCAATCCTAGCCAATTTACTCCTCCTTGGAATATTACCCTTGTCTCTGTTTGTGTTTCGGGGTAGAGCATACGACTCTAACTACACCCTTTCTTTTAATTACCATACATTTGTCGCAAATCTTTTTTACAGATGCTCTTACTTTCATTTTTTCCTACCCTATTCTATAAGTTATTCTGCCCCTGGTGAGATCATAGGGCGACAGCTCTAATTTTACCCTATCCCCCGGAAGCAGACGGATGAAATGCATCCTCATTTTTCCCGAAATATGAGCCAATACAACGGGTCCCTTCTGGTCTTTCGGAGCTTTTTCAGATTTATCCAACTCGACCCGAAACATAGCATTCGGAAGCGATTCGACAATCTTTCCTTCAACTTCTATATTACCTTCTTTTGTCATATTTCCTTTTACTCGCTGGTTAAGATTTCGGCCTTTCCATTTAAGATTGCAATAGTGTGTTCAAAATGCGCCGATATATTTTTGTCTTTTGTGACCACAGTCCATCGGTCTTTCAGTATTTCTACCTCAGCCGCACCCGCGTTTATCATGGGCTCTATACAAAACACCATTCCTTCTTTAATTCTTATTCCGGTTCCCGCGTTTCCAAAATTTGTAACCTGTGGCTCTTCATGAAGATTCCGGCCTATGCCGTGTCCTGTAAACTCGCGAACCACGGTATATCCTGCTGCTTCTGCAACTTTCTGTACCGCATTCGAGACATCTCCCACTCTATTGTCAGTAGTAGACTTTTCTATTGCCTTGTAGAGAGCTTTTCTTGTGATTTCTTGAAGTCTCTTTGCTTCCAAAGAAACATCACCTACGGCACAGGTTTCGGCTACATCACCATGAAAACCTTCTTTATAAACCCCAACATCTATCTTTAGCAAATCTCCGGCTTTTATTTTCCTATCACTCGGTATACCATGCACAACCTCCTCATTTAAGGAAGCACATATACTCGCAGGGTATCCACGATACCCCTTAAAGCTCGGCTTACCGCCTTTTTCTAATATCAAAGACTCTGCTATCCGATCTAACTCGCCGGTGGTAATACCGGGAAACATTTCTTTTTTTAATTTCGCTAATACCTCGGCAGCTATTTTCGAACTGATTCTCATTAGCCCTATCTCTGCCGGTGTCTTAAGAATCAACATTACATATTTTTATTTTCTATCATTATTTTGTTAAACTTTTCTGCCATATCAGAGATGCCCTTCTCGGCTGCGAGATCTCTTAGTAGACCTTTTTTCCCGTAATAATTAATTAGCGGTTGAGTATCTTTCATATACACCTGCAATCTGTTCCTTATCGTTGTTTCGTTGTCATCAGCTCTCTGATAAAGAACCCCTGCACACAAATCACAAGTATCTTTTTCCTTTGAAGGCGCAGAGAATAAATTAAAATTGGCTCCGCACTTTCTGCAAACTCTTCTGTTGGTAAGACGCTTTATAATAAGCTCTTCAGAAACTACCAAGTTGATTACCAAATCAAGCTTAAAGCTTAGCTCTTTCATTATCTTCTCGAGCTCTTCTGCTTGATTTATTGTTCTTGGAAATCCGTCCAGAATGAAGCCATTCTTACATTCCGACTGTTTTATTTTATTTTTCAAAAGCTCATTTATAATTTCATCCGACACTAAAGCACCTGTTGCCATAATTTCTTTTGCTCTAATCCCCAGCGGTGAATTTTCCTTAACCTCTTTTCTGAGCATATCTCCGGTGGATATTTTTGGAATTTTTAGTTCTTTTATAAGCAAATCAGATAGTGTTCCCTTCCCTGCACCAGGCGCTCCGAGTATAATAAGATTCATCAAAAACCTGCCCGGCTCTTTAATTTCGAGTCTTTCATAAAACCATCATAATGCCTCATTAACAAATGAGACTCTATCTGCTTCATTGTGTCCAATGCAACACCTACCACAATCAACAACGAGGTGCCCCCGAAGTAAAAAGGGATATTCACTTGCTTCATTACGATATCGGGAAGGATAGCTATTGCCGCTATAGAAAAAGCGCCGACAAAAGTAACTCTGGTAAGCGTATAATCGATAAACTTAGCCGTTGGTTCACCTGGTCTGACACCGGGAATAAAACCGCCGTATTTCTTAATATTTTCTGCAACTTCTACCGGATTAAACACTACGGCAGTATAAAAAAAACAAAAGAATATCACTAGTATTCCGTAAATAATCAAATACACTGACTGTCCTGGAGAAAGATAATAAACAATAGCTTCAAAAAAGACATTATCATTGAACGGTTTAGCAATCATCGACGGTACGGACAAAACCGATGAAGCAAAAATAATTGCAATAACTCCGGAGAAATCCACCTTTAACGGTAAGTATGTAGAACCTCCGCCATAGGATTTTCTTCCAACAGTCCTTTGAGCATACTGCACAGGTATTCTTCTCGCCGCCGTTTCAATCAAAACAACAAAACCTATTATTGCAATCATTCCTGCTACAACAAACAAAATAGTAATAATATCCAATTCGCCGTTCACCCAGAGTCTATAAGTATTAAATATCTCCATAGGGATTCTGGCAACAATGCCCACAAATATTATCATAGACATGCCGTTGCCGATACCCTTTTCTGTAATTCTCTCCCCAAGCCAGACAAGAAACATAGTACCTGTCGTCAATGTAAGCACTGTTGTCAACTGAAAGCCTAAACTCCAATTATTTACAATACCTTTTCCAATACTGTGCATTAAAAAAGTCATACTCCAGGCCTGTACAGCGCATAGTGCAACAGCACCATATCTGGTATATTGACTAATCTTCTTTCTACCTGCATCACCCTCTTTTGATAATTTTTCAAGCCCTGGAATAACAGGAGTTAGTAGCTGCATAATAATAGAAGAACTTATATAAGGCATTACCCCAAGAGCGCATATAGAAAAAGTTTTAAACGCACCGCCGGTAAAAAGATCCAGAAAGCCAAGTATGCCTCCTTTTTGAGAGTTCATAAAAGCAGAGAGCGCTTCTGTGTTTATACCCGGGGTTGGAATGTGACACCCAAGCCTGTATATCATCACCATTCCTAAAGTGAAAACCACCCTGGACCTAAGATCAGGTATTTTAAAAATATTTCTTAAGCCTTCGAAGAAGCTTTTGAACATCCTACTTTACCTCTCCTAAAACTGCCTTAATTTTCTCTGCAGCGCTTTTACTTACTTTTGCGCCTACAACAATCACTTTTTTCTTAAGCTCACCGTTACCGAGAACTTTTACAAGTCTAGCACTGTTGTCAATTAGTCTTTTTGCAATTAAAGACTTAATATCTACTGTTTCTCCGTTCTCAAATCTATTAAGCTCGGAAACATTAACAATAGCATACTTTGTCTTAAAGATATTTGTAAAACCGCGCTTTGGCGTACGTCTGACAAGCGTCATCTGTCCGCCCTCAAAACCCGCCTTGTTTCCGTGTTTCCTGGCATTCTGACCCTTGTTACCTTTAGTCGAGGTCTTACCATGGCCGCTGCCTATACCAAAGCCAATTCTTTTTCTTTTTTTTCTAGCGCCTTTATTTGGTTTTAATTCATTAAGTTTCATTTAAATCTCCTGTGTCTTTTGCTATACTAACATTTCTTCTATTTTTTTATCACGAATCTCGGCAAGCCTATCTATCCTTTTTAAGGATTTCAGAGCTACGACTGTTGCTTTTGTCAAGTTATATGGGTTGGTAGAACCTATTGTTTTACTTAATATATCCTTAATTCCTGCTAACTCAACTACTGCTCTAACTGCACCGGCTGCAATAACACCGGTACCAGGAAAAGCCGGCTTAATCAACAGGTTTGTAGCACCGAAATGCGCAAGCACTGTATGAGGTATCGTTACCCCGGAAAGCGGGACTTCAAAAAGATTCTTTTTTGCATCTTCTACTCCCTTCTTAATCGCATCCGGAACCTCATTTGCTTTTCCTATTCCGACACCAACATGTCCTTTTTGATCTCCAACTATAACAATAGAACTAAAAGACATGCGTTTTCCGCCTTTTACTACCTTGGAAACCCTCTTAATACTTATGACTTTTTCTTTCAACTCATACTTCGATGGATCAATCCTAGACAAGATAACCCTCCTTAAAAAACTAGTCCTTCTTTCCTAGCTTCATCAGCCATCTGCTTAACCTTACCGTGGTAGATGTATCCACTTCTGTCAAATACAATAGTTTTAAATCCTTTTTCAATGCACTTTTTTGCAAACAATGCGCCGCCGTCTTTTGCGGCCGCTTTATTGTCTACGGCTTTTATTATTCCTGTGAGATCCTTTGATAGTGTCGAAACCGTAAGCAGAATTTTCCCTGATACGTCATCTACCAACTGGGCATAAGTATGTTTAAGAGTTTTCTTAATACACATCCTTGGCCTAGCTGTTGTTCCTGAAAGCTTCTTCCTTATTCTTTTATGTCTAACTACTCTTAACGCTTCTCTTTGAAAAACCATAATTACTTACCTCCGCCTGTCGCCCCACCCGCTGTTTTACCTACTTTTCTTCTTATATGCTCGTCAGCATACTTTATACCTTTAGCTTTATAAGGATCAGCCAATCTAATCTTTCTTATCTTGGCTGCAAAATCTCCGAGAACTTCTTTGTCCGCGCATTTAAATTTAACTATTGTATTTTTTTCTACAACACCGGTTACTCC
This sequence comes from Candidatus Firestoneibacteriota bacterium, assembly GCA_026388015.1. Lineage (GTDB taxonomy): Bacteria > Oederibacteriota > D2-FULL-39-29 > D2-FULL-39-29 > D2-FULL-39-29 > D2-FULL-39-29. Next base: position 8,612 of record JAPLKO010000037.1, on the reverse strand, counting down.
TACAGGGAGAATTCTTTCTACAGGGTGCGAGAAACCAAGACTCAAGGAAATCTTATTACCATCTATTGCCGCCTTAAAACCTACTCCATCAATGATTAGAACCTTGACAAACTGCTCGGTGACACCTTTAATCATTGCGGCAATTCTAGCTCTTATAGTTCCCTGGTTTGCTTTAACCTGAACTTCTTCAGTTTCTTTAGCAACAGAAACCTTGCCGTCTTTTATCTCAATTATTAACTTCGACGGCAGATTCATTTCCAGCTTTCCACTCGGTCCCTCAATCTTTATTGAACCGTTTTCTACTCTCACCTTAACATTTGCCGGTATTATTACCGGATTATTTCCGCCCCTAGCCATTAAATCCTCCTACTATTTACCATATATGACAAATAACTTCGCCACCAGCATTCTGTAATCTCGCATCTTTGTCGGTCAGAAGACCCTTAGATGTCGAAATAATTGCAACTCCATACCCATCAAGCACTTTTGGTAATTCCTGCACCCTTCTGTAAACCCTAAATCCCGGAGTAGAAATAGACTTTATTCCAGAAATAGCCTTTTCTTTATTTAAATACTTCATATATACTCTAATTACGCCCTTCTTTCTGTTATCAATTTTCTTAAAGTTTTTAACGTAACCTTCCTTTTGAATAATCTTAAGAATCTCATAAGAAAGCCAGGAATAAGGAATATCAACCTGTTCTTTCATCGCCTTATTAGCATTTCTTACTTTGGTTAGCATATTGCTTATAGTATCTACAGAAGCCATCTTTTTTTCTCCTTACCAGCTTGCTTTTCTGACTCCAGGTATCCTTCCTTCCTGGGCAAGTTTCCTAAAACAAATTCTACAAACACCAAACTTCCTGTAATAGCCGCGTCTTCTTCCGCAAATATTGCATCTATTATACTCTCTTGTCTTAAATTTAGGTTCACGTGCATTTTTTACTATCCAAGACTTTTTCGCCACCTTAAACCCCCTGCTTCTTAAACGGCATACCGAAATAATCAAGAAGTGCTTTTGCTTCCGCATCGGTTTTTGCCGTAGTAACAATTGTAATATCCATTCCATGAATCTGATCGGTTTTATCAACATCTACCTCAGGGAAAATTATCTGCTCTTTAATCCCCATTGTATAATTACCTCTACCGTCAAAAGATTTATCCGGAACACCCTTAAAGTCCTTAGACCTTGGAAGGGCTATCTTAATAAATCTGTCCAAAAACTCATACATTCTATCACTTCTTACCGTAACCATAACACCTATAGGATTTCCTATTCTTATTTTAAAGTTAGAAATATCCTTTTTTGAACGTGTTATGACCGGATGTTGTCCTGTTATTGCGGCAAGTTCTGCAACCACGTTATCAATCAGCTTTACATTATCCGCTGCCCTACCCATACCTACATTCAGACTCACTTTAACAAGCCTGGGCACTTGCATCACGGATTTGTATTTGAACTTTTTCATCATTTCCGGAATTACTTTTGTTCTGTATAACTCTTTTAATGTTGGCATCATATTTTTTAACCCTTATCCTTCGATAAATTCGCCGCATTGCTTACATGCTCTAGCTTTTTTTCCGTCTTTTAAATATTTTACACAAGTACTGGTCGGCTTGCTGCATTTTGTGCAGATAAGCATTACTTTTGAAATACTAATCGGCGCTTCCTTGGATACTATACCGCCTTGGGGCGCCTGCTGACTAGGCTTAATGTGCTTCTTCATAAAATTAACACCTTCAACAATAACCTTCGTTATCTCATCGCCTCTTTTGTTTGTTATCCGTGTAATCTGCAGAATTTTACCCTTTTTTCCTTTATCTCCTCCGCTAATTATTTGAACAGTGTCGCTTTTTTTAAGCCTTGTTTTAAGAACGGACATTTATACAACCTCCGATGCCAAGGAAATAATCTTCATAAAATTCTTATCTCTTAATTCTCTGGCCACAGGACCAAAAACTCTGGTGCCTCGCGGGTTTAACTGGTCATTAATAAGCACAACGGCATTTTCATCAAACTTAACATAAGAACCGTCTTTTCTTCTTACTTCCTTCGCAGTTCTAATAATTACAGCTCTCACTACTTCGCTTTTTTTTACAAGCTTATTTGGGATAGCTTCCTTAACTGACCCGACGATAATGTCGCCAAGGGACGCATATCTTTTTCTTGAACCACCCAACACCTTGATACATAATAATTTCTGAGCTCCAGTATTGTCGGCCACTTCCACCATTGTTTCAACCTGAATCATTTTAAACTCCCTTTTCTTTCTTTTCTTCCAGTTTTTGAGCCGGCTTAAGAGCTTCAAGCTCATCTTTTAGCTCAATACTCTCCCCGACAGATTTTGTTATTATTCGTTTCACTTTCCATTTTTTTGTTTTACTTACCGGTCTACACTCTTCGATTTCAATCAAATCTGAAATTTTAGCCTCTTCGTTTTGATCATGAACAGCATAATTTGAGTAAACTGAAATATTTTTACCTATTATTCTTTCTTTCTTTGCGCGATACACCCGAACCTGTACGGTTTTTGATGTATTGCTTTCAACGACTACACCTACTCTGGTTTTTTTTCCAACTCTCACTTACCAGCTCCTTTTTGTTTTTCTTTAGATATTGTTAACATTTTTGCAATGTCTTTTCTAACCTGAGAAATAAGATTCGGCTTCTCCAGGCTGCGCATTGAGTGTTTTATTTTTATTTCCATTAGTTCCTGCTTTTTCTCAGCAAGCTTGATTTTTATTTCTTCGGGCGTTAGGTCCCTAATTTCTTTACTTTTCATATTTAGTCAGCCCTCTTGATGAATTTTGTTAACACCGGGAGTTTGTATCCTGCCATCTTCATAGCCTCCCTTGCAACTTCTTCCGAAACCCCGGCAACTTCAAATAATATTCTCCCGGGTTTAACAACAGCAACCCAGAACTCCGGGCCTGGTTTACCGCCACCCATTCTTACTTCAGCGGGTTTCTTAGAAACAGGTTTATCCGGGAATATCCTAAGCCAAACTTTGCCGCCTTTTTTCATAGAGCGCACAATAGTTACTCTGGCGGATTCTATTTGTCTGGCTGTAACCCAGCTACACTCTAAAGACTTAATAGCAAACTCTCCGAAGTTAAACTCTGAGCCGGCCATTGCGACACCCTTCATTCTACCTCTCATGGATCTTCTATATTTTATTCTTTTTGGAAACAACATAAACCTGCTCCTTTAATTACACTTTTCTACAGTTTTACTTCTCCCGCAGTAGTTTTTACGTCTGGTGCACCGGCAGGCTTAGTCACAGGTCTTTCTCCCCTGCGATTATCTTTCCTGCTGTCTTTCGGACCTCTTATTTCTTTTGTTTCAGTCATATTCACAAATCCGGAACCGGGAAGAACCTCACCCTTGAATATCCATACCTTAACACCGATCTTTCCGTATGCACACATGGCTTCAGTTGCACCATAATCTATATTTGCCCTAAATGTATGCAAAGGTACTCTTCCTTCTCTGTACCATTCTCTCCTGGCAATATCATTGCCGCCAAGACGACCGGAACACATTATTTTAATACCCTTTGCTCCTGCAGCAAGCGCCGCTATAACCGCTTTCTTCATTGCTCTTTTATGAGATATTCTCTTTTCCAACTGAACAGCCACGCTCTTTGACACAATCTGAGCATCTACCGCCGGATTTCGAACTTCCATGATACTAATGTAGACATCTTTCTTTGTCATCTCTTGAATCTTCTTCTTAAGCTCATCAACTTCAGAACCCTTTTTACCTATGATGATTCCGGGTTTTGCAGTATGAACAATTACCAGTACTTTTCCGACAGTTCTCTCAATTTCAACCCTGGCGATGCCGGCGTGTTCAAGCTTCTCTTTAATAAAATTCCTTATTTTCCAGTCTTCGAGAATATTTACAGCATAGCTTTTCTCGGCAAACCATCTAGATTCCCATCCGCGTATTACCCCTATTCTTATTGAAAAGGGATGAACTTTCTGACCCATTAAAACGCCTCCTGTGCCTTAACTTTTTCTTTAAATTCATCGCTTACTATAATGGATGCGTGACAGAACTTTCTTTTTATTACTCCGCCTCTTCCCATGGCTCTTGCATGAAGTTTCTTGAAGGACGGCCCTTGATTAGCAAACGCTGTTTTTACAAAAAGCTTTTCAACATCAACACCCTGCTTTGCTGTAATATTCGCAATAGCAGACTTTAATAGCTTTATAACAATATCCGAACCTCTTTTATTAGTAAACTTAAGGGCACTCATAGCAACATCTATTTTCTTTCCTTTAACAAGCTCCATTACAACCCTTATTTTTCTATCCGGTATTCTTAAATATTTAAACTCTGCTCTCGCTTCCATTTTTATTAACTCCTTACAAAATTTATACTAAGTTAAACCCGCTGCTTTTTCTGTAGGTGCCCTATGGGCTTTAAATGTTCTTGTAGGGGAAAATTCACCTAATTTATGACCGACCATTTGTTCGCTAACAAACACAGAAATAAACTTTTTGCCGTTATGGACCAAGAACGTAAATCCTACCATTTCCGGAGAAATGGAACACCTTCTGCACCAGGTCTTAATAGTTTTCTTTCCTTTTTCCAATTCAATCTTCTGAACTTTTCTTAATATTTTCTCATCAACATATGGACCTTTTTTTGCTGACCTACTCATTCATTTTCTCCTTGTTATTATCTTTAAAACTAGCTTCTCCTCTTTATTATCAACCCGCTTGTTCTCTTATTTCTTCGAGTCTTATACCCCTTCGTAGGAACATTAGAATACGAAACAGGATGATTATTACCTTTACTCCTTCCTTCACCACCGCCGTGTGGATGATCACAAGGATTCATAGCCATACCTCTTACAGTAGGCCTTATACCCTTCCATCTATTTCTTCCGGCTTTCCCTATATTGATATTTTCATGATCCAGATTCCCCATCTGACCTATGGTAGCAAAACAATCAACACCAACCATTCGCATTTCATTAGAAGGCATTTTAAGAGTGCAGTATTTTCCTTCTTTTGCCATAATTGTAATTGAAGCTCCGGCTGACCTGCCAAGCTGCCCGCCCTTACCTTTTGAAAGCTCTACATTGTGAACTATCGTACCAACTGGGATTGCTTTTAACGGTAGACAATTACCCGGTTTAATATCTGCTGTTTCGCTTGAAATAACCGCATCTCCGACTTTCATGCCAACAGGAGAGAGGATGTATCTTTTTTCCCCGTCTTTATATATCACAAGACTAATTCTTACCGTCCTGTTCGGATCGTATTCTATTGTCGAAACTGTGCCGGGTACACCTATTTTATTTCTTTTAAAATCAATGACACGATAAGTGGGTGATGTTCCTCCGCCCTGATGCCTTACCGTTATTCGGCCATAGTTGTTTCTACCGGCATTTTTCTTAAGCCTAACAAGAAGAGATTTTTCCGGCTTTGAAGTCGTGATATCTTCAAATGTGTCAACCGTCATCTGTCTTCTTGAAGTATTTACTTTTTCTACAGTGACACTAAACAGTTTTTCAACCGCTTTTTTAATTTCTATTTTGTTTGCAGCAACATCAACCGCGAAAACATAAACAGAATTCTTGTCTTTCAACTCCGAACCTTTTTCTGTTATTAAAGGTTTCTTAATTACTTTTGTAAGCTCCATTTTACTTCTCCAACTGTTTTTCTAGATTTAGAATTGCTTCTTTTGTAAATACAAGCTTTTCATAGTTCAACAAATCATGGCAATTTATATTTGTTAAGTAAATCAATTTTGACTCCGCCAAATTAGCTATAGACTTTCTTAAAATATCATCTTTTTTTACCGAGACAACCAACGTCTTTGATCCAAAGACTTTAATATTCTTCAAAGTAGCCACAGCATCCTTTGTCTTGGGCTTCGCAAACATAATTTCGGAAATTACAATAAGATTTTTCTCGGAAATCTTCTCCGACAGAATAGAACAGTAGGCAATCTTTTTTACTTTTTCAGGCATTGAATACCCAAATTTTCTCTGTTTGGGTCCGTGAGCAATACCACCATGACGCCACTGAATAGCTCTTGTTGAACCCTGTCTCGCTCTACCGGTACCTTTTTGATTCCAAGGTTTTTTACCACCACCGGAAACCTCACCCCTGGTTTTAACCTTAACAGTACCTCGTCTTTCATTGTTCAACTCATTAAGCACAGCTTCGGTAACAAGATCTTTTCTTGGTACGATACCAAAAACTTCTTCTTTTAATGAGATGTTTTCGACTTCCTTGCCCGACATGTCAAGAACGTTTAACTTTGGCACTACTTCTTACCTCCCGCCGGTTTTACAGGCGTTTTTTTCTTTTCTTTTTCAGCCTTTTCTTTTGCGGCTATCATTGCTAATCTTGCAGATTCTTCAGCTTTCCTTTTTTCATCTCTTCCAATCAACCGAACACTGCTCTTAGATGCTTTTAACACCAGCATCGTACTGTTTGAACCCGGAACAGAACCTTTTACAAGAATAATATTTTCATCTTTGTCGACTAAGAGAACTTGAAGATTTAAAGCTGTTTTAGTCTCCATACCCATATGTCCGGGCATCCTGCGACCTTTCCAAATATGACCTGCGACTCTTACCCTTCCACCAATACCACCTGGCGCTCTATGAAAGTTTGAACCATGCGATCCAGGGCCACCCTTAAAACCAAATCTCTTAACAACACCTTGAAATCCGCGACCTTTATCAGGACCGGTTGCATTTAGATAGTCATTTATCGCAAACACATCTGCAGTAAAAGTCTGACCCAGCTGGAATTTGGAAGCATCTTCCACCCTAAACTCTCTTAAAAACAACTTCGGCGTTACACTCGCTTTTTTAAAATGACCAGCCTTGGCTTTATTAACGTTTTTTTTCTTTTCAATAAAACCGACTTGAACCGCATTGTAACCGTCTATATCTTTAGTTTTTATTTGCGTCACAACACAGGGTCCAGCCTGAAGCACTGTTACAGGCTCAACTCTTCCCTCAAATAATATTTGAGTCATTCCTACTTTCTTTGCTAAAATACCTTTAAGCATAAATTTCCGTCCTTATTTTTGTTTAAAAATACTCTTTTAATTAGAGCTTTATTTCTACGTCGATACCTGCCGGCAGATCTAGCTTTGAAAGCATATCAACAGTCTTGGGTGTCGGTTCTAGAATATCAAGCAATCTTTTATGAACCCTTATCTCAAACTGCTCACGACTCTTCTTGTCAACATGAGGCGACCTTAAAACCGTATATCTACTTATTTTTGTCGGCAGAGGAATAGGACCAATGACTCTAGCTCCGGTTCTCTTTGCCACATTTACAACCTCAACTACTGACTTGTCCAGCAGCCTGTGATCGTAAGACTTCATTTTTATCCTTATTTTCTGCTTATCCATTTTTTTCCCGTTGTCCTTTACTCTAATATCTCAGAAACGACGCCTGCACCTACGGTGTGACCGCCTTCTCTGATAGCAAATCTTAATTCTTTTTCCATAGCTATGGGAGTGATCAGTTCCACTTCCATCGGTACGTTATCTCCGGGCATTACCATTTCTACTCCCGCAGGTAACTTGATCGAACCGGTAACATCAGTAGTTCTAAAATAAAACTGCGGTCTGTAGTTATTAAAGAACGGCGTATGTCTTCCGCCTTCTTCTTTTGTCAAAATATATACCTGCCCTTTAAACTTCTTGTGCGGATTTATAGAACCCGGCTTCGCTATTACCTGACCTCTCTCTATCTGGTCTTTTTCTACTCCGCGAAGAAGTACTCCTACGTTATCTCCCGCAAATCCCTCGTCCAGAAGCTTCCTGAACATTTCTACTCCGGTTACCACCGACTTTCTTGTGTCTTTTAAACCTATTATCTCTACTTCGTCATTTACGTGAATCTTACCCCGTTCAATCCTTCCTGTTGCCACTGTTCCTCTTCCGGTTATAGAAAATACATCCTCAACCGCAAGCAAAAACGGCTTATCAACTTCTCTCTTAGGTTCAGGTATAAAGGTATCAAGCGCATTTATTAACTCAATTATTTTTGCTCCCCATTCACCTGTGGGATCTTCTATTGCTTTAATTGCAGAACCTCTGATTACTGGAGTTTTATCTCCGGGAAATTCATACTTCTTTAACAGGTCCCTTACTTCTTCTTCAACCAGGTCCACAAGTTCTTTATCTTCCACTAAGTCAACTTTGTTTAAAAATACTACTATGTGCGGTACTCCCACCTGACGAGCAAGAAGTATATGTTCTCTCGTCTGAGGCATCGGACCGTCCACTGCTGAAACCACAAGTATCGCTCCGTCCATCTGCGCAGCTCCGGTTATCATGTTCTTTATATAATCCGCATGTCCCGGACAGTCAACGTGTGCATAATGTCTCTTCTCTGACTGATACTCCACATGTGAGGTTGATATCGTTAATATTTTCGTAGGATCCCTTCTTCCCTGCGACTCTGATGCTTTCGCCACCTCGTCGTAAGGAACTATTGTCGCTAGTCCCTTGGAGGCCATTACTGTAGTTAGCGCTGCCGTCAATGTTGTCTTGCCGTGATCTACGTGACCAATTGTACCGACATTTACATGCGGCTTTGTTCTTTCAAATTTTGCTTTACCCATC
>JAPLKO010000057.1 GCA_026388015.1 Candidatus Firestoneibacteriota bacterium | reverse complement strand
ATGAGAAGAAAGAAAGGTTTCACGCTGTTGGAGTTGATGATAGTAATCGCAATAATAGGTTTGCTCATTGCAATTGTCATTCCGGATTTGCTTAAGACCCGGGAATCGGCGGAGATAGAATCCTGCAAAGCGTCTCTCCGTGGCGTGCAGTCAGCACTTGAATTGTACTACACACATTACAAGTATTATCCCGACAATCTTCTTACCCCGATCAATGAAGGCTATCTGCAGGAAAATGGAGACAAGGATCCCTGGGGGAAGACTCTTAGATATCGTACTGCGAGCGGAGGCGGAAGCGGAGCGGCGGATGAATCGCAGGGAGCCAAGACGGCCAATAACTACATAATCGGCAGCGATGGTCCGGACGGCAAACAGGACACGGATGATGATGTAGAACCGCCGATTAACACAAAACGGCATTCGTTTAAAACAAACAAAGGCAGCGGGGATTCTTCAGGCGAGGCAGTTGAAGGTGTTACGGAATAGGATTGCAGCTGCAATTCTGCTATACAAGGAGGCGAAAAAGATAAAAAAATAAGAAGTATCACCGACCCTATGCCCGGGATGGCTGACCCCCTCCCGGGCTCTTTTTTTTAAAAAACTCCTGCGGCTATTGTAATTTATCACCACTCTGGAGATTCATCAAAAAAATTGGTATAATTACATTATGAAAATATTGATTGCTCCAAATTCGTTTAAGGGAAGCTTAACGGCTTTTGAAGCGGCGGAGGCTATTGAAAAAGGCGTTAAGCGGGTTTTCAAAAAAGTTGAAACGATAAAAGTTCCCCTTGCTGACGGCGGAGACGGCACTATGGAAGTTATGATACGCTCCACCGGGGGAAAGATAAAAACGATAAAAGTTACCGGTCCTCTAAACACCCTGGTAACCGCAAAATACGGTGTCTCCGGAGACAGGAAAACATATTTTCTCGAGATGGCGGAAGCCTCCGGTCTGAAACTTGTACCGAAAGAAAAAAGAAATCCGATGCTCACTACTTCAAAAGGGGTCGGAGAGTTGATAAATATTGCACTGAAGAAAAAAGTAAAAAAAATTGTGATTGGGATAGGCGGGAGCGCAACAAATGACGGCGGGGTAGGTATGGCAAAAGCGCTCGGTTTTAAACTTTTAAATAAAGACGGCAAACCTATATGCGAAGGCGGCTCAGGGCTTCTGGAACTTGAAAGAATAGAAGAAAACGGAGTATTTAAAAGATTTGAAAATGTAGAGGTTGTAGTTGCTTGTGATGTTAACAATCTGCTTTACGGAAAGTTTGGAGCTTCTTCTGTGTTTGGTCCGCAAAAAGGCGCGTTGCCCCGGATGGTTAAGGTACTTGATAAAGCTCTGACGAAATATGCAAGGATAATAAAGCGGGATTTGGGCATTGACGTTTCAAGATTGAAAGGCGGTGGAGCTGCCGGTGGTATCGGTGCCGGACTTTTTGCCTTTACCGGAGCAAAACTGCAAAAAGGTATAGAAATAATAATAAATATTACGGAGTTTGAAAAAAAACTTAAGAATTGCTCGCTGGTTATAACCGGGGAAGGACAGATAGATTCACAATCCATATTCGGAAAAGTTCCTGTTGGTGTCGCCCAAATTGCAAAAAAACACGGCATCCCTGTACTTTGTATTGCAGGGAGTATCGGAGATATTAATAACGACCTTTATAAAACCGGTATCTCCTCGGTGGTGACTCTCGTTAACGGTCCGGTAACGCTTGAAAAAGCGATCGAGAATGCCTCGCCTCTTCTAACCGCCGCAACTGAAAGAACGTTCAGGGGGATTAAAAATATAAAACTACATTAAACAAATAAGAAATGTTTTTCTCTTTAATTTGCATAAGCTATTACGTATAATATGGAAGAGTGACCGAATAAAATATACTTTATTCTCAAGGAGAGTTTTATGAAATCAGTGATTCTTGCCGGTGGTTTCGGCACCAGACTCCGTCCGCTCACCTGTAATATTCCAAAGCCGATTGCTCCGGTTGCCAACAAACCGATGATGGAACATATTGTTGACCTTCTAAAAAAACACGGGATTACTGAGATTATTTCTGCCTTGTATTTTCAGCCGGAATCAATATCTGATTACTTCGGAGATGGTTCTGATTTTGGAGTTAAAATGGATTATATAAAAACTGAGTCCGAACTGGGTACCGCGGGCTGTGTGAAATATGCTGCGAAATATATTGACGGTACTTTTATTGTTATGAGCGGGGATGTACTTACTGATTTTGATCTGACTAAGGCCGTTGAGTTTCACAAAAAGAAAAAATCTATGGCAACTATTGTTCTCACTCGTGTGGACAACCCTCTGGCTTTTGGCGTTGTTATTACTGATAAAAACGGAAAAATAGTTCGTTTCCTGGAAAAACCGTCATGGGGTGAAGTTTTCTCCGATACGGTAAATACAGGTGTTTATATTCTCGAAAAAGAAGTATTAGATCTTATCCCGGCAGAAAAAGAGTTTGATTTTTCCAAGAACCTTTTTCCGCTTATGCTTAATAAGAAAATGCCGCTTTTCGGCTACATTGCCAAAGGCTACTGGAAAGATGTTGGAAGTTTGTCGGAGTATAGAATATCTCATTACGATATTATGGAAGGAAAGGTTGATGTTTTAATTCCCGGGACAAAGACAAATAAAGTCGGGAAAGGTATCTGGCTGGCTTCTGCTGTGCAGCTGCACCCGACTGCGCTGCTTAAAAATCCGGTTGTCATAGGTAAAAATGTCCAAATCAAAGCTAATGTAATAATAGAAAACTCCATAATTGGAGATAATTGTATAATTGAAGAGGGGACCAAAATAACTAATAGCGTGCTCTGGTCAGGAAGCGTTGTCCGTCAGGACGCAACTATCTTTGAGAGTGTTTTGTGCCATTCTGTAGAAGTCGGAAAAAAAGCAGTTATCCATACCAATTGCGTAATAGGCGATAATTGCCAGATCGGAGACGAGGCGGTATTAAAAGCCAATGTAAAAATTTGGCCTCATAAAAATGTTGAAAGCGGCGCTATTCTTTCTACAAGTTTAATCTGGGGTGATAAATGGTCACGCACTATTTTCTCCGAATACGGGGTTATAGGCCTTGCAAATATTGAAATTACACCTGAGTTTGCTGCGAAACTCGGAGCCGCTTACGGAGCCGGAGTTTCCAAGGGCTCTTCAATTATTACCTCAAGGGACAATCACAGGATTTCCAGGATGACTAACCGCGCTTTTATGACGGGACTTCTCTCTTCAGGTGTAAATGTTTTTGATATCGGGGTTACCCCCATTGGTGTGGCAAGATACGTATTAAAGCCCCTCAGAAGCGTGGGCGGAATACATATAAGAATGTCTCCGTTTGATGCGGAGAAAGTGGACATAAAATTTTTTGAAGACCGTGGTATCGATCTGGCCTCCGGAAAAGAAAAAAGTATAGAGAGTCTCTTCTTTAGGGAGGATTTCAGGCGCGCTCCGTTTCAAGAAGTCGGCGAGGTGTCTTTCCCGTCTCACGCAATAGATCATTATAGAGAAGGCTTCCTTCGCGAAGTGGATAAAGAAACTATTCGAAAAAGAAAATTCAAGCTGGTGATTGACTATGGCTACGGAAGTTCCTCTACTATCTTCCCGTCGCTTCTCGGGAAACTTGAATGCGACGTCGTTTCACTCAATTCTTATCTGGATGAAAAGAAACTTACAAAGTCGGCGGAGGAATTTAATCAATCAATAGAGCAGCTTTCAAATATTACTTCTACATTAAAAGCGGATCTCGGCATTATGATGGATGCCGGCGCCGAGAAAATATTTATCGTTGACGAAAAAGGAAGAATTCTAAGCGGCGATCAGGCTCTTTCTTTCCTGGCCTATCTTCAGTTTAAGGTGAATAAAGGAGGAACCATTGCCGTGCCTATCTCGGCTTCTTCCGCCATTGATGAAATAGCCGCGGATCACGGAGGAAAAGTTATCCGTACCAAGACGAGTTACCGAAGTATGATGGAAACGGCGATTTCAGGAAAAGTTGATTTTGTCGGAGAGGCTTTCGGAGGCTATATTTTCCCTAAATTTATGCCGTCCCTGGATGCTATGATGTCGGTGGTGAAGATACTTGATGCCATGTCGGTGGTGAAGGAAAAAATATCAGATATAATAAAAAAAGTTCCGGAATCAAAAATAATCCGCGAGCATGTTGCCTGTCAGTGGGAAACTAAAGGAACAATAATGCGGGAATTAAACGAATACGCCAAGGATAAAAAAGCAGAGCTGATAGACGGGGTTAAAATATTTGAAAAAGAAGGCTGGATAATGATTTTGCCTGACGGTGAGAAGCCGGTATTTCATCTTAATGCAGAAGCGAAGACCGCCGAGGCTGCGAAAAAACTTATAACAAAATACGGGAAAATGATAAAGACGTGGCAGAAAGCAGGAGCCCCTGAAGGAGCTGCAGTATATGACGGAAGCGAAAATTAAATTTGGCACCTCCGGCTGGCGCGGCATTATCAGCGACGACTTCACTTTTCTTAGAGTGCAAAAAGCGGCGCAAGCGATAGCTAAATATGTAAAAGAGAAAGAGAAGCATATTATCAATAACGGAGTGATTGTAGGCTATGATACCCGTTTCCTTTCTGAGAAGTTTGCCGCCTCCGCAGCCGGCGTTCTTTCGGCAAACGGCATTAAAGTCTTACTTACAAAAAGAGACACTCCCACCCCTGTGATTTCCTATGAAATAATAAAAAGAAAACTTGCCGGCGGTATCAATATTACAGCAAGTCATAATCCTTCGTCTTACAATGGCTTGAAATTTTCCCCTTCCTGGGGGGGGCCTGCGCTGCCGGAGACGACAAAAATAATTGAACAGTATGCAAACGACCCGAAACTTGAGCTAAAAGGTGAAAATGACCGCAAGGTCCTTTCTTTGGATCCTAGAGAAGAGTATCTAAAAGTTATCAAGGAGAAAGTTGATCTAAAGCTAATAAAAAAAGCGGGGCTGAGCGCCGGTGTTGATTTGCTCTATGGTACAGGCCGGGAATATCTGGATTTATTGCTAAAGCAAAATTGCAAAAAAGTCACTGTCTTGCACAATTACAGGGATGCCTATTTTGGCGGCGGGTCCCCGGAACCCCGGGAAGAACGGCTTGCCGAACTTAAAGCTGCAATGAAAAAGGAAAAACTGCAGCTCGGACTGGCTACCGACGGAGATGCGGACCGGTACGGCATAATAGATAAAGACGGCACGTTTATTACTCCGAATGAAATACTGTCGTTACTTATGGTATATCTGAAAAAAAGCAGAGGCTGGAACGGTTGTGTTGTAAGAACTGTCGCCACCACGCATTTTGTGGATGCTTTGGCGGAAAAATATGGGATACCGGTAAGAGAAACACCGGTCGGGTTCAAATACATCGGTGAGATAATGATGCAGGAACCTATGATAATAGGCGGGGAGGAGAGCGGGGGTCTTACTATATATAAGCATATACCGGAGAAAGACGGTATTTTGGCCTGTCTGCTGGTACTGGAAATGGTTGCCGCCGAAAAGAAAAGTATAAGGGAAATACTGAAAAAACTATATGCGGAAGTCGGCTACATAGCCACAGGGAAAGGAAGCGCAATACTTTCCGAAGAGAAGAAACAAAAGCTTGTTAAGGCTCTTGAAAAAAAACCACCCGTGAAATTTGGTTCCTATCCGGTAGAAAGACTAATAACAATGGACGGTTTTAAGTTCCTTCTCGGCGGCAAAAACTGGGTTATGATCAGGCTTTCGGGCACGGAACCTCTGGTGCGTATTTATGCCGAGGCTGATTCCGATAAACGTCTGGCCGAGTTGGTAAAGCTGGCAAAAAAATATATTTATTCTTTTTAGCTCGGGGAGAAGGATGTCTAATAACCGAAGGTTTAGAACATACAATACGGCCATAACCTCATCCGGCAAGGTGAGAGTAAATGACAGGCGTTTAAAAGATAAAATATTCAGAGTCATTATGTTATTATTGCTGCTTGCCTATGCATATTTTGTTTTAGCGGGTAATGCGGGTCTGGTTCACCTTGTTAAAGCAAAATTAGAAAAGACAAGTTTAGAAAAGCAGATAGAAGTTCTGGAGGAAAGCAACAAAAAAGCGGCTTTTGATATCAAGGCGCTTAAGAGCGATTTAAAGTCTGTAGAACGGCTGGCGCGTGAAGAACTGGGACTTATAAAAAAAGGCGAAGTAGTTTACAAATTCATAATCAAAAAAGAAGATAAAAATGTTGATACTGGCGATAGAAACAGCGACAAGCGTTGAAAGTGTAGCGCTGGTTACGGAAGAAAGAGTTCTTGCGGAAGTAAACGCCGCAACTGACTCAGGCCACTCCGTAAAACTACTGAACAATATAGATAAACTCTTTAACAAAACCAAGCTCGATATTTCCCGTATTGATGCCGTGGCTGTTTCTTCTGGGCCGGGTTCTTTTACCGGCCTGCGGGTCGGTTTTTCCCTCGCAAAAGGTCTTGCTTATGCGGCAAAGAAGCCTCTGTTTGCTGTTCCCACATTGGACGCTCTTGTGTATTCCTATGCCAAAACAGAAAAAGGAATCATAGAAAAGACGGGTAAAATTAAAAAAGGTCTAAAGCTGTTATGCCCGCTGCTGGATGCGAGAAAAGAGGAGTATTACTTTTCTGCATACTCTTCCGGAGAAAAAGAGTTGATCCGATTGCTCCCCTATGCTTCTTTGCCGGCATTGGCTATAATTAAGTCTGTGAAAAACATGAAAGCAGAAAGTGTAATATTTTTCGGAGACGGTGTTGTAAAAATGGGCGAAGAAATTAAAAAAACTTTTAAAAAAGATGCCTTGGCGGAAATCTATCCGAGAGCCTCCGCCGTCGGAGCTTTAGCGCTCCTTCAACTTAAGAACGGTGAAAATCAGGATTTCGAAAAAACCCTTCCTATGTATATAAGAAAACCGGATGCGGTACTTAATAAAGAAGCAAAGGAAGCAGAGGCAATGAAAAAATGAGCAAACTCTGAGCCATTAAAGACTTAAGGTTCATAGTTTTGTACCCGGATTTTCAAGAGCGGTAAAAGGGCGGAACAATTTCACGGAGAAAAAGTGTTGGAAATAAGCAGAATGCTTGAAAGCGACCTGGACGAAGTGGTTGCGCTTGAGGCAAAAGTGTTTGCTCTGCCTTGGTCCAGACCTCTTTTTTTAAAAGACTTAAAGGAAAACAAATGCGCCAGGTTTTTCACCGCAAGAGAAAATAATATACTTTTTGGTTATGGAGGTTTTTGGCTGTTGCAGGAAGAGATGAACATAGTGAATATCGCAGTACACCCTGAAAACAGGAAAAAGGGAGTCGGGAAAGAGCTGCTTAAACATCTGTTGACAGAGGGGTTGAAAGAAGGTGCAAAATTCGCGACTTTGGATGTGCGGGTTAACAATACGGCAGCAAAAAAACTTTATGAGAATGCCGGCTTTATCACTATTGCCCTAAGAAAAAAATATTACAGTGATAACGGGGAGGACGCCCTGGTTATGTGGTTGAATCCGTTAAAAATATGAACTATTTATCTTAAAAGGAAACCGTGCAAAAAATAGCTCTAAAAAGAATAAAACCATTCTTGGTTTTTGTGAAAACTCATCCTGAATACTTCACCCACAAAAAAGGCCGCTGTATAGTGTTTGGTAAATGGGAGCAGAAAGGGTATTCGATATTCACCTTCGGCGAAGACATCTCCGTAATGTATAATAAGGAACCTGAGCTTTTAATGGCGCTTGAAGAGCTGGCAGAGTGTTTAAGAAAAAGAAAAATAGGAAGAATTAAGATAAGAAGACTTTTGGTGTAAAGGTGGAAAAAATGTCAAGAAAAATTGTTAACGGCTTACTTATGGATTGCGCGAGAACCATTGAAAGACACGATTATTATTTCAAGCTTGTAGATTTTATGGCCGACTGGAAGATGAACATACTGTTGCTTCATTTTACCGATGACCAGGGGTGTGCAATACAACTGCCGGGGTTTCCTCGTTTGGCTATGAAAAATGCTTTTTCGGCAGCAGAGATAAGAAGCCTTGTAAAATATGCTGCAAAAAAGGGGATAGAGATTATACCGGAGTTGGAGACTTTTGGACATGCGAGGTATCTGACGGATAAGTCTAAATACAGTTATCTGTATGCAGGAAAAAAATCTGACAAGGTGCTAACTTTTAATGCCATAGATCCTTTGAGTCTTGATTCTGTTACTCTTATGCGCTCTCTTATAAAGTCTGTAGCAAAACTATTTCCTTCGAAATACCTGCACATCGGCTGTGATGAAGTTAACCTCGAAGAGTATTGTAAGGCGCGGGGTGGAATTGAGCCCGGAAAAGTTTGGGCAGGTTATGTAAATAAGATTATAGGTGTAGTTAAAGATAACGGAAAAATACCTATGCTCTGGGCTGATCATCTTGTATCCGGGAAGAAAGAAGCCGGCTTGCTACGGAAAGATGTAATAGCTGTACGGTGGAACTATATAGCCGATACTGAAGAAAAATACTTTAAAATATTAAAGAAAGCTGGTTTTAAAGATGTCTATGCTTCACCTTCCGTGGCTTGCAATGACTACAGGTTTCTGACGGCCGGACGGGGGCTTGAAAATGTAATTAAGATGTCAAAGTTTACGGCAAAGAATAAACTTAAAGGATTTATTAATACAATTTGGTGTCCTTATAGGTACATTCAGGGCGCAGTTTATTACGGTATTGCTTTCGGCTCTTACTCTTTAACACAAAAAGGGAATGTCAAGCTTCAGGAGTTTAACAAGCTTTTTGCGCAAAAAGTATTTGGCACCGCAGAAGATAAAAACCTAAATGAATTTTTGCTCGAGTGTCCTAACTTCGATATAGATAATATGGTTGTCGGAGATATGTTCAACAGGAGGTTCGACTGGGTAATAATGACACCTCTGCATAGAAAAAAGATGCTCATGATAAATAAATTAGGAAAAGAGCTCCTGCCAAAAGCTGATCTTGCCGTTCCTGTAAAAAATATTGATATCTGGGAGTCGATGCTTCTCGCCGTAAAATGCGCCTGGCTTTTCAGCGAGCATTTTGTTATCACAAAAAATAAAATCAAAGACAAAGAAAGAATAAAAAAGTATAAATCACTCTTAAGAAAAGTAACCTTGCAAGCCTTTGAGGATTGGGATAAAACCCGATTCCCCGAAGATCCTCAAAAATACGGCGGCAAATTCCCCGCTGAGTGCGGGAATTATGCTCTGCTAATACTTCGCGAACTGAGAAAACTCTGAGTCTGCGCAGTACCACTTATCTGGAATAATACCCGGGGCAAAGCCCTGTGCCCGAGCTGTATCTATCATCGTTAAACACAGCGAGTGGTTCAGGGCATTGTAATTGACAAAATCCACGTATTTTGAGATAATTAACTGTTGTTGTTAGCCGGCAGAAAAACGCTTGTTTTTACACAATAAAATAAAATTGTGGGTTTTCTAAAAGGGATGACAAATCCCGTTAGAAAATGTAACAAAGTTGGCATTATTAGTTAAGTATGAATATGAGAAGTCATGCGTAATATAAATTACGGTATCCTGTGATTTTCTAACGGGACAAAGGAGAATTAAAATGGGTAAAACGTATAATGTAGCACTGCTTGGCGGGGACGGAACGGGGCCGGAGGTTTTGGCCGAAGGTGTTAAGGTTGTAAATGAAGCAGCAAATAAGTACGGTTTTAAACTTAACTATGTAAACTATGATTTCGGAGCAGAGCGTTATCTCAGGACTAAAGAAGCGCTTCCGGATTCAGCTATCGAAGAGTTTAAGAAACATGATGTAATGTTTCTTGGCGCTATCGGGCATCCTGATGTAAAGCCCGGTATTCTTGAGCTTGGCATACTTTTGAAGATAAGGTTCAAACTGGACCAGTATATTAACCTCAGACCGGTAAAACTTTTTCCGAACGTAGAAACGCCGCTCAAAGATAAGAAACCTGAAGATATAGATTTTGTAGTTATCAGGGAGAACTCCGGCGGTATCTACACCGGCATAGGCGGCGCTTCGATGGTCGGCACCCAGCACGAAACAGCAACGCAGGTGATGACGTACACCAGACCTATTGTTGACCGCTGTATGAAGTATGCCTATGACCTGACAAGAAAGAGAAACAGCAAAAAGAAGATGCTGACTCTCGTCCACAAATGCAATGTGCTCACCCATTGCGGCGATCTCTGGGTACGTTCGCATAAAGAGATGGGCGACAGGGATTATAAAGATATCAAGCAGGATTATAACCATGTTGATGCGACCACTATGTGGTTTGTAAAACAGCCTGAGTTCTATGATGTAATAGTGACCGAGAACCTTTTCGGCGATATTATTACTGACCTTGCAGCTATAATTCAGGGCGGACTTGGAGTGGCAGCAGGCGGTAACATTAACCCGGAAGGTCTTTCAATGTTTGAACCGATGGGCGGCAGCGCGCCTAAGTATACCGGCAAGAATGTTATTAATCCCATTGCTGCAATAATGGCAGGAAGTTTGATGCTCGGTAATCTTGGCGAAGAAAAAGCCGCCAAAGCCGTTGAAGATGCGGTAGTTGCAGCGCTTCAAACCGGTCAGCTGAAAAGCATGGCCGCCGGCAGAATGGGCATGGGCACAAGAGAAATAGGCGATCTGGTAGCAGGTAAAGTTAAATAAAGCAGATTCTAAGTACCAAGTATTGCCGGTCTTAATTAGGTATTTTTCGTATTTTGGAGGCATTTATGGAAATTAAAATAGGTCTTCCTGCGGGTAGTTTGCAGGAGTCAACCATTAAGATGTTTAAAAAAGCCGGCTGGAGTATTTCTCTCGGCAGCAGGGCATATGTTCCAAAGATTGATGACCCTGAGCTTGTCGCCAGATTTATAAGAGCGCAGGAGATTCCCCGCTACGTCGAATCAGGCAAACTTGATTTTGGACTGACCGGCGCAGATTGGGTTGCGGAGAACAACGCAGATGTCGTGGAAGTCGCAAGACTTGTTTATGCTAAAAGAACCAGAAGTATTCTTAAATGGGTGCTGGCGGTGCCTAATGATTCCAAGATTAAAAGTGTCAAAGATCTGGAAGGAAAGAAAATAGCCACGGAAGTGGTCAATATAACAGCGAAATATTTAAAAGCTAACGGTGTTAAAGCTGATGTGGAGTTTTCCTGGGGCGCGACCGAAGCAAAACCGCCGGAGCTGGTGGATGCGGTTGTGGAGATAACCGAAACAGGCTCTTCCCTCAGAGCGAATAATCTCAGGATAATTGACACTATTATGGAGTCCTCGACTGTAATAATAGTAAACAAACAGTCCTGGAAAAACAAAGATATCAGAAAAAAAGCAGAAGCTATTGCAATGCTTTTACAGGGCGCGCTTGAAGCCGAGACAAAAGTAGGTCTTAAGATGAACCTCCCGAAAGCAAAGCTTAAAAAAATAATGTCGGAACTTCCTGCGCTAAAAATGCCTACCGTCTCCTCGTTGGCCGATCCGGAATGGGTTGCCATCGAAGTTATAATTGATGAGAGTGTTGTGAGGAGTATCATCCCTTTGCTCAAAGAACATGGCGCCGAAGGGATAATAGAGTATCCCCTAAATAAGGTGGTCTATTGACAGAGGACCATGCCGGATCAGTGTTATGATCGTAACTACTTTTAAGCGTATAGCAAAATTAAAAGCCGCTGTTGTCACATTAGGCGTTTTTGACGGCGTACATCTTGCCCACCAAAAGATAATAAGGCAGACAGTTATGGAAGCCGGGCGCCGGAAAGCAAAAAGCGTTGTCATTACCTTTGAGAAGCACCCCAAAAAAACCACCCATAAAGAAGCTCCGCCCATACTTACAACCACGACAAAAAAAATTGAACTTATTAAAAAACTTGGCGTAGATATTCTAATACTTGTGGATTTTAATAAGAAGTTCGCGTCTATAACCGCAAAAGCTTTTGTCGAAAACATCCTGGTAAAAATACTTAAAGCAAAAGTGGTGGTCATCGGTCACGATTACGGTTTTGGCAAAGCTAAAGAGGGTAATGCTGAGCTCCTGAAAAAGGAAGGCGCTGTTTTGGGTTTTGAAACCCTAATTGTAAAGCCGTTGTTTGTCGGTAATAAAATAATCTCAAGTACCGGAATAAGAAACGCAGTCCTCTCCGGCGATATCACTGCCGCCAAAAAATATTTAGGCCGTGATTACGCTGTTATCGGAAGAGTGGAAGCCGGGAAAAAAATTGGCAGAACTTTCGGTTTTCCCACCGCCAATCTCAACTGTTTTAACGAGGTAGTCCCCAAAGAAGGCGTTTACGCCGTCTGTATCCGCATGGAGGGCAAACTTTATAAAGGCGCCTGCAGTATATCGAGTCCCACGTTTGATAAACCCGGAAAACCAGCTGCAAAACCGGAAGTCTTCATCTTTGATTTCAAAAAAAGCATTTACAATAAAATAATGGAAATCTCCTTCATAAAAAGAATCAGAGGCAGTCAAAAATTTAAAGATATACCCGCTCTGGTAAAACAGATAAAAAAAGACATTACCGTAATAAAAAAAGTACTAAAGTGATTTTCTGCGAAAAACTACGGAAAGACTTTTGGGCCCGACGCTCTGTTCTGTGTTGACTAAGGCGGCTGCATAGGGTAAAATACAATATTCTTGACCGGATTTGTGCACCACGGGTCTTTTTATTAAAACAGCATAATCTTACCGGGCGCATGGCTCAGTTGGTTAGAGTGCCGCCTTCACACGGCGGAGGTCATAGGTTCGAATCCTATTGCGCCCACCAGAAAATTTCTAGAGTAATCGAGCATAGAAGCTGACAATAGATTGTTGTGGTATTTTGAACATAGCTTAA
This sequence comes from Candidatus Firestoneibacteriota bacterium, assembly GCA_026388015.1. Taxonomy (GTDB): domain Bacteria; phylum Oederibacteriota; class D2-FULL-39-29; order D2-FULL-39-29; family D2-FULL-39-29; genus D2-FULL-39-29. The sequence continues at coordinate 47,616 of JAPLKO010000057.1, read as the reverse complement.
TATCTCGTGCAAGGTTCCTTTCTATTGCGTTCCGTTGCTCTATTTTCCAAAAAGATTTTGAATGGAAAAGATAATTATTCAAACAGGGAGACTTTGCGTGCATGCGAAATTAAATAAATCTAAGATGGATAGGGCTGCCTCTTTCTGCGGCGCTAGAATTTCAGTAATAAAGGCTGCTTCAGTTGAAAAAATATAAGCTTTACTTCCTGCGTTCTCTCATCCTTCTGATTCTTGTCGGCATCTTATTTATTGCGGTAAACCTATTTTCTCTCATGTTTCCGGCTGTAGAAATAGCGGTTGCCGTCCAAAAGAAATCCCCGGCCCATATTAAAGCAATAGCCCTCACTTTTGATGACGGGCCCCATCCGGGATATACTTTGAAAATATTGAGAGTTCTGGAAAAAAGTAAGATTAAAGCAACCTTCTTTGTGGTCGGAAAACAGGTGCGAAAGTACTCCGAATTTCTCCGGGAAATAGCAATACAGGGGCATGAAATAGGCAATCACACCTTTAATCATCCGCTTCTTACGATCCTGGAACCGCAGGCCATAGCAGACGAATTAGAAATGAACAAAGCCGAAATAAAAAAAGCGACGGGGATAGATGTTGCTATTTTTCGCCCTCCTTCGGGCAGGTATAATAAGAAAGTGCTTGAGGCTGCCCTAAACAGAAGTTTTATACCGGTGCTCTGGTCTGTTTCCGGCTCTGATTACGGAGCAACAGACCCGAAAGCCGTTTTTCTGAAGACTTTGAGTTCTCTTCAAGACGGAGATATTATTCTTTTGCACAGCGGTGTAGACGCCACTTTACAGGCCCTGCCGGAAATAATAGCGGAAATAAAAAAAAGGGGTTTTGAATTTAAGACTGTTTCCGGACTGCTTGATACTGCGGACATTCCTGCCGGAAATTATATTTATAAAAACTATAAAGCCTCTATCGGAGATAAACGATGACGGAGAATACGTATTCCTATATACCAGGTCCTGCCGTGTATATACAAAAAAAAGATGCTATTTGTGAAGCAGGCATTAGCGTAAGTTTTTTGGGAAAAAAGGCGCTGGTGCTGTGCGATTCTTTAATACAGAAAAAGTATTATGAAGCTTTGGCCTCTGCGCTTCGGGACAGCTGTCTAAAAGCAGAAAGTTTTACCTTCAGCGGGGAATGCACCTATGAAGAATCCGGCAGAGTTTATGCCGCGGTCAAAGGTAAAAATTATGATTTTCTGATAGGATTTGGCGGAGGGAAGGTGCTGGACACGGCAAAGCTTGCCGGAGTTCAGCTCAAACTCCCCTGGGTTTTAATTGCAACCTCGGCTTCTACTTGCGCAGCCTGGACGGCGGTTGCTATTGTGTATAATGCCGACGGAACCTTTAGGGATATTGTTGATACGGGCAAAGCGCCTGCCGTTACTTTAGTTGATGAAAATTCAATACTGGAGGCACCTGCCGAACTTCTTATTGCCGGCATTGGAGACTCCTTTGCAAAATATCACGAAGCCAAACATATTTCTTCTTTTAAGCAGGTGGAGAAGGATGAACTCGCAAAAGCCGCGCTTTTTGTTTCCGCTCAGATGTATAAAGTTATCAGAAACAGCAAAGCGTCAAAGCAGGAGATTATAAACGCAAACATTGCGATGAGCGGTTACGTAAGCACAGCGGGCAGGGATGCCGCAAGCGCGCTTTTTGCTCACGCCTTTGCGAACTCCGTTTTGACTTTTAAAGGAGCTAAAGAAAAACTGCATGGCTATCTTGCGGCTCTCGGAGTGGTGTTTGAATATGGTATGCTTAAAGAGAAATTTCCTGATGCGCTGCACTACAAGAGATACGGTCTACCGCTGACATTTGAGGAGCTTGGATTAAAGCCCGCAAAGATTGAGTTAGTACAGATGACAGAACTTATCTTAAAAGATGATTCTGTAGAGTACTTCTACCCTAAACTTAAAAAAGAAGCAGTTTTAAGCAGTTTAAAAGAAATTCTTTAGCCCGTGCTACTTCTTCAAAGTAGCAGCTATTAACTTCTCCAGCTCTTCGCTGTAACTTCCGGAGTAGATAATATTGCCTTTCTTATCTATAAGTACGTTAGCCGGTAGCCCCTGCACTTCATAAGCTCTTGCGACTGTGCCCTTTTCGTCAAAAAGGATGGAGTAATTGATCTTGTTCTTTTTTGCGAAAGGCGCCACTTTTTTGGTGGTTTCTTCAAGATTTACCCCGAAGATCACCAGCTCCTTTCCTTTGTACTGTTCTGTTAGTTTAATTAAATCCGATATCTCCTCTACGCAATAAATACACCAGGTAGCCCAGAATACAAGGAGTACCGCTTTTTTATCTTTGAAATCTTTTAAGGAAACATCTTTTCCGTCAAGGTCTTTGAGTGTAAACTGGGGAGCGCTTTTGCTTGAGCCTTCGGTTTGAATGGCGGCATTTCCTTTTTCTGCAGGTACAGCTTCTTTTGCCGGTTTTTTACCCATGCCCAGTGAGAATACGGAACAAGCAAGCAGTATCAAAAATATCTTCTTCATAGAATCCTCCTAATAATTTAAGTATACCTGGTAGAAAAAGTAAAGACCGATAACTATCATTGCAACGCCCATGAACTTTCTGATTTTACTCATCCATTGTCCGGCTTTAGGCAATGCCATAAGTAAACCGGAGAAAGTACCGACTATTAAAAGGAGAATACCCATTCCCATGGAGAATGTAAAAAGCAAAGTGCCTCCGAAGAGAACGTTATGTGATTTTGCTACATAAGCAAGCGCTACGAGTAACACAGCGCCGGCGCAAGGGCCAACAACCAGTCCCGAGATGAGTCCGAGAAAGAAGATGGTGATGTAACCTGAGCCGACTCTTTTTCCTGCCAGATTTGAGATAAAGGCCGGAATACGTATTTCGTAAAGGTCAAACATAGAAAGGGCAAGTCCTATACACACAACACCCATCAGTATATTCGGCCAGATACTGCTCTGAAGTTGGCCGAAAACAGAACCGGTTAATGCAGCTGCCATGCCTAAGATTGTATATGTTACGGCAATGCCTAGCACATAGATAACTGAAAGGAAAAAGCCTTTGATCTTGGAGCCTCCGGCCTGGGTGGAGATGAAAGTGACCGTTACCGGAAGCATTGTGTAGATGCACGGTTCAAAACTCGTGAGGATACCTGCAAGGAAAATAAGCCCGTAAGCCAATAAAAAATTATCCTGCAGAGCTATCTTAAGGCTTGCCGCAAGCTGGTTGATGGTCTCTGTCATGCGTTCTTGTCTACAAAAGCTTTAAGATCGTTTTCCGGAAGATATCCGACGCCTCTTGCTTTTTCGACGCCTCCTTTAAAAAGTATGTAAGTGGGAATCGCCAGAACCCCGTATTCCGCAGCTATTCTTATGTTTTTGGTTGCATCCGTCCAGACAAACTTCGCTTTCGCTTTATAATCGTCTGATACTTTCTCCGCAACCGGCCAAAGCCTCTTGCAGGAAGCGCACCACTCCGACTTAAAGAGCACAAAAACCAAACCCATGTTCTTCTTTATATCTTCTTCGTATTTTATATCATCCGTTTCGATAAAAGTTGACATCAATTTTCTCCTTTAAAAATAACTTCTCTGCTATTATAATACTATTTTTGGAAAATAACAATATGACCTTTATCAGATATGCTAAAATAACAGTAAATATTATGGTAAAATATAATAATTACAAATGGAGGGAGTTATGAGCCTAAAAATTGATTTAAACGGATTGTTTGATTTTAATGCCGGAAATAAGCGCGGAGTGTCAGAACGAGACCTTCTAAAGTACAATAATAAGGCAAAGGCGGCTTACTCGCATCTGTCAGAATTGTTTGCAGATAAAAACTTGAGGATTGAGCTCTCTCTCGAATGGTTTAAACTTCCGGAGCAGGATTCAAAGCTGATAAAAAAAATTCAAAAACTCGGAAATGAGATTGCGGGAAAATATGATAGTGTTTTGTTCCTCGGTATCGGCGGATCTTACCTGGGGCTAAAGGCGGCGCAGGATGCGCTTTTGTCGCCGTACTATAATGATTTTGCCGGGGCAAGAAAGAAAAGGCCCGGAATTTACTTTGAAGGAAATAATCTGGATCCGTCAACTCTTTCTGTTCTACTAAAAAACCTTAATCCCAAAAAGACATTTGTGGTCTGCATCTCCAAGTCTGGCGAGACTTCTGAAACCAAGGCTGCCTTTGAAATTACTTTAAACTGGCTGAAAAAAGGCGCGGGAAAATATTACGGCCGGCAAGTCTTTGCAATAACGGACCCGAATTCAGGTACTTTAAGAAAGAAAGTAAAAGAAGCAAACTGTAGGGATGCGCTTGCCTTTAGAAGTCTTCCGCTTCTTGAGGGCGTGGGTGGAAGATTTTCGGAGTTAAATATGGGATTGCTGCATCTTGCCATTGTCGGTATTAGTATTAAAGAAGTATTGTCCGGCGCCGGCGCTATGGCAAAACGCTGTATGAAACCCGATTTAAAACAAAATCCTGCACTTATGTATGCTCTTCTTCATACTATATTATATAGAGAAAAGGGAATGGCGCTTGCCGTTTTGATGCCTTTCTCCGAACAATTAAAATCCACGGCCGATTGGTACATACAATTACTGGCAGAAAGCACAGGTAAAAAATATGAAAGAAAAGTGGTTTTTAAAAACGGAGCGGAAAAATGGAAAAACGGTACAAAAATAATAAATGCCGGACGCACCCCAATTTCCTCGAGGGGTACCAATGATTTGCATTCTATTCAGCAGAATAACGTCGAAGGGGAAAATAATAAAATTCTGACGTTCATAAAAGTTGGCAGATTTAAGAATGATTTGGTTGTCCCCGACACAAAAGATTTTCTTGCGGGAAAGCGCTACGGAGCTTTGCTTTCTGTCGCGCAGGAAGGTACGGAGTGGGCTTTGACCAGGGAAAACCGACCCTCATGTACGATTGCAATGTCCGAGATTAATGCTTATACCTGGGGAGAGCTTTTGTTCTTCTTTGAAATGGCCACTGCTTACGAGGGGGAGCTTTTGAATATCAATGCCTTTAACCAGCCCGGCGTAGAAAGCTATAAAAACTACATGTATTATAAGTTGAAAAAACCTGGAATAAAAAAGGAAATAGCAGAAGAGATAGAAGCAAATCCGGTAATAAAGAAGCAGAAGTATATGTTGTAGTTTGTAACAAATAAAAAGGACAGGTGTTATTAAGCACTCGTCCTTTTTATTTCTAAACTTTTATTTCTTTCCCATCGGCTTACCGCAGCAATTTCCCGGCTTGGTGCTGGTCTTGCCGCACGCCGCGCATTTGTATGTGGTGCAACTCGCTCCGCCCCCGCCGCAACATGAACATCCGCTCATAGCTAACCTCCCTTTGTTGAAATTTTAATTTCTGACTAATCTTAATATTTTTATAGAAAAGGTAATATGACAGATATCATGTTGAAAAAATTCAAAGCTGTCCGGAAAAGTATTAATAGGTATTGTAATCCTACGCTTCTTGTTGTAAAATAACTATAGAGATAGTGCTGGAGGTGCTTAGTGTCAGCAGTAAAAATTAAGGAAGGAGTTTACTGGGTAGGAGTAGTAGATTGGAACGTCAGAAGTTTTCACGGTCACACCTATAACACCAAAAGAGGAACCACTTACAATTCTTATCTCATCGTTGATGAAAAAATAGCCCTCATAGATTCTGTTTATGCGCCCTTTTCAAAAGAGTTACTGGCAAATATCAGCGAAATAGTGCCGCTTGAGAAAATTGACTATATGGTGGTCAATCATGTGGAGGGGGATCATTCGGGCGCTGTTCCTGAAGTTTTGAAATACTGTCCGAAAGCAAAAGTCATAGGCACGGAAAAATGTAAACTCGGAATGAATAAGAATTATTACGGCAGCTGGGACTGGCAAACGGTGAAAACCGGAGACAAAATATCTCTCGGAAAAAATACTCTTGCTTTCGTCGAAGCCCCGATGCTCCACTGGCCTGACAGTATGTTTACTTATATTCCGGAATTAGAGCTACTGATGCCAAACGATGCTTTTGGCCAGCATATAAGTACTTCTAAAAGATTTGACGATGAGATTGACCAGGGTGAGCTTATGGACGAGGCTGCCGCCTACTATGCAAATATACTTTTACCTTTCAGTCCTTTGGTCCTTAGAAAGATAGAAGAAGTTGTGAAAATGGGTATAAAAATCAATATGATAGCGCCAAGTCACGGAATAATCTGGCGTAAAGACCCTGCTAAAATCATAAACGCCTATGTAAAATGGGCTAAGAATGAAACAACTGATAAAGTAGTAATAGCCTACGAAACCATGTGGAAATCAACGGAATTAATGGCAAAGACCATAGGGGATGGTATTTCTTCTACCGGGGTAAAAGTTGTAATAGCAAATATCTCTGAAGTTGATAAGACCAATGTAATCAAGGAAATGCTTGATGCTAAAGGTTATCTTCTTGGCTCCTCAACCCACGGCAACGATATGCTGCCTGCTCTTGCAGGTTTTCTTTCTTTCCTTAAGGATATGAAGCCCAAAGGGAGAATCGGGGCTGCTTTTGGTTCGTACGGCTGGGCCGGAGGCGCGGCAAAAAGTATAGAAAGCGTTCTGACTGCAGCAGGTGTAGAAATTGTCCAGCCTTTGATTCAATGTCAATTTGTACCGGACAAAGCAGAGCTGAAAAAATTATTTGAGTATGGTGTGGAGTTTGGAAATAAAATAAAAAAGTCCGACGCAAATTGCGTCTTTTGCAAGGGCTAAAACCTCCTAAAGGAGTGCGCAAAATATGAAAAAATACATTTGTACCGTTTGCAGTTATATCTATGACCCTGCCACGGGAGATCCTGACGGCAATATAGCGCCGGGAACTCCTTTTGAGATGATTCCGGACACCTGGGTCTGTCCTCAATGCGGGGTAACAAAAGAAATGTTTAAAGAAACAATATAATTCAAGTTACAAGTTGCAGTTAAAATAATAACTTGCAACTAGTAACTTCATACTATGTTTATGGTTAAGCCTGCGCTACCGCAAGGGGCTTTGCCAAAGGAGGATACAACCGTGGCAAAGAAAGCGAAAAAGGCAGTAAAGAAAGCAGTTAAAAAAGGAAAAAAGAAATAAGATAACATTTAAGCCTCTTGCAAAAGGGGCTTAGGCCTAATATACATTTATATATCAGAGGGAAGAATGAGTGCCTTAGAACTTGATCCCAGACTTGTTAACTTCAGTTGGCAAAATAAAAAAGCTGCTCCTGTAACAAAACTGATAGATCCCCATGTTCATTTCTTCGGGAAAGAAGAAGATCTCGAATGCCTTTCCAAAGTCGTTAATCAGTATAACGTTGAAAGTTTAAACCTTATTTTTCCGCCGGATTATACCGGAACAGAAACTAAAAGGATTTGTGGGATTATCGGAAAAATCGGAGAAAAAGTTATACCGTACTACTGGCTTGATCTTGCCACGGGGGATACGGAGCAGATAAAGCGCGCTTATGATAACGGGTTTTGGGGACTTAAGTTTATTGCTCCTAAATATGCGTATGACGGTCTTGAGTATGAACCTGTTTTTGATTTGGCGGAAAAACTCGGAATGCCGTGCCTTATTCATACCGGGGTTCTTGGCGGTGAATACAGACGGAAACATTCCGGAATGAGTTTAATGAGAGCCGATATGCTGGATACCGTAGCAACAAGGCATCCTGATTTGCTAATGCAGGGAGCGCACCTCGGAAATCCCGACATTCTCGCGGCTCTTCGCGCTTCTTTATATTGTCCTAATCTAATGTGGGATGCTTCGGGGGGTTGCAGGTTTATTCTTGAGATAGAACCTAAGTTAATAACTGCAGGTATAAACGGTAAAGAAAAAGTTTGGGACAGTATTATGTGGTCCACGGATACGCATCGGGGTCTTTTTGCTTCCGGTATGGACGGCGGCTGGCCCAATCAATTTGAATACCAGCTTTGTTTCTGGCAAAAAATACTTGCATCACTTCCGACAGCTCCGACTACGGCGCAGCTGGATAACTTTTTCTACGGTAATGCGAAAAGACGTATGGAAGAGGTAAAAGCAAAAAGAAAAAAGTAAAAACGCGAGGCAGCGGATTATTATGGATGAAAAGGTTTACGAGCTAATAATCATCGGCGGAGGTCCTGCCGGAGTTACTGCTTCCGTTTATGCTGCAAGAAAACAGATGGATTTTATCCTCATAACAAAAGACATCGGCGGCCAGGCAGCCTGGAGCGGGGATATCGAAAATTACACCGGCTACCAGTTTGTAACAGGCCCCGAACTTGCCCTGAAGTTCGAAGAGCACGTCAGAAAATATAACTTTCCCATTAAAGAAAACGAAGAAGTAGTTACTATTTTAAAAGAAGACGGCGTTTTAAGAGTTAAGACAGATCGCGGAGAGTATATTTCTAAAACTCTTATTATAGCTTCCGGAAAAAGAAGCCGCGAGTTGAATATTCCCGGTGAAAAAGAACTAAAAAACCGGGGCGTTGCTTATTGCGCTACTTGTGACGGACCTTTGTTTTCCGGTAAAACTGTTGCAGTGGTAGGAGGGGGAAACTCTGCCTTAGACGCAGCGCTTCAGCTTGTCAAGATTGCCGTAAAAGTTCATCTGATAAATAATACTCCGTCTTTGGGCGGTGATAAAGTGATGCAGGAAAAACTTAAAAAAGCAGGGAATGTGATAATTTATAACAACTCCAAGGTTGAGAATATACTCGGCGAAAAAATGGTGTCCGGAATAATCATAAGTCGGGTTGAAGAGAGAATAGAGATACCCGTTCAGGGTGTTTTCGTAGAGATAGGACTTATCCCGAATTCTGATTTTGCGGGAATAATAAAAAAGAACGGTTCGAATGAAATACTGGTTAATAACTCCTGCGAAACGAATATTTCTGGAATATTTGCGGCGGGAGACGTAACGGATGTTCCGGAAAAACAGATAATAATTGCGGCCGGAGACGGAGCCAAAGCAACACTGTCGGCTTTTAAATTCCTGTCGAGAAATTAAGAATCGAACGGCCTGTGTAAGTTGCCTCGTATAAGGATATTAAGGGAGAATTATTATGAAAAAAGTATATCTCGATAATGCATCTTGTACTCCGCTTGATCCACGGGTATTTGAGGTTATGAAGCCATTTTTTGTGGAAGAGTTTGGTAACCCGGCTACTATTCATTCTTATGGGACGGCGCCCGAAAAAGGTTTAGAAAAAGCCAGGGAACAGGTTGCTCTGCTCCTTAACTCCAAACCGGAATATATATTTTTCACTTCAAACGGTTCTGAAGCAAATAATATGGCGCTCAAAGGTGTTGCCCTGGCAAATCAAGCCAGGGGAAAGCATCTGATTGTTTCAGAGATAGAACACTTCTCGGTGTTGCAGTCTGTTAAATCTCTGGAAAAGCTGGGGTTTACTTCTAGCCAGCTTAAGGTTGGAACTGACGGCGTAATCAAAACTGAGGAGCTTGAAAAACTTATCAAAGATGAGACAGTTTTGGTTTCTATTATGCTTGCCAATCATGAAATAGGCACAATACAGCCGCTTGCCGAAACGGCAGCTATTATTAAAAAAGTTAATGCCGAAAGACTGGCCCGTAAAATTCAACCGGTTTATCTTCATACGGATGCGGTTGATGCGGCAGGTGTAATACCTGTCGATGTGGAAACTCTCGGAATAGATCTGCTGTCATTGGCCTCTACCTCCTTCTACGGTCCAAAGGGCGCAGCTGCGCTATATATAAGGAAGGGTGTCAGGATAAATCCGCTTATTGACGGCGGTGTTCAGGAAGGGGGGAGAAGAGCCGGACTTGAAAATGTACCGGGAATAGTCGGCATGGGAAAAGCCGCAGAACTTGCAAAGAACGAAATGGAAGAAAGAAATAATAAAATGCGCCCGCTTAGAGATTTGCTTATTGCTTTAATTTTAAAAAAAATACCGCAAGTGCGTTTGAACGGGGATGCAATAAAGCGCCTTCCCGGAAATGTTAATGTCTCCGTAGAGTTCATCGAGGGTGAATCAATATTAATGTGGCTCGATGATGTCGGTATTGCCGCTTCTTCGGGTTCTGCGTGCACTTCAAAAGCGCTTAAGGCGTCGCACGTGTTGCTTTCAATCGGAGTCCCTCAGGAAATTTGCCACGGCTCCATGCTCTTTTCTTTGAATAAAGATATTACCAGGGAAGATATTGAATATACCGCGGCTGAATTTGAGAAAGTGGTGAAGAAGTTGAGAGAGATGTCGCCGCTTTACAAACAGAATTGACGAATTGCGGATAGCGGAAAGAAATAGTATGAAAAATTAACTGATGGCAGAAAAAAGATAGTTTTTGGAGGATTTTATGGCGGAGAAAATTGAAAAGATGACGCTTATACTGTTTTCGGGGGAAATGGATAAGGCGCTGGCTTGCTTTACCCTGGCAACTACGGCGGCGGCTATGGGCTTTGAAGTAACTATTTTTTTTACATTTTGGGGACTTAATGTCTTAAAGAAAGGCGGAATCTCTATAGGCAAAAAAACTTTTCTTCAGAAGATGTTCTGGTTCTTGAACAAAGGGACGAAAGAAAAGCTTCCCCTGACAAAGTTTAACTTTGCGGGAGCCGGCCCTGAAATGATGAAAATGCTTATGAAACAAAAGAGAATGGCGTCTCTTCCTGATATGATGGCATCGGCAAGAGAGCTTAAAGTAAAATACATTGCTTGCACTACCTCCTGCGGGGTTATGGGCGTGGATAGAACGGATTTAATAGACGAAGTTGATGAAATGGCCGGAGCGGCTTCATATCTTGCGGAAGCCAAGGAATCGAATGTGAACCTTTTCATATAAAATTAACAGAGGTTGTAATGTTTGCAAAGTTATCGAAATTTATAAGATAAAACTGAGAGAGGCAGGTAATATTGGTGAAATTAAAGCGGATAAAGAACTTGATTGTCTCGGTCTTTACTGTCCTGTGCCGATTATGAAAACGGCGCAGCTGATAAAAACTATGAATAGCGGGGAAATACTGGAAGTGACCGCCGATGATATAGGAATTATAAAAGATATGCCTGCCTGGGCAAAAACCACGGGAAATGAATTTCTGGGCAGTAAGACCGAAGGGGATGTTCACAAAGTTTACGTAAAGAAAAAATAAGCAAAGACAAAAGATGATAAATGATATTGAGATAGCTATAGCCGGTTCGGCCGGACAGGGAATGCAAACAATAGCCTATACGCTCGGGAAAACTTTTACCCGGCAAGGGTTCTTCGTCTTCACATATCAAGACCTGATGTCTAGGGTGCGGGGCGGGTCGAATGTTTCAATCCTCAGGATAAAAAATACGGCAACCAACTCGATTTCCTATTTCTTTGATATTCTGGTCGCCCTTGACAGAAGTTCTCTCCTTGTGAATTTAAAAAATTTAAGAGAAGACGGGGTGGTTGTTTACGACGGGGAAAAGATAATATTAAAAGAGGCAAAGCCCGGTTTTTTCCCGGTTCCTCTTGAACGTATAGCGTTAGAATCAGGAAAAGATAAAATAATGGTTAACGCCGTTGCAACTGGCGCGGTTATGGCGCTTTTAAAATGGGATGTGACGGCGAGCAGCGGGGTGGTTGGAGAAATCTTTGCCGGGAAAGGCGAAGAAGTAATTATTAATAATTTGAACGCTATTAAGGCAGGGTATGATTATGTTGCTGCGCATTCAGGCGCACTGCCTTTGGAGCCAAGAATGCCTCTTGCCGCCGGAAAAAAACTTTTTATGACGGGAAGCGAATCCCTTGCTTTGGCATCAATAGCTGCAGGCGTTAAGTTTTACGCGGGTTATCCGATGTCTCCTTCTACAGCGGTAATGGAGCATATTGCCGGAAAGGCCGGGGAATACAAAATTATCTGTGAGCAGGCCGAGGACGAAATAGCCGCAATAAATATGATTATCGGCGCTTCTTACGGAGGCGTTCGCGCCTTGACGGCTACGAGCGGCGGCGGCTTTGCCCTTATGTCAGAAGGAATTTCCCTTGCAGGGATGACGGAAACACCTGTTGTTATTATTCTCACCCAGCGTCCCGGACCCGCAACAGGTTTTCCTACCAGAACAGAGCAGGCTGATTTGAAATTTGCGCTATATTCAGGACACGGTGAGTTTGCAAGGATAATACTTGCGCCGCGTACCGCAGCAGAAAGTTTTCTTGCTATGAGCCGTGCTTTTAATCTTGCAGAAGAATACCAGGTGCCGGTCATCGTTCTTACCGACCAATACTTTAATGATTCAAGTTATACAATTAATGCGGCTGATATACAGCCGGAACCCTTAAGGCGGGGTAATCTAAATTTTGTATGGCCGGAAGATAAAAACACCTACAAAAGATACTCTATTAATGCTTCCGGAGTTTCCCCCCGTTTGGTCCCGGGGTGTCCATATCAGCAGGTCTGCGAGGATTCTGATGAACATACGGAAGAGGGGCATATAAGCGAAAGCGGTGAACTTAGAAAAAAAATGGTGGAGAAGAGACTTTTCAAACTCACTGAAATAGCAGTGGATATGCAGCAACCGGTTTATACCGGCAGCAATGCCCCGTCCCTGCTCTTAATCGGCTGGGGTTCTACCTATGGAGCCTTGAAAGAAACAGTGGATTTGATGAATCAAAAAGGTGTGCCGGCTGCGCTGCTCCACTTCTCTGAGCTTTGGCCCCTGCCCGAGCTAAAACTTCCGTGTGATTTAAAAAATATTGAAAAGATAGTGGCCGTTGAAGGCAACGCAACAGCCCAATTTGCAAGCCTGTTTTCTGCGCATACAGGAGTAAATATTACAAAAAGAGTTCTCAGATATGACGGCCGGCCGCTTACGGCAAATTATATTATTAAGAAACTTTAAAAATATTACGGCGGTAATTTACCGCCTTCAGTAAATAGACAATGGTAATCAGCCGTTAGTAAAAATGAAAGTTTGTAGAGGTGATATGGTTGTAAAATCTGATTTTGACAGCACCGATCCTGTTGCCTGGTGCCCGGGCTGCGGCGACTTTGCAATTCTTAACTCCCTAAAGGAAGTTCTCGTTGATTTAGGGCTGGAGCCGTGGCAAAGCATATTGGTTTCAGGTATAGGTCAGGCGGCAAAACTTCCGCATTACTTAAAGTGTAATCTATTTAACGGTCTGCATGGCCGGGCATTGCCTGCGGCTTTCGGGATTAAGGCAGTCAGCCATAAAATGAAAGTTATAGTGCACGGCGGGGACGGCGATGCTTATGCAGAAGGCGGTAATCATTTTGTCCACGCAATAAGACGGAATGCGGATATTACTTATTTTGTACACGACAATCAGATTTACGGTCTTACAAAAGGTCAGGCCTCTCCGACAACTGATATCGGAATGAAAAGCGGAACAACCCCGTCAGGGAGTTACAACGAACCGGAACATCCGCTTGCTATGGCAATTGCGCTTAATTGCACATTTGTTGCAAGAGCTTTTGCGGGAGACTCTGAACAACTGAAAAAAATAATGAAAGCCGCTTTGTCCCACAGAGGTTTTTCCTATGTTGACATTCTGCAGCCTTGTGTTTCCTTTAACAAAGTGAACACCTATCAGTGGTATAATGAAAGAATCTACAAGTTAGACGCAGACTCGTCTTATAATCCCCTTGACAGAAACGCCGCTTTTACCAAGTCCCTGGAATGGGGGGCTAAAATTCCGACAGGGGTAATCTATAAATGCGAGCGCCCGGTATATGAGGATCATTCCCCTGTAGATAAAGAAGTCTCCCTTTCAAGGGAAGAATTAAAACCACCCGCGCCGGAAGAACTTATTAAGAATTACTTTTAACCGGCTTGGTCTGTCTTCCTGAGAGGCTGCTGCCCGTCCCTGCCTGCTAATGCATTTTGAAACTGGTCCGCTTTGCAAAAGAGCCGGCATAAAGGCGGATACTTTGCACTTTTTACTTGCAGTCGGTTTGTTGTATAATTAACTCTGTAAAACATTTGCCGGGAAAAAACTGTTTTTTAGGCTGTTACGGTGCCAACCCTGCCTCTTTCAATATATATAGATATATGCTGATCGTCAGGCGGGTTTTGTTTACGGTGTTTATTTTTTCGCAGCGCCGCAAAAGAATTTAGACGGGATCAAGGAGTTTTAAAATAATGCTAAACTTTCTGGAGCAAGCTGACAAGCTGAGATGCCAGTCAAAATTTAAGCAGGCGGCAAAGTACTATGCGCTTGCGGCTGAAAAAAACCCGGGCTATGAGGCTTACTATGGACTCGGAGATATGTTAAGAATGATCGGTCTTTATCAAAAAGCGCTTCAGGCCTACAAAAAAGCAAAGCGTTTTATTTTAAATGATGCGCTTAAGAGCGCCGATATTTTCATGGGGAGAGGCATGGCGCTTAGGGCTGTGATGGAATACAAAACCGCGGCCGCATGTTTTTTTAAAGCCGGTGAAAAGTACAAATTACTGAAAGACCCGGAAGGAACTGCTTACTCTTTGTGGTGTCTTGGCGGTTTGTGCAGAATTATGGGAAACCCCGGAGAAGCCCTCAAGGCTTTTGATCAAGCTTTAGCGTTATATAAAAAAAGTAATAACGGGGAGTATGTTGCTTTTGCGCTTTGTGGCCGGGGCGGGACACTGCGTATCCTTGGCAGGTTTAAAGAGTCCCTGCAATGCTATAAAACCGCTAATAAATATTTTACAAGCCAAAAAGATACCTTTGGCCGGGCTTATTCAAATTGCGGAATGGGCAGCGCCAACAGAATGCTCGGGAGGTATAATATTTCGGCAGCTTTATATAAGAAAGCGGAAAAACTTTATTCTTCCTTTAAGGATGAAATAAATTATGCTTATGTTCTTTGGGGACACGCAAATACTCTTTTGTGCTCGGGTAAGTATAAAGAAGCAGGCGGGCTTTGCTTGAAAGCCGGACGGCTCTTTAAAAAATGGAATGATAAACGCGGTCTGGTGTATATTCTTCTGCAAAACGGGGAGCTGGAAAGAATTACAAACAACAAAGTAAAGGCTCTGGGGTTATTCAAAAAAGCCGTAGCAATAAGCCGGAAATACGGTCTAAAACTCGAAGAGATTCACGGGGAAACGGGCATTTATTTGACAACGCAGAAAGGTGTGAATCCCCTAAGAAAGTATGATAAATTCGGTACAAAATGGCATAGTGTTTTAAAAAAGAACAGTTTGTTGAATTTCCCTTGATTTTTCCTCTTAAAACAGTTAAAATACCTCCCTATGCTTGCGATAGTTCTTGCCGGCGGGATGGGAAAACGGATGAACTCCGCCCTACCCAAGGTACTACATAAAGTCTGCGGGAAACCAATGATTTTGCACATTTTAAGCCAGCTTGGCTCTATGAAGCAATTAGAGAAAACCGTGGTGGTGGTTGGTTACAAAAGAGCCCTGGTAAAGAAGGTTCTTCCCAAATGGATAAAGACGGCTGTGCAAAAAAAAATGCTTGGGACCGGGGATGCGGTAAAGAGCGCGCGGTATCATTTTGAAAACTATGCCGGAAGTATTTTAATTCTTTGCGGTGATACGCCTCTGATTAAAGCAGAAACATTGGAAAAAGTTCTTAAAACGCACGAAGAAGAAAAAAACATTGCGACTATTGTAACGACTTTTGTGAAAGACCCGACTAACTATGGCCGGATACTCCGGAACAAGAAAGGCGAGCCGGTCGGCATAGTTGAAGAAAAAAGCGCCACCGCGCAAGAAAAAAAGATAAAAGAGATAAACGCGGGGATCTATTGTTTTGCTTCCAAAAAACTTTGTTATGCTCTGACCCGGATAAGGAAGAATAAGCTTAAAGGCGAATATTATCTGACGGACGCTATTGAAATATTAAGAAAAAAAGGCCTAAAAATCGGAACAGCTTTAGCAAAAGATTCAAGCGAGGTAATGGGTGTTGACGACCTTACCCGGCTTAAAGCTGCCGAAAAGTATCTCAGGGGGCGAAATGCTGGTTCTAAGAAATTATAAGTTGAAAGTGTTCGGAGGAAGCGCTAATCCTGAACTGGTGACAAAGATTTGCAGATATTTGCGCACTTCCGAGGGAAAAATGGAACTTACCAGGTTCCCCGACGGTGAGACGTGGGTAAAAATCTCGGAAAATGTAAGAGGTGCTGACTGTTTTATTATTCAACCGACCTGCATGCCGGTTAACGAAAATATTATGGAATTGTTTTTAATGATAGATGCTTTTAAGAGAGCTTCGGCTAGAAGAATTTCGGTGGTAATACCCTACTATGCCTATGCAAGGCAGGACCGGAAAGACCAGCCGAGAGTCGCTATCTCTGCAAAATTAATTGCAAATCTTTTAACGAGCGCCGGGGCGTCCCGGATAATAGCCATGGATTTTCATGCCCCGCAAGTGCAGGGCTTCTTTGATATACCGGTGGATCATCTTATAGCCGAGCCTGTTCTGGCCCGGGAGTTCGCAAAGAAAAAAGTCAAAGATCTTGTTGTCGCAGCCTCCGATATGGGCGGCTCAAAGATGGCAAGGAGTTTCGCAGAGCGGCTGGGAGCCTCGATAGCCATCGTTGACAAGAGGAGATATCATTCAAATAAAGTAGAAGCGCTTTCCCTTATAGGCGAGGTGGCCGGTAAAAATGTGCTGATACCGGATGATATGATATCAACTGCAGGTACTATGGTCGAAGCAGCGATGTTCTTAAAGAAACACGGCGCAAAGGATATTTACGCCTGCTGTACTCATCCTGTTTTTTCGGAAAGCGCCTTAAAAAAGATAGAGAGCTCTATACTTAAGGAAGTTATGGTGACAGATACTATTCCGTTGCCGGAAGAGGCAAAAAAGGTCAAAAAAATAAAGGTCATAACTGTAGCCGGAGTGCTCGGCGAAGCAATAAAGAGTATTCATAATGAGACCTCGGTAACAAAATTGTTCCGTTAGAAAGTTAAAGACCGTAAAAGATAAAAAGATATCCGGTTGCTGAAAAGCTATATCAGTGGAATCTATTTCATTAGGAGGAAATATGGAAAGGGTAGAATTAAAAGCAAAGGTTAGAGAAAGCAAAGGTAAGAATGCCGCCTATAGACAGAGGGTAAACGAGGAGATACCGGCGATTCTTTACGGAAAAAAAGAAGAAGGGTTGTCGTTAACCCTTAATGCGAAGGAAGTTTTAAAGACTTTGCGTACGGACCGGGGCCGCAATGTGATGCTTAACCTAAAAATTGACGGCAAGGCGGATGCCATCGTAATGTTTAAGGAGATTCAAAAGCATCCTGTAACCGAAAAAATTATCCATGTCGATCTTTACAAAATTAATATGCTGGAAGAAATTATTGTGCTGGTCAAGACAAAAATCAGCGGTGAAGCTCCGGGTGTTAAGCTCGGCGGTGTTTTGGAGCAACCTTTGAGACAGCTTCGCTTGAAGGCCTTGCCGGACAGAATTCCCGACGCTGTTATTGTCGATGTTTCCGGCCTAAATATAAATGACTCCATACATGTTGAAGACCTGAAGCTCGGGGAAGGCATCAAGGCGCTGGATAATAAAAGGGATGTTGTCGCTACCGTGAGCGTTGTTAAGGAAGAGGTTGAACCCGTACCGGGTGAGGTTGCTCCTGACGCGCCGACCGGTCCTGAAGTTATTGGCGAGAAAGAACGTGAAGAAAAACGTCTTGCCACCGAAAAAGAAAAAGAAGAAAAAGGTAAGGAAAAATCTGAAGCGAAAGAAGAAGCAAAAAAAGACGCTAAAAAATGAAGCTGGTAATTGGGCTTGGCAATCCAGGCGGGAAATACGAGGACACGCGGCATAATGCCGGTTTTCTTGCGCTTGACGAGCTGGCCGGCCGGCTTAACCTTCGGGTTTCAAGGAAAGAATGCTTTTCCCTGCTCGGAGAAAAACAGGAAGTAATTTACGCAAAACCGCAGACTTATATGAATAACAGCGGAGAGGCGGTAAGCTGCCTGTTGACTAAATATAAATGTACGGCTAAAGATCTTTTTGTAATATACGACGACCTGGATCTGCCGCTTGGAAAGCTGCGCATCCGGCACGGAGGCAGCAGCGGCGGACATAAAGGTATTCAATCAATTATCGATTGCCTGGCGGATACGGGATTTGCCCGCATCCGCATAGGTATCTCCGGCTTGGAAAAACCAAAAGACACCATAGATTTTGTCCTCTCAAAATTTAAGAAGGAAGAAAAAGAAGCGTTAAAAAACTCGCTCGCTTTGGCGGCTGCTGCGGCAGAGTTCCTGCTCGCGGGAAACACCGTTGAAGCTGCGATGAATAAATTCAACGGTTAAATGGCAAAGAAAATAACAATATTTTTCGTAATTGTTTTTTTTCTCGGGTTAGCTTTGCTTTTAGCGGTTAGGATTCCCGCCCGGTCAAAGGTAATCCTTGAAAACAAACAGGATGCAAAAGTTGAAAAGTTCTGTCTCGTTAATATAAACATTGCGGGAGAAACAGAATTAGATACGCTCCCTTCAATAGGTCCGGCCGCGGCAAAAAGAATAATTACCTACCGCGAGCAATTCGGAAAATTTAAAACCGTTGAAGAGCTGAAAAATGTAAAAGGTATCGGCAAAAAGACTTTTGAAAAACTAAAAGAAAGAATTAGCGCGGAGTAGGCATGCTTGTAGGAGAAAATATAGCGGGTAGAAGCCCGGCCATAAAAAAAGTATATAACCTTATCTCAAAAGTTGCCCCCACCGATTCCACCGTCCTGCTGACCGGCGAGACAGGTGCGGGAAAAGGCATCTTTGCCGAGGCCATCCACGCACTGAGTAAGCGCGCTGATGGTCCTTTTGTCGCAATAAATTGTTCTGCCATACCGGAAACTTTATTGGAGAGCGAACTCTTTGGTTACAAGAAAGGTTCTTATACCGGGGCTGCTTCCGACAGAAAAGGTCTTATGGAAGAAGCCAATAAAGGTTCAATATTTCTGGACGAAATCGGGGATATGTCGCTTTCACTGCAATCCAAGATGCTGCACGTTTTGGAAAACGGCGAGGTCAGGCGGCTCGGGGACAATGAATCCAAAAAAATAGATGTCAGGATAATCGCAGCCACCAATAAGGATTTGTGGAAGGAGATTGGTCTTGGAAAATTCAGGGAAGACCTCTTCTTTCGTATCAACGTCGTCAGACTGCATGTGCCGCCGCTGCGCGAAAGACCGGAAGATATACCTGTGCTCATCAGATATTTTATGGAGAAATACAACAAGGAGTACAATAAAAATGTCAGCCGCGTTTCCGAGGATGTTCTTTCGGTGCTCGGGCATTATGATTATCCGGGAAACGTGAGAGAACTGGAAAATATAGTTAAGCATTCTATTATATTTTCTGAAAACGGAATCATTACCAAGGCGGACCTGCCTTCAGGCATACCTGAAACTGCTCTTTTGGAAGCGCCAAAAAAAGAAGAAACCGGAGAAAGGCAGATTCTTGGCGACGGTTTTCAAACTATAGCCGCTGTTGAAAAACGTTTGATTTCCGAAACCCTGCAAAAAACCAAAAACAATCACACAATGACCGCAAAGAAACTCGGTGTGTCCCGTTCCACGCTTTGGAGAAAAATGAAGGAGTACGGCATTGAAAATTAAAAGTAAAAAAGAGAAAGCGGTAAAAACATGCAGCTGCGGGAGCGTCTGGAAGAATTATAAGCAGGTCTTTAAAGACAAAGAAATGTTAATTATCGGCTATCAGGCAAATATGCTTGCCCCGGAAAAAGGGTTGTTCCTTTATAATCATGAGAAATGCAAGACAACTGTCAGCTTTCCCGTGTCTCTCTTTTATCCGTTGTATAAGGGCAGGATCTTTGTTTCTAATAAAACGGGCTCGTCAGAATGCAGAGGTTACTGTCTTGAAAAAGAAAATTTTTCAAAATGCCCTGCCGAATGTTCAATGGCGTATCTCAGAGAAATAATGATTATTCTAAAGAAAGGTTAACGCCGGCGGAACGGAAAAAGCAGGCGGCGTTAAAAGTCATTATCAAAATATCTTAATCCGGAGGCAGTTTTATGAAGGTAGTCGTCACAGGCGGTGCAGGGTTTATAGGGTCGCATATAGGTGACTTGCTCATTGCAGAAGGCTATAGGGTTGTCGCTCTTGATAACCTATATTCCGGCAAAGTGCAAAATGTTAATAAAAAGGCGGAGTTCTACAAAGCGGATATAAAGAGTCCGGAAGCCGTTAAGATACTAAAGA
This sequence comes from Candidatus Firestoneibacteriota bacterium, assembly GCA_026388015.1. Taxonomy (GTDB): domain Bacteria; phylum Oederibacteriota; class D2-FULL-39-29; order D2-FULL-39-29; family D2-FULL-39-29; genus D2-FULL-39-29. The sequence goes on along the minus strand of JAPLKO010000057.1, from coordinate 27,481 downwards.
AAGCAACGCCTGATTACATCATTCATGAAGCGGCGCAAATGAGCGTTTCTGCTTCTGTCAGGGATCCTCTTTTTGACGCGCAAAACAATGTGATAGGGACGTTGAATCTCTTGGAGTTTGCCAGAACCAATAATGTCAAGAAATTTATTTTTGCCTCTTCCGGCGGTACGGTCTATGGGGAGCCGTCCAGTTTTCCGGTAACCGAAAAATTTCCTTTTGATGCGGCTTCTCCCTACGGTATTTCAAAAATGGTGATGGAATTTTACCTCCGGTTCTATTATAAAGAGTACAAATTGAACTACACTTCTTTGCGTTACTCTAATGTATACGGTCCCAGACAGGATCCTCACGGCGAAGCAGGCGTGGTGGCAATTTTTACAAAGGCCCTGCTTGCCGGCAAGGCGCCTACGATAAACGGGGACGGTAAATATATAAGGGATTATGTCTATTGCAAGGATGTTGCGCGGGCGAACCTTCTGGCGCTTGAGAGTAATTATAACGGCGGACTTAATATCGGGACCGGGATTGCGACGGATGTTAACCGTCTTTATTCTTTGATTTCTAAAGCAGCGGATTTTAACGGAAAAGCAGTGCACGGACCGGCGCGGCCTGGCGATTTAAGAAAAAATATTCTCTCTGCCGTAAAAGCAAAAAAAATACTGGGTTGGACCCCGAATATGGCACTTGCGGAGGGGCTTAAAGAAACGCTGGAATATTTTGAAAGTCAGGCAAAATGAGAGCTGCAGCTGTTTTGCTGGTTGTCCTGGTTGTCACGCTTTTTCCCGCCTTTGCAACAGAAAAAAAACCTGCTAACGATTGGCGGCAATGGCTCGGGAATGATTATTCCGGAGTTTTTAAGGATGTAGATCTGCTGGAGGGTTTTTTGGGCGCAGGTCCAAAAATATTATGGCGCGTTCCGTTGAAGATAGGATGGTCCTGTCCCGTAATTTATGACAATCTGCTGTATGTTACCTCCCTTGAAAACAAAGAAACAGAAGCTGTAACCTGCCTTGATGCTTTTTCCGGTAAGCAGCTATGGAAGTATGTTTATCCCGTAAAGTACGAAAAAGTGGCCTATGGACAGGGCGGACCGAGAGCAGCCGCAACCGTTACGGAAAAATTTGTTTATTCCATCGGCGCAATGGGAGACCTGCTTTGTCTTGATAGATTTACGGGAAGCATTATCTGGGAAAAGAAACTTTTTAAAGCCTACCCGCCCTATATAAAAGGTTGGAAGGGCTACAGTATATCCCCGCTGCTCGCCGATAATAAAGTTATAGTAAATCTCGGACCTGACGCAAAAAAAGAAAATGAAATGTGCGCTGCTTTTGACGCGCTTTCCGGGAAAGAGCTCTGGCTTTATAAAAGGCCGGTGAAGATCAGGACTACCATACAGGTGAGTCAGACCCCGCGTATTGTAGAGTTTTTCGGGGAGAAATGCGTTCTTTATTCCCCTTTCGCCAGACTTTCGGTTTTGAGTTTAGCAGACGGTAAACTTTTGTTTGAGTATCCTCTTTTGGAGGGAGTCAACACTATAGCTACTCCGGTGGTGTTTGAGGGTAATAAAATACTGGAACAGCCTTTTGAAAAAGATCCGGTGCTTCTTGAAATTTTCGGAACCCGGGAAAAGGCCGGCGTGAAAAAGCTGTGGAATACAAAAAAACTTCCTGCCGGCCATTTTAGTTTTGTGTTTTACGGCGGCTACTTTTATGGTTTTGCAAGCTGTTTTAACCTGGTAGCTGTTGAAGCAAAAACCGGCGCCATTGCCTGGTCAAAATCAGGTCTAAAAATAGACGCTTCTTTGGCTCTTGCCGACGGCAAACTATATATCAGAAGCGGAACCGAGCTTATCATAGCAAAAGCAACGGGAAAGAAATTCGAAGAGCTCTCGAGCTACAAATTCAATATTGCTCAGGGCAGGGATGATTTTATCGGCTGGGCCTCTCCGATAGTAGCCCACAAAAAACTCTATTTGAGATTTTCAGAGGAACTCCTGTGTATTGACCTTAGCAGATAACAAACTCAAGTTTCCCCGCCGTAAGAGCAATACCTGAATCTCTTCGTTTTCGAGCTGTGTTTTTTCTTGCGAAAATTATTGCTTTATTGTATATTAAACTATGTTTAAGTTATTTTCTACACTTGTGCTCTTGTTGCCCTTTAAGCTTTACTTCAGGTGTAAAGTTAAGGGGCTGGAAAATGTGCCCAAAAAGGGGTCCTGCCTTATTTTGTCTAATCATGTCAGCCATATTGATCCGCCTTTTGTGGGGATCGCGGTTTATTTTAGAAAGAAGACAAAATTTATGGCGCGGGATACACTTTTCAGTAATATTTTTCTGAGATTTTTTCTTGAGCATGTCGGGGCGATACCGCTGAACCGCGGGACGGGTTATCGCGGAGGTTTTGAAAAGGCGCTCGAGGCCTTGAAAAAGGAAGAGATCGCGCTGGTGGCGTTTCCGGAAGGGACGAGAAGCCAAGACGGGAAATTGCAGCCGGGAAAACCGGGGATAGGGTTATTCGCGCTTCAGGCTAACCTGCCGATAGTGCCCTGCTTCATAACCGGAGCTTACGAAGCGATGCCAAAAAACAGTAAATTCCCGAAACCCAAACAAATAACGTTTACTTTTGGTAAACCTTTCAGCATCCTGCCTGTTTGCGACCGGGAGCCGGATAAAGAAGATTACAAGAGAGTAGCCAAAGAGATAATGAAAAATATAGCGGAACTTGGCGGGGTGGAACCTCCCGCAACGGAAGGAAAAATATGAAAGTAATACTTGCCCAGCATGCCGGCTTTTGTTTCGGGGTCAAACGGGCCATTAAAATGACGGCGGAAACTGCCAAGAATTCGCAGAAAGAGATCTATACTTACGGGCCTATTATTCATAATCCCCAGGTGGTCGAGAAATTTGAGCAAGAGGGGGTTTACCAGGTCAGTGATATTAAAAAAATAGAGAAAGGCAGTTCTATTATAATACGCACTCACGGGATACCGCCAGAAAAAGAAAAAGAATTTTCTAAAAAATGCCTGAACGTAACGGATGCCACCTGCCCTTTTGTAAAGAAAGCGCAAAAACTCGCCAAGAAACTTATGCTCGACGGTTATCAGGTCGTGATCCTCGGGGAGACGGAACATCCGGAAGTACAAGGCATACTCGGCTATACGGATAACAAGGCGATAGTTGTCGGAAATATCAAAGAGGCAGAAAAAATAAAGAAGTGCGCAAAGCTGGGTGTTGTCGTTCAGACCACCCAATCCATGCAGAATTTTCTGGAGACTGTTTCGGTCCTGCTTGACAAGACTCCGGAAATCAGAGTTTACAATACCATATGTGATGCTACAAAAAAGCGCCAGGATTCCGCCTTGAAGTTGGCGGATAAAGTTGATATAATGTTAATCGTTGGGGGTAAAAACAGCGCCAACACAAAGCATTTGGCTGAACTCTGCAGAGAAAAGAGAGTCCCCGCTTATCATATAGAAAGTGCTCTTGAAATTAAAAAGAGCTGGCTGAAGGGAAAGACGCTTGCCGGTGTTACCGCCGGCGCTTCCACCCCTGATTGGATAATAAAAAACGTGATTAAAGCTATAACTGCACCGGAAGGCCTTAGTAAGTCCGGCCTTATCGGGCATAACAAAAAATCCTAACATGAAAAAAACACGGGTGTTGTTAGGTGAGGAGTTATTATGGTCGAAGAAATTGCTAACAACGAAAAAAACGGAGGGGACAAAGAAGAATTAGATATGGGCACGCTCATGGCTGCGGAATTTTCCGGCCTTGAGGAAGGAAAAGTAATAAAGGCCAAAGTAATAAAAGTAAGCCAGGAAAGTATTTTTGTAGATGTAGGTTATAAATCCGACGGCATGATTCCTCTCAAAGAATTTACCAACCAGCAAGGCCAGGTTACCGTAAAAGAAGGCGATATAGTTGATGTATTATTGGATAGAATAGAGAATTCCCAGGGGTTTCTGGTTCTCTCAAAAATAAAAGCAGACAGACTGAGAAATCTTGACGGGCTGGAAGATATTTACAAAAACAAAGATATAATAGAAGGAAAAATACTCCGTCCCATAAAAGGGGGTTTTATCGTAGATATAGGGGTTGAAGTCTTCCTGCCTAATTCACAGTTCCAGCCGAGCGGCGTAGACAGCGCCGGGAGTATAACCAATAAAATAATTCCGGTTAAAATAATAAAATACGGAAAGAAAAAAGGCGAAATAATAGTCTCGCATAAAGTTGCCATTCTGGACAATAACAGAAAGCAAAGGAAAGAACTTTGGGATACGGTAAAAGAAGGTGACTTAAGAAAAGGCCTGGTCAAGTCTATCACCTCCTACGGTGCCTTCATTGATATTGGCGGTGTGACAGGACTCCTCCATATTTCTGATATGTCCTGGGGAAAAGTTTCCCATCCTGCCGAAGTGCTGGCCATTGAATCAGAAATCGAAGTGAAAATTATCAAGATAGATATAGAAAAAAAGAGAATTTCCCTGGGTTTAAAACAGCTTAAGGATGACCCCTGGATGAAGATTGAGGAAAAGTATTCTATCGGTTCGATTATTAACGGCAAGATTGTGAATATTTTAGAATACGGGGCTTTTATCAAAATAGACGAAAATATAGAAGGTCTGCTCCACGTTTCAGATATGTCCTGGACTAAAAGAGTAAAAAATCCGGCGGAATTTCTGGCTGTCGGCGAGGCAATTAAGGTGAAAGTTTTAAATATAGACAAGAATAACAGAAAAATATTATTCGGCTTAAAGCAGCTGGAACGCGATCCCTTTGAGGAAATTGAGCAAAAATATCAGCCGAATACCAAAGCGAGCGGAATTGTGACAGGCTATTCCGGTTCGAAAGTGTATCTGGAGTTCGAGAACGGCATAGAAGGTGTGCTGAATAAAAAAGATCTTTCCTGGACTAGAAAATTTCCCACCCTAAAAGGAATATTCAGGAAAGGAGAAAGAGTAGAGGCTCTGGTATTGAACATTGACAAGCTCAACCGGAAGGTTAACCTTGGTCTCAAGCAGCTGACTGCGGACCCCTGGCTTACCTGCATTCCGGAAAATTATAAAGTCGGGAGTATTGTTAAAGGCAGGGTAACCAAAGTAGCAAACTTTGGCATACTCCTGGAGCTGGAAAAAGATCTGGAGGGTTTTGTTCATATATCCGAACTTTCCGAAGAGCCGGTGCAAAAGGCGGAAGATGCCGCAAAGCTTGAGGAAATCAAAGAGGCTAAAGTAATAAAGCTTGATGTGGAATACAGGAAGATATCCTTAAGTATTAAACATCTTCACTCCGATATGAAAGCCGAAGAACTCAAAAAATACAGTGACAGCAGCGATGGGAAAGGAACTTTTGGGGATATTCTGAGACAGGAAGATGGAGAGACCGGCAAGAATGCAGCGCCGGGAGCAGGACAGGCGGAATAAATGCAAAAGAAAAAACTCTTGAGAGTAGTTTTAGTGGTTCTCGGTATATTTGTGGTCTTGAATCTGCTGTATATATTTTTCAACGGCGGACTCAAAGGCGGGAAGTCCTCGGGAAAAGTACGAAATATCTTGACCGGCGGGAATATAGGGGTGATAAATATTTACGGGCCTCTTTACAGCTCAAAAACGGTCTGTGATACCCTGAGGAGATTTAATGATAATTCTTCCATTAAGGCGATTGTGCTCCGGATTGATTCTCCCGGAGGAGGGGTGGCTGTCTGCCAGGAAATAAACCGCGAAATTTATGCGGCGAAGGATAACGGCAAAATAGTGGTAGCGTCTTTCGGGAGCGTGGCGGCCTCGGGCGGGTATTATGTCGGTTGCGCTGCCGGCAACATATTTTCAAATCCCGGAACTTTGACCGGTTCTATCGGCGTTATTATCAGCTACTTCAACTTTGAAGAACTTTTTGCCAAGATAGGTCTGAAACAGGTGACCATAAAAAGCGGAAAGTTTAAGGATATCGCTTCCATGTCAAGAAAGATGACGCGCGAGGAAGAAGTACTAATGCAGGAAGTAATAGATGATGTGCAAACACAATTTGTGGACACCATAGTCCGCAACCGTGAGACGCAAATAATTAGTATACTAAAGCAGAATAATAGTAATAAAACACCGGACCGGACTGACGTGAAAGAAGCCGTTTTAAAAATTGCTGACGGCCGGGTCTTCTCCGGTAAGCAGGCCTTGAAACTCGGTTTGGTGGACAATATGGGCACCTTTGAAGATGCAGTAAAATATGCCGCAAAAACGGCCGGAATTAGCGGCGAGCCGGTGGTGGTCTATGAGAAAAAGAAGATGCGGCTTCTTGAATTTCTTTCCGGCAGTGAAGAGGCCGACAGCCTGATAAATAAATTTTTCTTTAAGGGTATGTGCTACCTGTATGGGGAATAATAAAAATGCCTCTTTATGAATTTTCCTGCAAAAAGTGCGGGAAGGCGTTCGAAGAGCTCCTGTATAACTCAGGTCTGGCAGGTGTTGTTTGTCCCGGCTGCGGCAGTAAAAAAACAGTTAAAAAGCTTTCCGTGTTTGGCACAAAAAAAAGCTCTGCCTCTGACTGCGTTTATCGCGAGTCCTGTAAAAAGCCTTCCTGCTCCTGCGGTAATTAATAGGAGACGTTTTGAATAAAATATTTTTAAAAATTGCAATATTATGCCTTCTTCCCGCTTTTGCTTTGCCGGCTGCTTTTGGTAAAAACAAAGTGAACTACAAAAAGCTTGTCTGGAAAGAATTGCCGACCGCAAACTTTAACATTTACTTTACCTTAGAAGATGATAACCTGGCCAAGGAGTTCTCTATCTGCTTTGAAGAGGCTTACGCCGGGCTCTCTGCGGACTTGAAGGTAAATCCCCCCGGGCCGATAAAGGTATTCCTCTATGCTTCTCCTCTTGATTTTGAACAGACGAATATTACCGCCGGCATAATCGATGAGGGCGTGGGCGGTTTCACAGAGTCACTCAAGAACAGAATAGTTCTTCCGGTTTACACTTCGGCAAAAAGAATGAAGGAAGTTTTAACCCACGAATTAACGCACGAATTACAGTTTGAATCTCTCTTTTCAGGTTTTGGAAAACCCTATCAGTTTGCAAAAGCGCTTTTTATCCCGCTTTGGGTTATGGAAGGCATGGCTGAATACGGCGCAGAAGATTATGATGATTCTATTACGGACATGCTTCTCCGGGATGCAGCGCTGAATAACAAGATTAAAGACCTTGGTGATCTGGGCAGTTTTAATTATATAGACGGTCACGATATAGTCCTGATGTATAAAGAGTCTCAATATGTCTTTGATTTTATAGCGAAAACTTACGGCAAAGACAAGGTAGCTCTCATGCTCAAAGAATTCGGCTATATCGCTAATATGCAGGAAACTGTAATACAAAAAGCGCTTAACATAGAATTTAATGCTTTCAACAAAAAGTGGCAATATGATTTAAAGGCCAGATATTTTTCGCAGGCAAAAGGGAAAAAAGACGCGGCGGATTACGCCCAAAAGCTGACAAAAGACGGCGGCTTAAGACCCGTCTATAACCGCGCTCCTGTTTTTTCCGCGGACGGTAATAAACTTTATTATCTTTCGGATCAGAAAGTTTATACCGGACTTTTCGAATTGAATATAAAAACCGGAGAAATAAAGGAACTGCTTGGCAGATGCTATGACAGTTATTCAGGGACCGGCAGGGCGCTTTCTGTTTCTAAAGACGGGAAATATCTTGCTTTTGCTGCGAAAGCCGCCGGAGTTCAGAAAATCCGGTTTTGGGATCTTAAGGAGAACCGAGTGACAGGCGAAAGTGATTTTGGGCTGGAAATTGTGTCTTCCCCTTGTTTCGGCCCGGATAACAATATTCTTTTTACAGGCGTAAAAGACGGAAAGTCCGATGTTTACGCCGGAAATATGAAGGGCGAGATAATAAAACGTTTAACCGAAGACAGATACGATGATAACGGCGCGGTCTTTTCTCCGGACGGGGAGGAGGTCTACTATGTCTCGGAGAGGGAGAGCGGGTTCAGAAATATCTATAAAATTAAAAACTGGAAGACAGAGCCGGTAAGCGAAGATTTCTTAACCGGGCGGCATAATTTTTTGAGTCCGGATTTAAATACTTTGCAGACTATGACTTTAACGGCTGATATCAACGGAATATATAATCTTTACCGCCTGAATATGCAGACGAAAGAACTCTTCGCTTATACTGATGTAAAAGGGGGGGGCTTCTCCCCTTCAGGCTCGGCTGACGGAAAAAAAGTTGTATTTTCTTACTTTGAAGAAAGCTGCTATAATCTCTATCTTGCTGACCTGGACCCGGCGCAAAAACTTGAAAAAGCTTTTATTGTGGAGCCTCTGCCCGTCCCGGCAAAAAAGGACTATAGGCTTACTAATTTTCCGGTAGTGCCTTACCGGCTCGATATTTCCCTGGATTTGATATATTTTCTTTTCGGCTATGACTCCGCTTCGGGCCTGGTCGGCGGCGGTTATCTCTCTTTTTCCGACCTTCTCGGGGAACACAATTTCGAATTCTTCGGAGCTGCCGTAAAGGATTATCAGTCAGGCTGGCAGCTGAATTATGTCAACCGCGCCTGTAGAATTAACTTTGGTGTATCTTTTTATACCGGCAAAACTTACGGTTCCGCTTTTTTTACGGACAAAACTACAGACGGAACATATTATTATAAAGAGGAGACAGGATTATCTTTGCCTTTTATTTATCCCTTTGACAAGAATACCCGGGTTTCGCTTTTACTAAAGAGTTATTACAAAAATAACTATGCTGACGCCGAGGCGGGAAATCATAGCAGCGACCTTACCAATTCCCTGGTGCTGGAATTTGTAAATGATAGATTAACCTACAATATGGATACTCCTTGCGCAGGCGGGGCAACTGCTGTTAATATAGAGAGGGCGGATTATGTTTTAGGGGGCACAAGAAATTATGTCAATATAATGGCGGAAGATCAGGAGTACTTGTTCCTGGATAAAGAGACCACAGCAGGTTTTAGGTTTTTTGCCGGCGCTTCTTTTGGGCCGCAGGCCGGATACTTTGTATTGGGCGGGGAAAAATTAAGGGGATACCCTGGAGAAGATACTGGAAGCAATATTTTGCTTGCCAATATGGAACTGCGTTTCTCTCTGATAGAAAAAGCGGATGTGAGCGTGTGGCCGGCTGCCTGGCTTTTGCTCAAAAAAGTGAGAGCCGTTATATTTAGCGATCAGGGAATTGTTTTTAACAACAATGCCGCCGTTACCGCGGGTGAGGTGAAAAACGGGGTGGGAGCAGGGCTCAGGTTCCACGCCTTCCTCTGGCAGAGCTATCCCGTGATATTGAGAATAGATGCCGGTTTCAGAACGGACGCAGGAAGCACAAATCCGGTCTACTATATAGGACTAAATAATATCTTTTAATCAGGCGCATGACCTGACCCGGGTGCAGTTTTCGGGTTTTAGGTCCGGAGGTATAGTACTTATGAAGATTGGTTTACTTGGCGGGACGTTTGATCCGATTCACCTCGGCCATCTGCTTGCCGCCGAAGACATAATGAAGCTGTGCAGGCTGGATAAAATAATATTTATACCGTCCGCCCGCCCTCCGCATAAGAACGAAAAATATTTGACTTCTGCGAAAGACAGGTATAAAATGGTGGCGCTGGCGCTTAAAGCTTTTCCGGATTTTGAAATCTCTGATTACGAACTTAAAAAGGCGGGAAAATCTTTCAGCATAGACACGGTAAGATATTTTAAGGCAAAATATTCCGAAAAAAATAAAATATACTTTATTATCGGAGCTGATATAGTTGAGCAGCTTTCCGGCTGGAAATCCTGGAAAAAACTGATAAAAGAAGTAAATATTTTGATTATGAGCAGGCCCGGCTTTAAGGTCACTAAAAAAGCAAAAAAAATCGGAACTCCTGTTGAAATAAGGTGTGTTGACGTTTCTTCAAGCGGAATAAGAGAAATGATAAGGAAAGGTCTTCCTCCGGCCTTTATGGTGCCGGAAACGGTGGAAAAATACATATATGAAAAACAGCTTTACAGAAACTGAAATAAAAAAGTTTTTACAGGCTAATTTACAGCCGGGCAAGTACCGGCATACTCTGGGCGTTGCCGCGCTGGCTTTTGAGCTGGCTGAGAAAAACGGCGTTTCTCTCGAAAAAACCCGCCTGGCCGCACTTTTGCATGATTGCGGAAAAGAAATTGGCCGGCATAAACGCTACATGTCCCATGTTAGCTTTGATAGGTATGAAAAAATAATAAAACCTGTCTGGCATAATAAGCTCGGAGAGGCTATAGCAAAAAGACGTTTTAAAATAAAAGACCGTTCGATTTTGAGCGCCATTAGAAAACATAGCGTGGCGGACCGGCGGATGAGCCCCCTCGATAAAATTATCTATATAGCGGATCTGGCGGAAAGAAACAGAACATTTAAAGCTGCCGCAATGATCAGAAGGACCGCTTTGAAAGACCTCAATTCAGGTTTTATCTTGGCTCTTTCAAAGAAAATAGAGTATGTTTTGGCAAAGAAAAAACCAATCCATCCCAAGTCCATACAGGCCTGGAACCATTACGTAGTATGAAGAGCTTAGGGAAGTATCTTATCCTCGCGCTCCTGCTTGCAATCATGGGCGCGGCTGTTTATCTGTACAATAACCGGCTTGCGCAAAATGTAAATATCTTGCTGCTGGGCGTGGACTCCTCGGATAAATACACTCGGCATGCCGACACCATTATGGTTATGCGCTTTGAAGTAAAAAAGAAAAAAATCACCTTCATTTCCATTCCGAGAGACACAAAAGTTATTTACCGCGGTAAAGCAAGGAAGATTAATTCTGTTTATGTTCTTAATTATAATGAAGGCAAATATTCAAAAGCGAATATTGAAATGCTGAAAATTGCCGAAACGGTAATTAAGGAAAAAGTAAGTTACTATGCGCAGGTTGATTACGGAGGGGTTAAGAACGTGGTGGATTATTTTGGCGGTGTGAGACTGGACATTCCCCTCAGAATGTACTACAAGGATGAAGCGGATGGTTTGCTGATTGATTTTCAAGCCGGACCGCAAACTCTTGACGGCGCCGCGGCAGTAAAATACCTTCGCTTTAGAAAAGACCTTAAGGCCGATGTGGGGAGGATGGAACGCCAGCAAAAATTCATGTTTATTCTTGCGGCAATGATAATGAAAAAGCTAAAAACAAAAGATGTTATAAATGTGTATTCTTCCGTTGCAACGTGTCTTAATACCAATTTTCCACCGGACAAGGCAGTATATCTTGTAAGTGTATTTAATGAAAATGATCTGTACGGCAGTTCCAAAATAATACTTCCCGGCGAAGCCGTTTATGAAGGCAGGCAGGCTTATTGGAAGCCGGATTCAACGAAGATAGCAGAGTTGTTTAAGTAAAGCGGCTCTTAGCCGAACAACTTCGGGCTTGCAAAGGTTTAAGAGTTTTAAAGAACCCGGAAAAGATTGGAGCTGGAAATGTATTTGGCAGAAATATGTTTTCCTCCTCTTGACAAACACAATAATATCTGTTAAAGTATGTAATCAAACAGGGGATAAAGAATAAAAAAATAATAAAAAACGGGCTGCCTAGCACTCCCTATCAGCCGTTCCGTTTCACCCCTTGAGTTATCGAATAGGAACGGCAGGCAGCCCTTTAATTTTGCAAGAATAGTAAGGAGCGTCGGAATCTAAGGTTCGGCGCTGTAAGAACAGCCCATCAAAATTAATACCTATCTGCCGGCTTTATTAGAAAGCAGTATAATCGCAGCTGAGAATATGATAAAATAATAAAAGACGTTAACTGACGATTTGACTCTATGGAGGAAATATGAGCTTGGAAGGAAAAAAATTAGCGGAAGCGGTGGCAGAACTGGCGGCAGAAAAAAAAGCATCCAACATTATTATTATGGATCTGCGGAAGATGGATTACGTGGCTGATTATTTTGTTATTGCCAGTGCGGAGTCCTATGTCCAGGTGGGCGCCATTTCCGGAAATATTGAGGATGCGTTGAGAAAAAAGGGAGTCTATCCGTATCATACCGAGTCGGACAGGAATAATAACTGGAATTTACTGGATTACTCGGATGTAGTAGTGCACATATTTGAGGAAGGCACCAGAAAGTTCTATTCTTTGGAAAGAATCTGGGGTGATGCAAAGTTTATAGAATTTGGAAAATCAAATAAGCCTGAAGAAAAGAAAATAAAAACTGTTGTAAGAAAAGCGAAAGCCGTAAAAGGAAAGAAAAAAAATGCTGGAGCAAGTAAAGCAAAGCCTAAGGGAAGAGTTAAAAAAAGCTCTAAAAAATAGCGGAGTCAGGGAAGATGATATTCCCGAGATAGGTTTTGAAGCTCCAAAACATATCAAATTTGGAGATCTTTCTACCAGCGTGGCTCTTGGAATTGCGCGGCTTCTTAAGAAAAACCCCAGGGAGACCGCTGAGGAACTTCTTCGCAATATAAACCTCGATAAAGCCGTAATAAGCAAAGCCGAGCTGGCCGGCCCCGGCTTCATTAATTTTTTCCTATCTGATAGTTATCTGAACGCTCTTATTAGAAAAGCAGCCGAAGGAGAAGTCTTTTATTCTGCCGGAACCGGCGCCGGGAAAAAAGTCAATATCGAATTCGTTTCCGCAAATCCCGTAGGCCCGTTAAATGTGGTTAACGCCCGGGCCGCCGCTGTCGGAAATGCTATCGCCAATCTCTTAAATAATGCCGGTTTCAAAGCCCACAAGGAGTTCTACGTTAATAACGTCGGTAATCAAACAAATACTTTTGGCAGATCCGTCAGTTTGCGATACGAGGAATTGCTCGGGAGAAAAATTGAATTTCCGGAAGATTGTTACGGCGGGGAGTATGTTAAGGAGATTGCAAAACAGCTTATTGCAAAAGAAGGCGACAAATACCTTACAAAAACAGAAGAAGAACGTATAGAAATCTTTAAACCTGTCGGACTGGCTCTTATGATTGAAGATCAAAAGAAGAGTCTTAGAGCGTACGGGGTGGAATTTGATCTTTGGTTCTATGAGAGCGAACTGCACGAAAGAAACGAACTCGAGAGAGCTTTTAATAAATTAAAAGAAAAAGGAATGGTAAAGGAAGAGGAAGGGGCAAAGTGGTTCACTTCCACAGCTGTTACGGATAAAGAAGGAAAACCGCTGGACGATAAAGACCGGGTATTGATTAAGAGCGACGGAGTTCCCACCTATTTATTGCCTGATATTGCTTATCATTTTGGCAAGATAAACAGGGGTTTTGAAATTATTGTAGATATTCTGGGTCCGGATCATCACGGCTATATAGGCCGGATTTCAGCGGCGGTTAAAGTAGGGGGTCTGCTTCAGGAAAATTTTAGAGTGCTTATAGCCCAGCAGGTTAACCTTATTAAAGACGGAAAACCCTTTAAGATGAGCAAAAGGCAGGGTAATTTTATATCTATGGATGAGCTGGTGGAAGAAGTCGGGGCAGATGCCGCCAAATACTTCTTCCTTCGGAGAAGTTTGGATTCCCACCTGGATTTTGATATCGATCTGGCAAAAAAACAGACGGAGGAAAATCCGGTATATTACGTGCAGTATGCGCATGCCCGGATTTGCAATGTTATAGAATACGCAAAGAAGTCCGGAGTTCTTACTTCTGATTTTTCTTTGGTCGACTACGGTTTATTAAAAGCGCCCGAAGAGGCTGAGCTTCTGAGAAAGGTTGCCTCCTTTGGGGACTGCCTCAATCATTCTGCCTTAAATTTTGCGCCGCATCTCGTGCCGAAATATCTGGAAGAGCTGGCCGGACTGTATCATTCTTTTTATGCGAAATGCAGGGTTGTAACCGGGGATAAAGAGCTTACCGCCGCGCGTCTTGCGCTTTGTTTTGGCGCAAAAAACATCCTGAGAGAAGGTCTAAAAATATTGGGAGTCGGCGCGCCGCAAAAAATGTAGTTTTGAAGAGCAGTTTGTAATCTAAACGGGCTAACCGCCGCGAATCCAAAATAGCCGGGGTTTCTAAGAGAGGTCTGATAAAAATGGAAGTCTTCATCTCGCTGTTAATAGTTTTTGCGCTAATATTGGCCGGGCTCCGGTTTAAACTCGGGCTGGGGCTTACTTTGATCCTTGCTTCCCTGGCATTGGGCCTGCTGTTTTCTGTAAGTTTTTCCGGAATAATTGCTGCCTTCGGGAACACCCTGATAGAAAAAGATCTCACTGGTTCTTTTGTCACTATTGAGCTTATAGGCGTGTTGTTTTTCATAAGCCTGCTGGAAATTATAATGAGGAAGAGCGGAGCTTTTACGCGTCTCTTCGGATCTATAGGTTATTTTATTAAAGATACGCGGAAAGTTACAGTATTCTTTCCGGTCTTAATGGGGACTCTGCCTTCTGCCGGCGGCGCCAGATTTTCAGCGCCTTTGACCGGGCAGGCTGCGCAAGGTCTCAATCTTTCTGCCGAGAAGAAGAGTTTTACCAACTACTGGTTCAGACATATCTGGGAACCGGTATTTCCGCTTTACCCGGGCATAATACTTGCGGCCGCGCTTTGCAAAGTGACTGTCGGAGATTTTGGCAGGCAACAGCTTATCTATCCTGTGTTCATGGTGATTGCCGGCTGGATTATCGCATTTTGGGGAGTGCCGAAACTTCTTCATCCTGCGGATACCGGTAAGAAGAAAAGAGAGCATTTGTTTTACTTTTTTGAAGGACTTTTCCCGATAATACTGATTCTTGTAGCCGTTCTCGCCTTTAAATTGCCGCTCATCATTTCCCTGATAGGGGTAATAGCCGCTCACCTCGTAATCTATAAGGAAGGAAGGAAAAATCTCAAAGGCAATTTAAAAGAAGCCCTGAAACTTGATATTGTTTTTCTTATACTCGGTGTAATGTTCTTTAAAAACATGCTTGCGGTAAGCGGCGCCGTAGAGAGAATGGTGCAATTTTTTATTATCATGAAGCTGCCTTTGACCGTGGTCCTTTTTACCCTGCCCTTCCTTGCGGGACTTTTGACCGGCGTGGTCCAGGCATACGTTGCCATTATCTTTCCGTTGATTTTACCCCTGATAACCGCCGGCGGAAATATTAATATGCCTTTATTATCTTTTGCTTTTATTTCGGGCTACTGCGGAGTTCTGATCTCCCCCGTGCATTTATGCTATCTGTTAACCTGTGACTATTTTGAGACGGACATAAACAGAGTTTATAAATACCTGATACCGCTGGCTCTGGCTTTGCCGGTAATAGGCTTTTTGCTGATTAAAATCTTATAGCAAAATGGCCCCAAACCTGCGGCGGGGTGGTGGTAAACCTCTGCCCGTTTTGTTTGCTGCAACAGGCAAACGCGGGAGGCTTTTCTGAAGAGGCTCCAAATATCAGTGTAAGTGAACCTTTCTTAAAGAGCTTCGAGGAAACTGTTACCGGCAAGTATGCCAAAAAATACTACACAAAAACAGGTTCTTTTGTTATAATTTAGTATTAATAAAGATTAGGCCTTTGGGGGTACGCAGCGATGTTTATTTTTATTCGCCTTCTGGCAGCTCACTTTCTGGCTGATTTTATGCTGCAGACGGACAGTGTTTTTAAAATAAAAGTAAAATACAAATGGGGCGTGCTCCTGCACGGAGCTATCGTAGCTCTTATAACAGCCCTGTTCCTCTTGCCTTACTTCAGCAGCCCGGTAGTTATCGGTCTCTATATTTTAGGCTCTCTTGTGCATATTTTTCAAGATAGAGCGAAAATTGCTTACAATCTGCAAATAGAAAATAATAATCTTTGGACTTTTTTGCTTGATCAAATCGGGCATATTGCGGTACTGGCAATTATCAGTTATGGTGCTGTAAATCTCCAGCGCCTCCCCTATCCCGGGCCGGAGTTTTTTGAAGAACTCTACTCGGATGACCGGGTAATGTTGTTTATCAGCTGGCTGGTTGTGATTACTTACAGTACGGCGATAATGCAGGAATATCTAAAAAAAATAATTACCGGCAAAAATAAAGAGAAAATAGTTTGGCCGGCTCCGCTTCAAAAACATGTCGAGATGGCGCAGCGCGCCTTGCTTGCTGTATTTATTTTTCAAGGAGAGCTCTGGTATGCCGGCGCCTTTGGAGTTGCGCTTGCCGGATATTTACTGGTCAAAGCCGGAAAATACCCGGTTTTAAATTATCAGTTAGGCACCGTTCTAGCCGTAATCATCGGCTTTTTGATGAAGTTTACCATCTAAACAAAATCCGCTAATTAGGAGAAAATATGAGTAAAGAAAGTATTTTGCTATTGAAGGAACTCACTGATGCCCGCGGTATTTCAGGTTATGAGAAAGAAGTGAGTGATATTATGGTGAAACATCTGCAGTCTGCGGCTTCTCTTACCCGGGATCGTATCGGTTCTGTAATTTTTGAGAAGAAAGGGGCAGGGGGTGCGGCTGCGCCGAAGATAATGATACCCGGTCATATGGACGAGATAGGTTTTATGGTGAGATTTATTACCGAGGAAGGTTTTATTAAGTTTATTCCTGTCGGAGGCTGGTATGATCAGGTAATACTTTCCCAGAGAGTAATAATAAAAACAAGTAAAGGTGACATAGTCGGGGTAGTGGGAAGTAAACCGCCGCATATAATGACTCCGGAAGAACGCACCAAGGTGCTTGAAAAAAAAGATATGTTTATTGATGTCGGCGCTTCTTCAAAAAAAGAGGCGGAAGAGGAGTTTGGGATAATGCCGGGAGATCCGATTATTCCCGACTGTCCTTTTACGCCAATGAAGAATAAAAAATTGTTTATGGCCAAGGCGCTTGATAATAGAGTCGGGTGCGCTTTGGTTGTGGATATTATAAAAGCGCTAAAAAAAATAAAACACCCGAATAATGTTTATGGTGTCGGAACCGTACAGGAAGAAGTGGGCTGCAGAGGGGCGAGAACCTCTGCGTTTTCAATCAATCCTGACGTTTGCCTTGTTTCTGAAATAGGTATTGCAAATGATGTGCCGGGTACGACCCCCGAACAAATATCCGGAAAACTCGGAAAGGGTCCGGGAATTTCTATTCTGGATGCCGGATTGATACCAAATATTAAGCTGCGCGATTTGGCGATTTCCATAGCAAAAAAAAATAAAATACCGGTTCAATTATTTGCTATGCCGGGAGGGGGGACGGACGGAGGTCCGGTGCATCTAAATGCCAGGGGAGTCCCCAGTCTTTATATCGGTGTTCCGATAAGATATATCCACACTCATGCGGGTATAATAAATATGGATGACTACGAAAATACGCTGAAACTTATGCTTTTGCTTATAAGGAACCTTGATGCAAAAACGGTAAAGGGGCTTACTGCATGAAACTTTCTTCCGTAGAGCTCTTAAAGAAACTCTCCGAAGCCGACGGACCTTCCGGTTATGAGAAAGAAGTAAGCGATGTACTTTTGGAATGTTTTAAGGAGAGGGGAGAGATTTCCAAAGACAAACTCGGGAGTTTGATCTGCAGAAAAAAAGGGGTTGTTTCTAATCCTGTTGTAATGTTGACCGCGCATATGGATGAAATAGGTTTTATGGTTAAACACCTGACAACTGACGGTTTTATAAAGTTCTTACCTCTTGGCGGCTGGGACTCCCAGGTTTTGTCTGCTAAAAGGGTTAAAGTAAAAACCTCAAAAGGCGACATAATCGGAGTCATAGGAAGTAAACCGTCGCATCTGCTGACGCCCGAGGAAGCAAAACGACGTCTGACCTTGGAAACTCTTTTTATTGATATAGGAGCAACGTCAAAAGGGGAAGCCTTGGAGTTTGGAGTAAAAATAGGAGATGCTATTGTGCCCGTTTCTGAGTTTATGCCTCTACGAAACAGCAGAATACTCTTAGGCAAAGCTTTTGATAATCGTGTCGGTTGTGCGGTTATGGTAAAGGTTCTGGACCGCCTGAATAAGGAATCCCATAATAATTCCGTCTGCGGTGTGGCTACCGTACAGGAGGAGGTGGGTCTCCGGGGAGCTGTTACAAGCACCTTCGCCGTTAATCCGGATGTTGCGATTGTCCTTGAATGTCGCATTGCTAATGATTTTCCGGGTGTTGAAAAACAAGATATATACAGCCGGCTGGGAAGAGGCGCTCTTATTACTTTTAATGATCCGGGCATGATTCCAAATATTAAGTTAAGAGATTTGGTCGTTAAAACTGCACGGAAAGAAAAGATACCCTATCAGATTTACACCGTAAATACCGGCAGCACTGAAGCCGGTGTGATTCATAAGAGCCGAAGCGGTGTTCCTGCTATTGTAATCGGGGTTCCAACCAGGTACTTTCACAGCCATGGGGGAATAATCAGTCTGGATGATTTTGAAGCCGCCGTCAACTTGGTTACGGCTGTAGTCAAGCAGTTAGATGAAAAAGCCGTTCAAGGATTTTTGAGCTGAGCGGAGATAAATTTTATCCTTCTTTGCCTGCGGAGGTTTTGAAGGCAGTTACTAAAGCCCCGGATCAATAATCAGAAATTGCAACTTATGTTCCTTTGTGATAAAATATATTATGAAAAAAGGATTTATGAAAAAAGCCCTTCTTATATTGTTTTTGCTTCCGGTCCTCTTGCATTCTGCGTCAAATACAGGCAGTTCAGCAAGCGCTTTTCTTAAAATTAATGTCGGTGCCAGAAGTTCTGCCATGGGCGGCGCTTTTGCAGGCCTTGCGGACGATAATGAAGCTGTTCTTCTTAACCCTGCCGGTCTTGCTTTCCTGAATGTTTCCGAACTCTCAGGCGGGCATATTATCTGGTTTTTGGATATGGCTATTGAACACGTTCAGTTTACGCTTCCTCTAAGCAGCGGTCTCACCCTCGGGCTTGGCGGTATATATATGAATAACGGTGTTTTTGACGCCTATACTTCCGGAGCGGCGGCAGCCGGGACCTTTACCGCCTATGATGCGTCCGCAGGAATATCTCTTGGAATAAAAATTGCGGATTATATTTCCGCCGGCATTACAGTTAAATATATTACAAACTACGTTGAAAATTATTTTTCCGCAAGTTATGCGGCCGATGCGGGCTTTATTTTCCGGGAGCTGCTGCCGGGTGTTTCTTTTGGCGCTGCGCTCTTAAATTTTGGAACGCCCGTAAAACTGGGTTCGCTCGAGGAGCCGCTGCCGCTGTCATGCAGGGCCGGTTTTGCTTTTTCGCTTTCTCCGGAAACGGTAATTACCGCCGACGGCTTTACCCACCCGAGGGAAGGGGATTATAATATCTCGCTGGGGGTAGAGCATTATCTTCAGGAAAAAATTGTTTGCGTGAGGGCAGGTTACCTTATTCCGTTTAACACAAAAACAGCTGATTTTACGGCTGGTCTCAGCGCCGGAGTCGGTCTTCGTATCACCCCTCTTAGCTTTGACTATGCGCTTGTTCCAAACAGCGACTTGGGCTATCTTCACCGCGTTTCTTTGGCCTATGCTTTTGGGTCAAAAGAAATTAAAGCGGATGCGTTCAAATTTAAATTAAACACGGTAAAATGAAAAAATATAAAGTAATATTTCAGCCCGAAGGGAAGAAAGTCAGCGCACTTCCCGGTGTTACAATTGCCGCCCTTGCCGCGCAACACGGTGTACGCCTTGAGGTGCCGTGCGGAGCCGTAGGAAAATGCGGAAAATGCAGGATTGAAGTGTCTAAAGGCGCGGGTGTTGCCGCCCCTGATAGCGAAGAAAAAGCGTTGCTTTCAAAGAAAGAATTGGCGCGAGGCATAAGGCTTGCCTGTAGAGCCAAAGTATCCGGAGATGCGGTAATTTCCATACCGCGTTCCAGCCGCCTGCAGACACAAAAAATACTGGATGTCGGAATACAAACAGAAGTAAAATTAGCTCCTGCCGTAAAAAAGATATATTTTAAGACTTCTCCGGAAGTTGAAAACCTGCCTTTTAAATTTTCCGGAACTGTTGAGGATTTAAAAAAGAGTACGGCGGTGTATCTTTCGGAGGAAAAGCAGCTTCTGACCGTTGAAACCGGCGACACTACGGGAGTGCTTTATGGTATGGCCTTTGACGTAGGCACTACTACCGTTGTAGGTTCTCTCGTAGAGCTGACTACAGGAATTGTAAAAGCGACTGCGGCGGATATGAACCCCCAGGTAGTTTATGGGGACGATGTCATCTCCCGTCTTAATTTTTGTATGGAAAATAAACACGGTCTTTCGGAATTAAATAAAAAAATCATAGTTGTTATTAACAAACTCATAAAAGAAGTTTGTGAAGAGGCTGATATAAAGCCCGAGTCTGTGTACGATGTGGTGTTATGCGGAAACACGACGATGGAGCACTTTCTTTTAAAGGCGGATCCGAAGCCGTTAGCGGTTTACCCTTTTGTTTCCGCGCTGGCGCAAAGTATGAATAAAAAGAAAGCTGTTGATTTCGGTATTAATGTGAATACAAAAGCTTCTGTGGCAGTCTTTCCGGTAATCGGCGGCTGGGTAGGGGGAGACACTCTCGGGGTGATTCTTGCGACTAATCTTTATAAGACCTCACATATCAAAGTTGCCATAGATATTGGTACCAACGGTGAAGTTGTTCTCGGAAATAAAGACCGTCTGGTTACTGCTTCCTGCGCAGCCGGACCTGCTTTTGAAGGGGCGCATATCCGCTCCGGCATGAGAGCCAGCAAAGGTGCTGTAGAAAAAATAGACCTTGTGGACGGTAAAATTGTCTGTCAAACTATAGAAAATGCCGCGCCTGTAGGATTTTGCGGCAGCGGACTTATCGACGCAATGGCGTTTTTAGTGGAACAGGGTATTGTCGAAGATACGGGCAGGATTAAAGATAAGAACGAACTTCCGGGTGAGCTTCCTGCGGAGCTGAAAGAAAATCTGATTGAACACGAAAACGGGAATGAATTTATTTTTGCAGGTTCTGCTTCCGGGAATATAAGCTTAAACCAAAAAGATGTCCGGGAAATCCAGCTGGCAAAAGGGGCCATGCTTGCCGGGATAGAAATTTTAATGAGAGAGCTCGGGATTAAAGCAGGGGAAATATCGGAAGTTCTGCTGGCCGGGGCTTTCGGTAATTATATCAGGGCAGAAAAGGCGCTTGCCATCGGACTTATCCCTCAGGTGGAACTTAAAAAAATAATATTTTGCGGTAACGCCGCCGAAGAAGGAGCCAGGAAAGCCCTTCTTTCGGTGGATCTAAGAAAAGAGGTCGAAGAAATAGCAAAATTTACAAAGTATGTGGATCTGTCCGCAAGCCCTTTATTCCAGGAGATATTTGCGGAGTCTATGATGTTTCAGAAAAAGAGAATTGAAAAACAATAAGATCAAAATATGATACCTAAAGCTTTTAGATAACAATAAATTTTGTCATTTTCAATTGTTGTAAGGGAGTGCCATGAAAAACACATTAAAAATAATGGGTTTTAGCTTTCTTTTCTTTTTCATCGCGGGTTGTGCTTCGACGGGAAAGCAGGAAAGTATGAAGTATGTGCAAAAAAAAGAGGAAGTGGCAAGAAAGGCGACCTTGAATAACGGAGTCTCTCTTATAACTAAGGAGATAGGCAACGGGGTAACTTCTTTTTCTGTCTGGTTCAAGACCGGCTCAAGAAATGAAACAGATGCGGACAGCGGAATCTCCCACTTTATTGAGCATCTTATCTTTAAGGGGAGCAAAACGGGAAAGGTTAACGAGCTCTCCAAAAATATCGAGAGTCTTGGCGGTAAACTGAACGGCGCCACTTCTAAAGATTTTACTTACTACTACTTTACGATAGCGTCTAAATTTGCCGATACGGCTATGGACGGTATGATGGACTGTCTTCTTAATCCTGCTTTTAATGCAGAAGAGATTGAAAAAGAACGCAAGGTTGTAATGGAAGAGATAGTAAGAAAGCAGGATAATCCTTACGGCTACCTGTACGAAAAAATATCAGGGGTCTCGTACCAGACGCATCCTTACCGGCGTCCCGTTATCGGCACGAAAGAGGTGATAGCTAATCTCAGCAGAGAGACTCTTCTTAAATACTATAGCGAGCATTATACTCCGGAAAATACGGTGATAGTTGCCGTCGGGGATTTTGACTACAAAGAGCTTACTGAAAAAATAAGAAAATATTTTAAAGGTGGAGAAAAAAATAGAAGTTTGCCTTTGGTAAATATAAAGAAAGATTTTATTAACGGAAAAATAGAAGAGGAAACTGCTTTTAAGCAAACCTATATGGCGAACTCGTGGCTTGCGCCGAGTGTCTCTAATCCGGATAATTATGCGATGGATGTTTTAGCTGTGGCTCTCGGGCAGGGAACGAGCAGTCGTCTATACCGGCAGGTTAAGGAAAATAGACAACTGTGCTATAGAATTAGCGCAAACTACTCAACTATGAAAGATGAAGGTCTTTTTATAGTGCAGGGAGAGCTTGATTACAAAGACAAAGAAAAGTATAAGCTAGCCTTGCGTGAAGAACTTGAAAAGGTAAAAAAAGAAGGGATTTTGCAGGCTGAGCTCGATAAAGTTATTACAATGATAGAGAATAATTATATTTATGATCATGAGACAAACGAAGCTGTATGTCAGGCCCTTGGTTACTACGAAGCCGTAGCATCATATAAACAGGAACTTACGTATGTTGACAAAATTCGAGCCGTAACCGTAGAGGATGTTAAGAGAGTCGCGGAAAAGTATCTGGTCGGTGAGCCGGCGGAAGCGGTGCTAAAGGAAAGTAAGGAGAACAAGTAATGGAAGTGAGGTAGGAGAAGGAAGGGGTTGCAGAAAAAGCGTTTATAGAATAATGTGTTTTAATAGGAGGCGAGGTGTCAGACAGAAACACTTCAGATATCGGGAATTACATCGGTTTGGCGAAGTCGGAACTAAAAAAATCAGGTTACCCCCTTTCGTTCTTAAATAATAAAAAAAATATTGAGAGCTGGCGGAAAACTGCCAGAAATAAAGTATTTAAACTCTTGTCTTTTGAACCAAAGAATATTCCATTAAATGCAAAAGTTGAAAAACTCCTGGTTGACGACGGCCTGGTAATAGAAAAAATATCATATGCTTTATCCTATGGCAGCAGAGTAGAAGGGTATTTTTTATATCCTGAAGGAATGAAAGGAAAGCTTCCTGCGGTAATTGCTTTTCATGATCACAGCGGATATAAATATCTTGGGAAGGAAAAAATAGTTAAGCTTCCGGGTGAGGCGTTAGAACTTACTAAGAAGAAAGAGAAGCAGTATGAAGGAAAAGGTTGGGCAAACGAATTGGCAAAAAGAGGTTTTGCGGTTCTTGTAACGGATGTCTTTGCTTTTGGAAGCAGAAAAATAGAGTTGAAAGACCTGCCCCTGTGGTACAGAAAAGATGTTATTGACTCAAGCGACAAAAAAATACTTTTTGGCGGTAAATGCCCCGGTTCTCCGGAATATATTGCTGCATACAACAGATTTGCTGCTTTGCATGAGCATGTTCTGGCAAAGACATTGTTTGAAGCCGGGACTACCTGGCCGGGGGTGTTTTCTTACGAAGACAGACGCAGCGTGGATTATCTTATGACCCGGAAAGAAGTCGATATAAAAAATATCGGTTGCGGCGGTTTGTCCGGAGGCGGGCTTAGAACTATTTATCTTGGTGCTCTTGAGCCGCGAATAAAATGCGGGATTTGTATAGGAATGATGAGTACTATTGAAGAGGTTTTAAAAGAACAAACAAAATGTCATACCTGGATGATGCATCTTCCGGGTCTTACAAGGTACCTTGATCTTCCTGATCTCGCCGCCTTGCGTGTTCCCGCTCCTCTTATGGTGCAGTACGATATTCATGACGCGCTTTTTACGATAAAAGGTCAAAAGGACGCCGACAGAAAACTTAAAGCCATATATAAAAAAAGCGGCTACGCCGGAAATTACAGCGGAAAATTCTATCCGGGACCGCATAAATTTGACCTCAGGATGCAGGAAGATGCGTTTAGATGGTTTGAAAAATGGTTAAAATAAAAAACAGACAAAGGCGGCGGAGATGAAAAAATCGGATTTTTCGGTTTTGAATTATGGAGAAGTGGTCTATCTGGTTGCAAATAAAATGTACCCTGGGAAAGCCCGATTACTTCTTATCATTCACCGGCGCGAGTCACAGATTGGCTGGTGTTAATAAAAGAAACACGTGTGTAAAGCAGGCATAGTGTTTTCTTTGGAAAGATAGTATATGAAAACTCCTGCCGGAAAAAAACAGAATAAAAACAGCTATTGATAGCAGTGTAAATGGCTGAAATAACCTCCGGTTACACCTGACAGAGATACTTTTTATTATCTGATAAACTCCTTTAAAATCAAGACACCAGACAAAAATATCAAAAAACACCTTTAAAACCAATAAAACAATAAATATTTACACAAAAGAGTTGAAATAACCCTGCATGGAGTTATATAATATAGTTGATTTCTTTTTTAAGATAAAATATTGTTTCGAGGTGTAAAATCAAACAAACAATAGGTGTTATTGGAGCATTTTTAGCTATTTCCTCTTCTCTTTTTGCAGCGCCGGAAAAGACGGCCCTCAAAAACGGACTTACGGTCATATTGAATAAAGACACCTCAAATCCGATTGTTGCTGTGACGATGTTTATAAAAAACGGCTCCTCCTATGAGACAACAGAAAATAATGGAGTCACCAACCTTGCTTTCGAGCTTTTATTAAAAGGAACCACCGGAAAAGATGCGGCTTTGTTCTCGGAAGAAGTGGAGTCCCTCGGCGCTTCGCTGGAAGCTGCAGGCGGAGATGAATTTTGTACGGTTTCGCTCGTCTCGGTTAAAAAATATTTCCCTCAGGCGCTGGCTTTGCTGTCCGAAGCAATTTTAACTCCGGCCTTCAGCAAAGAGGAATTTGAAAAAGTCCGCAGGAATGCGCTTTCCGCGATTAAAGCCAGGGAAGATAATAATTTTGAGGCGACCTACCATAACTTTAAAGAGACTTTTTACGAAGGGCACTGTTACCGGCTGGACAAGCTCGGAACAGAAAAAGCGCTTTCGAAAATAACTGCGGAAGAAGCCTGCAAGGTTTATAAAGCGGGTCTGGCTGCGCCCCGGCTGGTGCTTGCCGTTTCCGGGGATTTTCCCGCGGACATTGCAGAGCTGCTGGAAAGAAGATTCGGAAGAATTCAAGCGAAAGATGACGGTTTTTTGAAACAAGAAAGCACGGAATTTAGGTTAATAAAAGACACTGAAAAAACTACTATAAAAAGCAAAGCGCAATCTATGCTGCTATTGGGTTATCCGGCTCCTTCCTTAAACAATCCTGACTTTACCGCAATGAAGGTATTGGGAGCGGCGATAGGCGGAGGAATGAGTTCAAAGCTCTTTAATGATCTGAGAGAAAAACAGGGCCTGGCTTATGAGATAGGGGCTTTTTTCCCCGCAAAAATGTACGGCAGTCATTTCGTATTTTACGCCGGGACAAGAAAAGAAAATATAGAGAAATTAAGAGCGGGCATATTTGAGCAGGTGGAAAAGATAAAAGCAGGAATCGCCTTGAGCGAAGAAGATGTTGCTGCGGCAAAAAACTATCTTATAGGTAATTTTTATCTGGACAAGCAGACAAATGTCAGAAAGGCCTGGTATCTCGGCTGGTACGAGATAGCGGAAAAGGGTTACTCCTGCATTGACGGCTACGCCGGGGATATTGCAAAGGTAACAAAAGCTGACATTAACTTGAGTGCGGGGAAATATTTTTTTAATAATTATGTCTTAACATTGCAGGAAAGCAAATAATATGGCCGGCGAACAGAGATTAGATCTTAGACCCGGCCAGAGACTGTCGCTTAGTCCGCTTTTACAGCAGTCGTTAAAAATACTGCAAATGCCTGCAATAGAACTGAAAGAATATATAGACGAGGAGCTGGAGAAGAATCCGGTTTTGGAAACCGCCGAAAGGGAGCCGGAGCTGCCCGGGGCGGAAAAAACAGACGGTTCTTTGGACATAGAGAAATTTGCGGAGCATTTTTCAAAAGAGGGCGCGGGAACCGATTCCTATGAAGAAAGCGCGCGTGGTCAACAATCCGCTCTCAATTACGAGAATATTGCGCGCAATAAATATTCGCTCGAAGAGCACCTGCTTTTTCAACTGCATATGTCTGCGGTCGGCGAAGATGAATTAAAAGCGGCGGAGTATTTGATAGGTAATATTAATGAAGATGGGTATTTGCTTTCTGGCGCGGAGGAGGCTGCCGCTAAAACAGGCGTAGCGGTTGAGTTTGCCGTTAGAGCGCTGGCTTTGATTCAAAGTTTTGAACCGACGGGCGTGGGCGCAAGAAATCTAAGAGAATGCTTGAGCATTCAGCTTAGAGCAAAAGGCCTGGAAGGTACGCTCTCCTTCAAAATAGTCAGTGTTTACTGGGAGGAGTTTGAAAAAGGGCGGCTTGAAAAAATCGCAGAGAAAGAAAAAAAAGGTATTGAAGAAATTTACAAAGCCACCGGGGCAATCTCCAAGCTCGAACCCAAGCCGGGCCTCGAGGTTTCTGATTCCGAGATCAGATACATTGTTCCGGATATTTTAGTGGAAAAGAATCAAACAGGGGGTTACAGCGTAAGTTTGAATAACGAGGTCGTGCCGTTTTTAAGAATAAGTAAGTTTTACCGGGAGTTGAGCCGGAAGAAAAATATTGCGCCGGAAGAAAAGAAATTTTTAAAAGACAAGTTTGGTTCTGCCGTATGGCTTATTAACGCCATTGACCAGAGGAAAAGAACTTTGTTAAAAGTAACTGCCGCCATAATAGAAGCGCAAAAGGAATTCCTTGAAAACGGAATAGACTATTTAAGGCCTTTGGCTTTAAAAGAAATAAGCGAGATGACCGGAATGCATCAGTCAACGGTTTCGAGAGTTACGGCCGGAAAGTATGTGCAGACTCCGAGAGGGATTTTCCCTTTCAGGTATTTCTTTAATGTGAAGATTGAAACAGGCGCGGGAGAGCCGGGAGTGGCTGCCGGCGCCGTAAAAGACGCCATAAAAAATATAACAGAGGAGGATAAAGAAGGAAACATGAATGACAGTAAAATCCAAGCCGTACTTGGTGAACTTGGTTTTAAGGTTTCCAGGCGGACTGTTGCTAAATACCGGGAAGGCATGAAAATACTTCCGGCTATTAAGAGAAAAATTCTTGGAAAAATGAAAGGGGGAAATCATTAATGAAGATTGCTGAATTTTTGTCGAAAGACTGCATAAAGCTCGGGCTTGTTTCTAAAACCAAAAAGGATGTGCTCGGGGAAATGGTTGATGTCCTGGCGGCCGCCGGCAAGATTAAAAATAAGCAGAAAGTTATAGAGGCTTTGCTGGAAAGAGAAGAGCTTGGTTCAACGGGTATAGGTCAGGGTGTGGCTATTCCGCACGGCAAAACTGATGAGGTGAGCGGTCTTATCTCCGCTTTCGGACTTTCGAGAGAAGGCGTGAGCTTTGACACTTTGGACGGAGACCCTGTTTCGATATTCTTCCTGCTCCTTGCTCCGCATAATGCCAGCGGCATGCATTTAAAATCTCTGGCCAAGATATCCGGACTTTTGAAGGACAAATATTTTAGAAAGGCTTTGCTGATCTGCCGAAAA
>JAPLKO010000012.1 GCA_026388015.1 Candidatus Firestoneibacteriota bacterium | reverse complement strand
GTTTGATGAACAATTTAAAGTTGGTGTATATGAAGATGCTGATTTCATTTTGCGTTGTAAAAAACAGCGGATAAAAGTTGGGACTACAGGCGCAGTATTTGTGCACCATTTTGGACAAGTAACTCAAAAGTATGTAAAGAAAAACAACAATTCTTCTTATGAAATAGAAAATGAAGTTCGTTTTAATCTGAAGTGGGGGATAGTAAAACCAAATCTACTCCAAAGATATATAAGAAAGATAAAACGAAATTCCGGAAAGTTGTATAGGATAATTAGATTTGGTCACGACTTGAAAGAATAGTATTTAGAAAAACTAATCTACCGGAGTTTTTCAGCGAATTTGACCTCAAAAGCAACCTAATTCACTTTTTGCAGGGTCAAAGAGGCACGGTAAGCCTCTAATCTTTTCTGCCTTGCTCCCAGTAAATTCTGTTTTCTTTCCGCTAAAATCACCTCCATTTTTCCCGTCAAAAGCTTCCTGCGGTGTCACATACTTCAAAGAGCTGTGCGGGTCGTTGTTGTAAAGTTCTTTGAACTTTGGAAGCCATGAAATAACATCATCAGCAATCGGGAAACGTCTTGGAGCTTCACGATGGTACTTCATGTTTTTGTTAAGCGCTTCAATCCACGGTTCGTCATTCGGAGTATGCGGCCTGCCGTAATAAACCGGAATGCCCATTTCCTTTGTCATAAAATTACGAAACTTGTCGGCGGTCATAGCTGACCCGTGATCGGAGAATGAACTAAGATTTCCAAACAAGCCTTCAGGAATAAAATTTATAGCCTCCTGGAGGGCTCTGGTGAGGTCATCAGCGCTGACACTTCTGATAGAGTACCCCACGTGAAGCAAGAAGCGGCAAGGAAGCAATAACACCGGTATTGCCCAAACAGTTATTCCTGTTTCCGTGAGAAAAGCTTTACCGTCGTATGTCAGCAAAGAAATACCCTGGTCGAGAAGATCATGAGCTGAGACATGTTTCCCAAATTTTCTCTTAGGACAAAACGGCTTCACAAGATCTTTTATCTTTAAATACCTGAAGACTGATGACATTGATGCGAAAAACGCTTTTGTATTATGACCATATACGAATGTATGGCATAAAGGTTTACCCAGTAAATCCGGTAAAAAAACAGCGTTCTGTATTATGTCAATCTCGTCTGGTTTCAAGCTGTTCCAAGCCTTCCTAACTTTTTTAGATTTTGGTAAACTCCAGCGTCGGTACTTCCTGACCTTGATATCAAATATCTCGCAGGCTTTCTTTTGCTTAAACCCCGTAGATATTGCTTCCTTGATAGCTCTAACGACAATTATTCTTACTTCTTCTGTGAAGTGACCCTTGAGAGGACCCTTAAGGCTCAGCTCGTCTTTTTTTTTAACAGAGCCAGCTCATGTCCGACGGTAGCGAGAGCGTCTTTAGTCTGAGAAAGTTCTCTTTCCAGTTGGTAGACTTCTTCAACAGGGATTACGGCTTTCTTTTTTTCACGTCTTGAAGGATTTGATAGTTCCTGAATAACAGCTTCTTTAATTCTTTTCTTTAAAGCGATGAGATGCCAGGTCTTTAACCCGTGCCGTTCTAGAATTGTCTTTACCGGAGCACCCGGCATTGAGCATTCCTGATATACCATATATAGTTGATCAGCCGTTAATTTTGCCTTTTTAGGTCCTTGGTTCTGGAGTAAGTCAGTCATTTTGTTTCTCCTTTTTCTTAGTTTACGCATAAATTCGCCCTTTAAGCAACCCTTAATATTTGATATACTCAAATAGGTCAGAAAAAGTTAATTCCCTCTCAAAAAGAGGACACTATCGCTGAAAAATTGGGGTAGGTCACCCTTTCAAATATCAGTATTGACTTTATGCAAGACTTTATGTATACTTTATGCAGGATATGTGGAAACCAAAGTATAATATAAATAACAGAACCTTGCGGCTTCTGGAAGAAATTGCGGGGCTCAAGGAAAAGATACAGTCTGCGAGTGTAAAACTTCCTTGGATTCCTGCACTTGTGCGGGATGCGGCGGTTAGCCTTGCGCACGGGTCTACGGCAATAGAAGGATGCACTCTTTCAATTGAAGCGGTTGAATCGCTCTTTGACGGAAAGGAAGTGGTTGGTTATCCGGAAAAGCATGTTATTATGGCAAAAAACTATTTAAGCGCAATAAAGTGGATAATTAAAAGAGAGAAAGACAAGATAATAGATAAAAAAGATATTTTGCGCCTTCACGAAATAATTGCGACCGGAGCTCTTGAAGGCGGAAAAGCAGGTGAATACCGGAGATTGGATGTTAAAGCCGGACTTCATTTTGCCCCAAACTGGAAAAAAATACCCGCGCTGATGGAAGAGCTTGTGGATTGGATAAACGGAGAAGCGAAGGAACTGCCGGCCGTTATATCTTCCGCGCTACTGCATCTTCAATTTGTTACCATACATCCTTTTAAGGATGGTAACGGACGAAGCGCCAGAGCTCTTGCTACCTGGGATCTATACAGGAAAGATTTTGACTCGCTGCATATCTTTTCTTTGGATGAAGTGTTAAATGAAAACCGGCGTTTTTATATCAGCAATCTTCAGTATGTTCAGGTTGAAGGCCGTCCGATTGACATTTGGTTGGAATACATGTGCGAGAATATACTGGAAACATTGGAAAGAACTTATAAACGTATCCTTGCGGTTGGCATAAATAAGAAACTCAATGTCTCACTAACTTCCAGACAGGAAAAATTACTAAGGTTATTACAGGAAAAGCAACTTGCAGGTATCAGAGAAATAGCTGAAGCGCTAGGCACGACACTGCCCGGAGCGCATTATGTAATGAAACCCCTGATTAGCTCCAGAGTGATAGAAGCGGTAGGTAGTCATAAAAACGTGAAGTACCGGGTGAAAAAATAGAACCGGTTAATTTCTATCTAAATGATTTAAAGCGTGGATTACGGTATCTTTAGATACCTTGAGAGCCTTAGAAATCCCCGTAATGCTCATGCCAAGCATATGCAATTCTGTTGCTTTAGGCGCAAGCCCTATATATAGCGGGATATGATTAGTCAGGGTAATGATATTATTGGCTGAAATTACACTTTCACTTCGATTTGCTTCATCATGGGGACGCCAATTAAAGCAAATCGAACACTTTCCTTCATCCAGGAGAGCAAGGGTTTCTATTTTTTTATGCGCAATATAATACGGTTTAAAATCCCTGTCCTGCCCCATAAATAACTTGTAGAGGTCATTCTCCTTGTTTAGCTGTTGAAGTTCAGTGCTTCTTGGAAAAAATGGTAATTGAAGGTTCTGCAATTGGTCCGGTCGGGTTTACGGCAAAACCGGTACTATATATCCCCGTCTTTGTTGCCGGTTCTTACAGTTTTCATTGAAATCCTTCAATCAATTTAGGTATAATACTATTGCAAAAACTATTAAATAATATGTCTATTTTGAGGAGATTTTATGAATATAGCTGTTATAGGGACCGGTTATGTAGGACTGGTGACTTCTGCTTGTTTCGCCAAGCTTGGACATACGGTTATCGGCGCCGATAACGACCCTGCTAAGATAGAAAAACTCAACAAACTCCGGATGCCCATTTATGAGCCGGGTTTGGAAGAATTGGTCAAGGAAAACGTTAAACACGGCAGGATATCTTTTACCTCAAGTGTCGCAGAAGCTGTTAAAAAATCAACAATAATATTCATTTGTGTCGGAACACCTCCTCTTGCTGACGGCGGAGCTGATCTTTCTGCAGTTGAAAAAGTGGCGCGTCTTGTTGCGGAAGAGATGACGGATTACAAACTGGTTGTAGATAAAAGTACCGTGCCTGTTCATACCGGTGAATGGGTAAAAAAGACAATTCAAACCTATAATAAGCGTAATGTGCCGTTTGATGTTGCTTCCAATCCTGAATTTTTACGTGAAGGAACGGCCATTCATGATTTTATGAATCCCGACAGAATTGTTATAGGCGCAGATTCAGAAAAAGCAAAAAAACTATTAGCAGAGCTTTATAAAGACATAGATGCGGTTAAGGTCGTGACTGATATCAACACTTCGGAGCTCATAAAACATGCTTCCAACTCTTTTCTTGCCATGAAAATATCCTTTGCAAACGCGCTGTCCCGCATTTGCGAAAAAGCGAACGCAGACGTTACAAAAATTGCAGAGGGGATGGGATATGATAAAAGAATTGGAAGAGCCTTTTTAAACGCCGGTCCGGGCTTCGGCGGTTTTTGTTTTCCAAAAGACGTTTCGGCTTTTATCCATATTGCAGATAAACTCGGTTATGACTTTCATTTGTTAAAAAGCGTTGAAAAAACAAATGAAGAGCAAAAGCAATTTATAATCAAGAAAGTTGAAGAAGCGCTTTGGGTGCTAAACGGAAAAACACTTGCAGTGCTGGGTCTTGCCTTTAAGCCCAACACGGATGATATTCGTTTTTCCCCGGCCATGGATATAGTCGCTGAACTTCTGAAAAAAGGTGTAAAAGTAGTCGCTTATGATCCTGAAGCGATGGAGAACGCAAAGAAAATTCTAAAAGATATTAAATATGTTGACGGTCCGTATGAGACAATGCCGGACGCTGATGCGCTTTTGATTCTTACCGATTGGGAAGACTTTAAAAACCTGGATTTGACAAAAGTTAAAAGTTTGTTAAAAGCCCCTGTTGTTGTGGATGCGCGTAACCTGTACGACCCGAAGAAAATGAAGGAAGCCGGCTTTACGTATAACTCTGTCGGAAGGCCCATTTAAAAACAAGCACATAGATCTTAGTTGTTAATTATTTCGCGGAGGGTTTTCATGAGTAAAAAAGTAGCCTTGATTACAGGCGGCGCCGGTTTTCTCGGTTCTCATTTGTGCGAGCTTTTCATTAGCCGCGGACACCGGGTTATCTGTTTAGATAATCTCTTGACCGGCAGCAAAGAAAATATAGCCCATCTGGACAAAAAGTCTCTGGAATTTATTAAGCATGATATAACGAAACCTCTTAAGCTAGCCGGCAAAATTGATTATGTCCTGCATTTTGCCTCTCCGGCGAGTCCCGTGGATTATGCCAGGCATCCTATAAAGACCGCAAAAGTCGGTTCCCTGGGCACGCATAATGCTCTTGGGATAACTAGGGCCAAAAAAGCCCGCTTTATTATGGCCTCCACTTCTGAGATTTATGGCGATCCGCAGGTTCATCCCCAGGTGGAAGAGTACTGGGGTAATGTTAATTCAATCGGACCTAGAAGTATGTATGACGAGGCAAAGCGTTTTTCTGAGGCCCTGACAATGGCCTATCATAGAACTCATAAAATGGATACCAAAATAGTCCGTATTTTTAACACTTACGGCGAGAGGATGCAAATACAGGACGGGCGGGTAGTCCCGAATTTTATTTATCAGGCATTAAAAGGCCGGGATATAACTGTTTACGGTGAAGGCAAGCAGACAAGAAGTTTCTGTTATGTTTCAGATCTGATAGAAGGAATCTATCGCCTCCTTATGTCCGACTATAATCTGCCTGTAAATATCGGCAATCCCGCGGAGAACACTATTTTGGAATTTGCAAAGATAATAATAAAAATGACCGGTACAAAAAGTAAAATAGTCTACAAGCCCATACCGGTAGATGATCCCAAGCAAAGATGCCCGGACATAACAAAAGCCGGGAAACTATTCGGCTGGGAGCCAAAGGTAAACCTGGAAGAAGGAATAACAAGAACGATAAAATACTTTAAAACAAAAGTGAAATAAATCTATATAAGGAGCGATACACAATGAAAAAAGCGCTTATCACCGGAGTTACCGGCCAGGATGGAAGTTATCTTACTGAGCTGCTTTTGAGCAAGGGATACGAAGTTCACGGGATAGTGAGAAGAGCCAGTACTATGAACAGGGAAAGAATAGATCATATCCACAGGGATGATCATGCGAAGGGGAACAAGCTTTTTATCCATTACGGTGATTTAGCCGACGGAGAGCAAATATCCGATATAGTTTATAATGTTAAGCCCGATGAAGTCTATCATCTCGGAGCCCAGAGTCACGTAAGGGTGAGCTTTGACATTGCGGAGTATACCGCGAATGTAACAGGTCTTGGTACTACAAGAATACTTGAAGCGATAAGAAGAAGCAAAAAACAGATAAAATTTTATCAGGCCTCCTCTAGTGAAATGTTCGGCTCGGCAAAACCGCCGCAAAGCGAAAGTACACCTTTTTCGCCAAGAAGTCCTTATGCCAATGCCAAGGTTTATGCCTATTGGATGGCAAAGAATTACCGGGAAGGCTACAACTTGTTTATCTGTAACGGTATGTTGTTTAACCACGAAAGTCCGAGGCGCGGAGAGAATTTTGTCACCCGCAAAATTACCATGGGTATAGCTTCTATACTGGCCGGAAAACAGAAATATTTATATATGGGTAACCTCGAGGCGAAAAGAGACTGGGGTTTCGCGGCCGAGTATGTAGAAGCGATGCATAAAATGCTCCAGCAGAAAAAACCCGATGATTATGTGATTGGTACGGGTGAAACGCACTCGGTAAAAGAGTTTATAGAAAAGTCCTTTGCCTATGCAGGTTTGGATTGGAAGAAATATGTAAAAACAGATCCGAGATATTACCGCGCTACGGAAGTGGATGTTTTGCTGGCTGATAACAGGAAGGCGAAAAAACTTTTGAAGTGGACCCCGAAAGTAACCTTTTCGGATCTTCTTAAAATCATGGTGGATTCCGATATGCGAAAAGCCGGTCTTTTAGCGATAGGAGAGGGTGACGAGATAATAAAAAAGAAATTCTCCGCGAAATGGTGGTCAAAAGACTAAATGAGAAAACAGCGAGTACTCATAACCGGTTCCGAGGGCTTTGTAGGCGGTCATCTGACGGACTTCTTATCAGCCAAAAAGAATGTTGAGATTTTTGGCATTGATATACCCTCTGTGAAATCCAAACCGGCAAACAAGAGTGTAAAGCTGTTCGGTTGCGATCTTACAAACAAATTAGCCGTAAGCAAGATAATCAAAGAAATAAAACCCGATAAAATATTTCATCTGGCAGGCCGGGCTTTTGTAGGCGACTCGTGGTCCAATCCTCAAAAGACTTTTACAGTTAACCTTTTTAGCGAGCTAAATATTCTAAACTCTCTGGTAGAATTGAAGCTCAATCCCCGGGTGCAAATTGCCTGTTCCAGCGAAGAATACGGTCTTGTCGCTGAAAAAGACCTGCCTGTATCGGAGGAAAATGAATTGCGTCCTTTATCGCCTTATGCGGTAAGCAAGATAGCTCAGGATTACCTGGGTTATCAGTATCATAAAAGTTATGGCTTAAACATTGTAAGGACCCGTTCTTTTAATCATATAGGCCCCCGTCAAAGTGAAAGTTTTGTAGTTTCAAATTTTGCCAGGCAAATAGCTTTGATTGAAGCAGGCCGGCAAGAACCTGTAATAAATGTCGGGAATCTTAATGCGGTCCGGGATTTTACCGATGTAAGAGATATTGTGAAAGCCTACTGGCTCTGTACCGAAAAAGGTCTGCCCGGTGAAGTCTATAATATATGTTCGGGTAAAGGTCAAAAAATTGCGGACATCCTAAAAACGCTTCTTAGTTTATCCGGAGTAAAGGTTCAAATAACTAAAGATCCGAAAAGAATGCGTCCTTCCGATGTTCCTGTTTTGATAGGAAATAATAAAAAATTTGTAAAAAAAACAGGCTGGAAATTGGAATATTCCTTGGCCAAAACCCTTTCGGCTGTCCTTAATTATTGGCGAGAGGAAATACAGTGTTAAAAAAAAGTACTATTAAAGAAAGCGGGATACTTTTTATTGCCTCCATCATCGGGGGTTTCTCAAATTATTTGTACAATATTATTATCGGCCGGCTTCTCGGTCCTGTAAATTATGCGGAAGTCACCTCTTTGTTTTCAGTTATAGTCATTGCCTCGGTTCCGAGCGGGACCATACAAACGGTTATCACAAAGTTTACCGCAAAATATAACGCGCACAATGAACACGGTAAAATTCAAAAATTGCTGAAGGGCGCAGCCGGCAGACTTTTAATAGCCGGGCTTATCTTTTATCTGATTTTTATACTGTTTTCCCGTCTAATTTCTGATTTTATGAAAATTGAAAGCATTCTTCCGGTAATCCTGCTGGGTTTGATACTTATTCCCTCTGCGGTCATACCTGTTTATCGCGGCGCGCTGCAGGGTATGCAGAAATACCTGGAGTATAGTGTCAGCGGAACTCTGGAAATCCTGGGAAAATTTATTTTCGGTGTTGCGCTGGTCTATTTCGGTTTTAAGACAAGCGGGGCGGTACTGGGGCTGTCTCTTGCCGGAATCTGTGCTTTAATTTTTACCAGAATGCAATTGAGAGGTGTATTAAATCAAAAGATAACCGGAGAAGCGCAGGAAAATATAATATTTAAGGAACTTTTTAAATACAGCAAGAATGTCATTTTGAATATCCTGTGTTTTACCGTTCTGACCAGCAGCACCATGATACTGGTCAAACACTACTTTTTGCCGGAGCAAGCCGGAATGTATGCCGGCGCAGAAATAATCTCAAAAATAGTGCTGTTCCTTACCGGAGTTATTCCAATAATGATCTTTCCCAAAGCCGCGGCCTTGCATGCAAAAAATATTGATTCCCGGCGAATACTGCTAAAAAGTACAGCAGCGGTTTTCGGCGTAGGAGTGCTTTTTATCCTGTGTTCTATTTTCTTTGGTAACTTTATCGTGACAGCCCTTTTCGGAGAAAAGTATTCGGGAAGCGCTTCTTTACTTGGACCGTTGTCAATAGTTATGACCATGTATTCACTTTATAACATTATGAGCGTTTATCAGCTCTCAATAAGCAATTTTAAATTCATTTATGGTACAATTATTCTTACGGCCGTACAAATAGGCTTGATTGTAGGATTTCATAATACTTTAAAACAGGTAGTATTTATAATGCTTGGCAGTAGTACTCTGATAGTATTATATAATTTATATTGCTCTTTAAGCGGAGAGAAAAAAAATAATGCAGTTCTATAAAGGAAAAATATCAATAATAATGCCCGCCTACAATGAAGGACGGCATATATTATCAAATATCAGGGAAACTGAAAGAACTTTTAATGATTTGGGCGTTAAATATGAAATTATTGTGGTAGACGACGGGAGCAACGATAATACTTTGGCAGAGGCAAAAAGAGCCGCAACGGCAAAAGGTAATTTAATAGTTATAAAAAACACGAAAAATCACGGTAAAGGCTACAGCCTGAAAAACGGTTTTAGGCGCGCAACGGGAGAGCTGGTTCTTTTTTTAGATGCCGATTTAGAATTGCATCCCGGTCAGATAAGGACTCTTTATGATATTATGGAGCTTCAAGAAGTTGATGTTGTAATAGGTTCAAAAAGGCATCCCGATTCCAGGCTTGATTATCCGCTGCAGAGGCGCATTGTCAGTTCAGTTTACTTTTTTTTAATCAAACTTCTTTTTGGGCTCCCGCTGCGGGATACTCAAACAGGTATTAAGCTTTTTAAAAAAGAAGTATTAAAAAAAGCTTTTCCGAGAATGCTGGTAAAAAGATATGCTTATGATCTGGAATTACTGGTGATTGCTCATCATTTTGGTTACAAGATAGGAGAAGCCCCGGTGGTTCTTAATTTTAAAGAGAAAATGGGAAGCCTTAATTTTGGTGCTGTTTATTTGACCTGGTGGGATACAATGGCTATTTTTTACAGGATGTATATTCTAAAGTACTATGATGAGAAAAAATGAAAAATCCTAAAGTTTCCATAATAATCCCGGTCAAGGCCTGGAATAATAATTTGGACGAGTGTCTTAAAAATTGTGAAAAGCTGGATTATCCGGATTTTGAAGTCATACTTTTACCTGACCATCCGTTAAAAGTTCAGTATAAATCTGTTAGGGTAATCCCTACCGGAGAGATCGGTCCTTCGGAGAAGAGAGATTTGGGTATCAAGCATTCTAACGGGGTAATAATCGCTTTCCTTGATGATGATGCGTACCCTGTCAGGTCATGGCTTTCGAGCGCGGTAAAGCACTTTGATAATCCCGAAATTGGCGGGGTCGGCGGCCCTGCGGTGACGCCTCCAACCGATAATCTCTGGCAGCAGGCAAGCGGCGCTGTCTTTGAGTCCTTTCTTGCGAGCGCGCATTATGTGTACAGGTACCTTCCCCGAAAGATGAGAGATGAGGACGATTATCCGACGGTCAATTTTATTGTTCCAAGAGCAGTAATTGATAAAATAGGCGGCTTTGATAATATCTATTGGCCCGGAGAAGACACGGTTCTATGCCTGAAGATTACCCATGAGCTAAAAAAAAGAATTATCTATGACCCTTCTGTATTAGTTTACCATCACAGAAGAGAGTTGTTTAAGGGCCACCTAAAGCAGGTCGGTAATTACGCTTTGCACAGGGGCTTTTTTGTGAAGAAATTTCCCCAAACTTCTTTACGCCCGGGTTATTTTGTCCCGTCAGTCTTTGTGGTATGGCTGATAGCAGGCGGGGTGTTTGCTTTGTTTTTTAACCGGGCTGCCGTCTTGTATTTCACGGTTAACGGGATTTATGCGCTTGCTCTTCTTTATGAAGGGGTAAAAAGGAAAAATTTAAGACTCGGGGTTCTTACGATTGCCGGAATATTTGTAACACATCTTTTATACGGAACAAATTTTATCAGAGGGCTGCTCGCAAAGGAGTTAAAACGTTAATGAAAATTATGATAGCATTCCCGCCTTTAAGCGGAAAAGGCTGCCCGATGCTGGGGCAAAACAGGCAGTTTCAATGGTTTAGCAATGCTTGTTACATTTATCCGATGGTGCCGGCCGGCGCCGCTTCACTGTTAAAGTCAAAAGGTTACGAGGTTATTTGGGCTGATCATATTGCTGAAGAAAAAAAATACAGTGAATTCATAGACCTGGTTTCTAAAGAAAAACCTGATGTTATAATGCTGGAGACAAAAACGCCGGTAGTTAAACAGCACTGGAAAATAATAGACGACCTAAAAGCAAAATTTCCGCGAATATTCCTGGTTCTTGTCGGCGACCATGTTACCGCTATGCCTAAAGAAAGCATGGAGAGCTGCAAAGTTGACTTCGTCCTGACCGGCGGAGATTATGACTTTTTACTATTAGATTTGATAAATAATTTTTCTAAGAGCAGCTCTGTACCCGAAACATTTTCAAACGGGGTGGTTCAGGGGCGCGTTGACCCCGGTAAACTCGAACCCGGCATTTGGTACCGTGACAAAGATAAAATAATGAGCACCGGTGTATTTCAGCTTAACCACGATCTGAACACACTTCCGTCGATAGACAGGGAACTCACCAAATGGTATTTGTACTCTGAAAAGAACGGTAACTACAAGAAAACACCCGGCACTTACACCATGGCCGGCCGCGATTGCTGGTGGGGAAAATGCACCTTCTGTAGTTGGACCACTATCTATCCAAAATTCAGGGTGGTAGAGCCGGATAAAATATTGGATGAAATCGGAAATCTAATTGAAAAATATCACGTTAAAGAAATAATGGATGATACCGGCTGTTTTCCGAAAGGTGAATGGCTTAAGAAATTCTGTGAAGGCATGATTACCCGCGGCTACAATAAAAAAGTTATAATTGATTGCAATATGCGTTTTACTGCTTTGTCTTTGGAAGAGTACAAACTGATGAAAAATGCCGGCTTCCGCCTTGTTCTTTTCGGACTTGAATCCGCAAATCCTAAAACTCTTAAGAAGGTCTGCAAAGGTGTTGCAGCGGAAGACATAGTCGAATCCTGCAAGCTCGCAAGAAAAGCAGGATTATTTCCTCACATTACCATAATGTTCGGGTACCCTTGGGAAAACTTTGCAGACATTATGAATACCGTAAAACTCGGCAAATATCTGATGCGAAAAGGCTACGCCTACACTCTTCAGTCCACAATAGTAATACCGTATCCCGGGACCCCGTTATTCGACGAGTGCAAAAAAGAAGGCTTACTCAACACCACAGACTGGGACAGGTACGATATGCGTGAGCAGGTAATGAAATCCGAAGTTCCCGAAGAAAAGATAGCCGAAGCCGTCCGCAGTGTCTATCGTGTTGCTTTCAACCCTGAATTCATAGTCAGAAAAATCCTCGCGATTCGTGATATGAGTGATATAATGTACTTTATTCGTGCTGTTAAGCATGTTCTTGGACATTTAGTGGATTTTAAAGGGAAAAAATGATATATCCCGCGCTTTCTGTGATTATTGTTACTTTAAATGCCGAGAAATATTTATCTGAATGTTTGCGATGCCTGTCCATACAAGAATACCCGGAGGAAAAGATAGAAATACTTGTGGTTGACGGGGGTTCAACCGATAAGACCTTGGCTATAGCGAAGGATTACGGCTGCAGGATAATAAATGGGGGATATAGGGATAATCAGGAAGCCCGGCGTTATGTCGGTTACAAAAATGCGAACAATGAAATACTGGTTTATATTGATTCGGATAATTATCTGCCCGCTGTCAACTGGTTAAAAAAAATGGTTTTGCCCTTTTTAGAAGACCAGAGCATTGTTGCTTCTCAGACACTAAGGTACGGCTACAATAAGAGTCACTCCTTAATGAACAGGTATTTTGCTCTTTTTGGATTTAACGATCCTGTTGTTTACGCTCTGGGTAAAACCGACAGATTGGCCTGGTTTAATGAAAACTGGAATTTACTGGGAAAAGTTGTCGAAAATAGAGAGAAATACTATGTGGTCGAATTTAAAGCGGAAGCTTTGCCGACGATAGGTTGCAACGGTTTTCTTATAAAAAAGAAATATTTCGATGAAGTCTGCTCGAACGCGGAACAATTTTTTCATACCATATAACTAGTGACACTTTTCTAAAGTCTATTACGAAGAGAATAAAATATATGAGCGTTCATCGCAATAAAATGGCCGGAAACAGGCGTTATAAGGTTTTTGATTCCTCTAATAAAAATGATGTAATTAGACTGCTGGTTTTCATTTTTCTTTCTTTGACCCTGATTAAACCGGTGATTGACAGTATAAGAGGATATCTAAAGGTAAGAGATGTTGCCTGGTTTATACATCCCGCCATCTGTATAGGCTTCTTGTTTTCCTATGGCTATGCGACCCTTTTTTCCGGGAGAAGTATAAAAGAAATTTGAAAGTGTAATTATTATTATGCTGTGTTGAAAATGTAATTATGGGGGAGAATATGAAACCAAAAGTAGTCATTCTTGCCGGCGGGCTGGGTTCAAGATTGAGCGAGGAAACCGTTTTAAAACCAAAACCAATGGTTGAGATCGGAGGCAGGCCTATATTGTGGCATATAATGAAATTATATTCGTCGTACGGGTTCAATGATTTCATAATTTGCCTTGGCTATAAAGGATATATGATAAAAGAGTATTTTTCCAACTATTTTCTGCATCAGGCGGATTTAACAATAGATATTGGGAAAAATGCTCTGGAAATCCATAAATCAAAAGCAGAACCCTGGAAAATTACACTGGTTGATACAGGTGAAGACACGATGACCGGAGGCCGGATTAAGAGAATCCAAAGCTATGTGGGGAACAAAACCTTTATGCTGACTTATGGCGACGGGGTTGCAGATGTCGATATTCAAAAACTATATGCTTATCATAAAAAAAACAAAAAAGCTGTTACGTTAACCGCCGTAAAACCTTCCGGCCGCTTCGGCGCGCTTGAGATAAATAATAAGGACGAGGTGGTTTCTTTTAAAGAAAAACCTTCAGGGGATAACAGATTTATAAACGGAGGGTTCTTTGTATTGGAGCCGGGTATTTTTGATTATATTGCAAGTGATGATACGACCTGGGAAAAAGAGCCTTTAGAAAACCTGGCAAAAGAAAAAGAAGTAGCAAGCTATAAACATTACGGTTTTTGGATGTGCATGGATACTTTGAGGGATAAAAACGATATGGAAAATTTGTGGGCGAAAGGCCTTGCGCCCTGGAAAAAATGGAAGCAATAATATGCGGATATTAATTACAGGCGGAGCAGGTTTTCTCGGGGCCAGACTTGCGGAAGAGCTGATTTTAATAAAACAAAAGGTCGCGCTGTTAGTCAGAAAAGAAGATAATCTCTGGCGGCTAAAAGGTCTTGAAAAAAATATTCAGATCTATTTTTCCGGGAAGGAGACGGGCAAAGTTTTTAAAAAGTTCAAGCCCGAAACGGTTATTCATCTTGCCACGGATTTCGGAAGGCAGAATTACGATCCCATAAAGATGCTGGAAACAAATATCTTGTTTTCGACAAAGCTCTTAGAGCTGTGTGTGGAATATAATTGCAGGAAATTCATAAATTCTTCGACCTGTCTGCCAAGCGAGTACAATCTGTACGCTGCCTCCAAAAATGCGTTCCTGGAAATAGCCGGGTACTATGCGAATAACAAAAACATTAAATTTATTGATGTTGTTCTTGGCTATATGTACGGCGAAAAGGATGATAAAAGTAAGTTTATTCCGCATGTTATAGACAGCATCTTTAAAGGCAAAAATATTAAAGCCACAGGCGGAGGGCAAAGCAGGGATTTTGTTTACGTGGGAGATGTGTCGAGGAAAATTGCTGAATTAACGCAAAGAGACCCTTCAGCAGAGAAGTTCATGCGTTGCCGGATTTCGTCAGGAAAATATCTGACAATAAAAGAAATAATCTCCAGTATCGAAAAAATCAGCGGTATAAAAGCCAAGGTCAAATGGGGAGCGCTTGCGTATAAATCAAATGAAGTCTTTGATGTAAAAAACTTTGAAAAAATTCCCGTAATCCCGGAGTGTAAAAAAGCAGATACTTTGCTGGGTTCGGGTTTGAAAAAAACATTAGACTGGTATAGTTTTGAGCAGTCTAAGCCCGGCAAACCCCGGGGACGCAGATAAGTATGAAAAAAAAGAAAAATATAATAGTGTTCCTTAATGCTTTCTGGAGAAGCGGTGAAGGTATGAGCGGCGGCGATCAAATGTTCCTTCAATTGTTCGGGAGATTGAGGAGTAGTTTTGATCATTTTTATATTTATACAAACAAGGACGGAAAAAACGCTGTTGCCGGAGCGGGTCTGGATGACATTCGGTATAAAATATCAGCCGGAATATTTGACAAGTTTAATGTTTTGGCAAGCTATATTTTCCGGACTCTAAAAGCCTTAAACTGCCTAAGACTTAAAGAAGTTGATGTCCTTTATTCGACTTCTGATTTTTTCCCGGATGTTTTGCCCGCTTATATTTACAAAATATTTCATAAGAAAACCGTTTGGTTTCAGTGTGTCTTTCATATTTGTCCTGACTGGCGCTTTAGAAAAGGGAATAAAATTAAAAACTTTATAGCGCAATACCTGCAAAAATACTCTCTTTTTCTAATTCAAAGAGCGGATTGCGTGATAAATATTAATTCTATAGTCAGTAACTATTTAGCCGGTAAAGGCTTTGATGCGGGAAAACTGGTTATTAATACTCCGGGCATCAATTTGAAGTATTTTGAGGATTTGGGCTCAGAAAAAAATGTGACTAAATATGA
Organism: Candidatus Firestoneibacteriota bacterium; assembly: GCA_026388015.1. Lineage (GTDB taxonomy): Bacteria > Oederibacteriota > D2-FULL-39-29 > D2-FULL-39-29 > D2-FULL-39-29 > D2-FULL-39-29. The sequence continues at coordinate 1,135 of JAPLKO010000012.1, read as the reverse complement.
TGCTGTTATTTTGGCCAGGCTTAGTCCTACCAAAGGAATATTTGACCTGGTCGAAATATGGAAACTCGTAGTCTTAAAAAATAGTTCTGCCAGGCTTGCAATCATTGGCGGCGGGGACTTGAGTATAAAAAATGAGTTACTGGCAAAAATCAAAGTTAGCAATCTAGAAAATAATATATTTGTTCTCGGATATTTGCCGGACAACGAAGCTTTTCAATTGATTAAGAACAGTAAAGTGTTTGTTTTCCCGTCCCATGAAGAGGGCTTTGGTATATCTATTGCAGAAGCTATGGCGTGCGGCGTACCTGTTGTTTCCTGGGATCTCCCGGTTTACAGGGAAATATTTGAAGACCAAATAATTTGTGTTAAAGAAAATGATGTTCAAGTTCTTGCGGAAAAAGTAAACTACCTGTTGAGCGATGATAAGGCCAGGCATATTCTGGCGCTGAAAGCCGGACAGTTTATAAAAAAATATGATTGGGGAAGAATAACTTCTGATTTTTACAAGATTTTAAATAAATACGGACAAATAGCCCAATAATAAAATGTTAGCATTGAGTAATTATTGAAGGAGCTTTTAGCAATGAATAAGTTTAGTCTAAGTATATGTATGCCTGTTTATAAGTGTTCACACCTTCTAAAAAAGGCCCTCGACAGTATTATCAGACAGGAATACAGAGGTGATTATGAAATTATAATTGGCGATGATACCCCGCCGGAAGAAAAAGTTGAAAGAGAACTGATTGAAAAGCTGGTGCAATCCTATAAAAATGACAGGATACAATTGTTGAAAAACCGGGTAAATCTGGGTTATGCGGTAAATTTGCAGAATTTAGTTAAACTAGCGACAAAAGATATTATTTTCTTAATGGCGCAGGATGATATTCTTGCAAAGGACTCGCTGCAAAAAACCCATGATGCCTTCCTGCTGGACAGTGATGTAGGTTGTGTTACCAGACCATATTATTCTTTTGTTGATAACTTTCTGAAAGCAGTCAGGCTGGTTCGACCCTTTGATGAAAATAAGGACTCTGTATTAACTGTTAAAGACAAGAAGCATTTTATGAAAATATTCGAGTCGGTAGGTCAGCTGTCCGGGCTTGCCTACAGGAGAGAATTCATAGAAGTGCCTTTT
>JAPLKO010000019.1 GCA_026388015.1 Candidatus Firestoneibacteriota bacterium | reverse complement strand
CAAAGAACGAAAGCCTAGACAACCTTCAATGGAAAAAATACTAATCAGTTTTTCGAGATTTATATGCAGGCGCTTTTTAGACCGCATATTAACAAAGTTGATTAAAAGGAAAGCAAGAGATGAGTTTATCTCATGAGAGGATTCTAAAGGAGGCTACTCCTTTAGCTTGAGCAAAAATCCCTTGAGTGTAGAGTTGCACTCTGCAAATCAATCGGTTAAAATCAAAAAGTATTTTAGGCTTTTAGAAAATCAGGAGGAGTTTTAATGGACATGATTGAATTAAAGAAGAAAAAAATCGCGGAGTTGCTGGAAATTGCGGTGGCTATGAAGATTGAAGGCGCGCGGGGACTGAAAAAACAAGATCTCATATTGAAAATTGTGGAAAAAAAAGCAGAGCAGGTAAAAGCCGACAAACCCGGTTCTAAAGACGGTTTGACCTTTAAAGACGGTGTTCTGGAAATACTCCCGGATGGTTTTGGCTTCTTAAGATCGGACGCCTATAATTATCTTTCCAGTCCTGATGATATTTATGTTTCACCTTCGCAAATTAGAAAATTTGACCTAAAGAAAGGGGATACTGTTGCAGGTCAGGCCAGACCGCCCAAAGAAGGCGAAAGATATTATGCGCTGTTAAAGATTGAAGGCATAAACGGAGAACTTCCGGATTCGACAAAAAAAAGAATTCTCTTTGATAATCTTACCCCGCTCTACCCGTTCAGAAGAATAAAATTAGAAAGAGAAAAAGAACCTTTAGAAGTTGCCATGAGAGTTATGGACCTTATTGTCCCGATAGGGAAAGGTCAAAGAGGCTTGATAGTATCTCCGCCAAAAGCAGGAAAGACTATTTTATTGCAGAAGATGGCGAATAGTATTACAATGAATCATCCTGAAATTAAATTGATAATTTTGTTAATAGATGAACGTCCTGAAGAGGTTACCGATATGCAGCGTTCAGTCAAGGCTGAAGTCATAAGTTCTACCTTTGACGAACCCGCAGAAAGGCATGTTCAGGTGGCAGAAATGGTTCTTGAAAAGGCAAAGCGTTTAGTAGAGCATAAAAAAGATGTTATAATACTTCTTGATTCTATTACGCGTCTTGGTCGCGCTTACAATACGGTGGTGCCTCCGAGCGGTAAAGTGCTTTCCGGCGGTGTGGACAGTAATGCTCTTCAGAAACCCAAAAGATTTCTCGGCGCAGCCAGAGATATCGAAGAAGGCGGTTCGCTGACCATAATTGCGACTGCGCTTGTGGATACCGGGAGCAGAATGGACGAGGTAATCTTTGAAGAATTTAAAGGTACCGGAAATATGGAAATAGTTCTGGACCGCAAATTAGTTGACAGACGTATTTTTCCGGCTATAGACGTAAACAGGACCGGCACCAGGAAAGAAGAACTGCTCTTATCGGAAGCTGAGCTTAAAAAAGTGTGGACTTTGAGACGTCTCTGGAATACAATGTCTCCTGATAAAGCGATGGAGATGCTAAGCGAAAGACTTGCAAAAACAAAAAGTAATAAAGAGTTTCTTTCGACCATACGCGAAGTTTAGTAAATAATAAAAATATTAGAGGTTTAAAAGGAGAAAATAATATGAAAGAAAAAATTCACCCGTCTTATAAAGACACCGAAATAACCTGCACTTGCGGTGCGGTAATAAAAACCCGGAGCACCAAGCCCGCTTTAAAAATTGAGGTTTGCTCAAACTGTCATCCTTTTTACACAGGTCAGCAGAAATTTTTAGATGTTGCCGGACGCGTTGAAAAATTCAAGAAGTCTTTCAAAAAAGCCAGCAGCACTAAAACGGTAAAAGCTTCTGCAAAAAAACCGGCGTCAAAAGCAGCCAAGAAGACAGTAAAAGCATAATATTGCATGGGCTTCCTGGACAGTTTGACAGACATAGAAAGAAAGTACCATGAGTTAACTGATGCGCTGTCTGACTCAAAAGGCGGTCTAGATTACCAGGCGAAGCTTAAACAGCTTGCGACGCTCGGGGCCATTGTGGAAAAGTATAATGCATATAAAAAGGTCGTTGGAGATATTGCCGGCTCCAATGGCCTTTTAATTTCCGGTGATACTGAAATGAGAGAAATGGTTAAAGAAGAGCTGCTGAGTTTAGAAGCTAAAAAAGCCCTCTTGGAGAAAGACATTAAGCTTCTACTCTTGCCCAAAGACCCGAATGACGATAAAAACGTCATTGTGGAAATTAGAGCCGGCGCGGGTGGAGATGAATCGGCGCTTTTTGCGGCGGAATTACTAAGATTATATTCCAGATACGGGGACATCCGAAAGTGGAAAACAGAGATGCTCTCCAGCAGTCCTATAGGCATAGGCGGATTTAAAGAGGTAATCTTTCAAATTTACGGCAAAGGCGCATATAGCCGCTTAAAATATGAAAGCGGAGTGCACAGAGTACAAAGGGTTCCTGCCACCGAGGCTTCCGGAAGAATTCACACCTCTACGGTCACTGTCGCTGTCTTGCCCGAAGCCGAAGATGTGGATGTAAGTATTAAGGCGGATGACCTCAAAATTGATTGTTACTGCGCGGGAGGTAAAGGCGGTCAGAGCGTTAACACAACCTACTCCGCCGTTAGGATTACCCACCTGCCCACCGGTATTGTAGTTACCTGCCAGGATGAGCGTTCACAGCTGAAAAACAGGGAAAAAGGCATGAAGGTTTTAAAAACCCGTTTGCTGGCTCAAAGAATGAAAGAACAGCACGATGCCATCGGCGCCGACAGGCGTTCTCAAATCGGGACCGGAGATAGGAGTGAAAAAATTAGAACTTATAATTTTCCGCAAAACAGAGTGACGGATCACAGGATAGGTTTATCCTTATATAATCTTCCTGACATAATGGAAGGGGCAATAGACGGACTGCTGGATCCCTTGATAGAGGTGGAGCATACGGAACGTCTTAAAGAATTAGAAGTTACCGGTAAATGATAATAAGCTCCGTTATGATAAACGGCTGCAGTTCTCTGCGGGAGGCCGATATTCCTGACGCCGCAAAAGATGTCGAACTTTTCTTATGTGATATTTTAAAATACAAAAAAATAGAGCTTTATATGAATTCAAGAAACACCTTCCCTGAAGAAAAAATCAAAGTTTTTAATGAATACCTTGCCCGCAGGATAAAGAGAGAACCCGTTGCCTATATTCTGGGGAAGAAGGGCTTTCTGGATTATGAGCTTTTAGTTAACAGAAATGTTTTAATTCCGCGTCCCGAGACAGAGCTCTTAGTCGAAACGTGTTTTGATATGATAAAGAAGGATGTAAAAGGTTATGAAATACTGGACCTTTGTACGGGTTCCGGAGCTATAGCTGTAGGTATCGCCAGAAAATTTCCTTTTGTAAGAGTTACCGCTTCTGACGTTTCCCGCGGCGCCCTAAAGGTGGCTAAGCAAAATGCCGAAAAATACAAAGTGGAAAATAATATTAAATTTATACAAAGCGATCTTTTTAAAGGCTTTAAAAAAGAAAACAAGTTTCACCTTATCATCAGTAATCCTCCGTATGTTCCCCGGGAGGAAATGAAAGGGCTGATGGATGACGTTAAACTCTTTGAGCCGAAAGAAGCCTTGGATGGGGGAAAAGAAGGACTTAGGTTTTACCGGGAAATAATTAAAAGAGCCCCGTACTTTTTACTTCCGGGCGGTTTTTTGGCTCTGGAAGTGGGTTACAATCAATCCGGACTAATAAAAACAATGTTTGTGAACAGCGGGAAGTATACTATAATGAAAACTGTCAGAGATTATGCGCTGATAGACAGAATAATAATAGTAAAGGTGAAAAATGGATAAATTTATAATAGAAGGCGGAGTAGTTTTAAAAGGAAAAGTAAAGATTTCCGGCAGTAAAAATGCGGCGCTGCCTATAATTGCTGCGACACTATTGACGGGAAAAGAATGTTTGCTGAAAAATATTCCACAGCTGAATGATACTAAAGTAATGAACAAACTCATAGTTAGTTTGGGCGGAAAAGTAGCTTTTGAAGCCGGTGTTGTCAGGGCTGAGAATAGAAATATCAGTAATTTTAAAGCGCCGTATGACCTTGTAAAAACCATGAGAGCGTCGGTTTATGTTATGGGCGCGCTCCTCGGCCGTTACCATAAGGCTGAAGTCGCAATGCCGGGAGGGTGCATCATCGGGGAAAGACCGATTAATCTTCATCTTTCGGGTTTTGAGAAACTCGGAGCCAAAATAACTGTTGAGCACGGCTATATAAAAGCGGTGGCTAAAAAATTGAAAGGCGCAGATATTTATCTTGATACGGTGAGTGTGGGCGCGACAGCCAATCTCCTTATGGCGTCTGTTTTGGCGGAAGGAAAAACCTTATTAAGAAATGCCGCGCAAGAACCCCATATACTTGATCTCTGCAGCTTTTTAAATACCCTGGGAGCAAAAATAACCGGCGCGGGAACCAATACGATAAGCATACAAGGGGTCAGCTCGTTAAAAGGCGGGACTTATGAGGTTATCTCTGATTACATAGAAGCGGAAACTTTTATGGTTGCTGCGGCTATAACAAACGGGAAAATTACCCTTGAAAATGCCCCTGCAGAAAATTTGCAGGCCGTTAAAGAAAAATTACTGGAAACCGGAGCAGAGATTAAAAAAAACGGTATTAATATAGAGGTTCGTGGAATAAAAACACCTAAACCCTCGAATATAGACACGGCGCCGTATCCTGGCTTCCCGACTGATATGCAGGCTCAATGGATGTCGCTGATGGCTGTTTCGTCCGGAGCAAGTATTCTGAATGAGACCATCTGGGAAAAGCGTTTTATGCATGTCCCTGAATTAAACAGAATGGGCGCAAACATCACAACCAAAGGTAATACGGCAATAGTAACTGGTGTCAGAGAACTCTCCGGTGCTCCCGTTATGGTTTCAGACCTCAGGGCCGGCGCTTCACTGGTATTAGCCGGACTTAGAGCTAAAGGCACCACGGAGATATCAAGAGTCTATCACCTGGACAGAGGCTATGAGAGTATAGAAAAAAAGCTGGAAGCCCTTGGCGCCAGGATAAAAAGAGTAAAATAAACAGCTGTTTCAGTCAAGGTTTCCTGCTGCTTTTAGTTGTTTCCCCTTCAATATTCTTGAAAAACAGAAAATCCGGAGTATAATATAATATGGTGTTGAGCACGAAAATAAATATTCTGTACGGTTATGCCGGTACTCCGTGCGCAAGTCCGGAGAGATTTTAATGAAGGAGGCAATATGGCTGCCAAAAAAGTCTTTGTTGCACCTGCAATAAAAAGCGGAATAAGCAAGGAAAAACTGCTTAAAGAAATAGAAAAGAAGGCGTATGAAATATTCCTGAAAAGGAACGGTAAAGACGGAAATGATTTGACTGATTGGCTGGAAGCAGAAAAAATAGTCAAAAAGCAGTATAAAGTTTAGGAGTAGTTGTATTTATGCCGGGAGAGAGAATTGAACTCTCATGCCCTTGCGAACGGAGGATTTTGAGTCCTCTGCGTCTACCAGTTCCGCCATCCCGGCCAGTTTTCATAAGCGTAGATGATTTTAGCATTTAAGAGTGAACTATTCAACGTATTTAGAGCCGCAAAACTCCGGAAAAATACTATCACAAAGTGTATATTGACATTAATATATTTATATGCAATAATAAATAAAATATCAAGGAGGCTTCGCTAATGAAAAAAATAGTTTTGATGTTATCGATGTTTTGCTTTACCGCTTCGATGTTTGCCTTAAACATTTATTCTACTCCCTCTAAAAAGAAAAAAAATCCGTACAGATCAGCCGAAACTGAAGTAACTAAAGAAGAAGCATTAAAATATGAAATTCCGCGCCCTGATAAAACGGTTTGTCCGGTAACGGGTGTGCCGATAGAAGTAGACGAAAAAACACCTATGGTCGATTATCAGGGAAAGAAATACTATTTTTTAAATGAAGAAATGAAGGCGCAGTTTGACAAGGATCCATTCGGTTTTGCAAAAAACATAGAAACCTGTGATATTTGCGGCAGACAGGAAAAAAAATTAAGAGGCAATTCATCGTTTATTACATTGATTCATAACGGTATTACTTATCATTTCGACAGCGTTATGCATAAGGAAGAGTTTTCCGCAAATCCGGCAAAATATGCTATAGGCAAGAAAAGCTATAACACAAAACCTTTGCCGAAGAAAAAAGCTAAGGCAAAACCCTGGGTAGAACAACCTATAGCCGCTGTTACGCCGGAGGCCGCCGTTGCAGTTAGCGATCTAAAGATTAAAGCACCTGAAATAACCGGAGAAAACAAAGTGACTGAAACTAAAACTGTGCTCGACGCTGCTAAAACTGCCGTCTCTGAAATCAAAACCGGTGCTGTCGTGAAACCGTCCGCAGTCGTAGTTACAGAAGAATATGAAATTATTGAAGAAGTTGTTGTGACTCCGGAAAAGAAGTAATCAGAAATTACTAAAAGGAGTTGCTTTACGCAAAACTTAAACAACATACACCGTCGGCCTTGTTTAGAGGTTGACGGTGTTTTTGCAAAAAGACCAAAGTGCGGGCAAGAGCATTTATATTGTGGTTTTAGTAAATTAACGCTGGAGCAGTAGTTGAAAGAAAAAATTATTCCCAAAACGGCGCAGAAGAAAAAAAGAAGGAATGATTCAGGTTCCTTAACTGTTGTTGGGCATCTTGAAGAATTAAGAAAGCGCATAATTGTTTGTGTCGTCGCTTTCTTGGGTTTTATGGCATTTTTTTTAACCGTACCTTCTTTTGCCGATTCCTACAGCGCCCGTATTATGAAACTTCTTCAGGCATACATTTTTGCAGGTCTGAAATCAAGCGGTACTCTGAACCTGGTTTTTTTGGATCCGCTTGAACCGGTGCTTACAGTCCTAAAACTTACCACAATCCTTGTGTTACTAATCCTGGCGCCCCTTTTTAGCTATCAGGTTTATGCCTATCTAAAGCCTGCCCTTAGCGTAAAAAAAAGAAGTCATACAGGTCTATTGTTTGTCGGAGCGACTCTGTTTTTCATTGTTGGCGCCCTATTGTCTTTTTACCTGCTGATTCCGATGTCCTTTAATATTCTCATCAATTATGGTCTGTCTACAGGTTCCAATCCTGTTTTAAGTATGGGGAAGTTTTTTGATATGCTTATCTGGATGTTTTTGCTCTTTACTTTGCCTTTCGAACTTCCTGTCCTCATCGGCGTGCTTTCGAAAGTCGGGGTGGTAACCGTAAAACTGCTCTCAAAAATAAGAAAACCGGCCTATTTGCTGCTGGCTATATTTTCCGCCGCAGTCACCCCGGATCCTACGCCTTTTTCCATGATTATACTCTGGGGTTTGCTAGTAATTCTGTTTGAATTCGGAGTTTTGCTGTCATATCTCTTTGAAAGGGGGGCAAAATAGATGGGAGTTACGGTGCAATTTCTCGGCGCGGCCCGCACGGTTACCGGTTCAAAATACCTTTTAGCCGGAGATAAGGGCAAAATCTTTATCGATTTCGGTATGTTTAGAGGAGAGGAAAACTTAACACAAAAGAATTACGACGAGTTCGATTTTAATCCGGAAGAAATACAGTATGTAATACTTACCCACGCTCATATCGATCACACAGGTTTGATTCCGCGCCTTGTTAACAGAGGTTTTAGAGGAAAAATACTGTGCACAAAACCTACGCTGGATCTGTGCGGAATAATGTTTTTAGACGCGGCGCATGTTGAAAGCATAGAATTGGAATGGCGTAATAGAAAAAGAGAGCGGGCCGGCAAGCCCTTACTGGCTCCGGTCTATAACATCCATGATGCGGCTTTTTGTATGCAGTTTTTTGAGGCACTGGAGTATAACAAAATAAAGGATTTGAAGAATGGGTTTAAGGTTCGCTTAAATGATGCCGGGCATATACTGGGTTCTTCAATTATTGAAATCTTTACAAAGATTGATAAAAAAGAAAAAATACTTGTCTTCTCCGGCGACCTGGGAAATGAGATGCAGAAAATAGTAAAAGAACCGGAAATACTTGAAGCCGCGGATTATTTATTTATTGAATCCACTTACGGTGACCGGCTGCATAAGGGCAGAAAAGAAACCTTGAAGGAATTTGAAAACGCCATTATGAGCGCCAATAAAGACAAAGGAAATATAATCATTCCGGCCTTTGCCGTCGAACGGACACAGGAGGTGGTCTATGAACTTTCGCAGATGTATAAAAAGAGCAAGCTGGACGGTTTTTCTGTCTATGTGGATTCTCCTTTAGCTATTGCGGCCACCGAAATATTTCAAGCGAATTCTAAGTTCTTTGATCAGGAAACAAAAAAAGAAATGGCGCAGGGACATAATCCTTTTTCTTTTCCTTCACTGGTTTACTGCAAGCGCATGGAAGATTCAAGAGCCTTAAATAATTTAAAGAGTAATGCTATCATCGTGTCAGCAAGCGGGATGTGCGAGGCGGGCCGGATAAAACACCACCTAAAGCATAACCTCTGGAGAGAGGAATGTGTTATAATATTTACCGGTTATCAAGCTATTGGAACTACGGGAAGGGCTATTGTTGAAGGCGTAAAGACGGTTAAGATATTTGGTGAAGAGATAGCCGTGAGAGCCAAGATCTTTACACTGGGCGGGTTTTCGGGGCATGCCGATCAAAAGGGTCTTCTTAAATGGTTATCTAACTTTAAAACAAAGAAAATGCAGGTTTTTGTCGTGCATGGAGAGGAAAAAGGCGCTCTTGCCTTTGCCAATGTAATCAGAGAGCGCAAGCATTATTCCGTAACAGTTCCTGAGCTGGGCCAAAAAATCAAATTATGAAAAAAATACTAAACGCAAAAATAATCAGCAATAAAAAGGTCTCCGGAGAATACAGAAAAATTGTTTTAAACGCGCCTTCTATTGCCAAAACGGCTGTTCCCGGTCAGTTTGTAACTTTAAAACTGGGAAGCGGAAATGTTCCTTTTTTGCGCCGTCCGATGTCTATACATAAAATAAAGCCTCCTGTAATAGAACTTCTTTATAAGGTTCGTGGGGTAGGGACGGAGCTGCTGGCAAAGTATAATGAAAAGGATACTCTTGAGATTTTAGGCCCTCTCGGTAATGGCTTTAAAACTGATGGTTCTTTTTCGACTGCAATTTTGGTCGGCGGCGGCTATGGTATTGCGCCGTTACTGGCTCTGCATGACCGATTAAAGAAGCTGGACAAAAAAATAATCACTATAATTGGAGCAAAGTCAAAAACGCTTGTAAACAAAGAAGGCTTCACCGGTGCGCTGATTGCGACAGAAGACGGTTCAGACGGTATAAAAGGGCTCGTAACGAAAATACTTTCTTCAACCTGTTGTAATTTAAGTACAGATTCTGTAATCTTTGCCTGCGGTCCGGATAAGATGTTGAAAGCTGTTTCTGAAGCAGGCAGGTTGCATAATATTCCCTGTCAGATCTCAATGGAAAATTTAATGGCTTGCGGTGTCGGAGTCTGCCTTTCTTGTGTTTGCGCAGTAAAGCAAGGTTTGAAAACAGAAAACAAAAGGGTTTGTGTTGACGGTCCTGTGTTTGATGCAGAGGAAATAATATGGCAGATTTAAGAGTAAAAATAGGCGCCTTGACTCTTCAAAATCCCGTGTTGACGGCTTCAGGTACCTTTGGTACAGGTGAGGAGCTGGCAGATTTTATTGATTTGAATAAGCTCGGAGCGGTAGTTGTTAAAGGAGTTACGCTTCTGCCCAGAGAAGGAAATCCAATGCCCCGCATAGCGGAGTGTGCAGGCGGGATGCTTAATGCTATAGGGCTTCAAAATCCCGGAATAGACAGGTTTATTTCTGAGAAAACTCCGTTTTTTGAAAAATTCAAAGTACCTTTCCTGGTTAACATTTCGGGATATCAGCCGGCGGAATACGGTGAACTCGCAAAACGCCTGGAGGCCGTCCCTTCGGTTGCAGGCATTGAAGTAAATGTCTCCTGTCCAAATGTTAGATACAGCAAAGGGGCGGTATTCGCAAAAGATCCCAGAGCCGTAGGGCTCATAACAAGGCTGGTAAAGAAAAATACCAAAAAAACAGTAATAATAAAATTATCTCCCGAGGTCTCTGATATAAAAATTATTGCCAAAGCGGCTGAAGATAACGGCGCCGATGCCCTGTCCCTGATTAATACCATCTCGGGGATGGCTATAGATATAAATACGCGCAGGCCAAAAATCAAGAATATTATGGGCGGTCTTTCCGGTCCTGCTATTAAGCCGGTAGGTATCAGATGCGTCTGGCAGGTTTACAATACTGTAAAGATACCTCTAATCGGCATGGGCGGTATTATGAATGTCTCAGATGCTATAGAGTACCTGCTGGCCGGCGCGACTGCCGTAGCCGTAGGGACGGGTAATTTTATAAACCCGGCAGCTACATTAGAAATAATTGACGGACTTAATCGATATATGAAAAGCAATAAAATAAAAAACATCAAAGAACTAACAGGTAAAATAATATTATAAACTTCATTAAGCAGTCAGCAGTCATTACTAAACAGTGTTTTTTTGAAATAAAGGTGTATTATGTTTGATTTCAGAAAAGAAAAAGACCAGCTCGGAGAGTTAAATATCCCCCTGAAAGCTTATTACGGCATTCATACGGCCCGGGCTATGGAGAATTTTAAACTAAGCGGGCGGGCGGTTAATTTTTCTCTGATTAAAGCTATCGCTCTGGTAAAAAAAGCAGCCGCAGAAACAAACAATGAGTTAAAGTATTTGACCGGGGCTAAAGTTAAGGCCATAATTACCGCCGCAGATGAAATAATAGAAGGCGGATTTAAAAATGAATTTCTTGTAGATGCTCTGGCCGGCGGCGCCGGAACCTCGGTAAATATGAATGCCAATGAAGTCATAGCAAACCGGGCGATAGAATTATTAGGCGGCAAAAAAGGAGATTACTCCGTTGTCGATCCTTTTAAAGATGTAAACCTGCATCAATCTACAAATGATGTCTTTCCTACTGCTTTAAGAATTGCCTGCATTTATTCTCTGCGGCTGTTAAGCGCGAAAATAACTGCTCTGCAGGGAGCTTTTCAAAGAAAAGAAAAAGAATTTGCAGCAATCGTTAAAATAGGGAGAACGGAGCTGCAGGAAGCCGTTCCGATTACGCTGGGTTTTGAGTTTTCGGCTTTTGCTGAAGCTGTTTCCCGGGACAGATGGAGAACTTTTAAGTCGGAAGAAAGACTCCGGGTCGTTAATATCGGCGGAACTGCGGTAGGCACCGGACTGGGCGCGCCTAAGAGTTATATTTTCCAGGTAATAGAAAAACTAAGAGCGCTTTCGGGGCTGGGCATCTCCAGAAATGAAAATGTCGTGGATGCCACGGCCAACGCCGATTCGTTCGTTGAAGTTTCGGGGATTATGAAAGCCCATGCCGTCAACCTTATGAAAATAGCCAATGATTTGAGACTTCTTAATCTGCTCGGGGAGCTTAAACTTCCTGAAATGCAGGCAGGTTCATCTATAATGCCCGGAAAGGTAAATCCGGTTATTGCAGAAGCCGTAATACAAGCGGGTTTGAGGGTGACAGCCAATGACGAGATAATAACCGGAGCGGCAGCGAGAGGAACACTGCAGATAAATGAGTTTCTGCCGGTTATTGCGGATGCGCTGCTGGAAACTTTAGATCTTTTAATCAATACGAATGAAATGCTATACAGGCATATTGACGGAATAACTGCAAACGAGATGAAGTGTAAAGAGTACTTTGAAAAAAGCCCGGCGCTGGTAACGGCTTTTTTACCGCATATAGGTTACGAGGCTTCGGGAAAACTTTTAGTTGAATTCAAAGAATCCAAGAAAGACAACCTGCGCGAATTTCTGACGGAAAAACTTGGCGCAGAACTTGTTGAAAAAGTGCTTTCGCCCTATGCTTTGGTTGCTTTGGGATATCGAGACGATGCAGACCGCGCCTAAATCACTGCGCCTGCAGATAGGTATATTTGGCCGGGCAAATATCGGAAAATCGAGCTTTCTGAATATGCTTGCAGGTCAGGATGTTTCTATTACCAGTCCTATAGCCGGCACTACTACCGATGTTGTAGAAAAAACCATGGAACTTCTGCCGCTTGGACCCGTGGTATTCCTAGATACTGCCGGCTTTGATGACAAATCCGAGCTGGGCGTTCTAAGAGTTAAAAAGACAAAAAAAATATTTGACCGTTCAGATATTCTGCTTCTTCTGGTAGAAGCCGGAATCTGGACCCCCTATGAAGAAGAGATTCTTACGGAGGCGAAAACAAGAGATATTCCGGTAATTCTTATAATTAATAAGATGGATGTTAAAAAACCTGATTCAGGTTATTATTTATTACTGAAAGAAAAGAGCGAGAAACATATTGAGTGTTCTTCTTTGGATCTTCAAAACAGAGACAAATATGTAAATGCGCTAAAAATAAAACTTATAGAAGTCTGTCCCGAGAGTTTCTTGAATCCTCCTGCCTTGCTGGGTGATCTTATCCGGCCGGGAGGTATAGGAGTTCTTATAGTCCCTATAGATCTGCAAGCGCCTAAAGGCCGGCTTATACTGCCGCAGGTGCAGGCTATAAGGGATGCTCTGGATAATGATGAGATAGTTGTGGTTTGTAAAGAGAGGGAGTATGCCCACGTGCTGGCAAATTTAAAAACCCCTCCCGACCTTGTTATCTCTGATTCGCAGTCTGTTTTAAAAATGACGGCGGATACTCCGGTTTCCGTTAGATGCACAACTTTTTCCATATTGTTTTCTAGGTATAAAGGCGATATAGTCGAAGCCGCCCGGGGTGTAGCGGCAATAGAAACTATGAAACCGGGAGATAAAATTCTGATAGCAGAGGCATGTTCGCATCACGCCATAGAAGATGATATAGGCAGGGTAAAAATCCCGAGATGGATACGTCAGTATATCGGCGGTGATGTAGTTGTGGATACATGTTCGGGCAGGGATTATCCGGAAGACTTGTCCGGGTACAAACTCGTAATACCCTGCGGGGGCTGCATGCTGACAAGAAGGGAGATGTTAGCCCGGATTCATAAGGCTAAAGAGTGCGGAGTCCCCATTACTAATTACGGGATTGCGATTGCATTTTTGCAGGGAGTCTTGGCCCGGGTGCTTTCTCCTTTTCCTGCCGCGCTTGAGGCTTTTGAAAGAGAAATGAAAATTATGAAAGGGCGAAAAAATGCAAAGTCTTAGAAAACGTCTTCTGCCCCAGGGATGGTATCCGGCGACTAAAGCAGAGACGCTAAAAGAGATTACGTGTTTCGTAAAAAAATCGCAGGTTTATCCGGTATTAAACAATAAAAAAATTGGCGGTGTTATTCCGCATGCGGGCTGGCACTATAGCGGGGAGCTGGCAGCAAGGGTAATAAGTAACTTCAGAGATTTTGCTCCGGAGTTGATAATTGTTTTTGGGGGGCATCTTTCTGCAGGGGAAACACCTCTTATTACTATTGCCGGCGCCTGGGAGACCCCGCTTGGCAGTATGAAAATAGCCGTTGAACTCGCAAATAAAATAAAGACAAAATTAGCGCTTTTAGACGATACGTGTCCGGATAATACCGTCGAAATTCAAATACCGCTGCTCAAATATTACTTTCCCAAGGCTGAAATACTGGCTGTTAGACTTCCTGCTTCTTTGGAAGCCGCAAGAATATCGGAAAATATTATTAAAGAGGCGCAAAAAACTTATAAAAAGTTTATTATTCTCGCCAGTACGGACCTTACGCATTATGGTGAAAGATTTTGTTTTACGCCTGCCGGAAGTTTAAATAAGGCCGGGCCTTGGCTTAAAAAAAATGATAAAGAGTTTATCGAGCTGACACTAAAGCTTAAGACAGAAGAGCTGCTAAAACATGCGGAAGACAAGCAAAGCGCCTGTTCCTCCGGTGCTGTAGCGGGCTTAACGGCGGCTGCCAAAATACTTGGAGCGGAAGAAGGGGAACTGCTGGGTTACAAAACGAGTTGCGAAGTAACTCTTTCAGATTCTTGCGTGGGCTATGCAGGAATTGTTTTTTAAGAATTGACGGTATGAATCTTTGCCGGCGTCTTCCTTTTTTTACTTTCCTTTGATAATTCCAAATCCGGAGAACAGTTTTTTAAACGTGTTTTTATAAGAAACTTTTTTCTTGCGGACGGGCTCCAAATCAGATAAAACTAAATTAGTAAAATCATAAGGCGAGGTGGAAAAAGCTCTGGCGATGTCAAAACTTATTATGCCTTTATTAAACAAAGTTTTCAGCGACTGATTTAAGCTTTGCATACCCTCTTCTTTTCCGGTGTGGATGGAAGTCGGAATTTGCCGTATGTCATTGTTAATTATCAGGTTTCTAATGGCCGAATTGTTGATGAGCACCTCTACTGCGGGAATCCTGCCTTTCTTATAGCCGATAGGCAGTAATTGTTGAGCAATGATAGCCGTTAGAGAGCCTGCAAGCTGTGTTCTTACCTGTGCCTGCTGCCCCGAAGGAAACACATCAATAATTCTGTGAATAGTCTGAGCTGCATCTATTGTATGCAGAGTGGCGAAGACCAGATGTCCGGTTTCTGCCGCAGTTATTGCCGAAGAAATAGTTTCTAAATCACGAAGCTCACCGATCATTATCACATCGGGAGTTTGCCGCAACGATGATATGAGCGCGGAAGAAAAAGATTCGGCGTCCACATGAATTTCTCTTTGCTCTATTATGCTTTGCTTGTTTTCATGATGAAATTCTATCGGATCTTCAAGGGTGATAATATGGGATTTTCTTCCGGTGTTTATCAAATCTATCATAGCGGCAAGCGTAGTGCTTTTACCGCTGCCTGCGGGACCGGTAATCAGGATAAGCCCTCTTTTGGAAAAAGTAAGTTTTTCAACTATCGGAGGCAGGTTTAGCTCGGCAAACTTCGGCAAATTTAAGGCAATAGGCCTGACGGTCGCGGCTAAAGTGCCTTTTTGAATATAGACATTAATTCTAAAGCGGCTGAGTCCGGGTATCTCGTAGGAAAAATCCACCCCTTTTCTTTTAAAAAGTAAAGCCTTTTTCTTTTCATCCAAGAAAGACTCTATAAGATTTCTGCAATCCTCGGGAGTAAGTTTTAACGCATCAATCTGCATAAGTTCGCCGTCAACCCGCAAACTAATAGGAGTATTGGCTGATAAAATAATGTCAGAAGCCCTTTCTTTTATTGCGAGTTCGCACAATTCTCTAAAATTCAAAAGTATTTCCTTTTAAAAAGCAGATAAAGCAAAATAATTCTATATTATAAAACAGCGTGAGCATGAAGTCAAGAACTGCTTTTTTAGAGAATTGTTTAAAAGCATAAGTTTTAATCTGCAATATTAGAAAAACAACCTGCAAGGTCGAATTACGGCAAATATTTTCTATTGACTTTTTTTGAAAAGTTTAAGATAATACATCCTGATTTAAATACCAAATTCTTTTGAAAGGATGTTAACAATGGAAGATGTTCTAAAGAGTTTTTCGCTTAAAGGGAAGAAAATCGTAATCACCGGAGGCGCCGGTGTTTTAGGCGCTACCATAGCCGAAGGTTTAGCGCTGGCAGGCGCAGAAATAGCTATTTGTGACATCAAGAATGCGTCCGAAGTAGCGGCTAAACTCTCTGCAAAAGGCTTGTCTGTAAAAGGTTATTATATTAATGTAATGAAAATCGATGAGATTAAAAAATGTGAAGAAGAAGTGTTAAAAGACTTCAAACAGGTGGATATCCTGTTTAATGCGGCCGGAGGAAATGTAAAAGAAGCGACGACCTCAAATGACCTTAGTTTTTTTGATATGCCTTTAAGTGCTCTTGAAAAAGTCATAGGTTTAAATCTCTTTGGAGGCGCAATTCTGCCCTCCCAGGTGTTCGGAAAAAGCATGGTAAAGAATAAAAATGGCGGGTCCGTTATCAATGTATCCTCAATGAATGCTTTTAGGCCCTTGACCAGAATCGCCGGCTATTCCGCGGCTAAAGCAGCTGTAAGCAATTTCACACAATGGCTGGCGGTGCACTTTGCAATGGAGTACAACAAAAATCTCAGAGTCAACGCAATTGCCCCCGGCTTCTTCCTAACGGAGCAGAACAGGTTCTTGCTGACGGACGAGAAAGGCGGACTGACCGCAAGAGGAAATCAGATAATTAGTCATACTCCTATGGGGAGATTTGGAGAAGATAAGGAGCTGGTCGGGACTTGTATCTGGCTCTGTTCGGATGCCTCCAAGTTTGTAACAGGTATAATTGTACCTGTGGACGGCGGTTTTAGCGCTTATTCCGGGGTCTAATCCTTTTTTCTCTCAGGAAACAGGAATGAAAACTTTGTATTATTAAAATAAATTTAAACACGGAGGTTTTAAAATGAAGAAGAGCTATGTAGGTGTGATTGGTGTAGAGGTGATGGGCCGGAATCTGGCGTTAAATATGGAGAGCCGCGGCTATCAGGTTTCCGTATTCAACAGGACCGGAGAAAAGACCAAAGTATTCATGGAAGGCGATGCGAAAGGCAAGAACATTGTGGGAACTTATGAACTCAAAGAATTTGTAGACTCGCTGGAGAGTCCAAAAAGAGTGATGCTTATGGTCAAAGAGGGCAAACCTGTTGACGAGTTTATAGAAAAACTCCTTCAGTTCTTAAAGAAAGGCGATCTCATTATAGACGGCGGCAACTCTTTCTTTAAAGATACCATCAGAAGGAATACCTATCTTAACGAAAAAGGCGTGATGTTTATCGGCACCGGTGTTTCCGGCGGTGAAGAAGGCGCTCTTAAAGGTCCGGCGATCATGCCCGGCGGTCAGAAAGAAGCTTACCTGCTTGTGGAAAAATTATTCAAGGATATCTGCGCGAAAGCTTATGACGGCGAAGCCTGTGTAGACTATATCGGACCGGATGGCGCGGGTCATTTTGTAAAAACTACGCATAATGGTATCGAATACGGCGATATGCAGCTGATAGGTGAAGTTGTCTGGTTTTTCAAGAACGCCCTACAGATGACCGGCGAAGAGATTGCCGAAGTTCTAAAAAAGTGGAATGCGAAAGATGATATTCTCCGCTCTTACCTTATTGAAATTGCGGCTGACAGTATGAAAGAAAAACGGCACGGTACTAACGATTTCCTTGTCGACAAAGTTGCCGATATAACCAGAATGAAAGGTACCGGCACCTGGACCGTCGGAAGCGCGCTGGAATTGCTTGTTCCGGTTCCTACAATTGCTGCTTCGATATTTGCCAGAGAAATGTCCCAGGATAAAGATCTGAGACTCGAAGTTTCTAAAGTTTTAAAGTTTCCTAAAAAAGATTTCAGCAAAGAGAAAAAAGAGCTGATAGAAATAGCTCATGATGCTTTGTACATTGCCAAAATTTCTTCTTACGCTCAGGGTATGGCTCTTCTGCAGGCCGCTTCTAAAAAATACGATTTTAAACTCAATTACGGTAAAATCGCAAAGGGCTGGAGAGAAGGCTGCATAATTAGAGCTCAATTTCTCGATGATATAACGAAAGAATACGAGAAGAACCCGGAACTTCCTAATCTTCTGATGGCTCCCAAATTCGCAAAATTTGTTAACGAAAATATCACCAAGCTTACCCGCTTCATCGAAGTGGCGCACCAGGCCGCTGTTCCTGCGCTTGCAATGACCGGAGCGTTTAACTACATCCTTCAGCTTGCAAGTCCGATAATGATTTCTGCTCAGGTTTCAGCTCTTCAAAGAGATTTCTTCGGCGCTCACGGTTACTTTATCGTAGGCGGACCCAAGAATCCTGAAATAGAAAAGAATAAAGAGGGCAAGATGAGGGAGTTCCATACGGAATGGATGCTTCCCGGCAGGCCTGAAAGAGAAATTACAAAGTAAGTCAAATAACAATAAAACCGGCTGATCTTCCTGCGTTTCGCAGAGATCAGCCGGATATGCAATCATATTCTTTATATTCCGGAGGAACAATGGCTTTTACCGCGCTTTCAAAAGAACAGATAAAAAAAGATTCCGAGCAGCAGCTGAACACCTTTAAGCGGACCAAAGATTTTCTGGTTGCCATAGATACGGACGGCTGTGTAGCTGATAATATGAACGGTAAGCAAATGCTGATATTTCAGCCGCAGTATCTTGAGTTTTATCAATTGTGGGAGCTGGAAAGTTATTTCCGTGAGATAGCTGAATACTACAATCTTTTTTCCGTTCACAGGGGCTGTAACAGGTTTCTGGCTTATCAGTTTACCGTAAAAGCGCTTTACGCCAGAAAAGATGTTCAGAAAATAGTTAAAGAAAAAGGTATAGAACTTCCTGATATCAAGGCGCTCGATGACTATATAGAATTCTGTTCCAAGAATAAACTCGGGCTCGGACACCCCAGCCTGGAAAAGTACCTGGACGGTCAACCGTTTAATCTTTCTCTATATAAACTGCTTGGCTGGAGCGAAGCGGTAAACAGAACTTTCCCCTATGTAAATACAAAAATCCCGCCTTTTGGCAATGTACGGGAATCGCTGGAGCTTATGAATCAGTATGCTGACGTGCTTGTGGTTTCCCAGACACCGTATGATGATCTTTTGAATTACTGGCAGGATCAGAATATCGCAAAATACATACAGATAATCGCAGGGCAGGAGATGGGCAACAAAGCGCATCATATCGCCTCCGTTAAAAAAGCAGGCGGTTATAAAGACAATAACGTTCTAATGCTCGGAGATGCGGACGGAGACCTTAAAGGCGTAAAAGCCAATAACGGTTTCTTCTATCCTATTCTCCCGGGTTTTGAGCAGAACTCCTGGAATGACTTCCCTAAAAACTTTGGATTATTTACAGACGGAAAATATGCGGAAACAGAAAAAGCGTTGATTAAGAGATTTTCAGAAGTTCTACTGCCTACTCCGCCGTGGGAAAAAGCAGGGTATGACCATGTCAGCGCCTACCGTGAAAAACAGGAAGCAAGAAAAGTACTGTACTCTAAACTTAATCCCAACGGGAGGCTGTTGAAAGTATAATGTATAACGGCGAAGGAAATAAAAATATTGTAATATCTCCGGATCGGATAGTTACGCTATGCACAAAAGCTTTTGAATCAAAAAAACTCGACGGTAAAAAGATACTCGTAATAGTACCGGATACCACGCGCTCGGGCCCGGTAAGTCTTATTTTTAAAACAATATGTGAAGCGCTGCTTCCCAGAGTTAAAAAACTTGATTTTTTGATAGCCCTGGGAACACATGAAGAAATCAGCGATGAAAAACTTAACAAGCATCTGGGTCTTGATGAAGAGTCGAGGAAAAAAGAATATAAAAATGTCGGTATATTCCAGCATGAATGGCAAAATGAAAAAGCCTTACAGCATATTGGAAAAATTACAGCCGCGGAAATTAAGAAAATCTCCGGAGGTCTCTTAAACGAGGATATTAATGTAACGGTTAATAAACGAATATTTGAATATGACGAGCTTGTTTTGGTCGGACCTGTTTTTCCGCATGAAGTAGTGGGGTTTTCAGGAGGATATAAGTATCTGTTTCCGGGTATCTCCGGGCCGGAGTTTCTGCATAAGTTTCATTGGCTGGGTGCTCTGATAACTAATCCAAAAATTAACGGCACAAAAAACACGCCGGTAAGAGCAACTATTAGTAAAGCGGCTTCATTTATAAACCTGCCCAAGACCTTGCTGTGTTACGTAATGAGCGAAAAAAAACAGGTTTGCGGTTTGTTTATCGGAGACGAGGAAGCCTGGTCAAAAGCTGCAGATCTCTCAAAAGAAGTAAACATCAAGTATATTTCAAAAAGTTATAAGACTGTTTTTACCACGGCGCCTTTAATGTATGATGAAATCTGGACCGCCGGAAAATGTATGTACAAGCTTGAACCCGTAGTTGCGGATAACGGGACTTTGATAATTTACGCCCCGCATATCACCGTAGTATCTTTTACGCACGGAGAAAATATTAAAAAAATAGGCTATCATACCAGAGACTATTTTTTAAAGCAGCCCGAAAGGTTTACAGATATTCCCGGAGGAACGATAGCGCACTCTACCCATGTAAAAGGCATAGGTACCTATATAAACGGGGTTGAGAAACCGCGCATAAATGTTGTTCTGGCAACCGGAATATCAGAAAAAGAGTGCAAAAAAATAAACTTGGGTTATATGAACTATAAAAATATCAAAATCGAGGATTACCAGAATAAAGAGGAAGAAGGCATACTGTTTGTTAAAAATGCGGGAGAAATCCTGTTTAGAATAGAAGGCGATAAAATACCCGATATTGACGCTCTTAAAGCATAGCTTGAAAAAGTATTGCATAAATTTGACTGCCTTAATGCTTAGTTTGAGATAATAATTAATTAACCCCGGCAAACCTTCTGTAAGAATTAATATAATAATTCCCAAAATAATACCAAAAGCAAGCATTTAATAGTGCTTTTGCCAGTATTTTATGCTAAAATATTGCTAATGCTGATGTAGCTCAGTTGGTAGAGCAATTGATTCGTAATCAGTAGGTCGCCGGTTCGATCCCGGCCATCAGCTTAATTTTAAAGTTTTGCTTTAAAATTAGAGCAATAGAACAATAGAAAATAGACAACAGGTAAAGGTGTTTTATTTTCTTAAATCAAAAAACTATGTGTAAAATATTAAAAGCGTACTGCATAGCCATATTATTCCTGGCGCCGCTTTTTGGCGAAACTTTTTCTATTCCACAATACTTCAACATCTTTATTAACAATTCAAAGGCGGGTTACTCTTCCGTAATTCTCGAAAAAGCTAAATACAACGGCAAAGAGTGCATTAAAGAGACAGATTATTTGCTTTTAGATCTTAAGCGGCTGAAAGACAGTATTAGAATTGAAACTACTGCGGAACTCTATTATACAGAAAATCTGCTTCCCCTCGGTTTTAAATCCGTTGAGTCCATGACCGGCCAGATTAGAAAAATTGAAGGCAAGGTTGAAAAGAATAAACTGCTGGTCACAGTTAAAATGGCCGGCGCTATAGAGAAGAAAGAGTTTGATTTTCCAGCCGGCACTTTGTTTGACGATATGGTTGATGATGTTTTACGTAAAACGAAGCCCGTGCTAAACAGTAAAAGCGTAATTAAAATATTTGACAAAAGCAATATGATGTTTGTGGATGTTAAAGTTAACATTAAAGATAAAGTCAAAGAAATTATTAACGGCAAAGAGTATTCTGGCTACCGGGTGGAAACTGAAATGTATGGAATTCTTGTTTTTCATATGATAGATGAAAGCGGCGTTACTCTAAAATCAGGTTTTCCCCGGCTGGGAATGACCTCGATTCTGACCTCGGAGGCAGATGCAAAAAAAACCTTCAGGGCGAATATTGATTTACTTTCGGATTTTGCAATAATAGCCAGCCGGCCTGTCAGTAATCCCAAGATGGTGAAGGAAATGAACTGCAGTATAATATTTTCAGAGGGTCTTCCGAAAGCTTTAAATAAAGAAAGTATTAAAAATACTTCTATTCGAATTCTAAAAGACAATATGGCTATTTGTACATTAAGAAGAACGGAGTTTGATCAGACCAAAGCCCTGATGCTTCCGATAAAGGAAAAAGGTCTAGAATATTATTTAAAAGAAACAGCCTATGAGCAGGCGGAAGACGCCGGGATTAAAAGTACGGCGCTTGGCATAGCGGGAAAGGAAACCAACTCCCATAGAGTTGCGGCCCTGATTGTCAACTGGGTATATGTGAATATTAAGAAAAAGAATTTTAGTATCGGCTTTGACAGCGCAAAAGAGGTTCTTGCCAAAAAAGAAGGTGACTGTACGGAGCATGCGGTGCTTGCGAGCGCGCTCTGCAAGGCCGCCGGTATCCCGACAAAAATCTGCGGAGGTCTTATGCCCGTTGAAAATAGATTCTTTTATCATATGTGGCTGGAAATATATACAGGCAACGGGAACTGGGTGCCAATGGATCCTACCTATAATGAAACTATTTTAGATGCTGCGCATATTAAAATATCAGAAGGCATACTTAATGACGAAGGTAAATTTAAGCTGCTGCTGGATATTCTAACCTATCTTAAAAAAACGGAGATCCAGGTGTTTAAACTTGAGTATTTGCGGGAGGGAAGATGAGTAAATATGAAACAATAATAGGTCTGGAAGTGCATGTTCAATTAAAAACGGCTACAAAATTATTTTGCGGGTGTTCTACAAAATTCGGCGCAGAAGCAAATACGCACACCTGTCCGGTTTGTTTGGGGCTGCCCGGAGCCCTTCCTGTACTAAACAAAAAAGCCGTTAATCTGGCCATACTCACGGGTCTGGCTTTAAAGTTCAAAATAAATGAATTTGCAAGGTTTGACCGTAAAAACTACTTTTATCCGGATCTTCCTAAGGGTTATCAGATTTCACAGAAGGACAAGCCTTTCTGCGAGCACGGCAAACTCGAAATTACGATAGACGGAGTAAAAAAAGAAATAGGTATTACCAGAGCGCATCTGGAGGAGGATGCGGGGAAACTGCTTCATTCAGGCTCGTCAGGACAAATAGGAGATGCAGAAGAAAGTCTTGTGGACCTAAACAGGACCTGTGTCCCGCTGCTGGAGATAGTTTCCGAACCCGACCTCAGGTCTCCTGCAGAGGCTTTTGAATATCTTGGGGCGTTAAAGAGCATATTGCAGTATATTGGAGTTTCGGACTGCGATATGGAAAAAGGCTCGCTAAGATGCGATGCGAATATTTCTCTAAGGCCTTTCGGGCAAAAAGAATTTAACCCTAAAGTAGAGATTAAGAATGTTAATTCTTTTAAAAACGTTAAGGATGCTCTGGAGTATGAGACTGCAAGACAGACGCAATGTCTGGATTCCGGAGAAAAGACTTTTCAAGAAACACGTCTCTTCTCGGCGGAAAAAGGAACTACTACGGCGATGCGCGCAAAAGAAGAAAGTAATGACTACCGGTATTTTCCGGAACCGGATCTGGTAGTAAACCATATAACAAAAGAAATGATAGAAGAAATTAAGAAGACATTGGTGGAGCTTCCTGCGGTCAGACGCAGCAGATTTGTGACGGCCTACGGCCTTCCCGAGTACGATGCCGGGGTTCTTACGGCTTCAAAAGCCTTTGCGGATTACTTTGAAGTTTGCGCCGGTCTTAATAAAAATTACAAAGCGATAAGTAATCTTATTATGGGAGATCTTATGGGCTTCCTAAAAGCTGCGGGCAAAGATATTTCTGACTCCCCGGTGAAGCCGGAAAATCTGGTTAAACTCGTTAAACTGATAGATACCAATATTATCTCCAGCAAAATAGCAAAAGTGGTTTTTGAAGATATGTTTAAAGAAAGCGCCGATCCGGAGGATGTGGTAAAGGCAAAAGGGCTCGTTCAAATTACGGACGAAGGCGCAGTAGGAAAAATTATTGATAAAGTTCTTCTGGAAAACCCCGCAATAG
This sequence comes from Candidatus Firestoneibacteriota bacterium, assembly GCA_026388015.1. Lineage (GTDB taxonomy): Bacteria > Oederibacteriota > D2-FULL-39-29 > D2-FULL-39-29 > D2-FULL-39-29 > D2-FULL-39-29. The sequence goes on along the minus strand of JAPLKO010000019.1, from coordinate 5,682 downwards.
TAGCAGAATACAAAAGCGGAAAAGACAAAGTTATCGGTAATCTTGTAGGAAAAGTGATGAAAGAATCCGCTGGTAAAGCCAGTCCCGGATTGGTGAATAAAATATTAAAAGAAAAACTCAGCAATTAAATATAAGGCGCATACGCTTTGCTCTAAGGAGAAGACAGTGAATCAACCGGTTAAAGTGGGAGATAAAATAAGCTTATTTATAGACAGTGTCGCAAACAGCGCGGACTCCGTGGGAAAATACGAGACCTTTATTGTCTTTGTACCGTTTGCGGTTCCCGGAGATGAAGTAGAGGTCTTAATTACGGAGGTAAGGAAGAATTTCTCGCGCGGAAAATTAATCCGGGTAATAAAACCCTCGCCTTTCAGGGTGCAGCCGGTTTGTCCGGTGTTTGGAGAGTGCGGCGGCTGCCACTGGCAGGAGATTGATTACAAAAAACAGCTGACGTATAAAAAACAAATTGTCATCAATGCATTTAAAAATTTTCCTAATGTTAAAATAGAAGACGTCATACCCGCCAAAGAGCCGTTTTTCTACCGGAATAAAACACAATTCCCGGCGGATACGCAGCAAAAGAAGCTGGGACTATTTTCTCTTCGCAGCCATTTTGTGGTCGACGTGGACTATTGCCCGCTGGTGCGTAAAGATATTAATGCGATTTACGTTGAAATCAGAAAACACCTTAAGGAAACCGGTTTTGAAGTTACCACCCTGCGCCACGTCATAATCCGAGCCTCCGAGACTACCCGCGAGGCAGTTGTAACCTTTGTGCTAAAAAACGAAGATTTCAGAAAAATCCATATCCTGTCGGCATATTTACTGAAGAAATTTCCGGAACTGTCAATTCTGTATAATATTAACAGGGCAGATACTAACGTAATTATGGGTGATAAGCATTTTACATTTTCCAAGGACGGGCGTATTTCTGAAAAACTTGATAAAATTGACTATCAATTTGCCTCAATATCTTTCTTTCAAACAAATACTGCTCAAGCGTCTGTGATCTTCAAAAAAATAAAGGAATGGTGTAAGGATTCCCTGGAAAAAACTGCTTTGGATCTTTTTTGCGGAGTTGGAGCAATTTCTTTATATATTGCTAAAGAATTTAAAGAGGTTGTAGGCGTAGAAGAGATGGGTCAGGCTGTTTTGGATGCTGTTGCCAACGCAGAAAAGAATAATATTCAAAATTGCGAGTTTCTAAACGGTAAGTCTGAGCGTGTGCTGGTAAAAATAATGAAACAGGGTTTTAAGCCGAACACAATTCTGCTGGATCCGCCGAGAAAAGGCTGCGAACAGGAGTTGCTTAATCTCATTCCAAAAACAGGAGCCGACACCGTCATTTATCTTTCATGCGATGTGATGACGCTGGTCCGGGATCTTGAGATTTTGAAAAAACACGGCTATGAAATAGAGGAAGTACTGCCCGTTGATATGTTTCCTATGACGTATCATATAGAAACTCTGGTAAAACTTAGAAAAGCAAACACGAAGTAAAAATTTAATAAAATTGGATACAATAGTTAGAAAGTATTTTTATAGAATAGAATAAGGATTACAAGAGTTGTGTTGAAAAACACAGGGAGTAAAGATGCTAAAGACGGCGATTCTGGCGGCTGAAAGGGCGGCGTTGGTTCATAAGAAATACTATAGAAATTTAGAAGAAGTAACGTATAAAAGCGGTACGAATAATTTGGTTACAAAAGCTGATCTTGAAAGCGAAAGAGCCATTATAGATACGATTAAGAGGATGTATCCCTCCCACGGTATTCTGGCGGAGGAGAAAGGCGGCAAAGATATCGACAGTGAATATCTGTGGGTAATAGACCCGCTTGACGGTACGGTTAATTTTGCTCACGGGTTTCCTTTGTTTTGTGTTTCAATTGCGCTTCAAAAAAACGGTATCACCGAACTCGGAGTTGTTTATGCTCCGATACTGAATGAACTGTTCACGGTGGAAAAAGGGAAAGGGGCAAGACTAAACGGCAGGTCCGTGAAGGTTTCCAAGACTCTTAAGCTTGAGACCGCCCTGATAGCGACCGGCTTTCCGTATTCCCTCAAAAAGAGTCCGGGTGATAACTTTAAACATTTTGAGAAAGTTTGCAAGAAGGCCCAGGGAATAAGAAGAGGCGGCGCTGCAGCTCTTGATCTTTGTTATGTAGGTTGTGGTATTTTTGACGGGTTTTTTGAACAGGAATTGGAACCCTGGGATACGGCGGCGGCGGTTTTGTTTGTCGAGGAAGCAGGCGGCAAGGTAACAGATTATAAAGGCAAAGCCTTTGATATATTTAAAAAAAGAATAGCTGCCGGTAATGCCAAAATTAACGGACAATTGACGGATCTGTTAAAAACCTAAAGGCCGGTTGCCTGTTTAAGAGGAGTTTATGGCTGAAGGCGAATTCCAAATAGAAAGAAGAGAATCGCCTAGATGGAAATGCTCCATCAGTGTCACGTATAAAATCTCAACAGATAAAAAATTTGGCGGTTTAAAAAATCTATTTATTAAAGCTAAAACAGGAGTTTGCCTGGATATCAGCGCCGGAGGAATAGAACTGGTCTCTGATGAACCGGTGAAATTAGGAGACAAAATCACTGTTGATATATATCTTTCTGCGACGGATAACAGGGTGAAAGCATTTGGTGTTGTAAGAAGAGTATCGGAGAAAATAGAAAATAATACCAAAAAATACTTTATCGGCATGGAATATACTGATATAATAACGGAAAGCGATGAATTCCTTGAAGAAATTATAGAGCAAAAGCTGCAGAGCGGCGCCGGTTCAAAGCTGTCAAAAGAAGAGGCTCTTAAACTTGCCAGGCATGAGTATTTTCATCGCCTGATAAATGAAGAAACGTTCAATTTAAAATAATATCGGGGAGAAATATTTTGACCAGTAAGACCGCGAGAACAACGTCAATTGTTTGGGGAGTTATCGGCCTGCTGATAGGGATAATAATATTGCTGGCTGTTAATGTTTATAATGCGCGGAGCAAAATTAAAGGGCAGGAAGTACTCCATCCTCAAAAAGAAGCCGTGTCTTTACAGAACTCCTTTATTGCTGTTGCGGATCTGGTGAGTCCTGCGGTGGTTAACATAAGTACGGAGCAGATTTTGAAATACCGGTACTATGGTTATGATTTTGATGATTTTTTTAACAGATTTTTTGATTTGCCTTACGGAAAGCCCAAAGAGAGGTATTATAAAAGACAGGGGCTTGGTACTGGTATGCTTGTTTCTGCCGACGGCTATATTTTAACAAACCAGCATGTTGTTAACGAGGTGAATAAGATTACGGTGGTACTTGCAGATAAAAGCGAATATGAAGCGAGTATCAGCGCGGTTGACAAAGGTCACGATCTTGCGCTGATAAAGATTGTACCAAAAAATAAACTTTCGAAAGTTCTCTTAGCCGACTCTGACAAAGTAAGAGTAGGAGAATGGGCTATAGCAATAGGCAATCCTTTTGGTTATGACCATACAGTTACTGCCGGTATAGTATCTGCCAAAGGCAGGCTATATCAAAGCAGCGGAAACGACGGTTTGAAGGAACTGCCGAATTTAATACAGACGGATGCGGCGATTAATCCCGGTAATTCCGGAGGTCCGCTTGTTAATATTTCCGGGGAAGTTATCGGAATAAATACTTTTATAGTTTCAACTTCGGGTTCTTACGCCGGCATAGGTTTTGCCGTGCCCATAAATGATGCCAGAGAGCTGCTTAAAGTGATTACCGCCGGCGAAAAAAATGCAACAGTGGTAAAAAAGGAAGCCGCAACATATTTAGGAATGAAGGTAGCCGGAATCAACAGCGAGGCGTCAAAAAAATACGGTTTGCGTATTTCGACGGGAGCCCTTATAACTTTTGTGAAAGAAGATTCCGAGTCGGAGCTTGCGGGCTTGGCCGAAGGGGATGTCATAGTAGAAATAGATAAAAAGCCGGTAAAAACTCCCGAGGATTATGAAAAATACATAAAGACAGCCGGACATGCACGGCTTGCGGTGCTTCCTTTTGAAAACAGCAGTAATGACGTAAAAGGCGCAGAAGTTGCAAGAAAGAAAATATATGAAGCTCTGCAGCAAGGCGGTTATGAAGTGCTGGAGCTTGAAAAAACAGACGCTTTGCTCCGGGATGCAGGAGTTACTGACGGAGGTCAGCTTAGAGCCGTAGAGCCTGCAAAAATAGCCGAACTTTTGGGAACAAAAACTTTTGTTCTGGGCGAGGTAAAAATATATTTTCAGGGATTATCCGTAGAAATACTGCCTCCGGGCGTTTTTTATAAACGGGAAGTCAGATTGAGAAAAAAAGTGACCGAGGCTTTAACGGAAACAGTTTTATTTGAAAAAGAAAGAAGCCGCCGCTCCTTGAGAGACGTAGAAGAGGAAAAAAACAACAGTTTTCTGGAAAATCTGGCGGAAAGCGCCGTAAAAAACACTATTGCAGATACTATTTACTCGGGAGTAGAGCTGATGACCCGGGATATCGCAAGCGAGCTGGTTTACATGATGCCTTATTATTATGAAAATTGAGTTTTGGAGGTGTTTTATGAAAGAGTTATTAATTGCCGCGCTCTTGTTTTCTTTCCTTGGCGGCTGCGGGGTTTCTTCAAAAATAACCAAAGAGGATGCCGTCTCAGTGAAGGTCACAGAAAAGGTTGAAGCTAAATATGCCGGCCCTAAAAGAAGGGTAGCGGTTTTGGAGTTTGCCAACAAAACAGTTTTTGGAAAAAGATTGGGTACTTCCGCCGCGGATATTCTTGTGTCCGAGCTCGGAAAATCCGGAAAATTTATTCTTATAGAAAGAGAAAAACTGGGCAGACTGGCAGAAGAAAAAAAACTCGGTTTAACCGGGCTTATTGACAGCAATACGGCGGTAAGCGCAGGCAATATGCTCGGAGCCGCCGCCGTCATTTTCGGGACTATTTCCAATTTTGGAACGGATACGGAGTCAAGCGGCGCAATTATTTCACAAAGCAAAAGACAGCGGGCGACCTGCACCGTCGATGTCCGGGTGGTGGATGTAGAAACCGGAAGAGTGATTTATACGGATTCCGGCAAGGGTGTGGCGGAAAAATCCAGCGGTACCTTTTTTGGTATTGGTTCCTCCGCAGGTTATGACGAGACGCTTGAGGGCGAGGCTTTAAGGTCCGCCATCGTTAAACTTACTGAGAATATAAGCTCGCAGATTAACGCAGAGCCCTGGGCCTGTCACATAGCCGAGGTAACCGAAGAAAAAATATATATTGACGCAGGTAAAATGTCGGGAATAAAAAAAGGAAGCAGGGTGGCAGTTTTTAGTCTGGGGAAAGAAATTGTAAATACAACCACGGGACTAGTTCTCGGTCGTGAAGAAAAAAAAGCCGCGGTTGCCGAGGTTGTGGATTTTTTCGGCGCAGACGGCGCGGTAATTATGGTGCTCGAAGGTAAGGTCAAAAAAGGAGACCTTTGTAGAATATATGAATAAAAAAAATGAATTAATAGGTATAGGCTGGTTTGCCGCTTCGTTGTTTCTCTTTCTTCTTCTATTTTTCGGTCTTTTGGCCGGACCGGAGCTGGGAGTTGCCGGCAGCGCTATAAAACGCATTTTCTTTTATATTTTTGGCTACGCCTCTTTTATAGTTCCTGTTCTTTTTGGTTTTCTTGGCTACTACAGCTTTAATAAAAATGAACCTAAGAAACCG
>JAPLKO010000010.1 GCA_026388015.1 Candidatus Firestoneibacteriota bacterium | reverse complement strand
CTATTGCCGAAGTAGTAGTCCAGAACTTCCCGGTACCTATGGAGTTTATAGGAATTCAGGACAGATTCGGAGAATCCGGCACTCCGGTTCAGCTTTTTGAAGAGTTTGGTCTCTCGGCAAAGTTCATCGTACAAGCGGTGAAAAAGGTGTTAAAAAGAAAAAAATAAAAATAAAGCCGCGGGTCAAAAGCCCGCGGCTTTTTAAGTTATAAGGGATGATTAGCGGAGAACAGATGAGGATGGCTTTACTGGTTGTATATTTTACTTTATTTACTGGTGTTATTTTTGCCGTTCCTCCGGCTCCGGGAATAAGCCCCAAAGGAATGCCGAAAGATAGCGTTAAAAAAAGACTCGCAGAAAAGGAGCTAAAAGCCTTTGGCTACTCCCCTGCCCAGATAAAAAAAGCTTTAAGCAATGCCATAGGCACAAAGAAGCTGGCAGTAATCTTTGTTAATTTTTCTGATGTCAAATTTACGGAGGCGGGCGGAAGCGGAGGAAGTATAGCTACTTATGTTACCCCGGCTGCTACCTCCGGAACGATAACAACTCAAGCGGGTCTTCTTAAAAAGTTATGCGATTATATTGCTGAAGTGTCTTACGGAAGAATGACTCTGGAAATAACCCCTTTTACTGCACCGGGCGGAACCGGTTTTACTCTTTCCAATACCGAAGCTTATTACGGGCAAAACTCGGAAGCAAATGTAGTAAACGGTAAGTTATTTAAGGATGCTGTATCCTTGGCCGGGAGTTCTGTGAATAGCACTTCTTTTGATGCTTTGATGGTGGTGCATGCGGGAATCGGTGAAGAAACATCAGGGACAACTTCCAACATTTGGTCTGTTTTTGTTGAATGGGAAGTAATTTACGGAAATGCTAACGGTTTTAAGGAGGCTGAAACTGTTCCGGGAAAGGAAAATGGTAGCTATTCTGCTTTTGGCGTACTTTGCCATGAATTTGGGCATCAGCTCGGTTTACCCGATCTTTATCAAGCTATAAGTCCCTATGCTTCCAGAGTGGGTGAATGGGATCTTATGGATTACGGCGCCTGGACAAATAAAGGAGCTAACCCGCCGCATTTTTCAAGTTGGTGCAAAGCGCTGATCGGCTGGATAACTCCGATAGTGCAGACTTCTTCAGTCCGTTTAACTTTAAATGCTTATAACGACAACTCCGCTAACTGCTATAAAGTTCCCGTACTCGGCAGCTCTATAGAATATTTTCTCTTTGAATACCGGCGCAAAAGCGGAGATTTTGACGGATATTTACCCGGAGAGGGCGTTCTTATCTGGCATATTAATGATGCTATAGGTACCGTAGAAAAAAATGATGTAAACAACTCTGCAATTCTTAGAGTATATTTAGAAGAGAAGGATAATGATGCAGATGCCGGCTCCACAAAAGGAGAAGCGGCAGACGCTTTTAGTCTTAGCGGAGATCTTTTTACATCTCCGCAGAGCGATAGTTATACTGATGGTCCCAGCAAAATAACGCTTTCGGAATTCTTGGGAAGCGGAACTGCGGCAATGACCGCAAAACTATTTGCGATTCCGGCTACGGTAAATATGGTTTTCAATAAAATGTTTAACTATCCGAATCCCGTTAAAAACGCTTTAAGCAGTACGATTCGTACCGTATTTTCAAGGAATGTAACAACTGCGACTCTAAGATTATATACCGTTTCGGGAGAACTGGTGATTGAAAAGGCGCTTGCGCAAAATGATGCTCTGAGTTCCTCGGCTAACGAATGGATTTATGAATATGTCTGGGATTTGAGAAACTCCGATGGTGCTGCAGTGGGAAGCGGTATATATTTCTATGTTGTTTCAGCAAAAGTAAATTCTCAGACCCAGACTAAGACCGGGAAGCTGGCTATAATAAGATAGTTTAAAATCTATGTACGAATTGCAAAGTAAAATTTATTTAGACCAGAGGAAAGAAGAATGAATTTAAAATATACTTCACCGAGAGGAACTAAAGATGTATTGCCGGAAGAGACGGCTAAATGGCGGTATATCAAGACCGTAGCAAGGCAGGTGCTTAACTCTTTCGGATATGAAGAAATTATTGCACCGATGTTTGAACATACCGATCTTTTTACCCGCGGTATCGGGGAAACGTCCGATATTGTAACGAAAGAGATGTACACGTTTCTTGATAAAAAAGGCAGAAGTCTGACTCTTCGTCCGGAAGGTACGGCGGGTGTGGTCAGAGCCTATCTGCAAAACGGTCTTTATACTTTACCGGCTCCGGTTAAATTATTTTATATAGGTTCTATGTTTAGGTACGAACGCCCGCAGGCGGGACGTTATAGAGAACATGTGCAGGTCGGTGTGGAAGCGTTTGGCAGTGACAGTGCGTATCTGGATGCGGAAGTAATATCTGCGGTCGTAACAATATTTACCAAACTCGGGCTTACCGGGCTTACCACACAGCTTAACTCTATAGGATGTAAAGAATGCCGTCCGAAATATACGGAGTTTTTAAGAGAGCATCTCATAAAAAATAATTCCGGACTTTGTGAAAACTGTAAAGTTCGCGCCGAGAAAAATCCTCTTCGGATACTTGATTGCAAGGAAGAAAGCTGCAAAAAGATAGTAAACGAAGGGAAGCTTTCAAAAATGAGCGAATATCTTTGCGGTAACTGCGTCAGTCACTTTGATGGGCTTAAAGACGGCTTAAAAATACTAAAAGTAAATTACAAATTAAATGATTCCCTGGTCAGAGGTTTTGATTATTACACCGGGACTGTGTTTGAAGTGCACTCGGAAAAACTCGGAGCGCAAACGGCCATTATGGGCGGCGGCAGGTATAATAATCTTGTGGATGAGTTCGGCGGAGAAAAAACGCCTGCGGTTGGTTTTGGTTTTGGCCTGGAGCGGCTCGTATCCGTTATTGATGCTCTGGAAATAAAACTGCCGGTAGAAAATACTTTGGACCTTTTTATTGTCCATCTCGGATTTTCTGCCATGAAAAAGGCGCTAGAGCTGGCGGCAGAGCTTAGAGTTTCCGGTAAGCGCGTGCAGATGGTGTACGAAGAGAAGAATATTAAAAGCCAGATGAAAACTGCAGATGCTCTCAAGTCAGGTTTAGTTGCGATTATAGGTGACAATGAGCTGCGCGACGGGGTTGTAACACTCAAGAATATGGTTAACGGTTCCCAAAAGCAGGTAAAGTTTGAAAATTTAAAAACAGAGTTAGGGGGATAATAATGCAACGTTCTAATTATTGCGGAGAAGTAAATGTATCACATTTAGGAAAAGAAGTAAACCTTTTCGGCTGGGTCAACACCTGGAGGGATCACGGCGGGGTTATATTTATAGATCTTAGAGACCGTACGGGCGTGGTACAGTTGGTATTTAATCCTGAAATAAATAAAGAACTGCATAAAATTGCGGGTACCGCGCGGGACGAGTATGTGCTAAACATAAAAGGTCTCGTAGAAAACCGGCCTGAAGGGACGGTAAATAAAAACCTGTCTTCGGGTGAGGTTGAGATTAAGGTTACCGAGGTGAAAATATTGAACACCTCAAAAATGCTTCCTTTCCAGATTAGAGATGATATAAATGTGGCGGAAGAGGTCAGGTTACAGTACCGCTATCTTGATTTAAGACGTCCAAAAATGTTTAAAAATTTTCAACTGCGACATAAGGTCACTTTTCTGGTAAGAGACTACCTTGATAAGCAGGGCTTTCTTGATGTGGAGACGCCAATTCTTTTAAAAAGCACTCCTGAAGGAGCAAGGGACTATCTTGTTCCAAGCCGTGTTAATCCGGGAGAATTTTATGCTTTACCGCAATCTCCTCAGATGCTTAAACAAACACTGATGATCGCGGGCTTTGACAAGTATTTTCAGATTGCAAAATGTTTTAGAGACGAGGATTTAAGAGCGGACCGGCAGCCTGAGTTTACCCAGATAGATATTGAAATGTCTTTTATTGCGGAAGAAGATATTATGGCTTTGACAGAAGGTATGATTTCTTATGTCTTCAAAAACGCGCTGGGAATGGATTTGAAAGCTCCGTTTAAGCGTCTCACATACGATGAGGCTATGGGTAGATATGGCACTGATAAACCGGATTTGCGGTTTGAACTTCCGCTTGTCGATATTACCGCAATTGCAAAGAATGCCGAATATAAAATATTTTCAAGTGTTGCCGCGACGGGAGGGATTATTAAAGGCTTAAACGCCAAAAAATGCGGGTCTTTCTCAAGGATGGAGATTGATAAGCTCATAGAGTTTGTTAAAACTTTCGGCGCCAAAGGTATGTCCTGGTTTAAGGTGGAAAACGGCAAGATGGAATCAAACCTTACCAAGTTCTTTAGTGAGCAGATACTAGCGGAAATGAAAGAGGTGTTTAATGCGGAAGACGGTGATTTAATATTAATAATTGCGGATAAGTCCCAGGTCGCAAATCAGGCATTGGATTTCCTTAGAAGACATCTTGCGGAAAAACTTAATCTTATAAATAAGGATGCATTTTGTTTCGAATGGGTTACGGATTTTCCGCTCTTTGGCTGGAATGAAGAAGAAAAACGTTTTGACCCGCTGCATCATCCTTTTACCTCGCCCAAAGCCGAAGATCTTAAGTATTTCGATACAGAACCGGGGAGGATGAAAGCGAGAGCCTATGATCTTGTTTTAAACGGCTTAGAGTTGGGTGGAGGAAGCATTAGAATTCACACCCGGGAAATACAGGAAAAGATGTTCAAAGCTATAGGCATTTCGGACGAACAGGCAAAAGAAAGATTCGGTTTCTTGCTTGAAGCTTTTGAGTTTGGCGCGCCTCCTCACGGAGGTATTGCCTTCGGGTTAGACCGAATAATGATGCTGATGTTAAAAGAGGCCTCGATAAGGGATGTAATCGTTTTCCCTAAAACGCAAAAAGCACAATGTCTGCTTTCCGGAGCGCCCTCAAAGGTGGAAGAAAAACAATTAAAAGAACTTCATATAAAAACGTTAGAACATCTAAAAAAAGAATAGTTTATGAAAATATCAAACACAATAGAGGCAGGAAATGAACGTAAATAAGTTATCGATTATAACAATATTAATTTTTGTTTTTATTGGCTATAGCGCTGCAGATATATCAAATAAAGCGCAAGAGGCTATTGAAAAAGCAAGACTAGGTTTAGAAAGAAATATTAATGAAAGAAAGGAACTGAAAAATAATGTAAATGCTAAGAATACGACGGTTGACTGCGCGGACATTATTCCGGGAATGCTTGTGTACAAGGGTCGTATTGAAAAACTAACTGTCGATAAAAAATCGGCATCTATTTTTATTGTAAAACTTAAAGACGGTACTACTGTAATTGTTCCGGCTAAATCAAAATTTATCAGGGAAAAAAAAGTATTAACATATAACAAAGTATTGCCTGGACTTGTAGTGGCGATAGTAAATCAAGCGCCTGAAGTACCATTTGGTATTATGGTGGGCGAAGTAAGTAAAAATATTCCCCTTGTAGTTACTGCTACAACCATTATTTATTGCGGAAATGACTCAGAGAATCTTGAAAAATATTACCCGTCTTCAAAGATTACTAAGAAACCAATAGCAACTGCAGAGCAAGTTGCTCCTGAAGTACAACAACTTTAAAAACATAGGGAAAAAAGGCCGAAAAATATTTGTGGGATGTATAAAATGAAAATAATCTCAAAAAACATACATATTATAGATACAAAAGAGGCGATAAACCTATTTGGTACTAACGATGAGACGCTGCATTTAATAGAAAAAGAATTCAGTGTCAAATTGATAGCAAGAGGACATTCTCTTATTGTAAACGGAGGAAAAGCAGCTGTTTTCGCCGTTGAAAATATATTCAACAATTTGAAGAATATGCACAAGGACGGTGAGCATATACATTTAGAAGCAGTCAAAAAATTAGCTTCTCTCTATAAGGATGAGGAAAGATCAGTAAAATATGACGAAGATATTATTTTAAGCAGTGAAAACGCTGTTGCTGTTCCTTCGAAAAAACGTTTTATTAGACCCAAAACAAAAGGGCAAAATAAATACATTCAGGCTATTAAAACGCAGGATATGATATTTGCAGTCGGGCCTGCGGGCACCGGAAAGACCTATCTTGCAGTCGCAATGGCGGTTTCCGGCTTGCAGGCCGGGACCTATGACAGAATAATTTTAACGAGACCTGCGGTTGAAGCCGGAGAAAAGCTTGGGTTTCTTCCAGGAACTTTTCAGGATAAAGTTAATCCGTATCTGCGTCCTTTGTTTGATGCTATGTATGATATGATGGATATTGAGCGGTTTATGGAGCTTATGCAAAGAGATGTTATTGAGGTAGCGCCTCTTGCCTATATGAGAGGGCGGACGCTTAACAACTCTTTTATTATTCTTGATGAAGCACAGAACACTACTCCCGAACAGATGAAGATGTTTATAACCCGGCTGGGCTACGGTTCTAAGGCTGTTATTACAGGAGACATTACACAAATTGATTTACCTAAAGAGAAACAGTCAGGTCTGGTTTTCATCGAGAGAATATTAAAGGATATAAAAGAGATAAGTTTTGTTCATCTTAAAGCGGTTGATGCGGTAAGGCACGGGCTGGTGCAGAAAATAATAGTGGCTTTTGAGAAACATGAAAAAAAGTGATATAAAAGCAGAAGTGATATTTAACGGTGTAAAACAAAATAGGCTTATAAAAATAACAGCTGAGGCTGCTCTTTGTGTTCTGATTAAGAAAGAATGTATAAAAAAACCTTTTGTTGTAGTCTTTACAAACAATAAGACTATTAAAAAGATAAACAAGCTATACAGGTACAAAAACGAAAGCACGGATGTTTTATCCTTTGAATACGGTGAAGATTCTGAGCTTCTGGGGGAGATAATGATTTCTCTGGAAACTGCCAAAAAACAGATGTTAATATACGGAAACAGCTTTTTAAAAGAGGTCTTGATTTTATTGATACACGGCTTTTATCATATTCTTGGATATAAGCACTATAGAAAGCAGGATTACAATAAAATGAAAAACAAAGAAACAGCGGCACTTGCTTTTATTAAATTCAAAGGGAAAAAACTTTGATGGAAATATTATCTAAAGCAATAATACTTACCTTGATACTTCTTGTTCTTTTTGGTTTGGGGGCCTTTTTTTCGGGAGTGGAAACTGCGCTTATCTCCTTAAGCAGGTCAAAAACTAAGTTGATGATTAAAAATAACCCTAAAAAAGAAAAACACCTTTTAATCTGGCTTAACTGTCCAAACGAGGTCCTTTCAACGCTGTTAATCGGTATAAATGTGGTAGCTGTTGCCTCTGCTACTTTGAGTTCTATTATGGCGGATGAGTTCGCCAAGCATTTTATTTTAAACAAAGCCCTGCTTACAGCCCTAAGCGGAGTGCTGGTAACGTTCGTTATTATAGTTTTTGGAGAAATTGTGCCAAAGATTTACGCTATTCATAATGCAGAAAAAACGGTCAGGTATACTATTGTACCTTTGTTTTATTTTCATAAATTAATAAATCCATTCACCCGTCTTTTTACAAAAATCGGAGTTAGGGTTATAAAGCTTTTTGGCGGCCGGGCTGATGATAATACTCCGATGATAACGCGTGACGAGATTAAGTCTATGGTCAAATTAGGCGATGAAGAAGGAATACTCAAATCGGATGAAAGCGCAATGTTAAGAAATGTCTTTAAATTCAATGAAAAAATCGTTAAAGAAGCGATGGTTCCTATTGCGGAAACTTTTTGTGTAAATATAAGCGACACTATTAGTCAAATATTAAAGGCAACGGCCGAAGAGGGGCATACGCGAATGCCTGTTTACAGGGATAACAAAACAAATATAGTCGGTATTATTCACGGTAAAGATCTGATTAATCTTTGGCTGAACAAGAAACTATTTGTCTTACAGGATCTTATGAGAGCGCCGTATTTTGTAAATGAAAATAAGAAGATATCCGATTTGCTCACGCAATTTAAAACTGGAAAGATTCATATGGCTTTGGTTAAAAATAATGACGCAACTGTCACTGGCATGATAACATTGGAAGATGTGTTAGAAGAGATAGTCGGAGATATCAATAATGAAGCAGATCGGGTAGCTCTTGATCAAAAAAATTAGAATCATAGGTGTTATCGGACATCCGATAAAGCATTCTCTTTCTCCGGTAATGCAAAATGCCGCTTTTAAGGCAGCCGGTATTAATTATCGGTATTTGCCCTTTGACGTCAAGCCTGAAGAATGTTTCCGGTTTATTAGGCTGTTGCCTCGGCTTGGTTTTACCGGAATAAATATCACTGTTCCACACAAGGAGACTGCCTACAATTCTGTTGATTATTTGAGCCGGGAGGCAAAATTGGCAGGTGCGGTTAATACCATTAAGGTACATAATAAAAAGCTTTATGGCACCAGTACAGATGGCGAGGGATTGCTTCGAAGTCTAAAAATGGATGCAGATTTTGTTGTAAAGGGGAAGAGTATTATAATACTCGGAGCCGGAGGTGCCGGAAGGTCAATAGCTGTATATCTCGCCACCAAAGGCGCTAAGAAAATAATAATTGCTAACAGAACCCCCGGTAATGCGTTGAAGGCTGTAGCTCTTGTAAGGAAAGCTTCTCCTTTGACAATAGTCTTTGCTATCAAACTTAAAGATAAGTTTGTGCGCTTCTATTCTAATACTTCAGATTTAATAATTAATGCTACTTCAGTAGGATTAAATACCACTGATACTGCAGTAATAAGCCACAAAGCTATAAGAAAAGGCATTATATTTTATGATTTGATTTACAACCCCGAGGTAACATCCAATATTAAAGAAGCAAAAAAGGGTGGGGCTAAGACATATAATGGACTTGGAATGCTGCTTCATCAAGGAGCCGTCTCTTTTGAATTTTGGACAGGCAAGAAAGCCCCTTTATCTGTGATGAAAAGAGCACTTCAAAAAGGTCTAAGAGAAGCGCCTTGAAAACTGTTGCTTTGTATTGGAAAAAAGAAAAAAATCAGATTAGGTGTCAACTTTGCCCGCATTGCTGTCTTCTTTATGAAGGACAAGCAGGTATTTGTAAAGTAAGAAAAAACATTGCCGCTGAGATGGTTACGCTCATATATGGAGAAGTAACTTCAATAGCTTTAGATCCAATAGAAAAGAAGCCTTTGCGCCGTTTTTACCCTGGTTCTTTGATTCTATCAATCGGAACAAACGGATGTAACCTGAGTTGTAAGTTTTGCCAAAATTGGGAGATTTCTCAAAACGCAGATTCAGTTAGAAAAAAAATAACCGCCGATCAGCTTATTGCAATGGCATTAGAGACAAAATCAATTGGGTTGGCCTATACGTACAATGAGCCTTTTATTTGGTATGAATTTGTCCTTAAAACGGCAAAAAAAGCGAAAGATGCAGGGCTTAAAAATGTAATGGTTACGAACGGTTTTGTTAATGAAGAACCCCTAAGAAAACTTCTCCCATTTATTGACGCTATGAATATAGATATAAAATCTTTCAAAGAAAGTTTTTATCGTGATATTTGTCATGGAACTTTAGAGCCGGTAAAAAAGACTATTAAAACAGTTTATGGAAAGTGTCATTTGGAGTTAACAAACCTTATTATTCCTTCAAAAAATGATACTGATGAGGAGCTTTGCGAAATGGCGGAGTGGGTAGCCTCAATATCTACAGAAATACCGTTTCATATATCAAGATATTTCCCGGGGCATGATATGAATATTCCGCTAACCCCTCTTTCTACTCTTGAAAAAGCAAAAAGAATATTTAAAAAAAGACTAAAATATGTGTATCTTGGAAATATCTAGCATGACAATATTGTTAAGTTTACTTACTGTTTATTACCCAAATATCCCTTCCTTAATTGTCATATATAATTTGATTGATAATACAAGCGGTATTGGGTATAATAGGATAAAAGAAGGCGGCATAGCCAAGTGGTAAGGCAGCGGTCTGCAAAACCGCGACTCCTCGGTTCAAATCCGAGTGCCGCCTCCAAATTGAACGTTATTCGTTTGCGATCCAAAACACAATCTAGCACAGGTAAAATATGAAAAAGTTTATGTTTTTTTGTCTGATTTTTACAGGAGTGTTTTTTTCAGAGCAAATTGGTTTTAAGGAGTATTTGCTTGTAGCAAAAGGCAGCAAAGCTCCAGAATTTTCTCTTTATGATGTAATAAAAGGTAATAAACATAGTTTCCCTGTAAAAAAAGAAAGCAAGCTTGTTCTGCTAAACTTTTTTGCTACGTATTGTGGTCCCTGCAAAACAGAGTTTCCGGGTTTTGTACGCCTATACGATAAATATAAAGACAAAATTGAGATATATGCGGTGTCGGTAGAAAAGAATAACAAAATAATATTTGACTTTGCAACTGAGCAGAAGCTGAACTTTCCTGTTTTTATGGATTATACAAAACACTGCCTTAATCAGTACATAAAACCGGGGTCAACAGTTGTTTTACCCACAAACATACTTATAGGAAAAGATGGTGTTATTCTTGAGATTTCAAACACTCTGGAAAACAATACTCTGGAAGAATGGATTATCAAATACTGCAGTCTATCTAAGGCAGAAATTATAAATGATAAAAAAGTATTTCCGGTGAAATAATTGAGAATAAATTTCAATATTATTTCTCTAATTTAGGATAATACCATGACAAAGCAAAAAGGCTCAAGGTCAAAAGCAAGCAATATATTTTATCTGCTGTTCATTATAGCGGCAGTTACCGTTTTGTTTTTATTAGGGCAAGTGGAGATAAAAGAAAAAGAAATCAAAATTTTAAAAGAAAAACAGGTTGCCGAAAAATCAAAAACAACCGGAGCTGCGGCGCAAATTAGAAAAGAAAACTCCGCTGTCTTGACAAAAGAGCTGGAAGCAGTCGCAAGAAAAGAAATAATAGAAAACATAGAAGCGCTCGTCGGTAGAAAACCAAAAATAGCAGGCGGTTGGTTTCTGTCTGATATCAAGTTTACAGATAATGGTATCGTAACAATCTTTGCTGAAGACGGTCATGAGGCTGAAGTGGTTTCATTAGCTATCGTTAAACCCTCTGATTTTAGAACATGGAGAAGAGTAAAAAAAACCGAATAATATATATTCTAGACCAAAACATATTCAGAATATATATATGAAAGCTGTGTAATACCAATGTGATAATGTCCTGTATTGGCAAAGTAGAAATGTCCTATCTGGTATAGTATCTTTTTGGAGGTACTATGACAGAAAAGGATGTAATCGCAATGAGTCAACGAGAATTGGTACGAGTACATGTGATTCAG
>JAPLKO010000014.1 GCA_026388015.1 Candidatus Firestoneibacteriota bacterium | reverse complement strand
GAAAAACAATTCTTTCTTTTAAAAGACGGGAGTAAATATCATAAGCCCGCTCACCTCTATTCGTCTGCTCCACCACCATCGGGACTAGCACAATACAACCTCCTTAGAGACTATTTACAATTGACAAATTATTGTTAAGGGAACAATCCTGCTACTCTTATAAACTTTCTAATTTATATCTGCATTTTTAAGTAAAAAGTCAAGAATCTTATCCTGGGTCATCTGGCTTCTTATATTATCTCTGCCTTTTTCGGATTTGAAGTATTCTTTGTAATTGTCGCCCTCTTTGCCCATTCTGAACATAAAAGCTCTTATTTCACCGTCAACTTCTTCTTCCAGTACCGTAATATTTTCTGTTTTTGCTATGACATCAAGAACCAGATAGGCTTTTACTCTTTTTAACGCAACGCCCGCATATTCTTTCTCTACATCTTCTTTCTTTCTGCCGATTACTTCATATGTAACACCCTGTTGGGCCATTCTGCCCTCGAAATCATGCATCAGATTCTGTACTTCATTATCCACCAGAGATTGCGGAGCCGAAAACTCAACACTTTTAAGTATCTCATCAATTATCAGGTTAGTCACTCTGGTCTTTTCTTTCTGCTCAAGTTCTTTTTTTAATCCGTCTTCGATATTTTTCTTTACTTCGTCAAGAGTTTTAAACTCCCCGAGATCTTTCGCAAACTCGTCATCAAGAGCCGGAAGCTTCTTTTCTTTTATACTTTTCACCGTGACTTTAAACATTACTTTTTTCCCTGCAAGGTCTTTACCGGGAAAATCAGCCTTGTATTCAACCGGCACATCTTTCACATCATTTACAATAGAACCAATAAGCGCCGCCTCAACTTCCGGGAATATTTTTTTAGAACCAATTTCACAGAAGTAGTCTACGGCTTTCAGCTTATCCGCAGGCACCCCTTCAGCCGTACCCTGAAAATCTATCATTACAAAATCGCCTTCCTTAACCGCCCTGCCTTCGACAGGAACAAAATCCGCCTGTCTCTCTCTCATATAGTTAAGTGATTTTTCAATATCTTCTTTCTTTACTTCTACCGACTCTTTTTTAACCTTTATCCCTTTATATTTAGACAGCTTTATCTCGGGACGTACTTCTAAATGAGCCGTAAACTCCATAGGCTTTCCCGGTTCGAATTTTACATCTGCGATTTGAGGATAGGCGATAGGATTAATATTCTTTGCTTTTAAAGCGTCAAGATAGGCGCTGGCAATAAGTTTTTCCAGGACATCTTTTTCTACTTTTTGTCTGAAGTTTTTTTCAATTAACCCGCGAGGAGCCTTTCCCGCCCTAAACCCCGGAATCTCTGCAACTTTCTCAAGATTAGAGTACATATTCTCTATCTCAACCAAAACCCGGTCACTGGGAACCGCTATTTTTAATACCTTTTTACAGTCCTTTTCCTCAAGTATATCAACTTTAATATCCATTTTTCTCCTTTAAGTAAAAACGCTTAAAACGCCGCTTTATTTATGGTTTCCCGGTATTCAAGGAATTTAGATTATTATATTATATTTCAGGGTAGGAAGTCAAGGACGGCCGTAAAACAAGGCCTTCAGCCAAAAATGCAGGAGAATCTTTATGGGATAGCTGCCCGCATTTGTAGTTTTTTCCGGTTAACTTCTTTATGTGATTATACCAAAACAATTACATCATAAGGAGCAAGTTTCAGATTTTTTTTTAGTTTTTTCCCAGTAAAAGCATTCTTCAGGGATTTAGTAAGAGTAACCAGGCCGCCTTTTCCGGCATGTTCAACAATTATAAATGCAATACTCTTACCTGCGGCATCTACGCGTTCTGCTATAACAATTCCTTCAGCGCCGGTCTTTACAATTTTGCACTTGTCAGCGCCGGCGATCTCGTTAATCCATATTTTAAGCTTTTCATAAGCAGGCAAAGTTCCGAGTAAAACAACCTTTCCTTTCCCAAACGGCACTTCTACTATTGCGTTCATCCCCGCTCCCGGACCATCGCTGTATTTTGCAAGTACTTTCCCGTGCCCTTTTAGTTCTATGGAAACCGCAAATTTTCTGCATCTAACTTTTCCCATAGCGCCCCAGTTAATGTATACAGGTTCAGAATCATCCCCGGTCAGTAAAAATCTGTGTCTTATCTGAATCTTGAACAGGTCTTCAAGCAAACCAGGTTCGCTTTCATTATGCGCAGTATTAGCAGCGCTCCGGAAGCCTGAGAGCGGTCCGACAATCCATGTACCGCCTTTCAGGATAAAATCCTTCATCTTTTCTAACAGGACTCCGTTGATTACCGGTAAAAACGGAGAAAACACTGTTTTGTAACCTGACGGGTCCGCTTCTGTAAAAATTATATCCCGTGGAATATTTTGGTCTAGAAATACTTTGTAAAATTGAGTTAGTTCATCGTCATATTTTATACCGGCCACGACGCCATAATCAAATATCCACATGGCCTGATAACTCAGGTGCAGAGCGCTTTCAGGTTTTTTCACTTTAGTTTTTGTAAGCAGTTCTTTGGTTTTATTTAACTCTTCAATAACCACACGGAGACTTTTTTCCGCAAGCGTCGGTTCTCCACAAAAACGGGGCACTGAGATCCTCTCCGATTCCTGCCCGCTCCAGTGCGCTCTCCAATGCCAGAAAGAAACAGTCTCTCCGCCCAGAGCATATGCCAGCCACATCTTTGCTCTCAAACAGCTCTTGTTGATAAAAGATCTATCAGGTACGAGCCGGCCAGCCCAGGTAGAGGGAGTCTCCATTATCCAGTAGGGTTTGTTTTTGAAAGGACGCATCCAGTCAAATTCATAAATGTACTTCCAGAGGTATTTCTCGGATATGTAAAGATCCAGGGTAGGAAAGTCAAGATTTTTGAAAAGCTCCTGATAGTCTATCTTGTGAAGGGAAGGCATGCCATTGGTGGTAACAGAGACCGAGGAACCTTTACGAATAATCTTTTCCTGAATCCCGGCAAATCCGGCAAAACTCAGACTTATAAACTCTTTGTAGTTGTAATAAAGCGCCGGTTGATTAACAGAACTTTTATCAGGAAGAGGTATTCTCTCAAAGTAATTATAGCTTTGGTTCCATCTTCCCATACCCCAAACAGCATTTAGGTTTTTCAGGGTCTTGTACTTTTTCTGCAGATATTTTTGAAACCCTGTCCGGCACGCGGTACACCGGCAGGAAGTAAACTCACTTCCAAATTCGTTATCAATCTGCCAGGCGACAATAGCTTTGTAGCGGGAAAATTCTTTTACAAGAAGCCCGGTTATTTTCTCGGAAAAAGCTCTATAAAGAGGCGAATTAGGGCAATACGACCTTTTAATATCGGTGTTACACTGCTCTTTATCTTCTCTTACCGCCAAAACTTCAGGATAGCCGGCAATAAGCCACTCCGGCGGAGCCGCAGTAGGAGTACACAGCGTGATCGCAATTTTATTATTTTCAAGCTCCGCTATAACCTCATGCAGCCATTTGAAATTGTAAAGCCCTTCCTTTGGTTCCAGATAAGACCAGGCATATTCTCCTAAGCGCACCATATTAATACCTGCAGCATTCATTCTTGCTATATCTTTTGCTGTTTCACTCTTATCCCAGACCTCGGGATAAAAAGCAGCTCCGATATAAGGCGGCTTAAAGTTTGACATATTGCAACTGCTCCCTGGACGCTGTCTTTCTTTTGCAATAGGAATAACCTATTGACTGCGGGCAAAGATAACACCTGACAGCTTGTTTTCCCGCTCTCTCCTGATGCAATCATCATAGCCATAGTTATTATTTTCTGCAAAATTAACTTCGTCGTACAAATAGAATCTTTGACCATTTATTCTTTTATAAAAACCCAATAAAATGTTTTTAAGCTAGTATAATTAAACTCAGCCCAATAATATCTTATTCAAGACTGACAAATCAATAGGAATTTGAAGGATGCGCTCGTCTTTAGTTTTGTACAGAAAATGGCGGTTTTCTATCAGGTATTCGAAAAGTTCTTTGGTGATAGCAACGTCGTGTTTACAGTATTCTATTATCAGATCTATTTTTCCTTCTTTATACCACTGCAGGGACTGCAGACCGTCAGAGGATTTTCCTTTGTTTAAATTCACGGAACTTAAGTGATTAAGGGATAAGCGAAAACCCACCTGTTCGTAAACGAGGTCTAACATATCTAAAGTGGGGATTTTTGTAAAATCTATATTGCTGTAGCCTTTAAGCACACCCCAGTCAAACCGCTTTATATTAAAACCTACAACCAGATCGGCCTGCAGGAACATATTTATCATATCTTTTACTTTATCTTCGGTGAAGGCGTAATATTTATCATCCCTAAAAGAGTAAACAACCCCGACAGCAAGTCCCATCAGATGCGTATTGTTCCATCCGCCCACTTCGGCGGCGCTTCTTTGCGTCTCGGCGTCAAAAACGAGAACGTTCTTCCCTTTTAGTTTTTCTTTTACATTAGCTTCGTCTATTCCGGCTTCAACTATTTGTAATAAGTCTGTTTTATCTTTATGAACGACCTCGACACAATCAAGTTTATCAGTAGTATTAATGAAACTATTAAGAAGCGTAATGGCGACCGCTTTATCCAGCGGTTTATTACCGCTTCCGCATTTTGAAGATTGAATGCAGGACGGACAACCAAAGTCACACGGACAGCTGTTTAGCATCTCGAGTGTAGTCTTCATAAGCTCCGGAGCAAGTTCATAAGCTTTTTCCGAAAGCCCGACCCCGCCCGGATGAGCATCATATATAAATATCGCCGGACATTTCAGATTTCCGTTGAACTCCATAGAAACTCCGCCGATATCCTGCCTGTCAGAAAGAGTAAGAAGCGGCAACATGGATATAACGGCGTGCTCAATGGCGTGTATGCCGCCCGCAAAATCACCGATGTCACACGTTATAATTTTTCCTTTAAGCGCGTCCGGAATCTCCAACCAGATAGCAACGGTTTCAAATATATGAGGCGGCAGATTCAGTTCATGTTCGTCAAATATAACCTGACTGTATATTTTCTTCCTTACGTACCCGATCACCTGTTCCGTAACCCTGACTCTACCGAGTTTGATAATTATTTCGCCGAGTTGTTTTTGCTTAAATGTATCAATGACTTCAATCTCTTCTTTGGCCCTTGTTTCAGTAAAATAGTCAATATCCGCTTCTTTTACTCTTACTTTTTTAGCGGTAAGATCCAGTTCGATAACTTCATACTGACTACCGGAATGCAGATAAATAGCATGCTCATGACACTCTCTAAGCACGCGGGGAAAATCAACTTCGCCTATAATCCTGTTTTTCTCCGCATCTACAACGACAAAAGAATCTCCGATTGAGCGTATGGATATGAACCTTGAAGGCTGTCTTTCAAAGCTGTGGTATTTTCCGGCATTACTTTTTTGAAGTTTATTCTCTTTCATCAGTTCATTGACAAAATAATTAAGAGTCTCCCCATATATCTCTTTATCGAGATCCAAATCAAGGGCAGATTCTGCGGCAGCGCAAGCAAGATGGGATTTCGAGATAACAGGGTTATGAAAATCTACCACGGCTGATTCGCACGGCTTTTCGAATAATTTAACCGGATTCGCCATAAAGTACTGGTCCAGCGCATCCTGGAGGCCGATAAGGATTACAAGCGCATCACCGACCCTCCCGACCCTGCCGCTTCTTTGCCACGTGCTCATTATACTGCCGGGATAGCCGACTAAAATACAAACATCCAAACCGCCGATATCTATACCGACTTCAAGAGCCGAGGTAGAGATAACCCCGACCAGCTCTTCAGAAAACAGTTTTCTTTCTATCTCCCTTCTTTCTTCCGGAAGATACCCGGACCTGTAAGCGGCAATTTTACTGGTGTATTTTACCCCGAGAGCAGAGATCCACTGGTAAATAAGCTCTGTTACTTTTCTTGCCTTGGTAAATACTATTGTTTTCATATCGTTACCGACGCACTCTCTTAGTAAATGCGCGGCTTCGGTGTAAGGACTTTCCGAGGGGTTCCATAGAAGAAAGTATTTAGAAGACGAAGGCGCCCCGCTTTTTTCCACCATTTCGAAATCAACTCCGGTAAGGCCTTTTACAAACTCTTCGGCGTTCGCAATAGTTGCGCTCGAACAGATGAAAACCGGATCACTGCCGTAATATTTACAGACACGTCTTAATCTTCTCAGAATATGCGCGACATGCGAACCAAAAACGCCCCGGTAAGAATGCACCTCATCTATGACGACATACTTTAAATTTTTAAAATACTCGCTCCACCCGCCGTGATACGGCAAAATACCAAAATGCAGCATATCAGGGTTGGTAAGAATAATATTCGGCGGAGTTTTACGGATTTTCGTTCTTTGATAAGCACTGGTATCACCGTCATAGATTGCGGCCAGCGGAAAATCTTCCGTAAAAATATCTTTCTGGAACTCCATAACGGTATTAAACTGATCATGAGCCAGCGCTTTTATAGGATAAAGGTACAGAGCCCTTGTTTTAGGGTCTTTATGTATACTGTCTATTACGGGAATGTTATAAATCAGTGTCTTTCCGCTGGCTGTCGGGGTAACCACGCAGACATTTTTATTTTTTTGAATAAGTTTAATTGCTTCCGTCTGGTGGGAGTAAAGCTGTTTTAGCCCTTGGAAATGCAGTTGGTCTATTAAGGCTTCCGAGATTCCTTCAGGAAACTCCGAGTATACGCCTTTCTTCCCGGGGATATAATGCGCATGTACAAGACATTTTGAATGCGCGCTGTCTTTTTGCAGGTGATTGATAAAAGATTTAATATCTGAAGACATTTCGTTACCTTATGAGGTACAAAAATAAAGGAACAGTTACCAGCGAAATTATAGTAGTAAGTATTGCTCCGGCCGCCGCGTAATCAGTGTCCTTCTTATACTCTGTGGCAAAAAGTATCGCCGAGAACGCCGAAGGCATTGCGGCTTGAATAACAATAATTGCGCGTACTGTAGGGTCAAGATTTACCAGAGATGTTAAGAATACAATTATCGCCGGCGCTATAAATAATTTTAAGATGACAACCAGCGCCATATCTTTACTGAGGAGTATTTTTTTCGCATTGTGTATTTTCACATTTGAAATTATTGCCCCGGTAATCAGCATGGCAAGAGGCGTTGTAATACTGCCGATTGATTTAAGCGGAGAAATTATTAATTCCGGGAATTTAATTTTCAGCATTGCAAGGATAAAACCTATAACCAGGGCAACTATCGCCGGATTCAAAAGTTGTTTCCAGGAGCTTTTCTTTCCTTCGGTATCGTAAAGCCCGGCTCCGAGCGTCCACAAGAACATATCACTGACAAAACCGTACAGGAACACGTACAGTACGCCTTTATCCCCGAAAAGAAGATACGCAAGAGGTATAGACATATAGTAGTAGTTTTGAATGAAATTCAGATAGACAAACTGGTTCTTATGACTTGCCCTTATTTTGAATATTTTCGCAAAAAGATAGCCGAGGGGCAGATTAACAAGAAGCATCGTTATAAAAGCAAAAACAGGGAGAGCTAATGTTGTCATAAGCATCTCCCTGCTGTAAGTGGTAACCATATTAGCAATTATCAGACAGGGTATCGCAATCTTAAAAACTATTTTCGTAAGATCCGTTGTAAGTTCCTGCTTGATAATTTTTAGTTTTCCCGCAATATAACCGATACCAATCATCAAAAAGATAACGGTTATAGAATAAACAATATTGAGTGAGGCCTCGTTAAAGATTGTCACCCTCTCCCAGCATCTCTCTCTTTGCTTCCGTTATCGCTTCTTCAAGAGCTTTAACTCCGTCCAGTATCGCAGCTGCAGTGATAATAAGAGGCGGAGCGATCTTAAGCGTACCACCGTTTAAACCTACGGGAGAAAACACCATAAGTCCTTTCTCTACGCATTTTGCGCTTATCAGGTGCGCCAGGTCTCCGTCCGGATTCCTGCTTCCTTCCTTTACTATGTGCATTCCGTAAACAAGCCCTTCGCCCTGGACTTCACCGATTATATCCGTGTGTTTTTCCTTAATCTTGTGAAGTTCGGCTTTCAGTATCGCGCCTACTTTTGCCGCATTTTGAACTACTTTATGCTTTACCAAATAGTCTAGATTCGCCATAGCTGAAGCAACACAAACAGGATTTCCGGTATGCGTGCTGGTCATAGTGTTGGGTTCGTATATATCCATAACATCCGGTCTGCCGGCTACCGCAGAAAGAGGCATAGAACTCGTAATACCTTTTCCGAATGTAGTTAAATCAGGGACAATATTGTAATGCTGGAAGGAGAACATCTTGCCGCTCCTGCCAAAACCTGCCTGTACTTCGTCGCAGATCAGTAGAATTTTGTTAGCTGTACAGAATTTCCTAAGGAGTTTCATAAAACCTTTAGGAGCAAAAGTGGCTCCGCCGCCCTGGAAACTTTCCATAATAATACCTGCCGCCCGGTCCGCGGGTTTGCCGCCGAGTTTTTTTGTAATATTTTTTACAAATTTATTAAAGCACTCAGTATCGCACCCTTGATAATTAGGTTTTCCGAGAGGACAGCGGTAGCAGTTAGGAAAAGGCACATTATGCATATCCTTATCCAGATTTACAATCCACTCTTTTAGAGCCGGAGAACCTCCTGCCATCTGTGAACCCATCGTCCGGCCGTGAAACGCCGCATTGAAAGATATAATCGCTATCTTTTTCTTGTCTGCAATTTTTTGACCGTACGTTCTTGCCAGTTTAAGACATACTTCAACGGCTTCAGAACCGGTAGTCAAAAGGAATATTTTCTTAAGAGGCTTAGGAAGCATTTTCGACAGCTTCTCTGTAAGATTCGCCCTGGCTTCAGACGGGAAGCAATAGTTGTGTAATAGACCATGGTTAATCTGTTTGATCATGGCTTTTTTAATTTCAGGATTTGAATGACCGATATTTGCAACCAAAACACCCGAACTCCAATCCAGCCACTTGTTACCGTATTTATCGAAAACATTAAAACCTGAAGCATGATCCCAAAGCGCCAACGGCTGACCGGACATAGACCTCGGCTCATACTTTCTGAGCCTTTTTATGACTTCAATTGATTTTCTTACAGGAAAAGTATCCGTTACCATCTTGCGATACGGTGTTGTTACTTTTTCTATTTTTTTTACTTCTAATGCGTATTCTTTTGCCATTAAACTACCTCCAAAATTATTTTCCGGGCCCAAGCCCAAGAATATTGATTAATTATAATAATTGAACCGCTTCTTAAATCCATCCTCTATTTTCCATCGCAGAGGTTACTTCCTTTACGGCCAGAACTAAACCGGCTTCTTTATTCGTAAGCTTTCTGTCTTTTGCAAGCAGTAAAAGTTTTGTAAAACTTTTCTCTATCGTCCTATCAATAAATTCAAACACTTCCTGCGCCGAGGTAAGAGAACCTGATTTCGCACTCTTCCATTCGATATAGGAGGCTATTACCCCGCCGGCATTGGCAAGAAAATCCGGGATAACTTCAACGCCTCTATTTTCAAATATCTCATCTGCTTCTTGTGAAGTAGGACCGTTTGCGCCTTCAACCAATAACCTTGCTTTAACCTTGGCTGCGTTTTTCGATGTAATTACATTTTCACATGCAGCCGGGATAAGAATATCTGCTTCAACTTCGAGGAGCTCTTCATTTGTAATAGAGTCACCGTCAAAGCCCTTAACAAATCTGTTCTTGTCAACATACGCCATTAACTTATTTATATCTATACCTTTTGCGTTGTAAAGTCCGCCGTTAACATCTGAAACAGCGACAACTTTAGCCCCCATTTCATGCAGGAAGTAGGCTGTCCAGCTGCCAACGTTACCAAAACCCTGTACGGCAACTTTTAGTCCTTTTATATCTTTTTTAAGAAGCTTTTTTGCGCCGTAAGCGGCAGAGAAGGATACACTGCGTCCTGTCGCCTCTCTTCTTCCTGGAAGGCCTCCTATACCAATAGGCTTACCGGTCACACACTCCGGAATATGAAGTTCGCCGTAAATAGAAGCCATCTCTTTAGGACCTGTACCCATATCAGGTGCAGGAATATAATAACCCGATGCCAGATCCCCTCTGATTATATGCACCAGCTCTTTCATTATCTCTTTTTTCATATAGGAATCAAGTTTTAGACTATCAAGGCGGATACCGGTCTTACCTCCACCAAAAGGAATACCGGTAAGCGCAGTTTTCAAAGTCATACGCTCGGCAAGGTCCGTAGTTTCTTCAAGTGTAACGTTTTTGTCAATACGGATACCTCCCTTTGCAGGTCCGCGGGAGGTATTATGATATACGACATAGGCATCCGCAACCAGGAGTGTTTTATTATCCACCCATATATTAAGATTAATTATCTTTTTTTCTTCGGCTTTTAAAAGCAGTTTTTTTGCATTTTCTTTGCCTTCCAGCTCTGCTTTTATTATATCCAAATCGAATATTGACATTTGGTCCTCCTTTTACATGAACTAATATTCTAGAACAAACCTACAACTTTTCCATTCTTATCAATATCTACTCTTGTTCCTGCAGGCACCGAAGGAAGTCCGGGCATCGTTCGCATATCGCCGCAAAGCGGATAAAGAAAACCGGCTCCAATGGAAGCTCTGATATCTCGGATGGGCAGGGTAAAGTCCCTTGGACGGCCTTTAAGAGTTGCATCATGAGAAAGCGACAGATGTGTTTTTGCCATACAAATAGGCAGCTTGTCCCATCCAAGACCGCTGTAAAGCTTAATTTTATCCTCGGCAGCCGCCGTATAAGATACACTTTTCGCACCGTAAACTTTTGTAGCAATAGTATGTATTTTTTCTTTTATGGAAGCTTCAAGAGGATAGAGAAAACTAAACTTTGATTTCTTGTCACATGCCTTTACTACGGCAAGCGCAAGCGTTTTGCCGCCTTCTCCACCCTTTTCCCATACTTCAGAAAGCACGGCATCTTCGGCTCCGGCTTGAATTGCCTTCTCTCTGATATACTCAATTTCTTTATCTGTATCCGTGGTAAATTTATTAATAGCCACAACAACCGGGACCCCAAAAAGTTTTGCATTTTCAATCTGCTTTTCTAGATTGCAAACACCTTCCTCTATAGCAGTTAAATTTTCCTTCAGGAGCTCTTCCGGAATGGGCTTACCCGGAACGACGGAGAATTTACCGGAGTGCATTTTCAACGCTCTTACCGTACAGACCATTACTACGCAGTTCGGAGTAAGCTTGCTGTAACGGCATTTAATGTTCATGAACTTTTCCATGCCTAAATCAGCGCCAAATCCGGATTCGGTGACCACATAATCAGCGAGTTTTACAGCCATCTGATCCGCTATAATTGAGTTATTCCCGTGCGCAATGTTTGCAAAAGGGCCTGCATGAACAAAAGCCGGAGTTTGTTCCGTAGTTTGAAGAAGCGTCGGCTTTATTGCTTCCATCATTAATACCGTCATAGAACCTGCCACGCCAAGATTCTCGGTAGTTATTGGTTTGCCTTCCTTAGAAAAAGCAACTACAATACGACCGATACGCTGTCTTAAATCTTTTAAACTCGTAGTTAGCGCTAGAATAGCCATGACCTCAGACGCTACCGAAATATCAAAACCGGTCTGTCTGGCGATACCGTCATCTTTGCCGCCCAAACCAATAATAACATTTCTAAGCGCTCTATCGGAAATATCGACTACTCTTCTCCAGAGAATCTGATTTAAATCAATTCCAAGTTTATTGCCTTTGTGGAGATGGTTATCTAGAAAAGCCGCACAAAGATTATGAGAGATCGAAACCGCATGAACATCGCCCGTTAGATGGAGATTAAAGTCTTCCATAGGAACAACCTGGGAATACCCGCCGCCCGCAGCGCCGCCTTTAATGCCGAATACAGGGCCCAGTGAAGGCTGTCTGATAGCAGTGATAACTTTTTTCCCAATTTTTGCCAAACCGAGTGAAAGTCCTATGGTTGTGACGGTTTTTCCTTCACCGAGCGGAGTCGGAGTAATAGCCGTTACATCTATATACTTCCCTTCAGACCGCCCTTTAAGCCGCGTTAAAAGATCAAGTTTTACTTTTGCTTTGTTATCCCCGTAGAGCTCAATTTCTTCTCTTTTAATCCCTATTTTGGATGCAATTTCAGTTATCGGTTTTAGTTTAACAGACTGAGCTATTTCTATATCCGAAGGAATAATATTTTTTTTGACTTTCATTTTATTCTCCGTTATTTTTAAATGCCCGAGAGTTAAGCTTAATACTCTTCGGGTAGATCTTTTAGTTCTGCATAGCTAAAAACCGGTCCGTCTTTACAAATATAAAGATGTTTAACATTACACCTGCCGCATTTTCCCAACCCGCATTTCATTCTCATTTCCAGGGTGGTAATAATCTGCTCAGGCGTAAAGCCGAGGTCCAGAAGTTCTTTGAGCACAAATTTAATCATAATAGGCGGCCCGCATATTATAGCTACCGTATCTTTAGGCGAAGGATGCACCTCTTTCAAAACCGCAGGGACAAAGCCTACTTTATGTTTCCAGCCCTCAGCTCCTTTATCTGCGGTAAGTATCATGTTTGTGTCTTTTACCTGCTCCCAATCAGAGAACTTATCTTTATAACAAAGATCCATCGGGCTTCTTGCGCCGTAAAGGATGGTAATGTTCTTAAAATCTTTTTTATTGTCCAGAGAAAACTCGATAGGCGATCTTAAAGCCGCAAGACCGACACCGCCTGCAACGTAAAGAAGATTCTTTCCGTGCCATTTTTCAAACGGGAACCAGTTACCATAGGGACCTCTTATTCCAACCGTATCACCGACTTCCAGCTCGTGTGCGGCTTCACTTGCCAGTCCGACTTTTCTGATGGAGCATTCAATAAACTCATTTCTGGTTTGAGGATTAGCAAAAGTGAAAACAGCTTCACCAACACCAAAAATATTAAGTATTAAAAATTGTCCCGACTTCCAAGTAAACACCTTCTGCGCGGCCTGATCAACAAACTGGAATTTAAAACTTTTTATATCGCCGGTCTCGACTTTTATATCCATTACTTTTGCAATATGAGGTTTATATATATTGCTCATTTTACTCCCTCTATTACTTTTCTTACATCTATACTTACCGGACAGGCTTTGATGCAGCGGCCGCAGCCCGTGCAGAGTTCTTCTTTAAAATTGTCAACATGGTAGTTGAATTTATGCATAAACCTTTGTCTGAATCGTTTTTTGGTGTCTGTCCTGGGGTTAACACCGCCGGCCATCCTGGTAAAAAGCTCATTCATACAGGTGTCCCAGCTTCTTACTCTTTCTGAGTTAATATTGTCAAACGCCTTTTCCGTAATATCAAAACAATAACACGTCGGACAAACAAACGTGCAGGCGCCGCATTTAACACAGGGTAAATGCACTGTATCCCAGTAGGCTGATTCAAAAGCCGGTTCCATAAGTTTCTTTACCGCCGCAAGATCTATTTTTTTTACAATCTTTGCTTCCGCTTCAGTTTTAAAAAGCTCTTTTTCTTTTGTGTCAACTTCTGCGGCTTCCGCAAACAGTTTGGAATTATTGCTTATGAGGCCCTTTCCTTTTTCGGTAAAAGTTTCCGCAAGATAGCTTCCGTTCTTTAAAGGCGTAAGAAGTACGTCACTGCCCGTTGCATCTACCGGACTTCCCTTGGCAAATGAGGTACAAAAACATGTGCTTTCCGGTTTAAGGCAGGAGATACTTACAATAGTCGTCTTCTCCATTCTTTTTGTATAATACTCGTCAACATAATTGTTCCAGTTAAACAGTTTGTTAAGTATATCAAAACCTCTTGCGTCGCACGGCCGGCAGCCAAAAATCACTATTTCTTCAGGTTCCTCAGCTTCTTCTATCCTGACACCGTCTTTATCTTTCTTTATATTAAAAAATCTTTCAGACTGCAAATATACTTTATCTTTTGCTGTTGTATGGGTAAGCAGGGAATCCCCGTGCCACTCCGATGAACCGGCAAGTTTTCCGAATAATACCGTTTCCTCAGCGTCTTTTTTTGGCGCATATACTTCTTTCACCGCAAGCAGGGCATCCAAAAGTACTTTTATGTTTTCTTTAGAAATTAAGTAAGCCATATTCTCCCATCACATTATATCGGATTCAGAATCACCCTCGTCATAAGTAGACAGCGGAGGTCTTGAATCCGTATCTGCGCCGCTCTCATAATTAAACAGCTCTTTCGCGTCTTTTGCGAGTTTTTTTGTAAGCAGAGATAGAGGTATATTCACCGGACATGCAGTATCACAAGCTTTGCAGTCCGTGCACCGCCCGAAGACATGCTGCATGCGAATCATATGGAACAATTTATTTTTATCCGCATCTACATGTTTGCTCAGATACTCAGGCATACTTCTTAAA
>JAPLKO010000033.1 GCA_026388015.1 Candidatus Firestoneibacteriota bacterium | reverse complement strand
CGGTGTTGCGTTTGCGGCCGTCATTGGACCTCTCGTAGAAGTACCGGTAATGATAGGGCTGGTTAATGTGGCGTTTTGGTTTCAAAAAAAGCTGAAATTCAAGGAAGCAAATGGATAATAAAGAAATGGTAAAAAAGAAAGTATTGTTTCTCTGTACCGGCAATTCTGCCAGGAGTCAAATAGCTGAAGGTTTCCTGAGAGGCTTAGCCGGAGATCAGTATGAGGTGTTTAGCGCAGGTCTAAACCCGCAAGGTGTGAGTTTTCTCGCAGTAAAGCATATGGCAGAGGAAGAAAGTATTGATATATCAAAACAAATATCTAAAAATGTTGATGAATTCAAAGATATGCCGTTTGATTGCGTTATAACGCTTTGCGATAAGGCAAAGGAAAGTTGCCCTGTTTTCACGGGAAAATATAAAAACCTTCATTGGGGTATAAAAGACCCTGTAATCAAAGGTACGGCAAAAGAAAAACACGACGCGTTTCATAAAGCTGTTTACCATATAAAACAAAAAATAGTTCAATTCTTAAAAGAGGAAAACATAGGAGCTTAATTTGAAAGAAATATCAAAATTTATAGGAATACTGCTGGTTTTTCTGGGTTTTTACTTTGTACCTTTTGAAAGCCTGGATTTGTCGGGAGCTTTTCTAGAGGCGTTTATGATGGCTCAGGAGTATGCGAGACAGCATGTGCTTCTTTGTCTGGTTCCTGCGTTTTTCATTGCAGGGGCTATTACTAATTTTGTAAAGCAGGAAGCTGTGGTTAAATATCTCGGTGTCGACGCAAAAAAAGTCACGGCTTACGGTGTTGCATCTGTTTCCGGGGCTATCCTGGCCGTTTGTTCCTGTACTGTGCTTCCTCTTTTTGCGGGTATCTATACAAACGGTGCAGGTCTTGGTCCTGCAGCAACTTTTTTATACTCCGGCCCTGCTATTAATGTTCTTGCCGTAATACTAAGCGCAAGAGTTCTCGGAATTGAAATCGGGGCGGCAAGAGCTGTCGGAGCCGTAGGCATATCTGTTCTAATTGGCCTTCTGATGCATTTCTTTTTTTTGAAAGAGGAGAAGGAAAGGCAGAGTAAAAATGCCGAAATGTTTGCGGCAAGAGCGGAGACAAAGGAAAGACGAAATCTTCTTCAGACTTCGATTTTCTTTAGTGTTCTTGTTTTGATTCTTATATTTGCAAACTGGAGCAAAGCAGGTCCGGGATGCTGTCCTCCTGATCTTACCCTTGAAAAACTTTTAACGGGAGATCTCGGAATCAGTTATTTTATGGGCTTTTGGGGTCTGCTTTTTAAATATAAATGGATAATAACCGTTGCTTTGCTTACTTCTCTCGGTGTAATGCTTGTTAACTGGTTTGAAAAAGATGAGATGAAAACCTGGGTTTCTTCCACCTGGGATTTTACAAAGCAGATACTGCCCTTGCTTTTAGGGGGAGTACTTGCAGCCGGCTTTCTTCTTGGAAGGCCTGGTCATGAGGGGCTTATACCTTCCTCGTGGATAGCAAAGACCCTCGGCGGGAACGGTATCGGCGCAAATTTGTTTGCCTCCGTTGCCGGGGCATTAATGTATTTTGCGACTTTGACCGAGGTTCCGATACTTCAAGGTCTTATGGGCTCCGGAATGGGTAAAGGTCCGGCGCTTACGCTTCTTCTTGCCGGTCCGGCATTAAGTTTACCCAGCATGATAGTCATAGTTAAAATGATTGGAGTAAAGAAAGGGCTGACATATATCGGGCTTGTGATTGTTTTATCGGCAGCGGCGGGTATGGTGTTTGGGTTAATGTAAAATACTACAAAGTTAAAACGAAAAATTGGAGGAGAGATGGAAATAAAAGTATTGGGAACCGGCTGTCCAAAATGTAAAAAACTTTATGAGTTGGTGCAGGAAACTGTAAGAGAAGTAGCAGTCGAAGCGGAAGTAGTGAAAGTGGAAAAGATAGAGGATATAATGAAATACAATGTAATGCTGACCCCCGCTCTTGTAGTAAACGGTGTACTAAAAGCGTCCGGAAGATTGCCGTCAAAGGCGGAGATTACCAACTGGGTAACAAAATAATGTAAGGGAGGGTGAAAATATGGCAGACTGTTCTTGCGGTTGCGGTACAAAGAGTTACTTGATCTACTCCTGTTCGGGAGCCTGCGATACAGGGGAGATTTCTGATCTTGCGGCAAGGAAACTTAGAGCTGACGGTGTCGGAAAAATGTATTGCCTGGCGGGAGTAGGTGCAAATCTGCCTAATTTTATAGACCAGGCGAAAAGCGTTGATTTGAATATCATTGTGGACGGTTGTACTGTCGGTTGCGGTAAAAAAATATTTGAAGGCAAAGGCGCCAAAACAATTTCATTCTTTGTGACCGATTTTGGTATGGAAAAAGGAAAAACCCCGGTAACTCCGGAAAATATTAAAAAGGCGGTGGATGGAGTGAAGAAAGGACTTGGTTGTTTGTAGTATTAGTGTTTTGACTTGTAAAAGGAGAACTATGAACAATTTATTGGTTTTTATGTTGATTTCAATGTTCCTGACTTTCGGTTGTTCGGCAGAGAAGAAGGATGCAGAGCCTAAGAACAATTCCGGTGCCGTTTTGGTGCAGGAAAAACTGCCTGTGACTTCCGAAAAGGTAAAAAAAGAAACCGTGCCTCTTGTTACTTTTGTTGAGCTCGGGTCGTTAAATTGCACCCCCTGCAAAATGATGAAAAAGGTAATGGAGGAGGTAGAGGCGGATTATAAAGAAAAAGTGAAGATAATATTTTATGACGTTTGGACTAAGGAAGGAAAACCTTTTGGAGCAAAGTACGGAATAAGCGTAATCCCGACTCAAGTCTTCCTCGATAAAGACGGCAAAGAGTTTTTCCGGCATGAGGGCTATTTTCCCAAGGAAGATATTGATACCTTGCTCGCAAAGCATGGAGTAAAAAAATAATAGAAGTATAGAGGACTGTCATTCTTTTCTGACTGTCCCCGTCTATAAGCGGAGAAAAAATACAATGGATCAGCTATTCGTCACTCTTACACATGCAGTTGAAAGCTCTCCTCTCATTGCCATAAGTGCGTCTTTTGCCTGGGGAATACTCAGTATTATCTTGAGTCCCTGTCATTTGGCAAGCTTACCTCTTATTGTCGGGTTTATAAGCGGGCAGGGAAAGATATCCGTTAAGCGCGCCTTTGTTATTTCTTCTGCCTTTGCCGTGGGGATACTTATCACAATCGGAATAATAGGACTGATAACTGCAGCCATGGGAAAAATGCTCGGAGATACCGGCGCGTTTGGCAACTATATCGTAGCCGTAGTGTTTTTAATTGTAGGACTTCATCTTCTTGATGTAATCCCGCTGTCTTTCTCCGGGCCAAAACAAGTCGGCTTAAAACAAAAAGGAATTATAGCCGCATTTTTACTCGGTTTGATATTCGGCATAGCGCTTGGCCCCTGTACCTTTGCCTACATGGCTCCTGTTTTAGTCGTTACTATGAAGACTGCGTCAACGCAGATTTTATACTCCATAGCGCTTCTTCTCGCTTATGGTTTCGGGCATTGCTTTGTAATAGTATTGGCCGGTACTTTCAGTGAAGTTGTTCAGCGTTATCTTGACTGGAATGAGAAATCCAAAGGTTCTGTAATTGTAAAGAAGGTCTGTGGAGCGCTGGTGATAATAGGCGGCATTTATTTGATATTTAAGTGAGGCTGTAAAATGAACAAATTTAAAAAAGTTGACTGCGGCTGTGATACCATAGCAAATTGTTGCGGCGGGCCGAAAACTGAAAAGCATTCACAAATCGCTGTTTTAGGGGGAGTGAAAACAAAAGCCGGTGATATTCCGGTTGTATCAGCGAAGCTTGGCTTTAAAGATACACTCGGGAGCTGGCGGATGAGATGGGGTTTTGGAAGATACAGTTATTCAATTGAACCCGGTATTTATGCTGTCGGAAAACCAAAGAATACTTCGCCGGTGTTTGTCTCCGCCAATTATAAGATGTCCTTTGACAAATTAAGAAAAGCGCTCGCAGACATTGATTGTTTTATTCTTGTTTTAGATACAAAAGGAATAAACGTCTGGTGCGCGGCTGGGAAGGGAACTTTTGGCACGGAAGAACTTATAAAACGTATAAAAGCTGTTAATCTTGAAAAGATCGTCGCTCGCAAGCAAGTAATCCTTCCGCAACTCGGAGCGCCCGGAGTTGCTGCGCATATCGTAGCAAAGAAAACAGGATTCAAACCGGTTTACGGTCCGGTGAGGGCTGAAGATATTCCTTTGTTTATGAAGAAGGGAATGAAAGCCGATGAAAAAATGAGAAGCGTAGAATTTCCTTTCAAGGAAAGAATAGTTCTTGCTCCGTTCGAAATAATCGGGTCTTTAAAACTCCTGACAGTTGCTTTTGTTCTTTTATCAGTAATAAACTTATTTAAATCAGGCGGGCTAAATATTCAAAATACTTTATGTAGCTTCCTGCCCTACCTTGGTTCTGCTTTTGTCGGCGCAGTATTGGTACCGGCGCTTTTACCATGGATTCCCGGAAAATCTTTTGCTTATAAAGGCTGGCTTGCCGGTCTTTTGTACGTTGCTGTAATCGGGAATATGTGGTTTCCCGGAACGACAGTATATTTTACCTGGTTATTAATACTTCCTGCAATATCTGCTTTTATCGTCTTGAATTTTACCGGTTGCAGTACGTATACATCCCTTTCGGGAGTAAAGAAAGAGATGCGGTATGCAATACCGTTGATTGTTGTATCAGCATTGATTGGTATTGTTTTAAACTTCTTATAGTTTAAGCGTTTTAACGGTTGTTTTCACAGGAGAACGGTTATGAAATACTTAAGCAATGTTTCTACTCTTAGACTTCAAGCGGCGAAGTGCACCGGTTGTGGTGTATGCCTGAAAGTTTGTCCGCACGCCGTATTTGTAATTAAGAATAAAAAAGCAGTAATTGTTGACCTTAATTTCTGTATGGAATGCGGCGCTTGCAAAATGAACTGCTCTTTTAATGCTTTGGAAGTAAAAAGCGGTGTCGGCTGCGCTGCAGGAATAATTGCCGGAGCGCTTCGCGGGACGGAGGCTTCCTGCTTATGTGAATAATTCTAGTATTGCTAAACTAGGCGTAGAATGTTACAATTCATAAAATAGTGGCACGATAGAGGAGCGGACATGGCAGGCGTAGTAAGGTTCGGGGTTTCCATAGAAGAAGGGCTCATTAGAAAGTTTGATAAGTATATTGAGCAAAAAAATTATTCTAACCGGTCGGAAGCTATACGGGACCTTATTAGAAAAAATCTTATTGAAGAAGAATGGGCAAAAGAAGGGCAGGTAGCCTGCGGTATCGTGATTGTTTATGACCACCACAAAAGAGAGTTAGTAAATAAACTGATGGATATTCAACATGACTACTCCGAAGTGATTATTTCTACGCAGCATGTGCATCTGGATCACGATAATTGCCTTGAAATAGTTGCCGCAAAAGGAAATGTTAAGAGGGTTGAACAGCTGGCGAATAAAATGTCCTCTTTGAAAGGCGTAAAGCATTGTTCTGCGGCTAAAACAACTTCAGGTTTGAAACTGTAATATATTTTTTGACTGATAGTGGCACGAATACAACAATGATAACACTTAGGAGAAGCTGGTGCATATACCGGACGGGTTTTTAGATTTAAAGACGTGGGTAAGTACCGGCATAATTTCTGCGGTAATTATCGGGGGCGCTGTAAGAAAAGTCAATAAAGCAATCGGCGCCGAAGGAGACAACGAAAAAATAATACCTGTAATGGGAGTTATGGGCGCATTTGTTTTTGCGGCGCAAATGTTCAATTTCCCGGTTGCCGGCGGGACTTCCGGACATTTTATGGGCGGAGTTTTGGCGGCGTTACTGCTCGGACCTCTAACCGGATTATTAATATTGACCACAGTTCTCATAGTTCAGTGCCTGATATTTCAAGACGGAGGGTTGACGGCGCTTGGCGCTAATATATTTAACATGGGGTTTGTCGGCAGTTATTTAGGATACTATATTTATAAAATTCTGGCGATATTTCTTCCCGGTCCGAAACAAAAAATGGCGGCTATATTTATTGCAGGCTGGTTTTCCATCGTCCTGGCTGCCGCTGCCTGCGCTCTTGAGCTGGCTTTCTCCGGCACTGTTTCGCTAAAGATTGCTTTACCGGCTATGGCAGGTGTCCATGCTCTAATAGGAGTCGGTGAAGGGCTAATTACGGTCGTAGTAGCGGGCCTGATTGCAAAAGTCAGACCGGATTTACTTAATCTTCAAAAAGTATAGGCGTCTCATATGAAAAGAATTATTATGTCAGGATTAGCTGTTGCTCTTATTCTTGCCTGCGGCATCTCGTATTTTGCGTCTTCCTCTCCTGACGGGCTTGAAAGGGTGGCTCACGATAAAGGGTTTCTGGAGAAAAGTGAAGGTAAGGAAGTATTTAAGGCTCCTCTTTCGGACTATAAACTATCTTTTGTTAAAGAGGATTTATTATCAAACGCAGCGGCGGGTTTACTCGGTACTTTGTTGGTTTTTGGTCTGACGTTTGCTTTGGGAAAGCTCGTTTCAAAAAGAAAGAAGAGCTGAAGATGGAATTATCTTATATTGACCGTTACAGCGAGCTTGACAGTCCGATACATAAACTTGATCCGAGAGTGAAAACTGCAGCATTTTTTATGTATATATTATTTGTTGTAACAACTTTACCGGGTGAATATCTTGCCTATGCCTTGTTTTTTCTTTTAATGCTATTTGTTATTATTCTGAGCAAAGTTTCTCTGCTTTATATTCTAAAGCGCTCGCTCGCCATAATTCCTTTTGTACTAATTATTTCCGTATTCCTGCCTTTTAGCGCTCCGGCGGATAGATTATTTGCAGGGCATATAAAAGTGAATAATCGAGGGCTTGAACTGTTTTTTAATATTGTTATAAAAGCCTGGCTTTCTATAATTGCCGTGACAATATTTTCCGCTACGACTGCATTTCCTGCGTTTTTGAAAGGGTTGAATGCCCTGCATTTTCCAAAGATAATAGTTCTCATGCTTTCATTTATGTACAGGTACAGTTTTGTGCTCCTGGAGGAAGTTACCAGGATAAATACAGCGCGAAAGTCCAGGTCGCCGGTCGGCAACACGGTAAGACAGCTTAAAACAGTCGGTAATATCATAGGCCTTCTTTTTATCAGAACTTATGAGAGAGGAGAAAGGATTTATCAGGGTATGCTTTCAAGAGGCTTTAACGGAGAGATAAATATTATTAGTAAGCTGCATATAGGAAAGTATGACTGTGTGTTTTTAACAAGTTTTATACTTGCTTTAGTAATAATCAAAATAAAAGGAGCCTTATGAATGACGCCATATTAATAGAAGGAGTTAATTACAGGTATCCGGACGGAAAAATTGCCTTAAATAATATAAATATTAAAGTTGAAAATAACGAAGCCGTCGGAATAATTGGCGCAAACGGTTCCGGGAAAACCACTCTTTTACTGAATTTGAACGGAATATTGCGGGGTGAGGGTCTGGTAAGTATACTTGGGCTTGAAATGACTAAAACGAATCTTAAAGAAATCAGAAGCAAAGTAGGTCTGGTTTTTCAAAATCCCGAGGACCAGTTGTTTTGTCCTACGGTATTTGAGGACGTTGCCTTTGGTCTGCTGAATCAGGGGTTGGACGAAGCGGAAGTAATAAACAAAGTTGATGAAATTCTGAGCGCGCTGGAACTTGACGGTTTTAAGGAGACAATATCCCACCATTTGAGCGCCGGAGAAAAAAAGAGAGTAGCGCTGGCGACAGTATTGGTCATGAACCCGGAAATATTGGTTTTAGACGAACCCACTGCTAATTTAGACCCTCATTCAAGAAGACAGTTATTAAAAATACTGCAGGGCTTAAACCACACCAAAATAATTGCCACCCACGACCTGGAGTTAGTTCTTGAACTCACAGAAAAAACAATACTCCTGAATAAAGGAGAAATAAAAGCCGCAGGCAAAACAAAAGATATACTTTCCGATAAAAAACTTATGGAAGAAAATCTCCTGGAACTCCCGTTGTCGCTGGCGTTAAAAAAGCATTGAGAATGGATTATTACTTCTGAAACTCTGAAGTGAAGTGGAACTCAATATCCGGGTATTTTTCCCTGAAGTAGTTTAGGGACCATTCGGATTCTGCAAAGAAGACCAGATTTTTGTCTTTATCGTAGCCCAAACTGTCGGCTTTGAAACGGCAGAAATCCTCGAACATTACAGGGTTTTTTGAAGTTATCCAGCAGGCTTTGTAGAATTTCAAAGGTTCGAAGCGGCACTCGGCGCCGTATTCGTGTTTTAGACGGTACTGAATCACTTCGAATTGTAATTGTCCGACTGTACCGACTATCTTTCTGCGGCCATAAGTAAAAGTGAAAAGTTGAGCCAGACCTTCATCGGTAAGCTGATGTATTCCTTTCTCAAGCTGTTTTGCTTTCATCGAGGTATGTATAAGTTCTTTAAATATCTCAGGAGAAAAGCTCGGAATACCGTGGAATTTCAGTTCTTCGCCTTCGGTCAAGGTATCTCCAATTTTAAAATTCTCTTTGTCGTACAGACCGATCACATCTCCTGGGTATGCCTCTTCTATAAGTTCTTTTTTCTGTCCCAGAAACGCTGCAGGCGTGTTGAAACGGAGCTGGGTGTCGGTATTCAGACGTACGTGGTGGTAAAATTTATTTCTTTCGAACTTGCCTGAGCAGACACGGAAGAACGCTATACGGTCGCGGTGCCTTGCGTCAAGATTTGCATGAATTTTAAAAACAAACCCGCTGAATGCTGTTTCGTCGGGAAGAACCTTCCGGCTCTCGGTCATCATAGCTCCCGGTCCGGGCGCTATTTCTACGAAAGTGTCTAAAAGCTCTTTAACGCCAAAATTATTGAGCGCGCTGCCGAAGAAGACGGGGGCAAGCTCTCCCGATAGATAATGAAATTTGTCAAACGAGTCGTAAACTCCGTCAAAAAGCTCGACATCTTCCCGTAATTGCTTGGCGTATTTTGCTCCGATATGTTCCTCCAGAGTTTTACTCTTTAGATCGGTAACGGCAATTACGTCTTTGCCCTGGGAATGCATCAGATAAAGATTCTGATTGTGGAGGTTGTATACGCCTTTAAAATCAGAACCCCGGCTGATAGGCCAGCTTAAAGGACGTACTTTTATCTTTAATTTATTTTCAAGCTCGTCTAAAAGTTCAAACGGACTGCCGCCTTCACGGTCAAGTTTGTTTACAAAAATAATTACTGGCGTGCTTCTCATTCTGCAGACTTTCATAAGTTTTTCCGTCTGTTCTTCGACGCCCTTAACGCTGTCTACTACAAGTATTACGCTGTCAACGGCTGTAAGTGTTCTGTAAGTATCTTCCGCAAAATCTTTATGCCCGGGTGTGTCCAAAAGGTTAATATTCATATCTTTGTACTCAAAACTCATAACGGCCGAAGCTACGGAAATTCCTCTTTGCCTTTCAATTTCCATAAAGTCTGAGATAGTGCTTTTTTGTATCTTATTTGACTTCACCGCACCGGCGCTTTGTATGGCTCCCGCAAAAAGCAAAAATTTCTCCGTCAGCGTAGTTTTTCCAGCATCAGGATGGCTGATTATCGCAAAAGTTTTTCGTACATTTACATCGTCTGCGTGACTCAACTTTACCGCCTTAAAAAAAATGACCGGCACAGGCCGGTTAGATTTGTTTATTACGTTTATTATAGCGATTTTACACAACTTTGTAAAGAATGCAGAATATTATGTATAGATGTTCCGGCATAAGGTATAATATAATAAACTACGGAAAATAAATTCAAAAAAGAGGTCTATATGGGAGAGATGAAAATAGTCGGTGTGTGTGGAAGTCTTAGAGCAGGTTCTTATAACAAAAAACTGCTGGAGTACGCGATAAAACTTGCCGGGGAAATCGGCGCGCCGGTCAAGGAACTGGATTTAAAGGAGTACGCTCTTCCTTACTTTGAGGCGGAGCTGGAACTCCCGGAGAATGTTAAGAAATTCAAGAAAGAGGTGGAAGAAGCCCACGTATTGTTAATAGCTTCGCCTGAGTACAATTATTCTATTCCCGGAGTTTTAAAAAATGCTCTGGACTGGCTTTCGCGCGGGGGCATAAACTCGTTAAATAGTAAAATTGCCGTTATCATGGGCGCTTCCACGGGTCCTTTTGGCACGGTAAGAGCGCAGGCAAACCTGAGACAGGTGCTGGCCTGTCTTACTGTGATGGTTCTGCCTCAGCCCCAAATATTTGTACCGTTTGCCGAAACCGCCTTTAACCCGGATGGTTCATTAAAGGACGACAAAACAACGGCAATGCTGAAACGGCTTTTATTGAAA
>JAPLKO010000054.1 GCA_026388015.1 Candidatus Firestoneibacteriota bacterium | reverse complement strand
AACGCCCCGGTCCGGTAATTCGAGTCGGGGTGTTTTTTTAAGGAGAATATGTCTCGCGCGCATTCACATTCACATGGGGCAGGGAAGAATTTAGGCATTGCCGCCGGTATTACGGCTTTTATTATGCTCGCCGAGTTTATCGGAGGGTACCTTACTAATTCGCTGGCCTTGGTTTCTGATGCTGGACACATGCTGGTCGATGTCCTTTCTCTGGTGTTAAGTTTGTTTGCTTATAATTATGCTAAAAAACCTGCAACAGAAAAAAACACCTTCGGTTTTTACCGCGTTGAGATACTGGTTGCTCTTCTAAACGGGATTACCCTGGGTATATTATCTGCTTTTATTCTGTATGAATCCTGGCAGAGACTTTTTACGGTTCCGGAAGTAAAGAGTTTACCTATGATTTATGTTGCTGTAATCGGACTTGTTGCGAATGTTATATCCGGTCTGGTTATAATGAAAGATTCGAAACATAACATTAATATTCGCGGTGCCTATTTGCATATAGTCGGGGATGCTCTGTCCTCTGTCGGCGTAATTATTGCAGGACTGCTCATGCTGTTTTTTGGTTGGTATCTTGCAGATGCCGTAGCCTCTGTTTTAATTGCATTAATGATTTTGAAGGGAGGCTGGAGACTGGTTAAAGAATCCGTTTTTATTTTACTTGAGGCCGTCCCCGAAGGTTATGATATTTCTAAAGTCGGGGAAGATATTAAAATTACTG
The DNA here is from genome assembly GCA_026388015.1 of Candidatus Firestoneibacteriota bacterium. Lineage (GTDB taxonomy): Bacteria > Oederibacteriota > D2-FULL-39-29 > D2-FULL-39-29 > D2-FULL-39-29 > D2-FULL-39-29. The sequence continues at coordinate 13,491 of JAPLKO010000054.1, read as the reverse complement.
CGTCTGCAAAAGAAGTTCATCATCTGCATATCTGGACACTCAGTTCAAAGATACACGCGCTTTCCTGTCACGTAAAAGTTCCGGATATGAAAATTACCGAGTCTGAAGAGCTCGTAATAAATATTCAGGAGATGTTAAAAAATAAATATGATATCAAGCATGTGACCATCCAGTTTGAATGTGAGGAATGCTCAGAGCCTTTTGAGCATTTTAAAGAAGACTAAAAAGCCGGATAAAAACAGGTGCAATCCCGGTATCTATTTTTATAGAATGCTTAAATACTCTTGACAAATATATGCTTTTGCTATATAATTCAGATAGAAGTTGATAAGATTTTCCTAAAACTTTATACGGCAGGGAGAATAATGACTGAAGTATTAGTTGCGTTATTTGGGCTAATAATCGGTAGTTTTCTTAATGTCTGTATTTACAGAATTCCCAAAAACCTATCTATTGTCTTTCCAAATTCACATTGCCCGAAGTGTAAAAAAGAAATCAATTGGTATGACAATATACCTATAGTATCTTTTTTGATGCTGCTCGGACGCTGTCGTTATTGCAAAACAAAAATTTCCAAAAAATACTTGATAGTAGAAGTACTTGTTGGTATACTGTTCTTAATATCATATCGTAATTTTGGTCTTAGTACGGAGTTTATATCATCAATTATATTTATTTCGTTCCTTGTTGTTATCGCGCTAATTGATTTAAAGACGGGCTATATTTATGATATCACAGTTGTTCCTCTTGCAATAATCGGCTTTGTTTTTAGTCTGTTTATTCCGGACAGGTCTTTGTTGCAATCATTGTCCGGCTTTGCGGTTGGCGGGTCTATATTTCTTGCAATATATTACATAAGTCTTTGGCTTTACGGGCAGGAAGGCATGGGTATGGGCGATGTAAAGCTGGCTGCTGTGCTTGGTGTATTTCTTGGCTGGAAAAATACGGCTTTAATGATAGTCGTGTCGTTTGTTATCGGCGGAATTATTAGTGTCTGCTTGCTTCTTCTAAAGAAAAAAAGAAGGATGGATCCGGTGCCTTTCGGCCCCTTTTTGGTCTTGGGTACATTTATAACTGTCTTTGCAGGCGACAGGCTTATAAATATTTTAAGTTCAGGATTAAAATAGCAAAAGGAAAGTTATGGCTCACGCGATAGGATTGGACATAGGAAGTTACTCCATAAAAGTAAGTTTTCTTAAAGAAAAAGCAGGCAAGTATATTCTTCAAAATATTGGCGTTGCTGATATCAGCGAGGAGCCGATAGATACGCTTGAACCTGAAAAAAAGAATGTTTTGATTCAAGAGACGCTTAAAAGGCTGATTGTAGAGGCGGGAATCAAGAGTAAAGATGTTGCGATATCTCTTTCAGGTGATCAGGTGATAGCCAGATATATTAAACTACCCTATATGACCAGGGAAGAGCTGAAAGGTGTTATCAGATACGAAGCAGAGCAATATATTCCTTTTCCTATCGAACAAGTGGTGCTTGATTTTCATATTTTGGGCGAGGTCACCGACGACGGTCAGAAGAAAATAGAAGTCTTGCTGGTGGCCGTTAAAGAGGATATTGTTAATTACTACATAAAATTATTAGAAAGCGTCGGACTAAATACTGTTCTTATTGACATAGATACTATGGCCTTACATAACTCTTTTGATGCTAATTATGAAAAAAAAGAAGGTGAAACCGTCGCAATAATAAACATGGGCGCTAAATTTACAAATCTTAGTTTGATAGACGAGGGATTCACCAGATTTTCCCGGGATATTCCAATCGGAGGCATTGCTCTGACAAACGATATTGCCAGAGAATTTAATCTCGGTTTTTCTGAATCTGAGAAATTAAAACGGGAGCACGGTGGTATTATTATTGAATCAGAGAATGTTATTCTCACTAGGATACCCAGCAAAGAAGACAAGAAGGTGCGTATTTATAGTTGTATTTCAAATACTTTAGGCAAGCTGGTTGTGGAGATACGAAGAGCTTTTGACTTTTATGAGTCTTCTTCAAAAAAAAGGAATATCGGGAGAGTTTTCCTGTGCGGTGGCACGGCAAAACTTCAAAATATGGATAAATTCGTCGCCGAAAGACTTAAGATACCGGTAGAAATGCACAATCCTTTCAACGGGATTGAAATAGAAAAGAAAGATGATCCGGCTTTTATAGAAAAAGTTAAACAGTACAGTTCCTTACTTCCTGTTTCGATTGGACTGGCTGTAAGAAAGATAAAGTAGGTAAAATGTTGATAGAAATGAATTTGTTACCTGAGAGTTATTATAAGGCAAGGCGCTTAAAGAGGCTTATTGCATTAATAGTTCTTTTTGTTGTTGTTGCCGCATCAGCTCTGACAGGTCTGTATGTTGTAATGCTTGCGCAGATTTTGGATGTTAACAACAGGATAAAAGATATAGAGGTGAAGCAATCTGAATTTGCTCAAATATTAAACGAGATGGATAATATTAAAAAAACTAATGCTTCCGTAACTGGATATTTGAGCGCAATTAATGAACTAAAAGATAAACAGGTGTTTTGGCCGATTGTTCTTGATAACTTTAATAAGACAGTGCCTGACAATGTTTGGCTGAATTCCTTTACAAATAAAACTGAAACCGGCGGGGGGAGAATATATACTGTAACCGGAATCGGACTTTTTAAAGAATCTGTTGCTGATTTTATAGCTAATATAAATAATCCTTCAAGTATTTTTAGAAATGCTTTTCTGATTAATATGTCTGAAGCAGAAGTAGGCGGCAGGATTTCTTACAATTTTGTTTTGAGTTTTCAGACTGTTGAGGATTCAAGAATAAAGCCGGCCAGGCAAATGAATGTTAGCGATGTTTCAAAAACAGGGGTTTACGGCAATAACTATATTAACAAAGAGTACAATTGCAGTATATTTATACCTGATGGCTGGCGAATAAGTAATATGTCCTTATCGGGCAATGTTTTGGTGGCTATGGAAAAAGAGAAGAAAGAAGGGGTCGGTAAATATACTCCTTTGGTGACTGTATCGGCGCAAAAACTTTTAAAGGCTTCTATTACTCCGAAGGAGTTTCAGGAATTTTATCAAAAGAAATTCTCTATATGGCAGAGCTACGAAAAGCTTGGTGAGAAAGAATTTACAATAGGCGGTGAAAAGGTTTATGATTTGGAATATTTCTGGAAGGTGAAGGCAAAACAAGATAACAATAAACTTGTACCTCTTATTCAAAGACAGATATTTTGTGTAAAAGGTGATACGGGCTTTATTATAACCTGCTCTGATTCAGAAGATAGCTATAAAAGCAATAAAGAAGAATTTAGTATTATTTTTAACAGTCTAAAACTTCAGTAAAATCAAGGAGTAGATAGTGTCAAAGGATAAGCTGCAAAAAATAATTTTAATAGCTCTGGTAGTTTGTGCGGTTATCTATGGCTATGTCTTTGAGCTGTACCTCCCTGCTTTGCAAAAATTAGACATTCTTAAAACTACGCTTAAAAATAAGAAAGAAGGGTACGAGGACGCGAAGAAAAAAGCGGCGGATTATAATACTTTAATAAATACTGCCAAGAAAGCGGAGCTGGATCTTCTCTTTGCGATGCGTCGTTTGCCTACTTTTATTAATCAAGCGGAGTGTATAAAAGAGATAAGCAGAGCTGCAGCGGAATACAATATAAGGATTCAGTCTTTTACCCCGTCTAAAGTTATTGCCGGTAAGAGTTTTTACAATGAAGTTCCGATAGCTCTCAGCCTGTCAGGCAGCTATAATGATTTTGGAAAATTCATAACTAAACTTGGATATTCGGTGCGACTCTTTAATTGTTATGATGTTCAAGTCAGCGCCGGCGGGGCAACCGGAGAAGCTGTGCTTTCTAAGAGCTCGGTCAATATGGCGGTGAATCTAAAAACATTTGTTTCCAGCCAAAATCCAAATACTCAAGCGCGCTATTTTAGAGAGGAAGACACCGAAGAAAGAGCAATTTTTCCTCTATATAGATATTCCGGCGTCAAGAGAGACCCCTTTCTTTCTGTGGGTAAAGGGGATGCAAAAACAACAGCCGGAAATTTGAATATTATCGGTTTGAGACTTACTTCAGTCCTGGCAATCGGGAATAATTCTATCTTTATTTTTGAAGATTCGATAAAAAATGCTTTCATGCTAAGAGATAAAAAGCTTTACACTAAAGATAATGAGATTATAAAAGGCATAGAAGGAAGAGTTTATGAAAACAAAGTTAAGCTCTTTTATACTGAAATAGTTGAAGTAGGGGCAAAAGAAATATATTTTGATATTCCGAAGTAAAAAAGTAGCGGTAAGCTACAATTAAAGGAGCTTGTGAAAATGAAAAAAATAGCAATGATGATTATGTTTATTTTGTGCACTTTTGCATTTGCTCTGGATGAAAAAGGCGGCTATGCGGTAATTGAAAATGTTTCTGTAGACGGTTCTGTAGAGGCAGCGCTCATAACAATATTTGTGGCAGACAATAGCGAACTTCTTAAAGATACAAAAATAGTTTTGGAGCCGGCAAAAGACGCTCAAAGCGCCGGTAAGTATAATTTGATTATAGATTTAATGCCTGCGGTACTTTCAGGCAGCGCTTTTGAAAAACAGGTAAAAGGTTCGATAGTTACTTCAGTCAAAGTTTCACAATTATCTGCGAAACCGCAAAAGACTACAAGAGTGGTTTTGACTACAACGGCTAAATGCGATTTTCAAAAAGAAATATTTTCTACCAAAGTACTGGTAACTGTCATTAAACAAACAGAACAGGTTATAATTGGAAAAAAAGTTCTGCTGAAGCCGGTTTCCCATGAAGATTCTACAAAGAAAATGGGGGAACAGGTTGCTTCCTCTCAGGAAACGGATAAGTCGGAGCAATTTGCTTTGCGTAAAGGTTCCATGAAAAAAGGAGATTTGGATCAGATAGTTCCTTATATAGCTCTTACCAATGCGGATTTGAACACGTTCTTAAATACTATTGTGTCCGAGGCAGGCTTCAATCTGGTAACGAGCAGAAGCGTGGGCGGAAATATACCTTCAATTCATTTAAAAAACGTAAGTTTAAAAAAAATATTGGACTTGACTCTTAAGCAAAATGGTTTTGCGTATAAAGTAGAAGGAAATATTATCAGAGTTGCAACACCGGTTGAAATGAAAACAGAAGAAGATAGCGGTATTTTAGAGACAAGGTACTTTGGTATTAACTTCGCTAAGGCCTCGGAGCTGCAAGGTTCCATAGCTCCATTTTTAAGCAGTTCAGGAAAAATTCAAGCTGATTCAAGGACAAACACTCTGATTATTACGGATTTAACAAGTAAAATGGATATGTTTTCTAATTTAATTATTAGTCTGGACACTAAAACTGCGCAGGTCAATATTGAGGCGAAACTTGTTGATCTAAAAGTTGAGAGTGAAGATAAGCTTGGAATAAGATGGGACTTTGAGACAGGCGGCACAAGCGGAGTAGGCAGCGGCTTGATGACGGATATTTATCCCGGAGTTGCAAATACAACTCAATTAAAGGCTAGTATTTCGCCGCCTACTACAGGTTCTGCAAAAGCAGGACAGTTTCAGTTTGGTATAGCAGGAAATAATTCTTTTTGGATAGCGCTTGATGCGTTAATTAAAACAAATGATGCAAATTTGATAGCAAATCCAAGGATAACTACTGTTGATAATAAAATGGCGACTATTAATATCTCGCAAGCCTATTCTTATGTAAGCGGTTTTAATGCTCAAACAGGAGTAACCACCTATGCCTCTATTGATGCAGGTGTTACACTTGAGGTTACCCCTCAGATAAACAGAAATGATTATGTAACCCTCCAGGTAAAGCCTACAGTGAGTTCCATTGTCTCGCCGGGCCCTCCTCCTGTTGTAGATACGAGAACTGCTAGTACACAGGTATTGATAAAGGACGGTGATACTTTTGTAATCGGAGGACTTATCAGAGAAGATGAAGTGGTTACAATTCACAAAGTACCGATACTGGGCGATATTCCGCTTCTTGGCGCCTTGCTTTTCCAGAATAAGACGGTCGGAAAAACAAAGAGAGATCTTGTAGTGTTTATGACTCCGCATATAATCAGATAAGCGGTTATTAACGACAATAGTGCAGTTCCCCCAAAGCAGTGGACACTTTGAAGAGATGGTGTTAATATAAATACCGTCTCAGGGACGGAGGTGTCCAATGGAAGAAGGGAAGCAGAAACGCAGTTTTGATAAGGCTTTTAAAATATCAGCGGTAAAAATGGTCGAAGATGGGCAAAAGGTAGCAGAAGTGGCGCGGAGTCTTGGGATACATGACAACCTGATTCATAATTGGAAAAAGAAGTATGCTTCAGGTGGAGAGAAAGCGTTTGTCGGCAAAGGCCACCTAACAGAGATTATGAGGCTTAGGCGAGAACTGGAAAGTGCGAAAAAGGATAACGAAGTCTTAAAAAAAGCAATCGGCATATTCTCAGAGGAGCAGGGAAAAAGTACGAATTCGTAAAAAGGTACGCCCCGGAATACGGGGTACAGAGGATATGCCGTGTTTTAGAGATAAGAAAGAGCGGGTATTATGCATGGCTAAAGCGACCGCAGAAAAGGAAAGAAGAAAACGCGAAGCTGATATTTGAAATAATGGTAGCTTTTGAAAAGCACCAGAAGAACTACGGAAGCCCGAGGATATACCATGCGCTTGGAAAGGAATATGGCGAGAACCGTATAGCACGGCTTATGAAACTTAACGGAATCCGGGCAAAGCAGACCAGGAAATACAAGGTGACAACAGATTCAAAGCATAACCATCCTGTAGCGATGAATATACTACAGCAGAAGTTTGTTGTGGTAAGGCCGAATGAAATCTGGGTAGCGGACATAACATTCGTCTGGACAAAAGAAGGATGGCTGTATGTGGCCGTAGTGATTGACTTGTATGCGAGGAAAGTAGTAGGATTGGCGATGTCGGATAGTATAGACGCGGAGTTGGCGAATGCGGCACTTAAACAGGCCGTCGCAATGAGAAGACCGAAGGCGGGAGTTCTGTATCATTCTGATCGCGGGTCGACGTATGCGGCAGGAGATCATCAGGATATTGTGATAAAAGCCGGAATGACGATGAGCATGAGCGGAAAAGGTAACCCGTACGACAACGCAGTGGCGGAAAGTTTTATGTGCAGTTTAAAGAAAGAAGAAATATACGGTAAAGTTTTCGAAACAAGGGAAAAGGCAAAGGTTGCGGTCTTTGGGTATGTGTTCGGATATTTTAATACGGAGCGCCTGCACTCGTACAACGGGTACAAAAGTCCCGATCAGGCAGAGAAAGACTATTATCAACTTAACAAGTAGTCCACTGAACCGGGGGAATTGCATTATGCGGGTCCTAAAAGGCCCGCATATTTATTTGGAGAAAAAATGATAAGATATTTCACTGGAGGGGAATCACACGGCAAATCTCTTTTTGCAATTTTAGAAGGTGTACCCGCAGGTTTGCTGCTTCAGTCTTCTGATATTAATATTGAACTTAAAAAACGTCAGAAAGGCTATGGACGCGGCGGAAGAATGGCTATTGAGACTGATACTGTAGAAATTGCAAGCGGACTGAGAAACGGAAAAACGCTTGGATCTCCCATAACTTTAATTATAGAAAATAAGGATTTCAAAAATTGGAAAAACAAAATAGTAGCACCTGTAACGATGCCCAGACCGGGGCATGCGGACCTCTCCGGAGCTTTAAAATACGGCTTCACTGACATTAGAGATGTGCTGGAAAGGGCAAGTGCAAGAGAGACTGCAGCAAGAGTAGCTGCGGGCACTGTTTGCAAAATACTTCTAAAAGAGTTTAGTATAGAAATATTTGGATATGTTACCGAGATTGGCGGAGTTAAAGCAAAACGGTCTTCAATTAATCTTAAAGACGTTGTAGAGAATTCTCCGCTGCGAACAGCAGATAAGAAAGCGGAAAAAGCCATGATTAAGAAAATTGATGACGCAAGAAAAAGAGGGGACTCTGTCGGCGGTATATTTGAAATATGCGCTCTAAATGTGCCTGTAGGTCTCGGAACGTATGCACAGTGGGATAGGCGGCTGGATGGCCGGCTTGCGGCAGGAATTATGGGTCTTCAGGCAATAAAGGGAGTTGAAATTGGTCTTGGTTTTGAAGCCGCGCGCAAATTCGGTTCAAAAGTACACGATGAGATATTTTACACTAAGGGTAAATACTACAGAAAGACAAACAACTGCGGAGGTCTTGAGGGTGGAATGAGTAATGGTTCTGATATAATTGTCAGAGCCGCTATGAAACCAATTGCTACATTATATAAACCGTTAAACAGCATTGATATCATCTCAAAACGTAAAGTTAAGGCCACTGTAGAAAGATCTGATATTTGCGCCGTACCCGCAGCTTGTGTAGTGGGTGAAGCTGTTGTTGCTTATGAAATTGCAAATTGTTTTGTTGAAAAGTTCGGCGGTGATTCAATTGCTGATATGAAATCCTCTTATAAAGCATATATAAAAAGGATAAGAGGCCTTTGAACCTTGAAAAAAGAACAATATAACCTGGTGCTTATTGGTTTTATGGGGACAGGCAAGACATCTGCAGGAAAAATAATTGCCCGTAAAATGAAAAGAGAGTTTGTAGATATCGATGAAAAGATCGAAGCAGCAGCCGGACATTCAATTAGTAAAATATTTGAGAGAAAAGGCGAGAAGTGTTTTAGGGTTTTAGAAAGTAACATTATCAGGAAAATATCAAAACAAAATATGCTGGTAATATCTACCGGTGGCGGGGCAGTGTTGAATCCGTTAAATATTAAGCGTTTAAAAAAAAATGGCATCATAATTGCTTTTCTGTCAAAGGTAATGATTATATTTAATAGAATTTCCGCTCAAAAAGATAAACGACCCTTATTATCAGCGGCAAACCGTACACAGGGACTTAAAAAACTGCGGGTTCTTCTTAACAAAAGACTGCCGCTCTATACGGCTTCTGCAGACTATGTGTTCGATACCTCTAATTTAACGCCTGCAAAAACCGCAAAAGAAGTCTTGAGCGCTCTAAAAAGAAAATAAGCAAGCTGGTTTGTTCTGCGTTTTTAGGTGACATTTCGTTAATTTAAAGATTCTTGTGTAGATAAAGGGTTTACTTTTTATATTTAAGCTGTAATTTGTTTATTGATTGTGTTATAAATTGATAAAAGGTCCAAAAGGATATATTTTATGGATGAGCGCTTGGGGAAAAAAATTGAAGAGGTAAAGAATAAACTGATTCAAGAACCAGAAAGTCAGGTTTTTTTAGAATTAGCCGAGCTCTACTGTGAAGCAGGTTATAAAGACGAGGCTCTTTCTCTTGCGTTGTCTGGACTTGAAAAACATCCAAGTTTTGTTTCTGCCCGGCTTTTTGCTTCAAGGCTGCTTCTGGAAAAGAACAGAACAGAAGAATCAAAAGCGGAACTTGAAAAAGTAATTATAATTGATCCTTTAAACCTGACTGCAAATACTATGCTGGAAACACTCTACAGATATGAGGGCAATAATGCAGCGGCGGATGAAGTAAAAGATAATATTAGTCAGCTGACTTTTAGAGAAGAAAAAAAAGGAAATATGGAAACCTCTACCGTTGCAGAAATATATGTAACACAGGGACTTGTTGACGAGGCAATAAACATCTATGAGCGAATAGCCTTAAACAATCCGCTGGATATTAATATAAATAACAGGCTTAAAGAATTAAGAAAAAAGAAAGAGCAGCAATATCAGGATTTTCTAAAAAAAAGGCAAAATTTGCTTAAAACTATTCAAAAACTGCAGGAAGGGTTGAAAGAAATGCAGGAAACTTTGCAAAATCTGGAGAAAAATCTTTGAGGATTAAAAAAGCCTCATTATTTTACCCTGGTCTCCTGGTAATATTTTGCGGCTTTTTTTGGATGGAGATGTTATTTTTGGGAAAGATTCCGTTTTTCAGAGACAGCTTACTTTCTTTTTTTCCCTGGCAGGCTTATGCGAACAAGGCTCTCTTTGCAGGAGAACTCCCGCTTTGGAATAACCTCTCTGGCTGCGGTACCCCATTCATAGCAAATTTACAGTCAGCGGTATTTTATCCTTTAAAAGTATTTTTCCTTTTTTTACCTTTTGCTGCTGCAATCAAAATCTTTATTTTAGCAAACTTTGTGCTAGCAGCCTGTTCCATGTTTATTTTGGCAAAGTCTTTTAAACTTACAGAGGAAGCATCTTTTCTAGCGGCTATAGTATTCACTTTTAACGCCTATATGGTCAGTAGAGCGGAGTTTTGGTGTGTGCTTGCCGCTTCAGCGCTGACACCGCTAATAATGCTAAATATTAAGAGATTTATCGACTCGGGCAAGTTTAAATACTACCTGCTTTCCAGTATTACTCTTTCGATGCCGATCTTTGCCGGCAGCGCACAAGTATTTTTCTACACGGTGATGCTTATGTTTGCTTTTGTAATATGGTATTCTGCATACACCTGCAAAGCTGTAGTAAAATATGCAGGTTTATTTGCCGGGATGCTGCTTATTGCTCTTCTGCTTTCTGCGGTTCAGCTTCTGCCGTTTCTTGAGTTTGTAATATATTCCGCGAGACATTCCGGACTAAACTATAAGGATGCTTCGGTAGGTTCTCTGCATCCGGTTATGCTTTTTAAATTTCTTATTCCGTCTTTCTGGGGAAATCCAGCCACTTCAGCATATTATGGAGGAGACGGATTATGGTTAAGCTCTTTCTACTGCAGCACAGGAGTTGTATTTCTAGTCAGTGCTTATGTAACGGCTTTACTTTCAAAGGTAAGACTGAGCGCAGGAAAAAATAATTCACTATTCTATTTCCTCGGAGCAGTATTTATATTTTTTTTGATATTATCTTTGGGCAAATACGGAGGACTGCACACCCTGCTCTATAATATATCCCCTGTTTTTAAAATGGTACGGTATCCTGCAACAATAATCGGTATGGCTGTATTTGCTCTGGCTTTGCTTAGTGGAATACTTCTGGATGGTCTGTCTTCTCTTTTGGCAAATAAAAATGGAAACGGAATATTTATTAAAACAACTTTTTTGATTATATCTGTTATGCTGACTGTTTATATATTTTACGGCGTCTTAAATGTGGAAATCTATAAAAGCAGGACCGCTATAATTAACAAAGCTTTTTTAACATCTATGGGCGTAATTTTGAGCTTGTTGAGCTTGATATACTTTGTGCTGATAAAAAGGATAAAAAAAAATCATTTTCTTCTGGCTTTCAATGTATTTGTGTTTTTTGATCTATTTGTGAATTCAGCAGGACTTGTTCCTCTCGCAAAAACTGAAGAGGTGTTTGCTGTACCGCCAATTATTGAAAAAATTAACAAAGATAAAACAAACTTTCGCATTGTTGTACAGCCTGCAGCGCTAAAGAATTTTCAAATTCAGTATCAAGACGAGGCCAAGCACGAAAAAGGTCTGCAAAAAAACAGATATATTGTTGACTTAAAAGATATTCTACACGATAATTATCCATTAATGCTGGGAGTTGCAACCTTAAGTGTTTACGATCCTATGCGTTTGCTTAAACAAGACAAATTGTTTGAAAGATTTGAGCTGCAACAGTCAGCTTTTGAAACGCAGCTACTGAATATTGCAAACACAAAATATATTATTGCTGGCAGTCAACTTAAAGAAACCGGATTTTTAAAACGTGCGGAAAGCGGGGCGCTCTCGGTCTACGAAAATCTTGAGGTGCTTCCCAGAGCTTTTGTTACTTATAATACGGTTTTTGCGGCAAATGCTCAGCAAGCTTTTCAGCAAGTAACCGCAAAAAAGTATTTGCCTGCTGAGTATGCCGTTGTAGAAAGCAGGAGCTCGGGACACATTAACTACAAAGGACAAAGAAACACTCCGGCAGACGTTATCTACAGTGGAAATAACGTTAGTGTAAGTTTTGACGCAGTTTCACCCGGGTTGCTTGTTTTGTCGGATTCATACTATGCGGGTTGGGAAGCTTTTATCGGCGGGGTTAAAAGTGAAATAATAAGAACTAATTATATGTTTAGGGGGGTTTTAGTGCCTGCAGGAAAACATACTGTCGTGTTTACTTATAAACCGCTGTCCTTTAGGACGGGGGTTGCGGTTTCAATTACGACATTTGTTTTTCTTATGCTGGCCTTTGTATGCTTATCGGAAAGAAAGATTTATCAATAATAATACCTGCATTTAACGAGGAAAAAAGAATATCTCTTTGTATTTGCAGATTAAAGGAATATTTAAACAAACTTGGGCTGTATTATGAAATAATCGTTGTGGATGACGGCAGTAAAGACCGGACCTCGACTATTGTGGAAAAACTTGCTCTTAGAGAACCCGCTATAAGACTTATTAGAAATCAAATTAACACTGGCAAAGGTTTTGCCGTAAAACACGGAATGGAAGAAGCTTCCGGTAAGTACAGGATATTTACTGATGCGGACCTTTCCACACCGCCGGAAGAAATTGAAAAACTTTTAAAATATTTAGCAGAAGGCTTTGATGTGGTTATTGGTTCAAGACGCGTCAAAGGCGCAAGCATTAAATCTCCGCAACCGCCGTTTAGAAAAATATTTAGCAGCGCATTTCACATTTTAAGAAGAAGATTTCTGCTTCCGGAAATAAGAGATACGCAATGCGGATTCAAGGGCTTTACGGCTGCGGCCGCAGGGAAAATCTTCAGCAGGCTGACTATCTTTGGCTATGTTTTCGATGTGGAAGCCCTTACTATAGCCGTAGTACTGGGTCTTAAGATTAAAGAAATGCCTGTCACCTGGATAGACGATACCGGGAGTAAACTTGCGCCACTCAAACACTTGAGAGCCGTCTTGCAAGAACTTTTAGCGGTAAGAAGAAATCTCAAAAAGAAAATATATAAATGAATAGCAGCCTGAGTGAAAGCTGTAAATTATAAATATTTTCAAAGAACATCAAGGCTTTGAATTGTTATAATAAATGCCTGGTTCTGTATAGCCCGGAATTACCCAAATATTGTACTCTGCCGTTAACTAATAGTTTGAGTCGAGGATATTTTAGTTATCAGATGTATATCTTAAAAGGAGCGATGCTATGAACATCGGTATACATGCCGGTATTGCCGGAGGGCTTGTAAATGCTCCGTTGGAAGCCTCAAAACTTGGATGTACTACCTTTCAAATATTTTCTAAAAGTCCGCGGCAATGGGCGGCAACTGTCTTAACTCCTCAAGGTATTTCGCTTTTTAAAGATGCCGTTAAAACTCTTAAACTATACCCTGTGGTGGTACATACAAGTTATCTTATCAATCTAGCTTCCATAAATAATGAGTTATATAATAAATCTATAGAAGCTTTTGCTTTAGAAATTGCCAGAGCAGAAGAGATAGGTGCTGATTATATTTCTACACATATCGGAAGCTGCGGAGAATGCGCCAAAAACGAAGTTCTTGGAAGAATTCTTAAAGGAGTTCAAAAATCTGTATCTCTCTCAAAAAGCCGGAAAGTAGGTATACTTTTTGAAAACA
>JAPLKO010000031.1 GCA_026388015.1 Candidatus Firestoneibacteriota bacterium | reverse complement strand
GCGCCTTCCCTCGATTTATCAAGCATATTTGCAAATCTGGGGATTGCAACAGCAGCCAGAATACCGATGATCGCAACTACAATCATCAGCTCAACCAATGTGAAACCCTTTTTCATAGCTAACATTATATCACCTCCCTAAATTTCCTCAATTTTCTTAAGTATATCAAGATATCTTTGGCTTGTCAATTGCTCTTTAGGTTCTAGTAATTAATTATTAGGTGCCTTCCTGCCAGCTGGAAAGATACTCTTTTTGCCTCTTTGTAAGTGTATCAATAGTAATCCCCATAGATTTTAGCTTTAATAAAGCAATATTTGCATCAATGTCCTTGGGCACGGAGTAAACCATTTTCTTCAATTTTTTGGCATTTTTTTTCATAAACTCTGCAGAGAGCGCCTGATTGGCAAAGCTCATATCCATTACTGAGGCCGGATGCCCCTCTGCAGCCGCCAGATTAATAAGTCTGCCGTCGCCGAGAACAAATACTTTCTTGCCGTTCTTCATTGTATACTCTTCCACAAACTCTCTCATCTGCCTGACACTTTTTGACATTGCTTTAAGCTTCGGAAGATTAATCTCAACATTAAAGTGACCGGAGTTACAAATAATCGCGCCGTCTTTCATTGCTTTGAAGTGCTTATCAGTAAGGACATCAACATCGCCTGTAAGTGTTACAAAAATATCTCCGATTTTTGAGGCAGTTATGGAATCCACAACCATAAAGCCGTCCATATTGGCTTCAATAGCTTTCAAGGGATCAACCTCTGTAACATAAACATTTGCGCCCATTCCCTTAGCTCTCATTGCCGCGCCTCTTCCGCACCAGCCGTAACCGCATACTACAAAATTAGAACCGGCAAGAAGTACGTTCGTCGCGCGGATAATTCCGTCAATTGTCGATTGTCCGGTGCCGTATCTATTATCGAACATATGTTTGGTGTTGGCATCGTTAACGGCAATAATAGGATATTTTAAGACGCCGTCCGCTTCCATTGCTTTAAGACGGATAACACCCGTTGTAGTCTCTTCTGTACCTCCGATTATATATTTTAGCAGATCTTTTCTTTTTGAATGAATAAGGGAAACTACATCAGCCCCGTCATCCATAGTCATATGCGGTTTGCTTTCTAGAGCCGCTTCCATATGGCGGTAATAAGTGGCATTATCCTCGCCCTTAATCGCAAAAGTAGCTATCCCGTAGTCTTTTACCAGAGAGGCCGCAACATCATCCTGGGTGCTCAGAGGATTTGAAGCATTAAGACAGATTTCTGCTCCGCCTTCTTTCAGCGTAATCATCAGATTTGCGGTTTCACTGGTAACATGAAGACAAGCCGCTACTCTGACTCCTTTTAACGGTTTTTCTCTTTTGAAGCGGGCTTTAATAAGATTCAAAACCTTCATCTGATTATTAGCCCATTCAATCTTTAGTTTTCCGGCCGGAGCCAGAGATAGGTCCTTAACGTCGTAATTCATCAGAGTCCTGCCTCCCTTCTAAGTTTTGCCGCTTTATCTGTTCTTTCCCAGGTAAATTCCTTTAAATTTCTTCCGAAATGCCCGTAAGCCGCAGTCTTTCTGTATATTGGTCTTCTCAGCTTCAGGAAATCAATAATCTCCCTCGGTTTAAGTTTGAAATTCTTTCTTACTATTTCAGAAAGTTTTTCCTCGCATATTTTCCCTGTACCAAAAGTGTTTATCAATACGGAAATAGGAGTCGCTCTTCCGATAACATAGGAGAACTGGACTTCACACTCATCCGCCAATCCCGCAGCAACAATATTTTTTGCGACATACCTTGCCATATAAGTGGCAGATCTGTCAACTTTTGTCGGATCTTTTCCGGAAAACGCTCCGCCGCCGTGTCTGCCTCTGCCGCCGTAAGAGTCTACGATTATCTTTCTGCCTGTTAAACCTGTATCACCGTGAGGACCGCCAATTTCGAAATTACCGGTCTCATTAATAAAGATGGCAGATTTCTTTAGAGTTTTGAAGTAAGCTCCCAAAACCGGCTTTATTACTTTTGCAATGATATCCTCTTTTAATTTTTTCTGAGTTACGTCCGGAGAATGCTGGGCGGCGATTACAACAGCTGCAACCGAAACAGGTTTATCATCTATATATTCTACCGACACCTGGGTCTTTCCGTCCGGTCTCAGGTATTTGAGAATACCTTTTTTTCTGACTTCAGAAAGTTTAAGCGCCAGCTTCTGCGCCATAGCTATAGGAAGAGGCATAAGCTCTCTCGTCTCTTTTGAAGCGTAGCCGAACATTATACCCTGGTCTCCGGCTCCGCCCGTATCAACACCCATCGCTATATCTGCAGACTGGCTGTGGAGTAAGTTATGAAATCTGAAGGTGCCAGCCGCAAAACCTATTTTTGAATCCGTATAACCGATCTCCTTAACTATTTCTCTGACAATTTTTTCATAGTTCATTATGGCTTTGCTGTGATTGGTTATCTCGCCGGCGATAACTACGGTATCAGTGGTAACCAGCGTTTCACACGCCACCCGGGCGTAAGGATCTGAGGCCAGGTTTAGATCCAGGACTGCATCAGAAATCTGATCGGCGACCTTATCGGGGTGCCCTTCAGTTACGGATTCCGATGTGAAAATATATTTTTTTGCCATTTTGTTATTTCCCTCCTGTTATTTTATCTTTAATTATAAGCATTAAGTATTTAAGAAGCACAAAATTTCGTTTTATTCGGCGCGGCTCCAGAAGCATACGAAAAAGCCATTCCAGCCCCAGCTTTTGGAAAAACAAAGGCGCTCTTTTTATCTTACCGGAAATTACATCAAAACTACCGCCTACGCCCAACGAGACCGGGACTCCCAATTCTCTGCTGTTTTCAGACAACCACTTCTCTTGTCTTGGCTGGCCCAGACCTGCAAGCAGGATATCCGGAGCGGCCTCTTTAATCTTCTTTTTCACTTCATTAGTAATAATTATATCAGAATAGCCGTTGGAATATCCACAAATTATTAGAGCAGGGAAGCTTCTTTCAAGCTGATTCTTGGCTTCTTTAATTACGGCTTCTGATGCTCCGAGAAGGAATATCCTACAGCCTTTTTTCTCCGCTAAACCGGCAAAAAATGAAACCAGCTCAACACCTGTGAGGCGAGGCAGTTTTTTCCCTGTTAAAAGTCTTATGGCCGCTTTGACCCCAAATCCGTCGCAAATAACCAATTCTGCCGACTCTATAATATTTTTATAAGCAGCATCTTTTTTCGCCAGCATAACCGTAAGGCTGCCGAGAGAGATATAAATAGACGGCTTTTTTTCGGAAATTAATCTCAGGGTAACCCGGCCGATTTCTTCAAGCTCCAGGTTGTCGACCCTTATACCTAAGACAGAAAGCTTTTCCATTTTTTACTGTTTTGACAGATTAGCTTTAAAATAGTCTATAGCTTTTATAGGGGTCGGATCAACGCCGTAAAGCAGCGCAAGATATACGCTCACAAAATCTGCAAAATATATAAGAGAAAGCTGCCGCGCCAGAGGTGTCTTTCCTGACGCGTTAACCTCGCCCGTCCAGCCGGCTTTCCTGCTTATAATTTTTCTTGTAAGAAGGAACCTCTTTTTAACCTGCGGCAAATCGTCTTGTGTCCGTAAAAACAGCACCGCATATTTTTTTAAATTTTCCTTAAGCAGTTCCCAGCCCACAATCTCATTATGGTTCATCTCCGGGATAGTTGAGGCAAACCCAAACACTTTGGAGTTTTCCGCTAACTGGCATTTCCACCTTACGGCGACAGCATCCGTATTATCAGCCGAACCGAAAACCAGAACCGGTTTTTTATGCAATTTAACTGCCAGCTGTTTTGCGGGGTTGTCTTTTAATTTTATTTCAGGCGCATATAATTTTGCCAGATCTTCCAAGAGGTCTATGGTTTCTATAAACTCCGGCGCTTTTATTGCCGTAAAACCCAGCTTTTTCATTACGAAAAGAGCCGGAAATAATAAATACGGTAAAGAGGCTCTTGGAGGATTCCCGCCCGGCACCAGAAGAACCGGTAAATTGTTTTTTTCAGCCAGGGTCCTTAATTTACCGCCGGAGGTAATTACTACTACTTTTGCTTTTTTTGAAAGCGCCTCTTTAAAGGCGGCTATGGTTTCTTCTGTATTTCCTGAAAGCGAAGCCGCAAAAACAAGAGTGCTGGCGTCCACCCAGCCGGGAAGGGTGTAATTTCTGTTTACAAATACAGGAACCGGGCACTTTCCGCAAAGCAGATTTTTAAGAATATCGCCGCTTATGCCGGAGCCCCCGAGGCCTGTATACAAAACCTTTTTTACTTTCTTATAGCCCGCCGGTATTACCGCATTTTCACCGGTTTTGAGTCCCAGCCTGACCATTTCTGACAGCTGCATAACTTTCCCGAGCATATCAGCCTTATCTGTTTTTCTTATCTCTTTCAGGTTGTCAAGATTTTTCATAATGCGCTCTGCCTTCCCTCCTCAAGCCATTTAACTTCTTTACTTAAGCCAAAGTCTAAAGAAACTTTTGGTTTGTAACCGAGCAGTTTTTTTGCTTTTGAAATATCAGACCAGGTATGAGAGACATCGCCTTTTTGGGCTTTAAACAGCTGCAGCTTTGCTTTCTTTCCCGTATGTGTTTCCAGTTTTTTAATTACTTCCAGGAGGTTAACTCTGTGTCCGCCTCCGACATTAAATATTTCACCTTTGATTTTACTTTTTGCGGCCAAGAGACAGCAATCGATAATATCGGAAACATACGTAAAGTCTCTCGTGGATTTTCCTCCGGCAAATACCGGCAAAACCTCCCCTTTAAGTATTTTTGTGATAAATATATTAAAACCCATATCAGGCCGCTGTCTCGGGCCGTATACGGTAAAGAATCTCAGGGTTATGTAAGGCAGTTTAAAATTAGCTCCGTAAGAGAACAACAGCTTTTCACCGGCGAGTTTTGTAACTCCATAAGGGGAAACAGGGTTGGTTTCTGTCGTTTCTTTAACCGGAAGTTCTTTTGTATCGCCATAAACAGAAGACGAAGAGGCAAAAACAAGTTTTTTCAGCTTTTTGCTTTCCTTCAAGGACTCCAGTAGATTTGCAACCGCAAGAATATTATTTTCCGTGTAAACAATAAAATCTCTGCCCCAGCTTGTCCGCACGCCCGCCTGGGCCGCCAGATGAAAGACGTAATCTGCATCGCTAAGAATGTTTTTTAAATCAATTTTATTCAGATTGCCTTCTATAAAATCAAAATTATCATTTTTATTTAACTCGCGTAAATTACTTTTTTTGAGCTCCTTTGAGTAGTATTCCGTAAAACAGTCAACGCCAACTACGTCCAGCCCGTCCTTAACCAGCCTGGCGCAAAGGTGCGAGCCTATAAAACCGGCGGCGCCGGTAACAACTGCCTTCATCTTTTCTCCTCGCTGAATTTAATTAACTCGGCGAAATTCATACTTTCCTTAAAAAGAAAAAATATCCCGAGTATTGTGCCGACTGCAAAAGACAGAAAGTTCTGCACAATCGAAAAACTCATAGCTTCCCCGCCGTTAATATTATAAAATTTTAGGACCAAAACCGAAATCAACTGCTGGGTGCCGATTCCACCCGGAGACGGAGGCAGGACGCACCCCAGAGTTACTATTATCATAACAAAACTTGCGGAAAACAAAGAAATATGAATATTAAAAGATATTAACGCAATCCATGTAACAAACCCCATAAGAGCCCACTGGAATACGGAAGCAATAAATATTTTTAGGCTATTCCCAAAACTGTCCAGGCATTTCAAACCATCGGCAAAAGAGTTAAACCAGGAGTCTATTTTTGAGGCAAAGTTTTTTGAAAATACTCCGAGAACCCCTTCCACAACTTTTACAAACAAGCGCGTCTGATACTTAAAAACAACTATTAGAACTATGAGCGCAAGAAAACCGCCAAGCGTTGTAAAAAAAGCTGTTTTGCCCGCCGCGGAAGTGTTGTTTAGAAAATCCCTTTCTGCAGGAGAGAATATAAAGACCGCAAAGAAACAAAAAAACAGGGCAAGAAAATCAAATATCCTTTCTACAATTATTGTACCAAAAGTCAGACTGATGCTTGTTTTTTCTTTTTTCCCCAGTATAAAAGCCCGTGAAACCTCTCCAATCTTTGCCGGAATAAGATTGTTCACCATAACGCCTATCATAATACCGGAAAAAAGACTTTTGAAGGACGGAACCGGGTGCGGTTTGAATATCAGCCCCCATCTGTACGCTCTTATTAGAAAATAAATTACAGTAAGCGCCGTGATAGGGATAATATAAACCGGATTGAACTTCTTAAAGCCGGATAGCACATCTTCTAATTTAACATTATAGAAAGCAAGCACCAGAAAACCGGCTCCAAAAACAAGCCCCGTTATAATGTTTATATATCTCTTCATACGGTTTTCAGATATTTTTTTAGTTTTCCGCCAATTTCTTTATCTCTCAGAGCGTACTCAAGCGAGGCTTTCATATAGCCGAGTTTATCTCCGGTATCATATCTTTTGCCGTTCAATTTTACAGCGTAAACCGGTTTTGTTTTTAGGAGGATTTTTATGGCATCAGTTAATTGTATTTCCCCTCCTTTCCCTTTTTGAACTCCGGAAAGAATATCCAGTATTTCCGGCATTAAGATATATCTGCCCACTACACCCAGGTTAGAAGGCGCCTCGGAAGCTTTTGGTTTTTCTACAATATCTTCAACTTTAAATACGGACTCTGATATTTTAACCGGTTTGATCACTCCGTAATGTGAGATCTTTTCCACCGGGACTTCTTCAACGGCTAAAACAGAGCAATTGTATTTTTTATATACATTTATTAATTGTTTTATTGCGGGAGTTTTAGAATAGATAAGGTCATCTGCAAGAAATACGGCAAAGGGCTCATGCTGCAGATAACTTTTGGCACAGCTAATAGCATGCCCCAGCCCCAGGGGCTGTTTCTGTCTTACGTAATAAATATCTGCAAGTTCCGCAATACGTTCCACCTTATTCAGAAGCTGGTATTGCTTTCTTTCTTTTAGGTAATGTTCCAGCTCAAAAGATTTATCAAAATGGTTTTCTATCGCCTGTTTCCCGCGGCCTGTAACCAGAACAATGTCTTCTATGTCAGAGGCGAGCGCTTCTTCAATAATATATTGAATAGCCGGTCTGTCAAAAACCGGCAGCATTTCCTTGGGTTGAGCTTTAGTGGCAGGTAAGAACCTGGTGCCGAGCCCGGCGCACGGAATAACGGCTTTTCTTACGGGAGTTTCCATCATCAGCTACTCCTTTTTTTTAATTTTTATATCCTTTTTTATATTATCAAGTATGCCGTTAATAAATTTACCGGCCTCTTTCCCTGAAAAAGATTTTGCAATCTCAATCGCCTCATTTATTGTTACAGGGACGGGAATATCCGCCCGGAACAGGAGTTCATAAGAAGCAAACCGTAGAATATTCTTATCCACGCTGGCAAGCCGGTCGAATTCCCAATTTTTTATCCTGCTCTTTATGGCCTCATCAATAGCTTTAAGGTTCTCTATTGTTCCCTTAACCAATTCAAATGCAAAAACTTTAACTTCAGGATCTTCCTCAAGGTCTTCAAGATAATCTTTTTTTAAAACCAAATAGTCAAGTTTGCTTAAGTCTATAGAAAAAAGCATTTGAAGAGCAATCTGTCTGGACTTCCTTCGTTCTCCCATATTTCCCTTTTACTTAAACCCGCTGTATTATATTTTTTCGTAAAGATTCGCCATTTCGATAGCCGCCAAAGCAGCATCAGCGCCTTTGTTTCCGGACTTAGTGCCGGCGCGCTCTATTGCCTGCTCTATAGATTCCGTAGTCAAGACGCCAAAAATTACCGGCAGCCCCGCTTCCATTGAGACCATGGCCACTCCCTTTGCCGCTTCGGAGGCAACATAATCAAAGTGAGGCGTATTTCCTCTTATTATAGCACCTACACAAATAATTGCATCATATTTTTTTGCTTTCGCTATTTTAGCCGCGACACAAGGTATTTCGAAAGCCCCGGGGACTTTTATTACATCAATATCTTTTTCGTCCGCATCGTGACGTTTTAAAGCATCGAGAGCGCCGGCAACGAGCTTATCAGTTATGAAACTGTTGAATCTGCCGGCAATGACCGCAAACTTCTTACCTTTCGCAATAAGATTTCCTTCTATGACTTTTCCCATTTTCCTATCCTCCTCAGACATTCTTTAGAATGTGACCCATTTTCATTTTCTTGGTTTGATAATATTTAAGATTAAACTTGTTCGGCTTAATCTCTATCGGCACTCTGCCGTTTATCTCCAGGCCGTAACCTTCAAGACCTACCACTTTTCTTGGATTATTTGTAAGAAGCTTTATGCTTTTTAGTCCTAAATCCGAAAGAATCATCGCGCCGACGCCGTAATCCCTAAGATCCGCTTTAAAGCCAAGCTCTACATTTGCCTGCACAGTATCATAACCTTTATCCTGCAGCGCATAAGCTTTCAATTTATTAATCAGACCTATCCCGCGTCCTTCCTGCCGCATATACAGCAAAACACCTGATTTGTTTTCCGCTATTAACTCCATAGATCTTTCCAACTGCTCCCCGCAATCACATCTATAGCTGCGAAGCATATCTCCGGTCAGGCATTCAGAATGAACTCTGACCAGTACATCTTTTTTTCCTGAAATATCGCCAAGCACTAAGGCAAGAGGAAAATCTCCGTCAATGAGATTCTCATAAGCCACAACCCGCCAGTTTCCGAATTTATTTGGCATAGTAGTTTCAACAGCCCGCTTGACCAGCAGCTCAGTCCGCCTTCTATGCTTAATAAGATCGGCAACGGTTATTATTTTAATTCCAA
The DNA here is from genome assembly GCA_026388015.1 of Candidatus Firestoneibacteriota bacterium. Lineage (GTDB taxonomy): Bacteria > Oederibacteriota > D2-FULL-39-29 > D2-FULL-39-29 > D2-FULL-39-29 > D2-FULL-39-29. Next base: position 980 of record JAPLKO010000031.1, on the reverse strand, counting down.
AACGTTTTGAGAATTTCTGTAAATCAGGAAGCCTTGCCATTGTTCCGTCTTCTTTCATTATTTCACATATTACCCCGGCAGGATACAGTCCTGAAAGAATTGCAAGGTCTACAGACGCCTCTGTCTGCCCCGCTCTCTTAAGCACTCCTCCTTCTTTATACCTTAACGGAAAAATATGCCCGGGTCTTGCCAGATCCGAGGGTTTTGTTTTACTATTTATGGCCGCAAGAATGGTTTTTGCCCTGTCATACGCAGAAATTCCGGTAGTGGCGCCTTTTTTTACGTCGATGGAGACGGAAAAGGCCGTGTGAAAACTGGATGTATTGCTGTCAACCATATCGGGAATCTCAAGTTCATCAAGCCGTCCGGAAAGCATGGGTAGACAGATAAGCCCCCGGCCGTGTTTTGCCATAAAGTTAATCTTTGCGGGAGTGGTCTTTTCTGCAGCTAAAACAAGATCTCCTTCATTCTCTCTATCCTCATCATCTATAACAATGAGCATCTTTCCTGCTTTATAATCTTTAAGTGCCTCGGAAATACTGCTAAAAATACCCGTTTTCATTTAGAAACTCCTTTGTAATCTCTTTTTTTCCTGAACTATGCAGCTTTTCAAAATACTTCCCTATAATATCCACCTCTATGTTTACCTCATCTCCAATTTTCTTATCTTTCAAAACAGTTATATCAAAAGTGTGAGGTATTATATTCAAAGTAAAACTATTCTTTATACACTCGGTCACGGTGAGACTTATTCCGTCAACAGCAACAGAGCCCTTATCTACAATATACCGCGAATATTTTTCAGGAATCTCTATAGAGATGAAATGAGAACCTTCATTTTGCTTTAGAGATTTTATTACGCCGGTAGCATCAACATGCCCCATTACGATATGTCCGTCAAATCTGCCGTCAGCCTTTAACGCTCTTTCTAAGTTTACCCGAGACCCGGATACAAGCTTTTTTAAACTGCTTCTTTCCAA
>JAPLKO010000048.1 GCA_026388015.1 Candidatus Firestoneibacteriota bacterium | reverse complement strand
GGCGGGCATCGTCAATTGTACTCCGTTTACTGTCACCGTTGATGCTGCCGTAAAGCCCGTACCGGAAAGCGTAAGAAGACGCGAAGCTGTGTTATCAAATCCTACCGCAGGCGTTACTCCGCTAACTGTCGGGGGAGCCCCGGCTACCGTGAATTTTGACGCGCTTGTTGCAGCGCTTGTTCCCGTAGGATTGGTTATATACAAATCATAAGCTGCCGGCGTTTTTCCCGACGGCACATTTGCATACAGCGTCCCATCCCCGTTAAGTGTATAAGCCAAAGAGGTATTGTCAAGTGTAACTGCCGTAACTCCTGTAAAGGAACTCCCGGTCACCGTTATACTGGTTGCGGTACTATTAACCCCGGTAGAAGGATTCAATCCGGTTATTATCGGCACAGAAGTAGAAACATATTCATGAAAACCGGCGCTCCACGGGGCAGTTCTCGTTGTTCCAAAATAATCCGTTGTAAATATTGCGCTTAAATCCGCGCCCGGAGTGGCAGTATAATCTGAAGCCAATTTTGCATCATTCGCAGTTGCCGAAGTTGTTGTTAAATTTGTCAGATTTACAAGGCTCGGAGCTATAGTACTTGAACTTGCGTCATTGCCGAGCCCTTGCCACGATGCAAAGGTAGAATTAGTACTTCCAATTCTACCCCATAAATTGGCATTACTTACCCAATTGTTATTAATACTATAAGTAGTTGGAGTAAGATCTATATAAATACCCGGAACCGAGCTACTTGGAAACAAAAGATTATTTTTTATAGTAAGAATGCTGGTTGAGAGGACGGCTAAGCGGTAATCACCATAGGAGCTAAGACCATGGCCCACCGATGTATTATTGTAGATTAGGTGTTTTGCTCCAGCTACAGCACTACCAATCATTATTGAATATGGATATCCACTTTGTAGATTTGAAGCTCTTGTAATAAGATTATTGTAAATTTGTGCCGTTCCGCTAAAATTATTTATGTTTATTCCGACGCTAGTCGCTCCTGATGCAGCACGTATATCTTTTATATAGTTATTTCTAACAGTTATCACCGAAGCGGCAGCTGAATATTGCAAAAAAATGCCATTAGTTACATTGTGAATAAAGTTATTTTCAACTAATCCGCTTTCTCTAACAAATATACCGGTAGAATCAGTAATAAAGCTTGTAGATACTTCGCAGTTTCTGGAGTTAAAATTACCCGTTGTACCTACTCTTGCCCATATACCGTACTTTTCCCCGAAAATAGAACAGTATTCTACCGTATTATTTAAAGCAGTGCTGATTACAGATATTCCGATTCCAGCGGTAGAAGTGTTGTTACCTCTGATATGAAGCCCGCTAAAAGTAACATTACTTACACCTGAAGTGAAAACACTTGTTGCGCCGTTGTTGGTGATAGTAAGAGTAGAAGTGGCGGCGGCGTAGGAGGTAAGAGGGGTTCCGTTCGCATCCACACCGGTTATTGTAAGACGCCGTGAGGCTGTCGGCACAAGGGTTGAAGGTATAGTAATACTTTCGGTATAAGTACCGGGGAAAATCTTTATAACCTGACCTGAGGGAAACGCTGTAGTTCCGCACTTTGCAGTGAGCCCTGAAGAAGCCGTTGTGAAAGCTGCTGTTATAGTGGCAAACGTTTTACCAACTCCTACTTCATACTCTCCGCCTTCTGTTATCACAATAAGATTACTTCCCGTTACTGTGCCGCCCGAAGTTGTTACTAAAATATCATAACTTCCCGCAGGTATTCCTGATGGTAATATTACACCGCTAATTGCGTTATCAGAGATAACTGCTCCCGATATTGTCAGACTTACCCCGTTAACCGAGACTGAGTTGACTGCTGTAGTCGCAGTACCAGCAAAGAACCCGCTTCCGGTTATGGTAATAGTCCTCGCGGCAAAATTATCAAAGCTTCCTGAAGGTGTTACAAAAGAAACCACCGGAGGATTGGCAGTCACAGTGAACTTTCCGGTACTTGTGGAGTTATTGCCGGCTATTGTGGTTACTTTGATATTATACGTTCCTGCGGAAACTCCTGCAGGGATTACGGCAGCCGGTATTAGAGTATTCGTTATTCCTGCCCCCGGCTTGGTGATTGCTGTGCCTGCTGCATCATCAAGATTTATCGAAAGTACGCTTGCCTGATTTATGAAATTAGCTCCCGTTATAGTAATAGTCGTTGCAACCAGATTTGAAGCCGTTGAAGGAGCAGCTCCTGCAACTGTCGGACCGGCAATAATTGTAAAAGCAGTTGCGGCAGAGGTCGCGCTGTTTCCGCCTGAAGTTGTAACAATTACATTGTATGTATTCGAAACTGCGACGCCTGCAGGTACAATAGCCCCGCTTATAAGTGTATTGTTTATAACAGTGTAACCGGTTATTGAGGTAGAAGACGCATCCGTAAGTTTTATCGCAGAAACAGCAGAGACCTGCTCTCCCCCAAAGAAACCGGTACCATGAATACTTATGGTTTTTCCTCCGGTGTCTGAACCAAAAGCAGGATTCAACAGAGTAACAGTCGGCGCAGGGGTTGTTATCGTTACCAAACTACTCCCGGTTCCCGTGCCCCCGGGTGTTACTACAAGCAGGTCATAAGTCCCCGCCCTGACACCGGCAGGAAGTATAGCTCCGGTAATAACAGTTCCGCTAATATTCGACGAAGCCGGCAATGTTAGAGTAGTTCCGGCCACATTGCTAAGTCTTATCTGAGATACTGAGGAGGAAGGGATTCCAGCAAAGAAGTTACTGCCTGTTATTGTCAATGTTCTAACAGCCGTATTATCGAGAGTTCCTGCAGGAGTAAAAGATGAAACTGTGGGTACCGGGGTAGTTACACCAAATTTAACGGAGTTAGTCAAACTCGTTCCCAAAGTTGAAGTAACCCGGATATTATAACTGCCTGCCACTACACCCGGAGGTATAACTGCGCCTGCTATAACCGTATCTGAAATTGTTGCCCCGAGTAAAGTTATTGCCGTAGTCGCCGGATCGTTAAGTACAATTGAGGTCACAGCACTTGAAGAGCCGCCGGCAAAGAACTTTGACCCGTTTATTGTCAAAGTAACGGCTGTAAGGTTAGAGCCGCTCGACGGGTTATAGCTGCTGATATCCGGCACTACTGTGGTTATCGTGAATTTGGTTGAGCTGACCGGCGAAGTTCCACCCATAGCCCTGACACGCACGTCATAAACACCTCCCGGCTGGTTTGTCGGAATTCCCGCTCCGGTTATCTGGGTATCGCTTGCTACATTGTACCCTGACAATTCAATAGAACTGCTTCCGCTTTCCAGAAATACCGTTGTAACTGCCGTTGCCCCGGTTCCACCGTAAAAACCACTACCCGTTATAGTAACTGTGTTTGCAGCAGTACTCAAGCCGGTTCCGGGGGAAATTCCAGAAACTACAGGGACCGGGGCAATTGTACCGACAGTAAACTTAGTAGTTCCGGTTGTTGCGCTCATCCCGCCTCTGGCCGCGACGCGTACATCGTAAACACCCGGAATATCAAAACACCATTGATCTAATCTTATTCTAAGTGTTGTATCTCCTGTGACCGTCAAATTGGAACCATTTACGTAATCATAACCCTGTGCTCCTGAATTTACAATCAACAGCTCAGAAACTGTAGAGGCTGCAGTTCCGCCGTAAAAACCGGTTCCGGTTACATCTAATGTTACTTTAGTCGCAGTATTAAGAGCAGTGTATGTTGGGGAAATTCCGGAAATTACCGGAACTGCGGCTGCGCTTGTTACCGTCACGGTACCGGTAGTTACTACCCACTCGCCACCTGTGTCACCTATTTGAAATTCAAAAGGATATACACCGGCAGAGTTATAAACATAAGACAAAATACTTTCCGTGTTCGAAGAAATCATAGGAGGATTAGGATGTGCAGTATTTAACGAACAGAAATATGTATTTATATTATTATCCGGATCTACTGACGCCGAAGCATTGAAAGTAACAGTAAGTGGAGCTGTCCCGACCGCAGATGACAAAGTTAGTGAAAGAACCGGAGGTCGGTTTGTATCATCATCCGTAATAGTAAGGCTTACAGTCCCGCTCTCGCTGTAGTTTGCATTAGTATTAAGTTTTATCGTTAATATCTCAGTACCTTCGTACATTGAATCGTCTATCGGAGTTATTGTTAAAGTAAGAGTGTTTGTCCCGGAGGCTATATAAAAAGGACCGGGCAAAGAAATATAATCTGATCCTCCCACAGCACCTGAAAATGTCATATCAAGAGTAAGATTTGAAGATGGTGTCGGGTAAGCGGACAGTCTTACTGTTCCTGTATCTGCCGGCTCAGCCATTACAGTATCAAGAGCAGTAAAAGTTACTGAAGGCAGATCATCATCATATATATATACATCAATACTTCCCCCTGCAGAAGTATACCCAATATCGTACACCTGCGAAAACCTGATTCTTTCAGTCGGCTCCAAAAACGAGTCATTATTCGGAGTTATTGTCAGCACACCTGTAGCTGAGCCCGCAGGAATAACCAGCGGATAAATAGTCATTGTTGTCCCTGCAATGTTTGTTACAAAACTCCCGGCGCTGGATACAAAATCATCTCCGGAGCCGGTGATATAGGACGAACTAATATATACCGTCAAAGAAGATCCTGTACCTCCTCCGGCACGGGTTGCCGTAATTCTTGCAATATCAGGCACTGCGCCTTCTGTCGCAGTTGTATCCGTTCCGGTTAGTGTTACGGTCACCATTGACGGGTTAACATTAACCGTTACATTCCCCGAGACCGTTCTTTCCCCGTCCGAGGCAAGAGCGCAAATAATATAAGTCCCGTTCCGGTTAAAAGTCGCTGTTATATTCGTTGCAGTTGTAGTTCCATTTTCTGAAAAACTAACATCACCAAAACCGCTCGCTTTGCTCCAGTACATTGAAACAGGGGAAGAGTCAGTTGCTACAGCAGTAAGCGTGACTGTATTTGTAGGAAGAGTCAACGAAGTTGTTGATACTCCGGGTAATGCCGTAAAAACCGGGGCACTGTTACCGCCGGTGTAGCTGCCCACCATTGCCACAAGCTGGGCGCCTCTGGTATTTGAAGATATAACTCCGGAGCCGTTCTCTCTGTAGGTGACCAACGCATACAGTTTACCATCTACAGCCGTAAAATCATCCAGTTGAAGAGTATTAGCTTTTACACCCATAGAAAAATTAGTTGAAGTTTTGGTCCCGGTTGAAAGATCAAACCGGTCTATATACAGATTCAAAGGATACTCGTTTCTGGCGTCTAAATAGTAACATACTCCATACGGGAGCGCGGGACTTAGATTGGGTACGGTCAAAGGTGTTGTTGTTTTTACATAGGCCACAAATATGGCGTCGCCGGCCAAGACCATTTTAGTACTTGTATTTATATTTGCATAGGCCGTATCGGGAATCGGCGTTGCATCTCCGTTGTTATATGTGTAGTTCCAGATAGTTGACGGTGTTGTTCCGTTCACATTAACCATAGAAATTTTTGTTTTAGAGGTTGCGCTGTTGTAAAGCTCGGGCAGCATCGTGGCAACATAATCAGTCCCACCCGTATTCAGACATGCTATTTGTGCGAAATACTTTGAATTACCTACTCCTAGTGTAGTCACTCCTGTATCAATTGTGAATACCGTGGAACCGGTTGTGCGGTCAATGGCAGAAAGAGTTACAGGCAATCCGCTAAAAGCATTCGCTGTTGTAGAGGTGCTGGTCATTGTTGCATAGTATATATTATTTGTTCCAAGACACCAGGGTTTTAGAGCGTTGGTACCCTCTATATCATAATTAAGCCTGGCATCAGTTTTTGTCCACGTCCATCTGCTTGTAAGTGCAATGTCAGAAGCAGTAGAAGTGTTGCCGCCAAACTGATACCCGATAACTATTGGAGTTGCCAGAATACTCGGTATAGCTGTATTGTAATGAATCACATACACCCATCCGTTATCTATAAGGTACGTCGGAGACCAGGGTGGTGAAGTATTACTAAAGGCCCGGTCTGAAACCAAACCATCAAGACTAAAGACATGGGATGACGACATCGGATTACCAGCATAAGGATAATGTCCGCCAGCAGAGATAATACCAAAATTACAGTTATCATTCATAAAAATAAATGCCGATTGATTAAAGCCGCTCGGTCCTACATTCGTCATTTTTTGACCATCAGAAGCCCTGTATATTGCAGTTTGGCTAAAATCCCCGGGTGAGCGGAAATATACATTTCCATTCTGATTCCAGTTAACATTAAAAAGACCCATGTTGAGATCCCGGCCTTCCGTACCACTGGTGTTACGGTCACCGCGGGTTGTAGAATCCAAAACGGTTACAAAGGATCTTTTAAGATTGCCGGTTGCTGCATCAAAGATACTCATATCCGAAGCAGCGGCATTAGCAGAGTTCGGAGTAATAAGAACAAACTCACCGTTTCTAAATACAAGATTTTTTGAACGTATACAACCTGTCAGTCCGGTACCGGCACCTACGCCATAGCTTTGGGGATCCAAAACTTTTGTCCATTTTAGTTCAAGAGTGCTGCCTACAACCGTTGGGCTGGAGTTTATATTTTTTGCGCCCCCGTTGGGTCCGGACCAGGTCTCAGCTGAGTAGGAGGGAAGCAGGGAAAGCAAGAACATCAAAGGAGGCAACAAAAGCAACTGATTAATTTTATTTTTCATTTTAGAACCTCTTTTTAATACTGTTTTTTGTATCTCTTCTGTAATTACCACTTTTTTTTCTCTGATTTCCGGACTCTTCTTCTCCAAATTTCACACCAACCGACAGCCTATGAGTACTACCCATATCCCCGAGCATAGAAATATTATAATCAAAACATCCTGTCATTCCCCTACTAACAGTTTAAAATTATACAGTTAAACCAAATTGAAGTCAATTCTTATGATTACATTCTTATGATTACATATCGGGTAATGATTTATTAGGCCGGACTAATGCAGTAGAAAGTTAACACAGATAATTATGTTTTCCCTCCTTTCAGCAATCTTAAGACCGGTTTATTCTGTTTGTTTCACTACCGCAATATCATATTCGATATTTATGGCGCTTATGATATAATACTTTTACATTACTTTATATAGTAAATATCATTTAAAGGAGATTTTTAAATGGGTAAAAGAAAAAAGATACCGGAAAGCATTTTTGCGGTTGCAGAAAAACTTAGAACACTCCAATTAACTAACAGAGTAAACAAACTCGGCGGCTACGGCGCTTCAGGAGAGGTAATCTATGATACCCCGCCGCCAAACTGCCCTGCCGTACTATTAAGCAATTCAAATGACGCGACATTAACTGTAATGTCCAACGGATCGGTTAAATTTACCGTTAAAAATCAAAGAGACCATGAGGTTACGGTTCTGCACGGAAGCTTTGATCCTGTGGCAAAGCAGGAGACCGGAGTGCCTTCAAGCAACGTCTGGTTAGAGATGAACCGCGGGCAAAAGCAATGCTTTACTTCATTAATAAATCCCGGTATCGGGCAAGGCTTAAATCCCTCTTGGACCAGAATAGTAAAACTAGGAGACCCTGAACGTTCTATGTGGTTTATGTCGAAGTTCTCTCCTTCTTCCGGAGTAAAACTTTTCACTGCTGTACGCTATATGCTCAAGACCACAAATGCAGGTCCGGTACTCTGCAGGGATGTTGTAGTAAAAAATATCGGAAGAAAAAAAGCAGAAGCCCGGATCTGGAGCTGGTTCGAACTTCACGGGACCCAAAAAAGGTATTACGACAAACCTATCTGGTATGATTCCGGCCTGCCCGTTTCTTTGACGGAATCCGTAGTAACGGAAAACACGCCCAAGGAAGATTATATTCAGATAAAACGTATCTCTACAGAACTGATCAACGCCAAAGCAGAGGGCGCAACCTGCGACTATGCAGATTTCGTGGGTAACTCCTCTGCAACTGCGCTCCTTCCCGAAGCTGTAAGACAGGGAGCTTTTCTAAAAGACGGCGCCGGGAGAAAATGGAACAGGTTTATTACTCCGGTTGGAGCAGCGAACTCTTTTCTTCTATCCTTAAAGCCCGGCAAACAGGCAGCTGTCCGGCAGACCCTTCTATATATTACGGATAAAAAACTAATAGCCGGTTTTTATAAAACTTCTGCCTGCAAGATTCCCACCTATGAAGGACTTGCTGCGCAATACAAGAAGGCAGCTCTTGAGCTTATTCGCCGTACACCCGGAGCTAAAAAGATTAACAGCAGCAAAGGCGCCGGCAGAAACACTGAGACGCTTAAAGCTTTTGAGTTAACACTACCTCACCAGCCGATAGTAGCATTTTATGCTAACTCCTCCTGGACCGGAGTAGATGATATATATGAAAACTGCCGCTCCCACGGGGCTGTGCTTGCCGACGGAATAGAGGTAGGCACCAGGGATAGGGGACAGGATATGTGGCCCAAGATGAAAGAAGATCCGGGCAGGGTTAGAAGCGACCTCGTGCACGTTCTTAGTTTAATGTTTCAGACCTGCAAAAAGACTCCTGTTGCAGGCAAAAAACCCCTTACTCTTGTAGAAAAACTTCACGGGATGTTTCCAAGACAGTATCCCAGCGTCTGGCGAAACCGCTCCATAGAAGTAGCAAATGATAACCGTCCGTATTCAGACAGTCCGCTCTGGCTGGTCAACTCATTGTATAAGTATCTTAAAGAAACAGGGGATACCTCAATACTTGACGAAAAAGTTAAGAGTGTCAGACTCACAAACCCGAAGGATCCGTGGAACTCAAATATTATCGGGTGCGAGAATACGTTCACCGTACTTCAGGTTGTATTTGAAATAATCGCCAATTTTGAACGACAGATAAAAGACAGCCCGTACGGTCTTCCTCAGATACTGGGAGGCGATTGGTGCGATCCGGTGGATATGTTCGGTACTTCCAAAGTAGGAGATTACGACTCTCTGGGATACGGAAGAGGCGCGCAGATAAGACTTGCCGGGCATTTATTTGAAACCCTTATTCAGGTATTAGATCTCCTTAAAATAGAAGCAGTTTATAAAAGGACAAAAAAGCTCGGTCTTGAAAATAAGGCAGATACTTTGAAGGTTACGGCTAATAAGCTCCGGGAAAACGCGCTCAAGTTTGCCTGGGAAGACGGTGACGCCGGTTTTGATGCCGGTTTTATAGATTCTATACACGAACTTAGGGTAACCGGCAAAAAACCGGATTATAAAAACGGGGAAACAGGTTACACGCTCGGCTCCATGAAAGGAAAAGACCCGGACGGAGAAAAAAGAAGAGTTCTGCCCTCCAACGCCTACGGGCTTTTATTCCTTCTGATAAAAAGAGATTATCTGGATCCTTTACCCTGCGGCGATGAAATGCTTAAAAAACTTCTTCTTACCACTAACAAGATATTTTACAGTCCGCTTATAGGACTTAAACTTTTCTCAAGATCGGTAGCGAGTATCCCCAGGAACGGCGAACTATTCGGACGCATCAGTTCCACCCAGCCGGGTTGTTCCGAGAACGGCGAGTACCACCACGGGCAGATGTTTATGCATTACTTCCGCATGCAGGTCCCCGGAGAGGCAGACACAGCCTGGCAGCATTTCAAGCCTATGCTCTCCGCCTTAAAAGATGAAAAGATAGGCGGTCCTTTTGAAACCTCCTGCTGCTCTTATCAGGCCGAGGAAAAAGATCCCCACTTCGGACAGGGAATGTATTTCGGGCTTTCAGGCACCGTCGATTGGATGATAGATTTCTTCCAGAATATGGCCGGTATAGAAATGGATCTTTTAGATCCGGCAAAGCCCGATTTATCTTTTAATCCAAAACTGCCTTCAGAGTTAAAAGATGAGCTTACCTATAAAAGAATAGTTCATCAGAGATCAGGAAATACTTACAAAAAAATACCGCTTACCCTGACAATAAACAGAATAGGGAGCGGAAAAACCCTTGTCAAAACTTTGACAACCGTGAACAGAAAAAGTATGCCGGCACCCGAGATACAAAATATCTCCGGTTATAAAGAACTGAATGTCAATTTAACGCGGATTTACAATTAAACAGGCGAAAGGAGCCGTACATGAGCAACTATAAAATAGCGGTAATCCCGGGAGACGGTATAGGAAAGGAAGTAATGCCATAAAGCATAAGAGTACTGGAGGCTGCGGGCAGGCTTTTTAATATTAACTTTGAATGGGATGAGCTTCCGCGGGGTTGCGAATTTTACACAAAAACAGGAAAGATGAAGCCTGAGGACGGACTAAAACAGATACGATATCATGACTCCATTTTTCTTAACGCCGTCGGTTTTCAAATACCTAAGCTATTGAATTTTCAGCTTGGAGTTGATAGTATACCTGAAGAGTTAGGAGGTGTTTTATGAGCAAAACCATCAAGCGCATACTGATAATTCTATGCGGCGGGGTATTACTGTTTTCTGCTTATCATTTCTCCAAATGGGGTTTTCTACAATCCCTGAAATATTCGAGTTTAAAGCATAACGGTAAAGCTGCCGCCGCTCTTGAAAAGCATGTTAAGTTCCTGGCAAAGGATCTTCCTGCCGCAAGTAAGAATAAAATTGACCTTCTTGACAGGGCCTCAGGCTATATTAAAAAAGAACTCGAAGCGTGCGGGTACAAGCCTGAACTTCAAAATTACTCAATTAACGGACAAACTTTTTCTAATGTGACAGCCTTTAAACAGGGCAAAATTGCGGAGACACTCGTCATAGGCGCGCATTATGATACTTATTGTAACCCGGGAGCAGATGACAATTCAAGCGGGGTCGCATTACTCCTTGAAGTCGCAAAAGCCGCTAAAAAGATGACAGATGGTTACTCTGTAATTTTTGTGGCTTTTACAAATGAAGAACCGCCCAACTTCAAGACTGAAAATATGGGAAGCTATGTATTTGCCAAATTACAAATATTAAGGGCGCCGTTATTCTTGAATCCGTAGGTTATTACTCCAATAAAGCAAACTCACAAAACTACCCTCCGATGCTGGGTTTTTTCTATCCGAACAAAGGCGACTTTCTGGCTGTAGTTTCCAACTTTAATTCAAATAAACTTGCAAAACAGGTGACTAAAGCTTTCAATTGTTCCGTTACCCTGCCTGTTTCAAAACTGGCTGCTTTTGACTTTGTGCCCGGAGTTGACTTTTCAGACAACTGGTCTTTTTGGAAGTTTAACTATCCTGCAGTAATGCTGACGGATACCGCTTTTTACAGAAACAAAAACTATCATAAATCCACCGATTTGCCGGAGACGCTCAATTACGGTAATATGGCGGAGATAGCAGCAGGGCTTGAGCATCTTATTAAGAAGGGTAAGATACTTGCAAGGTGAGGCGGTATATCCGGCGGGAAAACAACAATTTGTTTAGCAAGGAGGTACTATGCAGGTAAAACATGTTGAAGGGAAAAACGTTGCAGATATTATGTTGTACACTTTGAGCACTTGTATCTGGTGTAAGAAAACGAAACAATTATTGAAAGAACTCGGCGTGGAATACTCATATATTGATGTTGACGTACTTGCCCCGGAAGAAAAAAGAAATGTAAGCGAAGTAATAGAAAAATGGAATGCAGCGGTATCCTTTCCCACCCTGGTACTGAACAATAAAGAAGTAATTCTTGGTTTTCAGCCTGAAGAAATAAAAGAAAAACTGCACAGATGAACGAGCAAACGGAAGTAACCGAACAGGAGATAGAAGAATTTTATTTAAGATTGAATAAAGAAGCTCAAAGCGGCGGGTATTTTCTTAATCCTGATATTGAATTTACCAAAGACCTGGTAAAAAGTTTAATAATTAATCAAAGGCGTTTTTCCTACCCGGCTTGTCCGTGCAGGCTTTCTTCCGGCAACAGGGAGGAAGATCTGGACTTAATCTGTCCCTGTGACTACCGGGATGCAGATATTAACCGTTATAATGCCTGTTACTGCGCTCTATATGTATCAAAAAAAGCACGCGAGGGTGAAGTTACCGTTAAATCCATACCGGAAAGAAGACCGCCAAAACAAATGAGGCTAAAAATGCAAGAGGAAAAAATAAAACAGCAGGAGATCAAACAAAGCGTTTCCAACCTCCCCCTGCCCGTCTACCGCTGCAAAGTCTGCGGCTACCTTTGCGCCAGACCCGAAGCCCCCGACCTTTGCCCGATCTGCAAGGTAAGTAAAGATAGGTTTGAACGTTTTATATAAAAATTAAAACCAGGTTAAGAAAGTTTAACCGCTTCCGGTGATTTTTTTTTATTATAGGCAGGCCGGCGTAGTTTTAAGCTAAACACTCTCTTTCTTATCTGTTTAAGCTCTTTACCAATCCGTGCTATCCAGGGGTGTTCTATTCCGAGCATCCATAAAATCTGAAGGCATAGACCCTGTAATCGCCCTTCACGTTCCTTACCGATAAGACACCTTTCGCCGGTTTCTTTTTATTTTTGATAAGCTGATACATCCCTGCGCCCTTTATCTTCACCTGGTTCTTTTCGTCCAGATTTTTACCTTTGGACGCTTCCGGAACCGGCGCACCGTCTAAAAGCACCTCAAGTACCGCTTCGCTTTTACCTGCTTCTGCAACAATGTTAACTTCTGTAGCCGTAAAATTGAGCAAAAGCCCTGCCCCTTGAGCGCCTGACTCAAGGTATTCTCTTGTTGGCTTGAACTTTCCGTTTAGCGCCAGGCTGTTTTCAGGTATTTCTTTTATGCCCTTGTAATTACGGAACTTCTCAGCGCCCAGACCTTCCCTATTTGCTATTTTACCGGCAGCGCTTCCGCAATAAAAGTCAGGGGTTGAAACAAAGCAGATTCCTGCAAACGAGCTTTTTGGGGCTTCAGGTAGAACTGCAGAGGGATTCGCCTTTTTAAGCGCCTCCCTCAGCGCGTTTTCTAAGAGCTCATACTCACCATCTCCGCTATGAAAAAATACCTTTCGTCCCCCTTTATCAATTATATAAAAAGAAGGAACGGTTTTCGCGTTAAACGATTGTTTTAACACCCCGGTGTTATCCAGCACAACAGGCCATTTAAGCTTTAACTCTTCAGTAACCTTTCCTACGATACCGGCATTTTTTTCAAAAGCAAACTCCGGCGAATGAACACCCGCGAACTGAAGAGCGGCGCCGTATTTTTCCTTCCACTCATTTATTTTTTTTATAGTTTTTCGGGAAGCAACAGATGAACAGTTCCAAAACACCACAAGGGTTGTTTTTCCTTTTAATTCAAGACGGTCGGAACCGAACTCAAGATTCAGCCACTCTTTTCCGGTCAGAACAGCTTTTATCTTTTCATTTTTTGAGCCGGAAGGCAGTATACTGCTGACTACAAAAATAAATGTAATAATTATTATTGCTGTAACTGCTAGAACCGAGGATCTCTTCACCCTGCCTCCGGAACTTATAACTAAAAAATAGCCTTGATTACTTTATTGAGCGGAATGTCCTTTCCGCATTTGATAGTCACATGCGCATATTTTTTATAAAAGGATTTCCTCTTGCAATACAATTCGCGCAGATCTTTTGCCCCGCGGCGAATTATCCCGCGTTCAATTATGCATTTAACTCTTTTAGATATTACCCTGAAGGGAACATCAAGATATACAACCAGAGAAAAGCGGCGCAGGTGGTGCATCGCGTCTTTTGAATATATAATACTTCCGCCGGGCGAGAAGATAGTGTCTCTTTCTCTAGTATGTTTAATGACTATTCTTTCTTCAAGCTCAATAAACCCTTTCTCTCCGTATTTTTCTATCAGTTCTTTAAGCGGCATTTTATATTTTTTTTCTATTTCTGCATCAAAATCAAGATATTTATAACCCAGCTTCTTGGCCAGAGCTTTCCCCATAAAGCTTTTTCCTGCGCCCGCCATTCCGATAAAAGTAATATTCATTTTTTATTCTCTCTCTCGGAGGATTTCCCGCCGACATAGGACCGGAACAGTAAACTCACACCCCAGAACAATTCGCAAAATAGAAAACCCATCTTCACGCCTCCTCCGGTATATGCTATTAAATATTCCGCCCCTTAGAATAAATTCGTATTTCTGAAAGAATGGAAACCGGCCCGCCAAACACCAAAAAGATATCCCGTAACCATAGATTGTTTTCATAAGAATAGAAATTCCAAGCAGAGAAATGAGACCACCCGGTGTCAGGCCGGCTAAAGAGATAAGTTTTTGCATTATTTTCTGCCCTGTTTTTCCTTTAATGCGGAGATATTCTTCTTTGCCCGTTCAAGATAATCCTTTTGAAGTTTATACTGCTTATTTTCTTTATCAAGAAGCTCTGTTCCGGCTGTTAATCTTTCTAAAATATTCAGCGCTTCTTCATAAAAACCGCTCTTTGAAAAGCTTTCTGCCACCAGAAAACAGCCCTCTATAAAACCGCCTTCATAAACAGCTTCGTAGAGCGTCTTTAATCCCTTTTCCCCGTAGACAGCCTCCACAAGTTCGCTTGACATATATATAGATCTTATAAAACGGCCGTCATAGGAGTTAGCTTTTATGATCTGCACCAGATGTCTTACGGCATCCTCTACCAGCTGATTTATGCCCTGGATTTTAAGAGGGAGACCCAGTTTTGCCTCCCCCACCATTTCACGGCTGTGCCGCAAAAAATCTTTCTTAAAAGTTTCAATATTCCTATCTTCCAGCTTTTTTTCTATCAGGTCAAAACTTGGCTCATACTTATCAAGAATATAAATATATTCTTTAAGATGGAGCAGCTCGTGGAAAATCGAACTCACGATAAGATCATAAAGATCGGTCTCTCTGATTTCCTTTTTTTCTCCGGATTCCGCGCGCACCAAGGCATGTGTGGCTTCTTTAAGAGAAAAGAGCTCTTTTTCCATTTTTGCAATGCTTTGAAAATCACATTTTTTGACTTTTTTGAAGCTCTCATACTCAGCCTTAAACTCGCTGAAGACCTTAAAAGAATCTACAACAATACTTGCGATGTTGCTGAAATTCTTAAAGGACTTCTTTGTTTCTAAGGCTTTTTTCATTTATTTACCTTTTACCTTGGGAATTTCCGGCTTGACGTTAACCGTTTTTTCGCCCTCCGCCTTTACTTCGGTCTTGTCACCCGGTTTTGCGTCAATTATACCGGCCTTAATCTTGACTTTTTCTTCTATTTCCAAAGCAACCTTAGGGTTGACTTGCAGGTACTCTCTGACATTATCTTTACCCTGCCCGATTCGCTCCGCGCCGTAGTTAAACCAGGAGCCGCTCTTTTCGATGACTCCGAAATTAACTGCCGCTTCTATCAAGCTGCTTTCCTTAGAAATACCCTGTCCAAAAAATATTTCAACCTCTGCTTCTCTAAACGGCGGAGCTACTTTATTCTTGACTATCTTTACTCTTACTCTGTTGCCGATATTATCGGTGCCGTTCTTAATGGATTCAATGCGCCGCATATCTATTCTGACGGAAGCGTAGAACTTTAACGCGCGTCCTCCGGGAGTAGTTTCAGGACTCCCGAACATCACGCCTATCTTTTCTCTTATCTGATTAATGAAGATGGCGCAGGTTTTTGTTTTACTGACAACCGAGGTCAGCTTCCTGAGCGCCTGGGACATAAGTCTTGCCTGAAGACCCATGTGAGAGTCTCCCATTTCGCCTTCAATCTCCGCTCTCGGGGAAAGCGCTGCGACGGAATCAAGGACAACAACATCCACGCCGCCGCTGCTTACCAGCGTATCCACTATTTCAAGCGCCTGCTCCGCGCTGTCCGGCTGGGAAACAAGTAAGTTATCAAGATCTACTCCGAGTTTTTTCGCATAGACCGGATCCAGGGCGTGTTCGACATCTATGAACGCCGCCGTACCGCCCGCTTTCTGCGCTTCAGCTATTATTTGAAGAGAGAGCGTTGTTTTTCCGCAGGATTCGGGACCAAAAATCTCGATAACCCTTCCTCTGGGAACTCCGCCGATACCGATAGCCAAATCAACAGCTATAGAACCTGTCGGTATTACCTTTATATCCTTTACCGTTGCCATATCACCGAGCCGCATTATGGCTCCCTTTCCAAACTGCTTCTCGATGTGCAGCAATGCTAAATCTACTGCTCTATCCTTCTCATTACTCATTTTACTCTGTCCTCCCCCTTGAATTTATTACAAGCATTATTATACAAACATTAACTCTTTAAGTAAAGATTTTTAGTTTACTCATACTTTAGGAATTACCAGAACAACAACACCCTGAATCACCAGATTTTCCGTAAGGATTATTCTCTTGTTATCCGGATCCGTGGAGTGCGGTTTTAAAACTACAATATTACCGACCTTCCTGTACTCTTTTACGGTAGCTTCGTCATTTACCAGGGCAACGACAATATCCCCGTTGTTTGCAGTAGATTGAATACGGACAAGAAGAAGATCACCCTCTTCTATATCTTTTTTATTCATACTGGTACCCTTGGCTCTGAGCAAAAAGTACTTGTACGGAGGTCTGGCGATATTTACGTCTATCGGTATTCTATCCAGAATATTCTCTTCCGCAAGCATTGGAGCCCCGCAAGCCACAACGCCTAGAAGCGGAATATCTATAGTTTTACTGCCTGTTTGATCCCCCCAACTGCTCTGTTCATTCACCTTCAAGTCCCCTGCGTCATTTCTCTCAATAAGCCCCTTCCTCTTGAGGCGTTCCATAAGTACGGTTATTGAGCGGGGAGACTTGTACTCCAAGGTTTTTTGAAGATCCCGGATGGAAGGAGAGTACCCCTTCTGCATAAACCAGTTCCGGATCACCTTGAGCAGTTCAACCTCTTTTTTTGCCACTGTATGCTTTTCCATATAGATAGTATACATTGTGTGGGCATTTTTGTCAAGAGGAAACATACGGGAAAAGCAGAGAATAGAAAATGGAAAATAGATTAGAGGAGTTATATTATAAAAGTGTGACTGTCACAGGTTTCAAGTTCTGCTGCTTCACTTCATTCTGTTACACCCCTTTCATTTCCTTCTCATACAAATACTTTTGAAACGATATAAATGTCTGTTTGATTCTGTCTACACCACCGAGGATGGTTGTGGCATCGCTTAGGGATTGGTATTTTAGATTAAGGAGATCAGGGAGTTTTTCCTGGTCGAGCTCTTCTACTCCGGTTTCGACGTATTTTGTAAGGACGAAGCTGATGAACTCCTGCTGCTGCTCGTTAAGGCCCTTGTATATTTTCGTGTGGGCATTTTCTACACGGTCTTCACGGGTTAGGGGCTTAATGGCATAGGACACATACTCAAGGACATCAAACAAGTCGCTTTTCTCGGCGGATATCAGGGACTGAAGCATCGTCAATTCCGCTTTTCCGTAACCTGCGTCGGCAAGCTTAGAGAGAAGGGCTTTTCTGGTAATCGGGTCTGACCAGATTTTACGCAGCTCTTCTTCGTTTTTAAAGAATTTCGGCAGTTCACCAAACAAACCTTTTAGAAACTCTTCGGCGGACATTGGCTTGCCATCCGCGCTCCAGTAAGAAGTTTGGACCATATGTTGAATTTCTCTTTCTTTCCCGTCCGCAAGCATGATTATTGTTTTCTTCCGGCATTCACACGGCACCTTGCCGCAATTCTGACAGATCTCCGGAGGATCTTTTTCGCAAACACAAGGCTTTTGTCCACAAACAGGACAAAGCTTTGGCGGTCTGCCCGTACAAACACAAGGTGATTTCCCACACTTATTACAGATCTCCGGCGCAAGTTGTTCCCCATCCCAATC
>JAPLKO010000005.1 GCA_026388015.1 Candidatus Firestoneibacteriota bacterium | reverse complement strand
TTTATGCCGGCTTTTTTTGCAGCATCTACTACTAAATGCCTGTCTGACTCGAATAATTCATCATCCAGATGAGCATGAGAGTCAACCAGCATTTTCCTCTTCCTTTTTGTCTTTCGGAAATAATACTGCGCTTTTTGTTAGCATTGTTCCCGGCTGCAAGAAGCCAAAAACCAGGGTATTTGAAAAAGCAGCGCCGGAATGTTCCGGTTTTAACCCTAATTGAGTAGTAATTTTTATGGAGGTTTCAGGCATAAAAGATGAAATCAATACTGCAATCGTTCTTATTCCTTCTAAAAGAAAGTAAAGAATGCAGTTTAAGCTCTCGATTTCATTGTTTTTAGCCAGTTTCCAGGGAGCTGTTCTTTCAATATATTGATTGAGAAGTCTAACAAATATCCAAATACTTTGAAGAGCCCCTGAAAAATCCAATTTTTCCATAGCTGCTTTAGTGTCGTCTATCGCAGTTTGGGCGGCAGCTTCTATGGCCTTTTCTTCGGCAGCAGGGTTTTTGTATGCCGGAACTTTTCCTGCCGTATATTTTTCGCACATGGTAAGAGCTCTGCTTACGAGATTACCCAGATCATTTGCCAGCTCGTTGTCGCGCCGTCTTATAACGCCGGTCGAAGAAAAATCTCCGTCCTGTCCAAAGGTGGTTTCAGAAAAAAGAAAATATCTTGCGGCGTCAACACCCGCAATTGCAATAAGTTCATCAACATTAATAACCCTGCCACGTGATTTGGATATTTTTTCTTTATTGAAGGTCCACCAGCCGTGAGCAAAAATGCTCTTGGGCAGCTCAAGATCTCCGGCCATAAGCATTGCCGGCCAAATTACGGAATGAAACCATAGAATGTCTTTTCCTACCAATTGAATATTTGCAGGCCAAAATTTCTTGAACTTTTCGGAGGGGTAATCAATACCGGTAATATAATTTGTAAGCGCATCAAACCATACATAAGTAACATGCTCTTTGTCAAAAGGAAGTTCAATACCCCACTTAAAACCCTTTCTAGAGATAGAAAGGTCGTGCAGTCCTTCTTTTAATCTGAACAATATTTCGTTTTTACGAGACTCCGGCATAACAAAGTTCTTGTTATTGTTGAAATGCTCCAACAATCTATCCCTATACGCGGAAAGCCTGAAAAAGTAGCTCTCTTCTTTAAGTAATTCTACTTTTGTTTTATGTACGGGGCAACAGCCCTCAAGCAAATCTTTTTCCAGAAAATATGCTTCACAGCCTGTACAGTAATGACCTTCGTACAGTCCTTTATATATATCTCCCTTACTGTAGACTTTTTCAAGCAGTTGAGTGACAACGTCCTTGTGTTGTTTTTCCGTAGTTCTGATAAATCTGGAATAGTTAACATTTAATTTTTCCCAAGCTTCTTTATATTTTGGTATTAAAATATCAACAAACTCTATTGGTGTTTTATTATTCTTTAAAGCCGCTTCGTCTATCTTCTTTCCGTGTTCATCCGTACCGGTGAGAAAAAACACTTCCTCTCCGAGGCTCTGGTGCCATCTTGCAAGAATATCGGCGGCAATTGTAGTATATGCATGTCCTATATGCGGCACATCATTAGGATAATATATGGGAGTTGTTACAAAGAATGTCTTCATTTCTTCTCTCCGTTCTCCTCGGATTCAGAAGGAAAACTTGCCGGAGGCTGTACAGCTGCAGGCTTCCGGGGCTCGAGTACAGCAGTTTCTCTGTTGTTCGGATTGTTTGGCCGGTTATTCTGACTGTTATACCAGCTTTTCTGCCCCTGTTTGCTATTATTTCCTTGTTCTCGTTCCTTATTTGGCCTGTTTTGTCTGTTATTACCGCGCTGTTGTCTGTTGTTCTGTCTTTTATTGGAAGAAAATGAAGTTGCTGCAGCAGTTTTTGTCTGAACTACCGCTGAATTTGGTGTATTTACTCCGGCCTGCACAGAAGCTGTATTTGCAAGGGCAGCTTTTTTTATAGAATCGTACTGACCTTGTTCATAAGCAAGGCAGCACATTAATCTTCCGCACATTCCTGATATTTTTGTCTGATTTAGAGGGAGATGCTGTTCTTTTGCCATTTTAATAGTAACCGGCACAAAATCTTTTAAAAATGAAACACAGCATAATTCTCTGCCGCAGCAGCCGTAACCTCCAAGCATTTTAGCTTCGTCGCGTACCCCTATTTGCCGCATTTCAATTCTGGCTTTCAACAGATATGCCAGATCTTTTACCAGTTCTCGGAAATCCGTTCGTTTTTCCGCAGTAAAATAAAAGACGATCTTAGAGCGATCAAGAGAGTAGTCAACCTCTACAAGCTTCATTTCTATGTTCTTTTCTTCTATTTTTTGCTGGCATGCTTTATAGGCCTCTTTTTCTTTTTGAATATTTTCATAATAATGCTTAATATCCTCAGTTGTCGCTATTCTAATAAGTTTCATCAAACCGTCTGTCTTGCCGTCAGCTATCAATTTAGGCAATTTGACAGTATGCCCAAACTGCGGACCATCTTCCGTCGCCACTACGCAATTTGCGTCTTCTTTTATACCTCCGTCAAAAGAATAGCAATTAATCAGCTTGCTTCTATCTCTAAATCTTGCATGAATCTGGTAAACAGGTTGAGTCGTAACCGGAGGTGTCAAGCCGGCAACAGGTTGTATTTTTGCGGCGTCATTAGCACCGGATGGGCAAGAACATTCTCCGCAGTGACCTGCGCAGGGATTTAAAGAAGGTGTTTTTTCGGATGTTTCGCTGTTTTCGTGCTTATTAATTATTTCAGTCATTTCTACTATCCCCTTTAATTAATATATTATTGATAACAAGATCCAGATTTAAACTGATATTTCTGGAAATCAAAACTCTAAGTTTGTCAAATTCCTTGATAATATTTGATATATTTTCCAAAGGAAGAAAGCCTGCATATTTTCTAACACGATCTTCTTTGACTTTGTTATAAATAACGCCTCGTTTAATTTTCGTCTTTAAGACATCATAAAAAAAACAGGCTAAAAGCTCTCCGGTTACAGCCGACAATTTATCAAATTTACCTCTTAGCGACTTGATATCAAATAATTGCCTGAATGAATAATAAGCATCCAGCATTTGAAATAAAACATTTCTCAATTCGATATTACTATCTTCTATTAATTCCAGCGCTTTTGCCGCGCTCCCTTCTGAAGTTCTTGATGCGTATTCAACAAGACTTTCACTAACACCGCCTTTGCTGATCAGGAGATCTTTAACCTGTTCATAAGTCAAGACTCCGAATTTCAACGTTTGGCATCTTGATTTTATAGTAGCAGGAATAATATTTTCCTTTGATGTCACTAATATAAATATCCTGTTCTCTAAAGGCTCCTCTATTGTCTTAAGCAACATTGGAACAGCGTCTCTTGTCAACCGTTCCGCATTATCTATAATTACAAATTTATATTTATTAAAGTAAGAAGACAGAGACTGCGCTTCAAGTAAGGCTTTAATTTGACGCACTTTAATTACCGCGCCGTCGGGTTCAACAACATCGAGCTCATCACCGA
>JAPLKO010000017.1 GCA_026388015.1 Candidatus Firestoneibacteriota bacterium | reverse complement strand
TTTCCGAGTTTTCAAAAAGAGAGTTAAGAAGGGGGAACGCTTTGAGCGCTTTTGCGGCAGCATACACCACAAAATCATTGATAGATACTCTCACCCCGTGCTGTTTTTCTAATGCTTCTGCCTTTGAAGCGCGAAGTTTGGAAAGAGCGGTCATATCAACTTCTAAGGTCAGGTAAAAGTGCGGTATCTCCTGTTTGCTTTTTGAAAGTCTTTGCGCTGTTACTTTTCTGATGCCTGAAAGAGGTATTACTTTCGCGCCGGAAGGGGCCAAAGAAGCGGTCTCATTTCCCGGTTTATAATCCGTAATATCTTTCTCGAGTATCCTGCCGCCCGGTCCGGTACCTTTAACTTTAGAAATATCTATTCTTTTTTCTTTCGCAAGACGTTTGGCTATAGGAGAGGCGTTCACCCTTCCTTCTTCCGCGGGAGAAGAGTTAACCGCAGCTGCTTTATCCTCAACAACAGCTGATGCTCCGGAAACTTCAGTTTTCTTTTCTTCTAACGCAGGGAGTAATTCGTCCATGCTGTCGGCAACGTAAGCGATAACTTCAGTTACTTTAAACTTGTCACCTTCTTTTGCTATCAATTTTCTGACAAAACCGGATTTAGACGCTTCCGCCTCCAGGTTTGCCTTATCCGTAGTAACCTCAAAAAAAGCCTCGCCTTTTTCTACTCTGTCGCCTTCTTTCTTCAGCCATTTACAGAGCACGCCTTCGTCCATGGTGTCGCCGAGTTTCGGCATAATAATTTTCGTAATCATTTAAAATATCCTCCCAAAAGAGCTTAGCCTAATATTTTTTTAACTGCCTTAACAATATCATCTTCTCCCGGTATTGAAACTTTTTCCAGGGACGGGGTATAGGGAATAGGCACATCCAGACCCGCAACTCTGGCAGCAGGAGAATCCAGATAATCAAAACAACTCTCTGTTATCTGCGCCATTATTTCAGCCGCTATTCCTCCGGTCTTGCAATCTTCGGTAGCGACCAGTACGTTATGAGTCTTTTTTACCGACTCTACGATAGTTTCAATATCTAAAGGAACAAGCGTTCGCAGGTCAACCACCTCAGCTTCAATACCCTCAGCCGCAAGTTTTTCGGCCGCAGCAAGTGACATTATCACCGAGCGGGAAACTGCAATTATAGTAATATCCTTCCCTGTTCTTTTAATATCCGCCTGACCAAAAGGTATAGAGTAATCTTCCGTAGGAACAAAACCTTTTGTATTGTAAAGCCCTTTGTGTTCTATGTACATAACAGGATTTTTATCCAGAAGTGCGCTCTTAAGAAGACCCTTCGCATCATAAGGAGTGGAAGGCATTACCACTTTCAAACCGGGCACATGCATAAACCAGGCTTCCAGACTTTGTGAATGCTGGGCCGCATTTGCTTTTCCGCCGGAACCTCCGGCAGTACGTATTACGAGCGGCACGTCCACATTGCCTCCGAGCATGTATCTAAACTTTGCAGCCTGATTTACAATCTGATCCATCGCCAGTCCGGTAAAATCAATATACATTATCTCTGCAACAGGATGAAGCCCCGTAACCGCAGCGCCGAGACCGCAGGCAACTATCGTATTTTCAGAAATAGGCGTTTCCCTTACTCTTTCCGCCCCGAACTCTTTGTAAAGTCCTTTAGTCACCTGAAACGCCCCGCCATGAATACCGATATCTTCGCCGACCAGACAGAGTTTTGAATCTTTTTTCATCTCATCTCTTAAAGTTTCATTTATTGCATCCCTGAAAGTAAGCTCCCTCGTGCCTTTAGCGGGCAAACTGGAAACCGGAACTTTAATGTCGACATTTGATTTGCCGTACACCCCTTCCATTACATCTTTGGCTTCCGGGAAAGGACTGCTCTTGGCAAAATCCACGGCTTCGTTAATCTCTTTCGAAATCTTTTCTTTTATCGCATCTATCTCGCTCTGTGTCGCGACTTTTGAATCTATAAGTTTTTTCTCAGTTATCTTTAACGGGTCTTTATTTGTCTTCCATTCATTTACTTCTTCTTTTGAGCGGTAAGTACACGGGTCGCCGACGTAATGACCGAGCACCCTGTAAGTCTGACATTCAATAATAGTGGGCCCGCCGCCTTCTTTCGCTTTCTTAACCGCTTTTGCAACCTGCTCCTGAACAACACCGCAATCATTGCCGTCAATATTAAAACCTTCTATGCCGTATGCGCTGCCGCGGTTATAAATACCTTTTCCCACAGACAATTTGCAGGCAGAAGTGGATATTGCGTACTGATTATTCTCGCATACGTAAACTATCGGAAGTTTCCAGAGCGCCGCAAGATTTAAAGATTCATGAAACGTTCCCTGATTAGACGCCCCGTCGCCAAAGAAACATACAACCGCGCGGTTAGTTTTTTCCAAAAGCGCGCTTAAGCCCACTCCGACCGCAATGGACAAACCCGCGCCCACAATTCCGTTTGCCCCGCAGATACCGAGACTTAAATCTGCAATATGCATTGACCCGCCCCGGCCTTTTGAATATCCCGTAGTACGCCCGAGGAGCTCCGCCATCATTTTCTTAAGATCGCCGCCCTTAGCAATACAATGCCCGTGCCCTCTGTGCGTGCTCATAATATAATCTGTAGGTAAAAGAGTAGCGCAAACACCCGCCGCTACCGCTTCCTGTCCTACACAAAGATGCGCCGCCCCGCAAACATCGCCGGCCTGTACCAGCTCGACAGCCTTCTCTTCAAAAAAACGGATTTTGACCATCGTTTCATACATAGCAAAAAGCTGATTCTTCATCTAATATTTCTCCTTTTCGGCAAAATACATCTGCATTTTAAGTATCGCATATCGCAGCCAATTTCAGAAATTATAACAAAAATAGAAAGTTTTTACAAACTGTTGTTTTTTAACGGTTTTTGTTGCAAAGTGTATTCCCTTGCTTCTTAATCTTCTTCACCCTGTCCATAAATGCTTTAATCCTTGCTTCATAACCCATCATGGTCGGCTCGTAATAAACCCGTTTTTCAGGTATATACTCCTGACCGGAAACATGACCTTCGTAATCATGGGAATATTTGTAGCCTTTGCCATGCCCCAGCGCTTCAGCCCCTTTATAACCGGTGCTCTTCAAGTAGTCGGGTATTTCAAATGTTACATTGTTTTTAACGTCTTCGAGAGCTTTATCAATACCAAGATATGAAGCATTGCTCTTTGGCGCAGTAGCAACATATACGACTGCCTGGGCTAAAGGTATCCTGGCTTCCGGCATGCCGACAAACTCCGCCACCTGCAGAGCTGTATTTGACAAGATAACTGCGGTAGGATCGGCGTTACCAACATCTTCAGAAGCACAAATTACTACTCTTCTCGCAATAAACCTCGGGTCTTCGCCTGCGTACAGCATCTTGGCAAGATAATAAAGCGCTGCATCAGGATCCGAACCGCGCATGGATTTTATAAACGCCGAAATCGTATTGTAATGTTCGTCTCCGTCTTTATCGTAAACCACCTTCTTCTTCTGGATGGACTCCTGGGCTACAGCAAGGTCAAAAAGTATCCTTCCTGAGGCACCCGGAGTGGAGGTTAAAACTCCTATTTCCAGAGCATTTAAAGCCATACGGGCATCTCCGTCCGACTTTTCGGCAATATGCTCTAAAGCTTCTTCGCTGAGTTCAATATTATATTTTCCAAGACCGCGCTCTGCATCTTTCACCGCGTTCTTTAAAATGGTTTTAACAGCTTCTTTGGACAATGATTTTATTTCAACAATAAGAGATCTTGATATGAGTGCGGGATTAACGTAAAAATAAGGATTTTGAGTTGTCGCGCCTATCAGTATTACTGTTCCATTCTCCACATCAGGAAGAAGCGCATCCTGCTGGGACTTATTGAATCTGTGGATTTCATCTATAAAAAGTATTGTCTTTTTTCCTACGGTAAAAAGACGTTCTTTGGCAAGAGCTATTACTTTCCTGAGATCGTCAACGCCGGAAAGCACCGCATTGACCTCAACAAAAGCCGCTTTAGTTTTACCCGCGATTATATTTGCTATAGTGTTCTTCCCGGTTCCCGGAGGTCCGAAGATTATCAAAGAAGCTATCCTGTCAGCCTCTATAGCTCTCCTTAATATTCTGCCTTCACCCATAACCGCATCCTGCCCCACAAATTCATCAAGTGAAACAGGCCGCATGCGTTTGGCCAGCGGCGCATTTTTATCCACCTGCTCCGATATGTCATTAAAGAAATCCGTCACAACCACTCCAGTAAAGACTATTCAATTAGATATTTAGTTATCAGCAATCAAAAAATGTTTTCAAATAATAAATCCCCGCCCTACCGTTAAGCCCGGTTTTTGAACCGTTTCTGCCAAGGGGGTGTCCTGTCCTGCATTTAGGCTGCCCTTACGGGTGTGCGCACCATACCGGAACGCGGACTCCCGACAAAAAGGTATTGGATCAAAAATTAACAGGCCTGCGCGAATAAAGCAGGGATTTATATTTTTCTATCTTTTAGAAATAGTAGATTACCCCGAGATTATTTGTGGTGACTACACAGTGCGAAAACACAAATGCCGGAGTTATCTGGAAAAGAAGTCCGGTACCTGCCGAAAGTGAAAGATTCTTTGTTACAAAGTATTCAATATTAAGCATAAGAGGAACGGAGAAATTTACAACGCCTCCAAAATCAAGACCAACTGCCGGTCTAAATTCAAGAATAACCGGATATTTATTGGCCATGACCAAATCAACCCCAAGCTGAATACCAAATACTTGCGCATTAGCCGTATTAACGCCGACTGAGGCATCAACACCAAAACTGTCAGACAACCACATCTTTAAGCCGAGCGGAGTACCGGCATTTGAGTAGCCTATACCCATCTTTCCTTTCAGGCTTACTTCCTGCGCCGAAGCGACGGAAGAATAGCCTGCCACTACTGCGAGAACTGCAAGTACCAAAACAATTTTTTTCATTTAAATCCTCCTATAATATTATTTAACTATTACTTCTCCTGCGCCGTATCCTACAACAGTATCCGAACTATTCACAATAACGGCTACTACGCTATAGGTTCCGGCTATCAAAGCCTTTGAGGGTACTACATCCGTCCCTCCAGCCGGGGTCACTCCGAACTTGATAGAAGTCGGCAGAGACGGTACGTTTACATTCATATAATGCGCCGTTGTAGAATCATTGACCATAAACCACAAAGTTGCGGCCGCTATTCCGCTGTAATTGAGCGAAAAAGTCGGGGTAGTGGCTGCGCTGATAGTTATTGTTTTTTTATCAGCTTGCGCCGCGGCCAGAGTGGAATAGAGCTTAACATTTAGCGTGCTCCCGCCGCCGTTTGCTCCTGCAAACACGCCGGAAATAGAAGAATTAACTCCCGTCGAGGCCTCAACACTTGAAACCCCTGTATCTCCGGATTGAGTTGATACAGTGCTCGTTTGCTGAGTGCTTACCGAAGTTGCATCGCCGCCGTTACTTGCCGTAGTGCTGGTAGTGGTTCCTGTTGTTGAAGCCGCATTGGCGCTTATTGACATTGACGACATCGAAGGCCCAACAGGATTCTTGCTGCAGGCCGAAAATATCAATCCTGCCGCAAAAAACGCACACATTGCCATGAGTATTCTTTTCATAGTTTTCACCTCCTTTTACGCTTATATCTATTTTGAATTAACATTAAGGTAAAACGCCGTCTCCGGCCTCTTAGAATATTTTTAACTTCTCTATCTCCGTAAAGACATCTTCTTCGGCTATTTTTGTTAAACATTCATAGGACATTTTGTTTTTCTTACAAACTCTAGAATAGCACGGACTGCAGTCCAAATGTTTATATATCACTTTTGTTTTTTCACCTAAAGGAGCCGTCCAGACCGGATTAGTAGAACCAAATATTGCGATGGTCGGGACTCCTAAGGCGGCAGCTATATGCATGGGGCCGGTGTCGTTTGTTATAAAAAGCCCGCATTCCTTCATTAGAGCCGCGCTTGTCATAATATCATCAGCCGGACATATAATAATGCTAACACGATATTTTGTGTTTTGCAACAGGAAATTTACGGTCTCCTGTTCCTTTGGTCCTGCAAATACAATGATGTTTGAATCTTTTTCCTTGACTAAGCGGTTAATTATATTCAGAAACCGCTCTTTGGGCCAAATTTTTGCGGGCCCGTACGCAGCCCCGGGACAAATACCCGTAATTTTATTAATTTTTGTAAAATTACCTTTTTTTAGTATTTCTTCGGCTTTACGAATATTTTGCCGGGGTATAAAGAACTCCTGTTTAGTTTCTATTATTTTCATACCTGCGGTTCTTAGAATTTGGAAGTACTCTTCCGCCAGATGCGCCGACCTGGGCTTATTTGCCGCCGGAACCTTTTTGGTAAGAAATATCCCTCTATGCTCGGAAGGATAACCGACACGTTCTTTTACGCCCCACCTCCAGAACCTGAAAGCGGAAGAAAAAGAATTTGGAAGAATAATACCCAGGTCAAACTTCTCCCCGGTGATAACTTTATCATCCCTGTCTTCTAGATAGATTTTATCTGCATAGGGAAGAGCTTGTAATAGCTCTGCAGGACCGGCTCTCAAAACAAGGCCGATATAGGACTTGGGATAATTTTGCCTGACGGCTTTAATAACCGGAATTGAAATTACCGAGTCGCCGATCCAGTTTGGACCTCTAATCAGTATTTTTTTCACTTTCTCCCCGTTAGTTCCCAGAGTTTAGCGTATTTAACGAAGTTATAACAGGAACTCAACACACAGATACAAAACCCGGCAAAACCGTCCAAGAAGCCTCTTCTCAGGAAGTACATTTTTATGAATGTCGCTAAAGGACTAAATACTAACCCGGCCCTGGAGAATTCCCTGCCGTCTTTCAAATATTGCTGGGCCGCAAGCGAGGTATACTTGTTGAATTGTTCAAAGTAGCCGCCTATACTGCTGTAAGGAAAATGCAGGAGTTCATTTTTCAAATTACCTTTACTGCCTTTTAGAAGAACACCTTCATGCACCAGCTTTTTCTCGTCGAATCTACCCGCGCTTTTTTTAAATAATCTTAATTGCCTGTCCGGGTACCAGCCGCAATGTTTAATAAATTTTCCCATAAAAAAAGGTTTTCTTTTTATATAAAAACCGCTATGCCTGGTTTTTTGAAGATCCTTGATTTCGAGTCTTAAATCTTCACTCAGGACCTCGTCCGCATCAATACTTAATATCCATTCGTTTTTTGCCCGGGAGATACCGTAGTTTTTTTGTTTTGAAAAGCCTTCCCAGTTTCTTTTGATAATATTTGAGGTAAACGCAGCGGCTATCTTGACTGTGTCATCTCTGCTGAAGGAATCGATAACTATTATTTCTTCTGCAAAGGCGACGGATTGCAGGCATCTTTTAATATTTGACTCTTCATTATGGGTTATAATTACAACAGAAATCTTCATATTTATATACTAACAAATATTTTCAATTTTTTCTATAAATTATATTGCTTTTTGAGCCAAAAAATAATATACTGAATAAAATATTTGTTTCACGGGGGTATTTATGAAAAAAACCTTTTTGCTGCTTTTCTTGATCACACAAACATACGCAAGCGATAAAATTTCAATGGCCGTAAACGATTTTGATGCCTCCGGAGTAACTCCCGCTATTGCGGCCTCAGTCGCGGACTTCATCCAGGACGGCTTAATGCAAACCGGCCGTTTTACCGTAGTAGAGAGAAAGAACGTTCAAAAACTGCTAAAAGAACAAATGTTTCAAAAAACCGGCTGCACTTCCACCGAATGCGCCGTAGAAATTGGAAAAATGCTGAATGTTAATAATATTGTCACAGGCAGAGTATCCCAGATGGGTTCAAGAATTGTAATTTCTCTTAGCCTTGTTGATGTCGAAGCAGGAAAAATCGGTCTCACGGACAGTGTTGAATGTGGCTCAGTGGAACTCTTAAATACGGGCTCAAAAAAGCTCGCAGAACATTTCAGCAAAGGAGTTGCCGTCAAAGGGAAAGTTATTAAAGTTACGGGTAACGACGCTATTATTAACCTGGGCATGGAAGATGGTATTAAAAACGGAGATATTCTAATTGTAGAGCGCTTCGGGGAAGCAATTAAGGATGAAGCCGGAAAACTTATCTTTCAGGAAAAAACTAAAATCGGCGCGCTCTCTGTAAAGGATGCGTCAACCTCAGGTTCAAAAGGACAGATTCTCCAGGGCGCAGAAAATATTAAAAGCGGTGATGTGGTTGAACTAAAAATAGAAAAATTAAGGTCTCTCGACCCCATCCTAACCTCTTCAGAGTACAATACTTACGTTTCTCCTTCCTATGAAAGCGAAAGCTCTGTTCATTCAACAACCAGAAAAGTCGCAGCAATAAATAATGATGAGGAGTTCCCGGTTGGAATGGGATTCACTCTGGGTTTTAACGGCGTGCTTTCATATGTGCGTTATAACACCTTTGGAACAATTACCGGCGCCGAAACCCCTATAGATACGCTTAACAGCCATTTTAATTTTAGTATAGATTTTGGTTCCTCCGTATCCGAGTTCCTTAATGTCGGCAATTTAATACAATTTATGATTCCGGGTTTTACTGACACGGCAGCAGCTGCAGATAACAACAGAAGTTTGTTTCTTATGAATGACGGTTTAATGTTAAGATTTTACCCGTTTGTAGGCTTGTTAAACCCCTCCTTTGCGCAATACAAGAAACCGTCACAGCAAAGAGGTGACTTTCAGCCGTACCTCGGCTTGAATGGTAATTTGTTTTTGGGATTTTTTGATCCGGATATAAATAACTACAGATCAAAAATTGACACATCCGGCGTTATACTGGATACTGTTTTTATACTGGGTTTCGGTCTTGATTTAAAAGCTGGCTTTGAAGTAGGAAATATGTTTTATGCTGAAATCTTTTGGAGAATTCTTTCCACCCCTGCAGGTACATCCGACGTAAAAAATCTCAGTAAAGTCAAAATTGGCACTCAAAAATATATTGTAAATTTAAACACCCTTGGGGTGGGAGCAGGTTTCAGATTCTAAACATCTGAAACAAAGATCCGCAGCAAAGAGCGTCTTTCCGTTTAAAGGCATACTCTGCGTAAGAAACTTACAGCTGTAACAATTACACAACAGACCTGACTTTCTTTTAAAAGCGGTTATTTTTTCTTGCGGCCGGCATTTCGACGGAGCGGCAACTACGGAAGCGGATTATTTATGGTGCCGAGAGACAGACTTGAACTGTCGACGCCAGAATTTTCAGTCCTGCGCTCTACCAACTGAGCTATCTCGGCACACCCTGCTTAAACTACAAAAGGCACTTATCATTTAGGAAAGCGCCGTTAACTCCAACCCACTTCAGTTATTTTAACACAATTGGCTTTGCTTTTTCCACAGAATTTATTTCAGCCAGCGTAATTCTTAAGGATTCTCTGGCATCATCCGGGGTAACAATAGACGGGTTTTTTCCGTTTTCAATACAATTAAGGAAATACTGAATCTCCCTTAAATATCCGTCACCCGCAGGCGGTATGGGTTTTACCGGTTCTTTCCCGTCCTCGTAAACCGTTAGCTGACAGTTCATACTGTTAAATTCTACGGCTCCTTTTTCAAACAGCGCCCAAAACGCCATTCTGAAAGGGTATTTATCCCCGTACGCCCAGCCGCCTTCCGAGTAAACCTTCGGTCCGTTACCATAGTTAAATTGTGTCATTATGTGGTCTACACCTTTTTTTGTGACTCTCCCCTTTACGCCCAGAGAAGAAACCGATTTTGGTGTACCGCATATATAAAGTATATAGTCTGTATCATGAATATGCAGGTCACCCGCGGCAGACATACTTTTTTTCTCGTCCAGAATCCAGTTATTCCAGCTCCAGGTGGGAGTCGGAGAATGTCTCTGGAAATTTGCTTCCAGAAGTTTGCCCATAGCTTTTGTCTTTATTAACTCGGCAAGTACTGCATATTCGGGCCAAAATCTGATCACATGCGCAACCATGAATTTAACTTTGGCTTTTTTGGCAGCTTTAATCATTTCATCGGCTTCCTTAACGCTGAGCGCTATTGGTTTTTCACAAAGGATATGCTTGCCGGCTTTGGCTGCTTTTACAACGGCTTCTTTATGAAGATACGTAGGAAGACATACATCTATAATATCTATCTCAGGGTCTTTTAGCATCTCCTCGTAGCGAGTATATATTTTTACTTCAGAGGTGTTAAAAGAAACCGGTTTTACCGATTCCACAGAAATATTACCCACTGAAGACGCTCCCTGCAAAAGATTTTTAGCCCGGGTTAAATCCTGGTCGCAAACCGCAATAAGTTGAGCTCCTTTAATCTTACAATAGGCGCTAAAGTGAACCCCTCCGATAAAACCGCAACCCACTATACCAATTTTGCTCATAATGCCCCCTTTTAATAAAATACAAGTTCAATATAATAAAACTATCTGCGTCCCATTATAGTATCCATAGCTATTGACGTTACTTTTAACCTTACTTCCGGGTGATATCTGTAGTAAGGAATCATTTCCGCTGTCAGCGGTCCGTTATATCCTGTTTCTTTCAGCGCTTTCATAACCTCCGGCCAGTTTACATCCCCCGAAAGAAGATCCACAAAACCGACCATTCCGCCGTTACCGGCTTCTCTTTTAAAATCTTTAAAATGTACAGCTATAATTCTTTTCCCGAGTATTCTAATCCATTGCTCGCTGTAGCCGAAAGGTATAACATTTCCTACATCAAAATATACGCCCAGGTATTTACTGTTGAAAATATCTACAAAGTTTTTCATTTCAAGGACGCTCATAGAAAGAAATCTGTTCCAGACATTTTCAACACCGAGTACTACTTTTTTCTTCTCCGCATAGGGTACTAATTGCTCCAGGGCCGCAACTGAACGGCTGTACGCATCCTCATAAGATATCACTTCGGCTGCAGGGTTAAAAAAGACATCAACAGCTGCCGGTATTACAAGTATTTTCTCAACTCCAAGCGCTTCCGCGGTGTCTATATACTTTTTAGTCATCTCTATTGCTTTTTTTCTGTCTTCGGGTTTTGAAGAGGCAAAATTGTACGCCCAGTAGAACCCCGCGCACAGTGAACTCAATTTTATTTTTTCTGCTTTAGCCGTTTTTATAATTTCCCGCATTTCGCCAGCGGTTGTGGACGGGGATAATGTTCCGGAATCTCCGAAAGAGAGTTCTATTCCTTCATAACCTAGAATTCGAGCTTCCTTAATGGCTTGCTTTACATCTTTCTTCCCGTCGAGACCTCCGGGAAAGGACCAAAAGTTTATTGCTTTTATCATTTCACTTCCTCCTCTCGCTTAACTGTTTTGCAGAAATTTATCTATACTTTCCGAGACTAATGCCCCGTCTCCCACCGCTGTTGCAACCTGGCGAAGCTCTGTTACTCTGCAATCTCCTGCCGCAAATATACCTTTTATTGAAGTTTCCAGTGATTGTTCAACTAATATATAGCCTTTCTCGTCCATTTTCAACAGCTTTTTGCAAAACGCCGTGTTAGGAGAGTGCCCTACCGCTACGAATACACCTTCCAGTTTAATTATGGATTCTTCTCCGGTCTTAACATTTTTAATTATTAAGTTTTCCACTTTGTCTTTTCCCATAATCTCCGTCGCCACCGAATCCAGCACCGGTTTAACCTTTAAATTGCCGGCGACTCTTTGCTGGAGGAGTTTTGACGCGCGATAGGCCGCTCTTCGATGTATTAAATACACCTCAGAGGCTATACGGCTAAGATATAACGCTTCCTGCAGCGCTGAGTTACCGCCTCCGATAACGGCAACTTTTTGATTGCGAAAAAATGAACCGTCACAAGTAGCGCAATAAGATACACCTTTGCCGGTTAATTCTTTCTCGTTAAGTATATTTAATTTTTCATATTTGGAACCGGTAGAAAGAAGAATAACTTTTGCCCGGTAAGTCTTATCAACACCCCTGACCGAAAAATCACCGCTTGTACCGGCTATTTCCAGAATTTCATCTGAAAACATATTTGTTCCAAATTTCTTGGCCTGGGCAGTCATTTTTGAAGCCAGCTCATAACCTGCTATACCGTCAGGGAAACCCGGATAGTTTTCCAGGTTGTCTATTATTAACGCCATACCTCCGGGAGCTATTTTCTCAACTACTGCCACTTTTAAGCAGCTGCGCGCCAAATAAATAGCGGCCGAAAGTCCCGCTGGTCCTGCGCCTATTATTAGAACATCAAATATTTCCTGCATTTTCCTTCCCTAGAGGTCAGCTAACATCTTCTTTACAGCCATTTCTTTTGTTAATCTTAAAGTCTCATCTTTTGCTGTTTTTAAATATCTTTCCAGCAGCTCTTTTTCTTTCCGGCGCACTTCATTTTGCCTTTTAACGTAACCCGGGGTATTTTGCGTGTCAACAGGCGAGGCACTACTACTAAGGGCTTGTTTTTCAATACGAAAGACCGCTATTTCTTTTTCGAGATTTACAATTTTCAGGTTCTTACCATAAATACTCTTCGTAAACTCTCTTGACTTATTATTAATTTTTTTCTCAAGACTTTTCAACTCTCTTTTCATTTCCAGCTGATACTTATTGAGTTTTTGCAGGCTGACTTTTATTTTCCGGTATTTCAAGGAAAGTTCTTTTTTCAAGGCTAATACTTGACTATTTACGCGCTTCTTGCCTAAAACTGCCTTTTTTTGCTTATCTCTGATTGTATTTATTACCGAGGATTTCCCCAGTATTTTATTTTGCTTTTGCATATTTTTCCGGATATTGCCTATATTTACAAACCTTATGCTTTTTGGCCAGTTTTATGGCGGAGAGTCCGGGATTCGAACCCGGGGTACAGTTTCCCGTACAACCGCTTAGCAGGCGGTTGCCTTCAGCCTCTCGGCCAACTCTCCAGTGTTTCGTATTATAGCATAACCATTTTTAAAGATATAGTTTTTTTGTTGTAAAGCATGTAAACAGAAGCAGGGATTCATTTTGATAAAAATACGCGAGCCTGCACAAGGCACGGACTTTCTTTACTTTTACCGGAACTTATCTGTTCTTAATAATAATGTCTATCCGGTGATTTTCTATAGAGCTTTCATAACCGCTGTATTTAATATTTTTCGCCGGCAGCAGTAAAGTGTTCATGAAATACTGCGCCAGGATCTTTGCTTGTTCCCCTGCGACCCCGGCCTCCTCGCCGTAAACCTCAATACTTGAAGAAAGAGTAAAATTATCTTTAAGATAATCGGAGATTTCATTAAGCACAGGCATACCGTCTTCAAGTATTTTTGTTTTCTCTTTTTCAACGTCAAATATTTTATTGCGGGTAACGGATACATATAACCCATAATTCTCCTGATGCACCAGATAGTGAATTACAAAAGGCGACCCGATTATGGTTCTCGGATTCCCCGCCTGATTCGACAGATTAATAAGATAAGAATACGGATTACCCACATTGATCATTTTATTAGCCGCGTTTCTGCCGCTCCATTCTATAACTTCCGGCGGTTTTCCTTTTCCCTCAAATTTCTTGAACGTTTTGCCTTTGGAATCAGTAACAATGAGCTCCCAGGTGGCGGTATCAAAAGCCATAGCTTTCAGGGAAAAATTCGCTATCGGTTCTTTTACAAAAACAGAAAGATACGGAAAAGCGACCTGCGGACTTGCAAGTATTTTCGGCACAGCATCCCTCAAAACGGAAAGTTCGGGAGCTTTTTCAAGGAATTTTTTCTCCGTGTCCAGGGTCGACAGCACCGCCTCATTAAGATTCATTTTAATTTCTAAAAGCGGCTTTTCGCTCTTTACTTTAAGCTTGTCCTCTCCGGTAACCGTAACATCATCAAGACTCCCTGAAGTTTTTTTTGCAGGTCCGGCGCTTTCTTGTTTTTTTGCTTCCGGCGTTACTTCGGTTTTTGCAGTTTGTTGCGCAAAAAATAAAACAGTAAACGCAATTACAATCAAAATTATCTTCATGTTTTCTCCTTAACCTCTAAGTCTAAATCTGAAAGTTACCACACCCCACTGGCTATCCTGTTTTACGGATTTTAAAAGCTCTTCAAACTGCCAGGTCTTAAGTACCGCCATTACCGTTTTATCTAATTCCGAATAACCGGAAGTTCGCTCTATTGACATTTCCTCTTTCACCACGCCGTTTGGAGCTACAAAAAACCGGACCGCCACATCAGCTTCAAGACCCTTTTCCTTCATCCATTCTGGGTACTTCGGCATATAGGAGGCAATAATACCCCTCCCCTGCAGAGGTCCCACAAGCTCTATAGCGGGTTTACTCCCCCCGTTTTTTTCGATAGCAGTCGCGGTTTCAGTTTTCTTTATCGGCATTATATTTATTTTGGTTTCAATCTTTTTTAGATCCTCATTTTTCAGATTGATACCGCCGTTGCCTCCGTAACCGATAACGGGTTTTTTTTCACCGACTTTGGGCGCGATCTTCACGCTATTCTCGACAAGTTTCTCGGTAATCGCCAAAAGCTCTCTCACTTTTTTTCTTTCATCGGCCGTACCGACTATCTCTTTAATTCTTCCGTCGTCTTTAACCCTGGTTTTTAGTTTTATACCCAAATCCTCGTTTTTGACAGTTTTTTCTATAGGTTGTCTCCTGTCCGTCAAAAGGTCAGCAGGTGTAAGATCTCTAATGTTTTGATTGCTGTTATTCTTTCCCCGATCAGCCGTCGGAAGGATATCCTTAATATTTTCGGCGCGCTTGAGCCCGACTTCATCAAATTTTAAAGGATCTGCTCTTCTGGCCGCCGGTTCTTCCCGGTCTGTCAGTATTCTTTCCTGCTCGATAAGCTCCTTCAACTTTTTGTTGTCCATGGTCTTCATAATATCCGCAAGTTTCTGGTCTTTTTCTTTCTGAATTTCTTTGAACGACAAACTGTCGGGACGCTTAATAATCGGGGCGTTTTTATCTACAAGCTTTCTTTCCATTTCAAGAGCTTTTTCAATATCCTTTTTTACAATATCCAAAGGTTTTTCTTCTTTTTGTACCGGCACATCGGCTTTTTTAAGGGTGGGAAGGGCCATCTTCATAAACTCCCAGATATTTTTCGGCTTTTCTTCTTTTAGAGCAGGCGCAACCGAAGGAATAAAAGGTTCAATAATATCAATATCTGTGATGAGTTTCCTGGCATGCTTCTCTTTTATGGAAATATACCCGAAAAAAAATATTACTATTATATGAATACTCAGACTTATTAAAAAAGAATATTTTACTCTATTTTCTAAAAGCATTTACTTTTTCTGCTCCGTTGCTAAAGCGTATTTGGCCCCGACTTTTTTTGCCATAGACAGAGCTTCTTCGGCGGCGCCCCAGGGAGCGTCTTTATCCGCGCGTATCACGATATATTTATCTTTACTTTTTTTCAACATAACAAGAAGCCGTTCGGCAACACCCTGCTTTCCGACTATATCCTGATTTATCGCCCATTCTCCTTTGCTGCCTATTGAGATTGTAATATTCTCCTTTTCCTCTGCTTCTTTTGTAGAAGCTTTTGGCAGGGTCAGGTCCATATTTGGATGCACCATCATCGGCGCGGTTACCATAAATATTATTACCAGCACCAGACACACATCCACCAGCGGTGTAATATTAATGCCGTATATTTCTTCTTCTTCTTCCCCGCCGGTTTGCATACCCATATAATTACTCCTGTAGTTTTTTTAGAACGGAAAGTTTTAACGCGCCGGCTTGTTTTGCCAGGTCCATAACATCTACGACACTTTCCACCCTGTTTGCTTTATCCGCCACAATAGTCACAAGTTTATCTCTGCTTTTTGCGATACCGGCGCGTAGTTCAGACTCTAGGTTATCCTTTGAAATCAGGCGTCCGTTTAGCAATATTTTATCATCTTTTGTCAGAATAATTTTTACATTTTCTTCCGTTGACTGTTTTCCGGATGCCGCGCCGAGCGCGGACTGGGTCAAATTAATACCGCCCTGCATGGTAAAATTGGCTGTAACCATAAAGATTATTACCAGCACCAGACACACATCCACCAGCGGTGTAATATTGATATCGGCTATAGGAGGCGTTTCTTCGTAACTCTTTTTTATTGCCATTTGTCCTTTCCTTCCTTGAAAGCTGCTTTTTTAAAACCGCGGTGATCTACCTTATTTCCATTTGTATATTCGTTTCCGGTACAGAGGTTTCCATATTGACCGTATCAAACGCAGTTCTTATTTCTCCGACTTTATCAAAAAGTTTAAGCTCAATATCGTATTTACCATCGGCGACATAATTTCCATTTTCATTTTTTCCATCCCATTTAAGACCGTCAGCAGGCTGTCCTTCGCCGCTGAATTTTCTCACAATAACGCCTTTCTTATTTTTTATTACAACGTCCCAGTTCTTCAAACCGAATCTGCCGCTGCCCAGAAGTCTTATTTCAACTTCTTTTTTGGTTCCAAACGGAGAAAATATTTTCGGCTCCGCCTCTACTTTTATATCAAATGTTCCGAATGTCCAGGAAAAAGAGACCCTGTGTGAAAATCCCAGGCTTTGCGAACCGAGAGCATATTCCAATCCGTATTCCTTGTAATACACTCCCAGACCTCCGGTTATTTCGGTTTCATCAAGTCCTGCCCTTACGGCAAAGTACTCATAAGGCCTATACTCTGCTCCGCCCTTGAGTTTTATTCCGCTTGCGCCAATCTTTCCAGCATCAATATTAATGTTAACTTTATTATCCGCTAATTTAATATTTGTTCCCAGTTTAAGACCTACAGGGTATACTTCTTCTTCATCTTTTAGCTTCATTCTCGGCTGAAGGACATTTTCCACCATTAAACCAAGCCCAAGAAAATCAAAAGGCGCATACCATAAGCCAAAATCTATTCCCACGGCGTAGCCTTTAAACTCGCCTATAGCCTGATTGATTATTTTTATGCTGGTACCGGCACCTGCATTTTTAAACAGTTTTACACCGTAAGAAAAAAAGACTGCAAGATTTGTCTCATCAAAACTTCCTATTGCTTCATTATTACCGGTTCTTCCTTCAAACCCGGTTGACCGCAAATAAGTTACACCCAGACCAAAGGTCCCGATATTTAATGTCGGATAGGAAAAACTGATAAAATCATAGGTTGTATCTTCGAACATTATTGCATGTAATATTACAAGTTCATTGCTGTGTATTTTCGAAAGACAAGAGGGGTTCCAGTAAACCGCTGTAGCGTCATCCGCCAGCCCCACATACGCTTTTCCCATACCAAGCGCTCTTGCGCCTGCGCCAAAATTCAAGAAACTCCCGGGTTGTCCGGCGTCACCGGAAGCCGCATAAACACAGGGGGCGGCTGCCAAACAAAGTAATATATATATTAATGGGGCTGTCTTTAAGATCTTTCTTTTCATTTTCGCATCCTGTCTTTCCTTTACTTAATTACACCTATTTTCCGGCGCTGCACATTAGTGGAACTTGCGCCTGCGGCTGTTATTCTGCAGATGTAGCCGCCGTTGGCTACAACTTCTCCTATGTTGTTTTTTCCGTCCCAGATAAACGCATTATTGATGCCTGCTTTTCCTCCGGGCTGTCCGGAACTTGCCTCTTTTGACCATACCAGCTCTCCAAACAGATTAAATATTTCTACTTTAACCTGCGCATCTTCCGGCAGATTGTACTCCAAGACGGTGCTATCTTTTCCGGCCGCAAAAGGGTTCGGATAATTTACAAATTTTGAATCCGTCGGCGTCACATAAATACCGGCAGAACCAAAAGGTCCCTTGACGCCGTTTGCGTCGCTGTACCTGTAATAAACAGTATGCGCTCCGACAGAGGTCAGACTAAACTCCCCGGCATAGACCTGCCAGCTCCCTCCGTCTATTTTATATTCCAGCGTCAACCCGCTTATACCCTGCAATTTAAATTTGGTTGTCGCTTTTGCATAAGTAATATTTGCCTTATCAAAATTCAAATTATTAGCCGAGAGCAAAGGCGCTGCCGTCAAAACTTCAAATACCGCATCCGTTGAATTATTAACTCCATACATGCCTCTTACGGTAACCTTCCCTCCGCTGGCGCCAAAGCTCACTCTTACATAGGCTTTGCCGCTAATATCCGTGGTAGCAGCAGTTGAACCCGTCAGGACGGCGTCTCCCGATAGAATCGAGAAATTAATTACCGCACCGGACTTGGGCGCGGCGTTTATATCAAGTAAAGTTCCCCGAACGGTAATGGTGCTGGAAGGTAAAATTACCGCGCTGTCTGATGCTACGGTCAAAGTATAGGCCACTATATTAACTTTCATATCACCGCTGACGGCCTCAGAGGCAGAAAACGTTCCTGAAACAAAACCCGTGATGATAACCGGCCATATGACAGAAGCCAATCCGGCGGCCTGCGTTGCTACAGTTATGGGGACAGATATATTTTCACCCGTATTTAGGCTGTCACTGCCGGTTTGCGCGGTTAATGTAATCACACCGTTAGAATAGGCGGCGCTCCAGCTCTTGCCTCCGGTAATTGTTAGTATTCCGAGATTAACATAAGTAAATCCTGCAGGGATTATTATATTAAGTCCGGTAATACTTCCGACATTTGTATTAGTGACAACATAATTCATTAATTGACTCGCCATACCTGAGGAGACAGCATGCGGAGTTATTACGCCTGTGGCAGATAACATTGTTATGGCAACCTGCATATCTCCGGCGGCAGCCTCAGCAGCAGCAAGGATGATATCATTGGAACCTGTTATAGAAACCGGCCAGGCAGTTGCCGCTTGCACTGCAGAAGCAGTAGTGACGCTGATAACCACCTGAACAAATTCGGTTTTATTTATATAGTCCGCGCTTGTCTGCGGATTTAAAGTTATAACATTTGAAGCATACGCCGCAGTCCAATTTTTGCCTCCCGCAGTAATAGCGCCTGTCGAAACATAAGTAAATCCAGAGGGAATTGTTATCCGGATTCTCTTTATAACCCCGATTCCAAGACTTGTATTTGTAATCCGGTAAGTAAACGGAACCAGCGACTGACCGGCAACCAAATGCGGCGTAATTAGCCCGGCGGCAGAAATGGCAAATATTTCAACTTTCATGTTACCGGCTGCCGCTTCGGTTGCGGCGACGGTATTATTGCTTTCTCCCGTTACCAAAACCGGCCACTCGGCAGGCGCCAAATCAGCAGACTGAGTGCTTACATTTATGATTACTTCGATATATTCAGCATTGTCCAGATAATTTACAGGCAGAGCGGCGCTCAATGTCAGCTCCCCGCCTGAATAACTCCCGGTCCAAACCTTGGCTCCCGAAGCTGAAACAAGCCCGTTTGATACGTAA
Organism: Candidatus Firestoneibacteriota bacterium; assembly: GCA_026388015.1. Taxonomy (GTDB): domain Bacteria; phylum Oederibacteriota; class D2-FULL-39-29; order D2-FULL-39-29; family D2-FULL-39-29; genus D2-FULL-39-29. The sequence goes on along the minus strand of JAPLKO010000017.1, from coordinate 2,597 downwards.
GTAAACCCGGCGGGAATAGTAATTTTTGCTTCTTTTATTTTATAGGTGTTTATGTTGGAAACCCTGCACGTAATAGCAACGCTTGCCAGACTGCCTAAAACCTGATGCGGCGTTATCAAACCGTTTGCCGCCAAAGTTGCTATTTGAATCTGCATATCGCCGGCGGCAGCTTCCGTTCCAGGCACAGTTCCCCCTGCTGCTCCGGTTAAAGCAACGGGCCAGGTTACAGGCGCCTGATTTGCGCCTTGAGTCGCTGTGTTAACAATAAGCTGAACATATTCACCGGTAGCAATATTATCCCCGGCGGAATTAGCCTGAAGAGTAATAACACTGCCGGCGCAAACTCCGGACCAGCTTTTAATTCCTGAGGCGGTAACAGATACAATAGACTCATAGGTAAATCCTGCCGGTATTGTAATTAAGGCCAGCTGTATATTATCTGTTCCGGTGCCGGTGATTATATATGTAAGAGCAACGCCCGTCCGGGAGGACGAAACCACATGCGGGGTTACAACCGCAGTAGCCGCTAAAGTTTTTATTTCCACCTGCATAGCGCCCGCTACCGGCTCAACAATATCCCTGAACGTATCAGAAGCCCCCGTGACCCTTCCCGGCCAGATGGTGGCGGCTAAAGTTCCTGCCTGCGTTGCTACATTTATTAGTACCTGAACATATTCCGTATTATCCAAATAATCACCCGCCAAAGAAGCATTCAGCGTTACCACTCCCCCTGCATATGAAGCTGTCCAGTTCTTTCCTCCCGATGCAGCCGGAGTTCCCAGTGAAACATAAGTAAAGCCGCCGGGGATTGTAAGAGACGCGCTTTTAATCTTTTCGGCTTGACTGCCGGTGACTCTATAGGTGAGGCCCACAGACGGCCGGCTGTTATATACCACATGCGGAGTTACCAGACCGTTTGCCGCTAAATTTACGATAGCAACTTTCATATTACCGGCAACAGCTTCTGTAGAGGAAAAAGTATTATTATTTTCACCCGTGACCAGAGCCGGCCAGGCGACCGCAGACAAAGCCGTGGCTTGCGTCAAGACACCGATGACAACTTCAACGTACTGCGCGGTTGTTATATAATCATTCGCCGTCGCCGCATTCAGAGTTATAAGCGACCCACCCGCAGAAGCCGTCCAGATTTTACCGCCAGTTGCCGTAAGCACGCCGGGTGTAATACTGCTAAACCCTGCCGGAACGGTGATTACTACTTTTTTAAGCCTGTCAGTGCCTGTGTTTGTTGTCCTGTGCGTTATGGCGGTATTTTGACTGGTATTAACGGCGTGCGGGGTTGCCAGCCCGTTCGCATTTAGAGTTACTATCTGCACCCTCATATCATTTGTTACAGCTTCAGTCGCTGCGCCTGCGCCGCTCAGGTTACCGGTAACACCTATGGGCCAGATTACTGCGGCCTGCGCGGCGGCCTGGGTGGTAACATTTATGATAACCTGAACATACTGTCCGCTGCTCAGATAGTCACCGCTTGCCGCCGGGGTTAAGGTAATAACTGTTCCGCCAATACCGGAGGTCCAGCTTTTACTCAAAGACGCTGAAACCGTCCCCAGTGAATTAAAAGTGAAGCCGGTCGGAATTGTAATTTTCGCAAGTCTTATATCATCGGTTCCCGCATTTGTCACTCTGCAAGTCAGGGCGACAGAAGAACTGTTATACACCTGGTGCGGCGTAAGCAGACCGTTTGCAAAAAGGATTTGTATTTCCACCTGCCTATCTCCGGCTGTAACCTCAGAAGCCGCAGCGGTTCCATTATAACTTCCGGTAACTACAGCAGGCCAGGTCGCAGGAGCCATAGCGGAAGCCTGCGTTGCTACATTTATTACGACTTGAACATATTGGGTGTTTGCTATATAATCCCCCGCGGCGGTCGGCGTAAGAGTTATAACTGCGCCTGAACGTGAAGCTGTCCAGCTCTTTGACAGTGAAGCGCTCACGGCGCCAAGCGAAGCGTAGGTAAAGCCTGCCGGAATTGTAATCTGTACGAGTTTTAAAGCGTCGGTGTTTGAATTGGTTACTCTATAGGTAACGGCAACACTTGCCCGCCCTCCCGGCACAATATGCGGGGTTGCAACAGCAGTCGCGCTTAAGGGAATGATTTCAACGCTCATATCGCCGGCAGTTATTACAGTCACAGAAACTGTTCCGTTGTTTTCGCCGGTTGCAACTGCCGGCCAAACGGTCGGCGCTTGGTAGGCGGTCTGAGTTGCAACATTTATTACAGCTTGGACATACTCCGCGCTGATCAAATAATCTCCTGCTCCCGCCGGCGTTAAAGTTACAACGCCTCCGGCGTAAGCTGCCGTCCAGGTTTTTCCGCCGGTGACCGTAACCGTTCCTGAAGAAACATAGGTAAAACCGGCAGGAATTGTCAGCCGCACACTTTTTAATTTATCCGCGCCGGCATTTGTAACTCTATAGGTAACCGCCTGGGAGGACTGCCCTCCGTCCAACTGATGCGGCGTCACGATTCCTCTTGCCAACAGCGTTACTATTTCCACATTCTTATCATTTAAAACAGCTTCTGTCGTTTGCGCTGTCCCGTTATAATTTCCGGTTATAACTGCCGGCCACGCCAC
>JAPLKO010000013.1 GCA_026388015.1 Candidatus Firestoneibacteriota bacterium | reverse complement strand
AGGAGAATAAACTGTCTCCGGAGGATATGGCGGGCGGTACGTTTACAATATCAAATATGGGGATGCTGAAAGTTGAGGAGTTCTCTGCCATTATCAATCCGCCTCAGGTTGCTATCGTTGCAGTCGGCGCGGTTAAGCCGGCTCCGGTCGTTGTTGACGATAAGATAGTTGTAAGATCTATGATGAAGATGACAATCTCTGCCGATCACAGAGCCGTAGACGGAGCTTACGCCGCGGGGTTTATGAATAAAGTTAAAGAGATACTGCAAGCGCCGGAGGGCATAAATGGAGTTTGATGTCGTCGTTATTGGTTCCGGTCCCGGCGGATACGTTGCCGCTATCAGAGCTGCGCAGCTCGGCGCTAAAGTTGCTGTAATCGAAAAAGGTAACATCGGCGGGGTGTGTTTAAATGAAGGGTGCATCCCGACTAAAACACTCATAGCCAGCGCGGAGTTTTTTAGCCGCCTCGGAAAAGCTAAAGAGTTCGGCATAAACATAAAAGAAGCAGCTATAGAGTATCCTGTTGTCGTTGCAAGAAAAGAAAAAATAGTAAAAAAACTTCAGGCAGGGGTTACAGGGTTACTCAAAAGCCATAAGATAGAAATAATTAAAGGCGAGGCAGCTTTTGCGGGAAAGAATGAGTTAACCATAACCGGTAATCCTTCAGTACAGTCCGTTCAATTCAAAAAATGCATCATTGCAACCGGCTCGGAAACAGTGCTTCTTCCTAATATTAAAATCGACGGAAATACAGTCATAACCAGCAAAGAGCTTTTGAACCTTTCTCAGATACCTTCCTCTTTACTGATTATCGGCGGCGGAGTAATCGGTATGGAGTTTGCCTCTCTTTTTAACCGGCTCGGGACCAAGGTTACCGTCGTTGAGATGCTTCCGCGTATACTGGTAAATGAAGATGAAGAGATTGCGGGAGTGATGAGTAAAATATTAAAAGCAAAAGGTGTTGAAATATTCACCGGCGCAAAACTTTTAAACATCAACGGTAATGTTGCCGAAGTGGAAAAACCCGAAGGGAAAATCAGTATAGCTGCCGATAAGATTCTTATTTGCGTCGGTAGAAAGCCTAATTACGAAAAACTGGCTCTGAGTAATGCCGGTGTTACTCTTGAAAATAACAGAATTAAAGTAAAAGCAAATATGGAAACAAGCACTCCCGGTATTTACGCAGTCGGTGATGCCGCGGACAAATACCTGCTGGCTTACGTCGCCTCTGCCGAGGGAATTGTAGCGGCAGAGAATGCAACGGGAACCGGGACGGAGATTGATTATAGAATTATTCCAAGCTGTATTTTTACCTCACCTGAGGTAGGAAGTGTCGGAGTTACCGAAGAGGAAGCTAAGGAAAAAGGTGTGGCGGTGAAAATCGGGAAATTCCCTTTTATGGCAAGCGGCAGGGCTATGATACTGGATGAAGTAGAAGGAATGGTCAAAGTCGTGGTGGATGAAAGAACTGATGCCTTGCTCGGAGTACATATTGTCGGGCCGGAGGCAACGTAGCTTGTTCAGACTGCTTCTATGGCTATTAAAATGGAGTCAACTACGGAAGAGTTCCAAAGAATGCTGTTTAATCATCCGACCCTGAGCGAAGCGCTGCTTGAAGCCGTGCATGACGCTCATAAAAAAGCGGTAGATCTTCCGAGGAAAATATAATAAGTGGAAGTAAAAAAACTCGGATTAATCGGTTATAAAGAAGCTTACACCCTTCAGCTTGAACTCCTGGCAAAAAGAAAAACCGGAGATATTCCTGATACGCTCCTTTTACTTGAACACCCGCCCATAATTACACTCGGCAGGTCCGGAGATAAAAAAAATATTATTAATCCCGGGAATATGGAAGTGCTCGAGATAGACCGGGGAGGGGATGTCACGTGTCATTTTCCGGGGCAGATTGTCGGGTACCCTATAATGGACCTGAAAAACCGCGGAAAGGATGTACACGCCTACCTGAAAGACCTGGAAGAAGTAATAATCGAGTTCCTTAAGCTATACAAAGTAAACGGTGAGCGGAAAAAAGGTTTTACGGGCGTCTATGTCAAAAATGAAAAGATCTGCTCGATAGGCGTCGGAGTTAAAAGCTGGATCTCGTATCATGGTTTTGCGGTAAATATAGAATCAAATACCTCCTGCTTTGACGGTGTTGTTCCGTGCGGTATACCGCAAATGAAAGTTACTTCTCTCGAAAAACAACTTAATAAAAAACTGAACAAAAACGATGTTTTGGATAATATTATTCTCTCTTTTAATAAAGTATTTGCGCTTCCCGCCGTGAAAAGTCTCGGGACTCCCTTAAAAAAGAAAGTATCGCTTCTTGAAAGCAAAGACGAAGATACTATAAGACGGATAATAAAAGAAAAAAAACTGAACACGGTTTGTGTTTCTGCCGTCTGTCCGAATATTAACGAATGTTTTAAGAGTAAGGCGGTCACCTTTATGCTGCTCGGGGATGTGTGTACCCGTAACTGCAGATTTTGCGGCGTGAAAAAAGGGGAGATACTTAAACCGGACGTTTTAGAACCAAAGAAAATTGCCGAAGCCGTGAGTGAGCTCGGTCTTAGATATGTGGTTTTAACTTCCGTGACCAGAGACGATCTGGAAGACGGCGGTGCAGGTATATTTGCGAGGACCGTTATCAAAATAAAGAAAAATAATCCCGGGGTGAAAGTAGAGGTTTTGATTTCCGATCTTAAAGGGGATGAAAAGGCGCTTAAGATTATAGTGGAGTCAAAACCTGAAGTACTGGCTCATAACGTCGAGATAGTCCCTTCTTTGTACTCGAAAATAAGACCTGAAGCGGTTTATGCAAGATCATTAAAGCTGCTTAAAAAAGCAAAAGCAATGGACGGAAGCATTAAAACAAAATCCGGACTGATGCTCGGGCTGGGAGAAAAGAAAGAAGAAGTAGTTGAGGTTTTAAAAGACCTGAGAAAAGCAGGGGTGGATATTGTAACAATAGGGCAGTATCTTTCTCCTGACCGTGCTTGTGTTCCGGTTGTCAGGCATCTTGCATCCGAAGAGTTTGAAGATTATAAAAAAACAGCCGAATCAATGGGCTTTTCAGGAGTTGCCTCCGGTACTTTCGTAAGAAGCTCGTATAATGCCGAAAATCTGACAGATTTAACCGGGAAATTGCATTAATTCCGGTAAACGTTATTGACTGCTTACTATTCTTCTGTTATAATTAATCAGCTTCAGGGCTGGGTGTGATTCCCGACCGGCGGTAAGCCAGAGAAAATCTGACAAGCCCGCGACCCCTGCACCAGACGGTATAGGGCTGATACGGTGAGATTCCGGGGCCGACAGTAAATCTTTGAACCACTGCAACACACGGATCATAGATGAGTCTGGATGGAAGAAGATTACTTTTAGGCATTATTTTAAAGCCTTGCCCTGATGGCAAGGCTTTTTTATTTTAAGCCGGAGAACATAATGAAAACTGACAAATTGGACATGCTGTATATGCAACGCGCCATAACCCTTGCCCTTAAAGCTGAGGGGTTAACGAAAACTAATCCTATTGTCGGGTGTGTTGTTGTTAAAAATAACAGAATAGTCGGAGAAGGGTATCATAAAATCTTCGGCGGAGCTCACGCAGAAGTTATGGCGCTTGACAAGGCAGGGAGTTCGGCAAAAGGAGCTACTATATATGTCACGCTGGAACCTTGCTTCCCTTACTCCGGAAAAAAGACCCCGCCTTGTGTAGAAAAAGTCATTAATGCGGGAGTGAAAAGATGTGTTATTGCAATGCAAGATCCGAATCCTAAAGTTGCAGGACGTTCAATTGCACTACTAAAGAAAAACGGTATTAAAGTACAGCTTGGTTTAATGAAACAAGCTGCAGAGTGTATTAATGAACCGTTTATTAAACTAATAAGAACCGGGCTTCCTCTGGTTATTTCAAAAATGGCAATAACTCTTGACGGCAAGGCTGCGGCCTATACCGGGGATTCTAAATGGATTTCAAATGAGCAGAGCCGGACAGTTGTCCATTATAAAAGATCAAAACTTGATGCAATTATGGTGGGTGTCGGGACTGTTAAGCAAGATAACCCTGAACTGAATGTTCGGATGGTTAAAGGGAGAAATCCCCTGAAAGTTATAATTGATCCGAATTGCGAGATACCTTTAAAAGCGAAAGTGTTGAAGGATGGTAAAAATCTTCTGCTTATTGTTAATACCGGGGCGAACAAACAAAGAGTTAATAAGTTACTAAAAAGAAATATCAGGGTTATTTCCGTTGCCGGCAAAGAAGGAACTGTAAATTTAAAGAGCACGCTATCTCTACTTCCGGTGTTCGGAATCTCTTCGGTAATGCTCGAAGGCGGGCCTACCTTGCTGACGGCGGCTTTGAAAGAAAAAGTTGTAGATAGGATTATGTGGTTTATCTCGCCAAAGATACTTGGTGGTGACGGAAAGAGTGTGGTAGGGACTATGGGTTTTAACAGCATAAAAAATGCGATTAAGATAAAAGAACCTACTTTTTGCGGGCTGGACGGAGATATTCTTATAGAAGGACGGCTAAACTGATGTTCACCGGAATAATTGAAGAGGTTGGAAATATAAAAAGTGTTACGTCTAAAGGCGGTAACTCTTTTCTTAAGATAGCGGCTAAAAAGGTGCTGGAAGGTACAAAGCTGGGCGCAAGCATTGCGGTGAACGGGGTATGTCTTACGGTTGTGGAGCTGAATGATTCTGATTTTCAAGCGGAAGCTACACGGGAAACCTTGGAAAGAAGCAGTTTAAAAAAGCTTGTATCCGGGTCTCGGGTAAACTTAGAAAGAGCGTTAAAGGCTGACGGCAGATTTGACGGACATATCGTAATGGGGCATGTTGATGCTACCGGCGTAATAAAATCTCTAAAGCAA
>JAPLKO010000036.1 GCA_026388015.1 Candidatus Firestoneibacteriota bacterium | reverse complement strand
CGCTGGTAATAATAACTTTGTTGGTATGCTTTGCAGGCGAGTATTTAACAGCCGCCGGGACGGCCTCCGGAGTTTTTCTAAGACTCGGAGCCGGAGCGCGGATCAGCGGAATGGGTGAAGCCGGCGTAGCGGCCGTAGAAGATGCGACGGCTGTTTACTGGAACCCGGCAGGTCTTAACTATGTAAAAACGGGCAGTGTATCTTTAATGCACGGGTTATGGTTTGAAGGGATGTCTTATGATTGGGTGGGCGTAGCGTTGGACCTTAAAGACGCCGGCAAGATAGGTTTGGGCGCGCAGTTATTTACATACGGCAATTTGATTGGAATGGATGATACCGGTTTATCAAACGGAGATTTTTCTCCCTCGGACCTTGCCGTTACGGCAGCTTATGGCTTAGATGCGGACGGTATAAAGATAGGATTTTCGGTAAAGTATATAATGCTTCAGATAAAACAAAGCGCAACAGCGTTTGCGCTGGATATAGGAGCAATGAAACAATTTGAAACGGAGAAAGGTTTTCTGAGAGCGGCCGTGTCCGCTTCAAATATTGGTTCTGGAATAAAGTTTGTAAGTGACGAGTTTCCTCTGCCCGTCTGTCTTAAGGCCGGCGTGGCGTTTAGCCCGGATAAGCAGCTGCTGGGAGCGTTAGATATAGTACTTCCCTCCGATGGCGCTGTATATTTTGCCTTAGGAGTGGAGTATCCCGTAAAGCTGGCCGCTAATATTAATATAGCGGTTAGAGGAGGTTATAACACTAGAATGGCGCAGTTGTCATTTTTAAACGGCCTGACAGCCGGAGCCGGGATAAAGTTTGATTCTTATTCTCTTGATTATGCCTTTGGTAATTACGGAGAAGATCTAGGATATACTCATAAAATATCTCTTTCTCTAGAGTTCGGTGAGAAAGAAACAGCTGTAATAGAGAAAAGAAAGTTCAGTACAGAAAAAAAGTATAACATGGAATCCGAAAATTCTATATCTGAACCAAAAGCTGTAATTAAACCTGCAAAAGAAGCAGAAGCTGCTGCGCCAATAAAAGTAGAACCTAAAGAAGAGTCCGTAAAAGAAACACCAAAGGGCATCGCTCAAACGACGTTAGAAAAGAAAAATGTAACAAGCGAAGGTAGTTTTGTTACAGCAGTACCTGTAAAGACTGCTGAAGTATCTGAGATTGCAAAACAGAAAATAGAAGAGCCGAAGAGCTCTCTTGACGAAATTAGTGAGCGCACTAAAAATGTATTAGCAAAGACGGTGCCGGTGAAAAAGAAAAGGCTGTTGGTCAAAAAAATAACAAATGCGGACGGTTCCGTCACGCGTATTACTATCAGATCTGATGTTACTCCGGAATTGGCGCCTATCCCTGCCGGTAATACCACACCGGCTGTGAGATAAATTTAAGCACCGTAAACTTTGTGCTGATTTTATATTTGCACCTGCAACAGTCCGCGCGTTCGCAAAAATATTAATATTGCGGCTTCCATTGATATATAATAATTTGAAATTAAATTATTTATTAATAGCCAAAATAGTATAATAATAGAACAAGGAGAGTCAAAATGAGTGATTTCCTAAAATATTTAAGAGGTGATCCTGATAGACCTTTTCTAACGGATAAAGCAAAGCATGAGAGTATTCGAAAGAAAATAGTGTTTCCCACCCACGAGCCGCTTTGGTTTTACCGTAACAGAGGTACCTGCACACCCGCTGAAAAAGCAATATCCATTGGTTATAAATCCCCTGAAAATGTACGGCTCATGGCGGAGCTTGGTATTCATATGCCGGATCGTTCCGAATTCTTCAAAGGACTCGGTCTCATAAGAGAGCGGTCTCATATTGACAGGGTGATAGCTTATTCAAAAGAGGTGCACAAAAATGGGATGCTTATGTCAGTGTATGTCGGCGGTACTATGTTTACAGATTATTTCTTTAAAGAAGTACCTGAAGCCGTAAACTGGGCAAGAAAAGATATGAACGGTCAACCTGTCACCTACGGTGGCTATCAGCTAAGCCGCTGGTTCCCCTGCCTTAATAATCCGGGTTACAGAGCATACACCAAAAAAGTTCTGGATGTTGCCGTTCTTGAAGTTGAAGCCGATGAAATATTTTTTGACAACCAAATACTACGGTATGAACCGCGTTCCTGCCGCTGCGAACATTGTGTTAAGCATCTGAGAGATATGATAAAAAAGAAATACACGCTCGAACAGTGTGAAGAGCGCTACGGTGTTGCCGAGTATCCGGACAGCGTTCCTCCGGTGTTCAGCCAGGCGAATGCTCCCTGGAGATTGGACCGTGTCAGCTCTCCAAATATTCAAGACTGGATAGATCACAGGGTCTCTACGGTAATAGAGTTTTATAAAGATATGGCAGAATACGTAAAAAGTAAAAAACCTGCAACTGCTGTCGGTATGAACATTAAAGGCGTCCACGGGCATAACCGGGCTTTTGATCACGGGGTAAGTCACGGTGATTTTGCCGACATTCTGGATTTTAGCTGCATTGACGGGTATAAACCCGGTTACTTTGACGGCTCTATATCTTCAGAGTACCGGTTTTATAAATCTTCACACAGTACCCATATTAGCGTGGTTGACGAAAATGATACCGAAGTGCAGGCAGCAGAAGGCCAGGTGCTGGGTTATAAGAAAAAAATAGAAGGACACGGATGGCTGGGAGATATGGGTAATAATACTGTGCTAAATCCTACGACGCAGTTTATTAGAAGTAATCTAAAACTCTATCATGAACGCCCGCATGTTGCGGATATCGCCGTTTTGCGTTATGAACCGGCTATGAATTATAATAATGCCAAAACTCACGAACAGATTATGGCGTTCGAGCAAACCCTTTTTGCGGAAAAGCTCCCCTGGGGTATAATTTACGATAAACAAAGAGAAAGCATATCTAAATACAGGATAATAGCTCTTCCTGAGATACAGGCGCTTTCTGATAAATGGTTGGATTCTCTTGATACTTTTATGAGAAACGGCGGGAGCGTCATTGCTTCCGGCGAAGCCGCAGGTTTTAATGAGTGGATGCGTTCGAGAAAACCGGCGCATGCCATGGAGCGCTGGCTCGGTCATGCGTTTCAAAGATTGGTGCTCTATCTGGCCGAAAGTGTCTCCGGTAAAGAACAGGTCTGAATTCCTCCGCGCTATAGATGATGCGAGTAACGGGCTGCCGCTTACACACAGAGCAGAAGGAGATGATGCTGTACTTCTTGAAGCTATTATTCCTGAAAAAAACAGCGGCTATGACCTGGATCTGCATTTTATAAATTATAATCCTGTAAACACAGCGCCTGTTCTTACCGTTAAAGTTGCCCTGCCGGAAGGAAGCAAAGCGGCTAAAGGCGAGCTGATATCGGTCGATGAAGAGGGCTCTCCTAAAAAAGCAATAAGTTCCGTGACTGCCGGTAGTGAAGCGGTCTTTAACGTGCAGACCCCGAGAGTTTATTCAGTGCTCAGGATAACATTTATAAAATAAAGGCTATTTAAAAGGAGTCTTATGCCGTACAATCAGAAAGAAATAGATACGATTCGTGAACTGGCAAGGAGAGTTGCGGAGTTCGCCGCATGTAAAGAAAATAAACTAAACATTCAGCGCTGGAAAGACGTAAATGCTTTAAGAAAACCGGATCGTGCTCCTGTCTGGTGCCGTCCTATGAGCTGTTGGGGTGAATTAATCCCTGCAAGTAAATATGTTTGTAAGGATCCGTATTTGCATTCCATAGAGGCACGTCTAAGAAAGGTGCTTTTTAAAAGAGAGATAAATGATGATGAACCTGTTGATAGTACGTTTTTTGTAGAGACTTATTTTAATATTGAGCCAAAGAATCTGTACGGAGTTGAAATAGCGAAACATCATTCCGGCGAGAAGGGCGGGGCCTGGTCTTACGAACCACCGTTAAAGACTCCTGAAGATTTTGATAAACTAAAGTTACCTGTTTTCACATATAATAAAACAAAGACAGAAGATGAAATGTCCCGTGCTCATGAGATACTCGGTGATATTTTACCTGTAAAAAGAATTTGCGTGCCGCCGGGTGCAACACAAATGAGTGATATCGCAACGGCTCTCAGGGGTACTACGGAGCTGCTTCTTGATACTGTCGCCGAGCCGGAGTTGTTGCACAGATTAATGGCATTTCTGCGAGACTGGATGCTTTCAGCAATGAAGCAGGTTGAAGATGCAGATTTGTTAACTCGTTTTGATACAAAACCAACGTTTATAAGCGATCCTGTCGGTCCGGAACCGGTTAACGGCAAGATAACTTATAAGAACCTTTGGTTTCATGCTAACAGTCAGGCTTTTGATCAGGTCTCACCGGAAGGGTGGAAAGAGTTTGATTTGAAATATCAGATGTCTGTTATGGAGAAGTATGGCTATGTAAATTACGGCTGCTGCGAAAATCTTACGCATAAAATAGACGGTGTTCTTTCTATCCCAAATTTACGCCTCGTAACCTGCAGCGCCTGGACAAATCTCGATGTTATTATTGAAAAGTGTGCTGCAAAATACGCTATTATGTGGCGGCAAAAGGCAACGGATGTCGTTTTTCC
>JAPLKO010000015.1 GCA_026388015.1 Candidatus Firestoneibacteriota bacterium | reverse complement strand
ACGGAGAGACGCTTTGCAGGATTCTATCTCCGCCGATTCCCGGGTCTTAAGCAAATCCGGAATGACAATTGCAATGAGCAAACCTATTATTGCGATTACTATCATCAACTCCAACAGCGTGAAACCTTTCTTTCTTCTCATTATAAAATCCTCCTTTAAAATATATTATCAGCGAATGTTTCCTTGCATTTTGCCCATACCCCCGGTCATTTTAAACACAGGGAGATACAAAGCCATAACAATAAGAGCCACAATACCCGCAAGAGCTATGATAAGCAGTGGTTCAATAAGAGCCGTAATAGCGGCGGTGGAAATTTCAACTTCTTCATCATAAAACTCCGCCAATTGTTCCAAAACTTCACCGAGTTTACCTGTCTGCTCTCCGACATTGACCATTGAAATAACAAGTGCAGGAAAATAAGCACTTTTTTTTAGAGTATCAGCGATTTTTTCGCCTTCTTTAATTTTTTCCTTGGCCGCCAGAATAGCTTTCTCAACAGGTTTACTGCCGACTGTTTTCGAAACCAAATCCATAGATTCAAGAATAGGAACGCCGTTACTGACAAGAATACCGAGAGTCTGAGAGAACTTTGCAAAGATGACCTTCGAGAGATAGGCCCCGAGGACAGGCACTTTAAGTAAGGTTTCATCAACTCTAAATCTGCCTTTTTCCGATCTTACAACCTTAAGCAGAAGGTAGATTCCTGTAGAAATAATCAATATGGAGAAAAGATTATAAGGAAAAGTCACAAGGTATTTCTGGAGAATATCTCTGCTTATGTATATCATTACTTTTGTAAGCAAAGGCAAGTCCCCGCCCATAGTTGAATACATTTTTTCAAACTGAGGAATAACAACGGTTAGAATAAAAATTACAGCCATAATACCCACACAAATAACAAGGGTAGGGTAAATCATAGCCGATTTTACTTTGTTTCGCAGACGTGAAGTCCTGTCCATATATTTTGCGGTACGTACAAGAATTTCGGGGAGCTTTCCCGAGACTTCCCCCGCTTTTAACATACCCACATAAAGATTGTCGAAGCATTTGGGATACTTCGCCATAGCGACAGAAAGCGGCATGCCGGAGATAACATCATTTCTTACATTCTTAATTATTTTCTTAAGCGCCGGATTGCCAATTTGATTAATTAAAACATCAAGGCACTGTTCGATAGGAATTCTTGCTTTGACCAGGGCTGCAAGCTGTCTGGAAAAAAGCAGGATATCATCCTGGGAAATTTTCCCGCCGGATATATCCATGCTGAGAAGCTTGGTTAGCGCCCATTTTCTCTTTATACTTACAATCATCAACCGTTGGCGCTGAAGTTTTGTTATAGCTACAGCCTTACTCTCTGCTTCAATATCGCCTTTGTAATCTTTTCCATCTGAATCGACAGCGCTATAAGTAAATATCGGCATTTTATCGCCTCCGCCTTGACCCCAACAGGGGTCTGATGTATATTTAAATATTCTTAATCAGCAGTACCTGCAACTTTTATTAGTTCATCAACTGTCGTCATTCCTTTTAAAGCCTGATCCAGTCCGGCCTGAAAGAGGGTGCGCATGCCGTTTTTCATGGCGGCATCTTTCAATTCATAGGGCTCTGCCCGCTTTGCAATTAAGGTCTTAAGCTCCGGGTCCATAACCATTATTTCAAAAATTGCTATTCTACCTTTATAGCCCGACCCTCCACAAATTTCGCAACCGGAGTTTTTATAAAACTTCGCGCCGGCCTTATTAACAACAACACCGAGCGCACTTAACTGTTGATCCGCTTTCATTATATATTGTTCTCTGCAATGTTCGCAGGATTTTCTTACAAGACGCTGGGACATAACCATCACTATACAGGAGTTAATAAGGAACGGTTCAATGCCCATATCAATCAATCTTGTAACTGAACTCGGAGCATCGTTAGTGTGAATGGTTGAAAACACAAGATGCCCTGTAAGCGCCGCTCTAACGGCAATATCCGCAGTTTCAAAATCACGCATTTCTCCAAGGAGAATAATATCAGGGTCGTGTCTAAGAAAGCTTCTAAGAACTTTAGCAAAATTAAGACCTATTTCTTCTTTAACTTCAACCTGCCCTATTCCAAAGAAAGAGTATTCAATAGGATCTTCAATAGTCATGATGTTGTATTCCGTACTATATATCTTGGTTAGAGCAGCGTAGAGTGTGGTGGTCTTGCCGGAACCGGTAGGACCGGAAATAAGAATCATGCCGTAGGGTTTATTAATGGCATCGAGGAACTTGGTCAAGTCTTCACCCTGCATACCCAGTTTTTCCAAATCAAGAACAGTAGTGCCTCTATCAAGAACTCTGAGCACAATACGTTCGCCAAACTGGTTGGGAACAATAGAAACACGGAAGTCAACATCTCTCCCGAGTATTTTTTTGGAAATACGCCCGTCCTGTGGAAGCCTTGTCTCGGCAATATCAAGCAACGCCATAATCTTAACACGAGAAATCATAGCAGAATACAAAGCAAAGGGAGGCGCCGGAACTTCGTGAAGAATACCGTCCTTTCTATATCTGACCCGCATATTCTTTTCGAAAGGTTCTATATGAATATCTGTAGACTTTTCTTTGACCGCATTAATAATCAATAAATCCACTATTTTAATAATAGGGGCTTCTTCATCTCTACGGCCTTCATTCTCCGTCTCTTCAACCGGAGCCTTGTCCAGCAGATCGCTGTCAAGCTCTTTCACCATATCCCGCATTTCGTCAGTCAAACCATAGTATTTGGAAATGGCTTTTGTTAAAGCTTTTTCACTTGCAAGCATCGGCTTAATTTCTTTATGTATTAAAAATTTAATGTCGTTTATAACCCTGAAATCCAACGGATCTATCATTGCAATAAAAACAGTATTGCCCTCGACTAAATAGGGTACCACTTTATAACGTCTGCAGATGTCTTCAGAAATCAAATTAATAACTTCAGACTCTACCACCACATCATTGAGATTAACATAAGGAGTGTCTAATTGCTTGCCGAGTGTTTTTAGCAGATTGTCTTCAGAAATATAACCTAAATCGATTAAGACATGACCAAGTCGTTTGTTGGCCGTTTTTTGTTCAGCGATAGCTTTTTCGAGTTGTACCGGAGTTATCAGATTCTCCTGTAAAAGCATCTCGCCTAGCTTATACTTATGCATATCGACCGACCCTATAACATAAAATAAATGCTTTAATTCACAAAATAAAAATAAATTACATTAAGCAATGCATTTTACTTGTTCGCAGTACAAATCACTAAGTTATCGGTTCGCCTGACGATCCCGCCTCTTTCAGCCGGACTCATGGCTTTGCGACCCCGCCTTTCAACGAGTGTGCCTTTTCGGATGTTGAGATATTTTAGCAATAAGTATTTTATATGTCAAGTACTTTTTGGTTCATCTGGCTAAAAGCGCGTCAACTTTTTTTGCCGCTTCATCCAAAGCTACCCCGGGAGATTCTCTTTGTAGAAGCACTTTTTCCAAAGCTTCGCCTATATAGATCCTGACCTCCTGCCAGCATTTCAATCTGGGATCAGGCACAGCATTTTCTATCTCGTGAATACCGACAGCATCAAAGGGCTTTTTCTTAAGATGCGCAAGCATTGCCGGATTTTCGGCAGCCGATTTTCTAATAGGTAAATATGAAGTGCCAATCGCCCATTTTACATTATTTTCAGAACCGGAGAGCCACTTAATAAAACGAAAACAGGCTTCTTCCCTCCCCGCTGTTTTCTTTTTTTTCTCAAAAATTGCAAGATTGGTGCCTGCTATAGGGACAGCTTTTACTTTCCCGGCAGGTAAAGGAGCAACTCCGAGAGGAAAGGCAACGAGCGGCTCAAGATAGCTCCGGTGCGGACTCGTGGCAAAGAAGGCGGCCAAACGCCCCGACGCAAAATCGTTATCAAGATAATCTTTTGAGTATTCAGCCACTTTATATTTATTATACAAATCGGAAATAAACTGAAGCGTCTCTCTTCCGACAGCATTATTGAAAGTTGATTTTGTCTCCTCTTCGTTAAAAAATCTTCCCTTATTCATGTATAAAAAAATAGCAAAAATATCAATATTGGCTCTAAAACCAAAGCCGTAACGCACGACTTTGCCGGATTCGTCCCGTTTTGTTAATTTTGTGCAAATATTCAAAAACTCGGAAGCAGTCTTTGGCGGGACAAGCCCCTCTTTTTTAAAGAGCGCCTCATTATAATAATAAACATAAATTGATTTATTAAACGGAAAGGTCCACAGCTTTTTATCATAGCTGTTATTTTTAAGAAATACGGGATAAATATCTTGCAGATCTTTTTCCTTGTCGTAATCCCGGCTAAAAAAATCCTCTATTCGCACTATCGCTTTCTCTTCCACAAAACGCGTAGTCCAGTTTTCGTAGACTTGTGCTATATCCGGAGGGTTTCCGGCGGCTACTGATGCCAGCAGCTTCTGCAACAACACGTCATAATTGCCGACATACTGTGTAGTAATTTTTATACCGGGGTTTTGTTTTTCAAAATCAGAAACAAGCACATTTAAGACTTTATCTTTCGGGTCAGCCATAGCATGCCAGAAATCTAGTTTGATTTGATCGGAAGGAGTACTGCAGCCTGAGAATAAATATACTGCCAGAAGAATAATAATTATTTTAACTTTCATTTGGCCGTCCTTTTTGCACGGCATAATTATATCTCAAATAAAAATCAATAACAAGGATTAAAAGCCCGGCTTGCAAAACCTGGGGACTTTTAGTTATTTTAGCCCCGTTGTTGATATACCTTCTACAAAATACTTTTGCGCAAAGAAGTAGACTATGACCACAGGAAGTGTGGCCAACAAAGCTGCTGCCATCATGAGATGGTAACGGCTGGCAAATTCAAAAGTAAAGTAGGCAAGGCCCACCGGCAATGTTCGCATATGTTCGCTATTTGTCATGATCAGCGGCCATAGAAAGGCATTCCAGCTGCCGATCATAGAGAAGATGCCGGCGCTGATAAACACCGGCTTTGCTACGGGAAAAACTATCTTCCAGAGAATCTGCCAGTGGCTGCAGCCGTCAATTTGCGCCTGCTCAAAGAGCTCCGTTGGCAGAGTAAGAAAAAACTGCCGCATAAGAAATATTGCAAATACATTTACCGCCCAGGGAATAATCAAGGCAAAGTAAGTGTCCAGCCAACCTAAATTCATCAGAAAAATATAATTGGGAATTAAGGTCACTTCTACGGGAATCATCATAGTCCCGAGAAATAAAAGAAATAATACCTTTTTCCCTTTAAATTCAAATCTGGCAAAAGCATAGCCGGCCAGAGCCGCAGTGCTCACCTGAAGCAAGGTGCTAACAAGAGTGACAAACAAGCTGTTAAAGAAATATCTTCCAAAAGGCACTGCAGAAAACACATCCGCAAAATTTTTGAAATTCAATTTTGACGGAAGAATTACCGGTGGCAGCGCAAGTATTTCTTCGGGAAGTTTGAACGCCGTTATAATCATCCATAAGAAAGGCGCCAGCATAATAAATGCGCCGGCAATTAGAACGGCATAAAGCAGTATTCGTCTAATTTTCATAATGTATCCTTTCTCCCCAGTATTTATTCTGGAGCAGCGTGAGCGCGAATATTATTACAAATATTACAAAAGAAACAGCGGACGCATAACCTATTTTAAAGAAAACAAAAGCATTTTTATAAAGATAGTAAACCAGGACTGTTGTGGATTTAAGCGGACCGCCTTCCGGTGTGAGCATGTAGACCTGGGTAAAGGTTTGAAAAGAACCTATGAGGGAAATCAGCGTGACAAAAAACACACTGGGCATTACGAGAGGAAGCGTCACATTGCGAAAGACGGCAAAACCGGAAGCGCCGTCTATTTCTGCGGCCTCGTAGTATTCCCTCGGAATACTGAGTATTCCTACAAGAAATATTATTACATTGTAGCCCAGGCTCTTCCAGATAGACATCAGCATTACTGCGGGCAGGGCAAAGACAGGATCGAGCAGCCAGCGCTGCGCCGAAACGCCAAAAAGTCCAAGAAGCCAGTTTAATATTCCCGCATCCGGATGATAGATCCAAAGCCAAATCATTCCGACCGCATTAATTGAGGTAACAACCGGCAAGAAGTAGATAGTTCTAAAGATATTCAACCCTTTAATCTTTTTACTCAGACCGTACGCTATCAGAAACGCAAGTATTATTCCGGCAGGTATGGTGCCAAGGGCAAAATATACAGTATTAAAAAGAGATTTCCAAAAATCAAGATCTACCGCCAGTTTGCCATAGTTGGCAAAACCAACGAACTCCTTATGCTTTGAAATTAAATCCCAATTAAACATACTGATATACCAGGAGTAAACTGTGGGAATAATATGAAAGCCGGCTATCACTATAATCGACGGGAGCAGAAATAAATATGCTGTGAAATTGTCATTTTTTTTCATTTATGCTTCTCTTGAGCTTTTTTATACAACTTAATATATTTTTTTGCGGAGTCAGCCCAGGAAAATTCAAGCTTCATAGCTTTTACAACCAGCTTTGCCCAGCTATTTTTATTTTTATACGCCTCAAGCGCTCGTTTTACCGCTTCAAGCATCGCTAACGGAGAGTATTCCCTGAAAACAAAACCTGTACCCGCACCATTCTTTGGCGCATAGTCTTTAACAGAATCGGCCAGGCCTCCGGTTTCTCTTACTATAGGAATAGTGCCGTACTTAAAACTTATTAACTGGGAAAGACCGCAGGGTTCAAACCGCGAAGGCATTAAGAACATATCAGAACCTGCGTAAATAAGATGCGCAATCCGCTCATCATATCTGAAGACCACCGCAAGTTTATCCGGATATTTTTCCCGGTAAGCCAAAAACATGTCATTATAGCGTTTATCTCCCATCCCCTGGACTACAAGCTGAACATCGTTTTGCATGAGAGAATCCATAGCCGCTCCGATTATATCAAAGCCTTTCTGCGCCGCAAAACGGGAAACTATGCCGAGCAACGGTGTCTCCGGTCTAAAAGGCAGACCGCATCTCTCCGCGAGTTTTTTTTTATTTTCAAGTTTCTTGCCGGGGGAAAGAAGTCCATATTTTATTAAAATATATTTATCCGTCTCCGGGTTCCACTCCTTAGAATCGATACCGTTTAGAATTCCAAAAAGGTCGTTTTTTCTGTTCCTCAAAACTCCTTCAAGCCCCCAGCCGTAATCATAATCTGCCTGTATTTCCCTTGCATAGGTTTCGCTCACGGTATTTAAAATGTCGGCAAATACCAACCCGCCTTTCATAAAATTGACCTGATCCCAATATTCCAGTTTATCCCTGGTAAAATAATTCCAGGGGAGGCCCGAGGCATACATGGTTTGCTTATTGAAGATGCCCTGATAGGCGAGGTTGTGCACCGTTAAAACTGTTCCGGTATTTTTGAAAAAAGCATCGGCGCGCAGTAAAGAGAGGTAAACGGGTACAAGCGCTGTCTGCCAGTCATTGCAGTGAATAATATCGGGTTTAACACCGGAAATGCGGGCGAAATCAAGAACTGCTTTTGAAAAAAATATAAATCTCTCTGCGTTATCGGTAAAATCAGAACCGTTTTCCCCGTAGAGCGAATTTCTGCCAAAATAGTGAGCATATTCTACAAAATAATATTCAACGGCAGAGCCTCTTAGTCTGCTTTTTTTAATTGCACCGCCATTTGGCAGATCACAAACATACTTAAGGTCGTATTTTATCTCGTCTATTTTTGAGTACAGCGGCATTATTACCTTAACCGCGCAGCCAAGCTCAGCCAAGGCTTTTGGTAGGGCGGAAGCAACGTCAGCCAGACCGCCCGTTTTGGCAAAAGGAAAAACCTCGGAGGCGGCAAAAAAAATATTCAGCATTTCTTTCTCTGCCATACTTTCCCTTTTATTCCTAAAAACACCCCGATAATTGCGGTAATAACACAGCCAAAGGAAAAGATATCGCCAAACCTCGTGTAAAAAGTCAGCTCTTCTTTGCAAACCGGAAGAACCGTTGAAAGTCCGGCGCGTTCAAACAATCCTAAAGTATTTATAATCCTTCCGGTGTAATCAACAAAACCACTGAGCGTCGTATTTGCAGCCCTTCCGACGCTTACTCTGTTTTCTACGGCGCGGAAAGGCAGAACCATAAAATGCTGATGAGGCGCAGAAGAAACCCCGTACCAGCCGTCATTAGAAACAGTAATAAGGTATTTCGCTCCTTTCTTAACAAAACGCCTGCAATCCTGAGGAAATATTACTTCCCAGCAGACGGGAGTAGCTATTTTTAGACCATTTGACGCAGTAAATATCACTTCTTCTTTGCCGTCCGCCCATTTGTTAAAGCCCGCAGTATATTTTTCAAGAAACCTTAACTGCTTTTCAAAAGGAACAAATTCACCGAAAGGCACAAGATGCATTTTTGCATATTTCCCGATATATTCTCCTTCTTTAGAAAAGTGAAGCACAGAATTATAAGACTCTTTGATATTCATAGCGGCGTCCGGCACGGCATCAGGAGAGCCTATCAACAGATCGGAGTTAGTAAGCTTTGCCAAAGACTTAAGACGCGCCCAATATGCAGGCATATATTTTACATACATAGCTGTTGCGGTCTCAGGCCAAACCAGTACTTCGGGAAAGTTGATTTTTGACTTTAGCGAAAGCTCTTCGTGTGTTGAGAAAGACTGATCCGCCAGTTTTTGATCCCACTTAGAAGTCTGACCAATGTTTCCCTGAATCACCGTAAATCTGCATGCTTCTGTATTTTTTTTAGTGTCATAACTATTGAGTTTGATAACTCCGTATGAGAGAAAAACTGCAATTAAAAGAAGACCTGCTGCCGCCGTACAAAATACTTTTTTCTTGCCCTCTTGCCCGGTCATATACATATATATGAAGGCGATTCCTGTACTAAAAAACACCAAAGCAAAGGAGACTCCAAACACACCGGTGATATCGGCAATCTGAATTAGCGGCAGGAATTTATACTGGGAATAACCAAGAAGTGCCCAGGGAAATCCGGATAACAGATACGTACGCAGCAGCTCAAGAGCTACCCATATGAAAGGGGCGTAAATCAAGCCGGCCAAACTTGTTAGCACTGCGAACAGGCCGATAAAAAGAGACAAATAGGTGCTCAGTAAAAGCCAGGCAGGAAAGGCTATTATCCCAAGCTCTTTCATGAAATTCAGCCAGTAAACAGCCCCGCCCAAATATATAAAACCCGTAATACACCCGAGAAGAAAGGCCTGTTTTTTTGTTTTACTTTGCAAAGCAAGGAGAAGAGGAACAAGCCCAACAAAAGCAAACCAGCCGCTTTGGCCATCCAGAGACATATTAATAAAGCTTGGGAAAGAAAAAACCAGAAATAAACCGGAGATGCCTGCCAATATATATTCTCTTGACTTCATAAATCCTTTTGGATGCATACACACTGCAACTTAATTACTTTTTAGAAAATCGACACAGGTTTCGCAAATACAGACGCACCTATGGGAAGAACACCGCGAGATCCTTTACCCGTAATTTCTATAGTAAATCATTTCGTCCGGGAAATGACTGTATTCCCCTTCGTATTTTGATTATATACGATTTGATTCTTTTTTCCTTAAGATGCATATCTATCATTTTAACAACTTTTATTTCGGTTTATTCAAACCAAATCTGTATTTGTTAACTTCCTCCTGTAAAACTTTTGCTTCCGGGTCATTAGGCGTCATCAATAAATACTTTTCCCAGGACTCGACAGCCTTGTCCTTCCGGCCAAGACCGTTATATGCCAGTCCCAGGTTCTTGTATGAAGAGGCAAAAGAGGAATCTATCTTGATTGCTTGTTCGTATTCATTAATAGCCCAGTCCGGTTTTTTGTTAAAATCATAGGCCCAGCCCTGGTTAAATCTCGCTTTTGCATAAATGGTCACTATTTCCGCTTCAAAAGAGTTAGGCTCGTAGCGCTCTATTATGGCATCCTTTAATTCAAAATTTTTCCAGATAATGTCATTTTCCGCCTTTTTTTCCTCAATACGTATCAGGCTGATAGGCACGTAATTAATATTAGTCCCGGCAGGTAGTTTAATCAATACTCTTAAAAGACCCTGGCCAATCATTACATATTCTTTATCAAGACTTGGATCTCGCGGACCTGTAACATAAATATTGTGATGATCGATGTTTGCATCGACGAAACGAATAATAGGATTGTTTCTCCCATCATACAGTTTAAAAGGTATATCAATAGTCTTTTCCTGTTCTCTTTTTTGCACACAATACCATTCATATGTCAATTTCTCTTGATCAATCACAATGACATCACGCCTTTGTTTCTCAACCATCTGGTGGTAGTCTATACCCATAGATAAGGTATCTCCGCTCACAAGAAGTATTGAACCCGGAGGATAGCTTTTTAGCATATTGCCCGTAAAATTATAGAGGAGATGATTATCCGCCTTATTAACTTTAGCGAAGTTAAAAGCGACTAAAAGAAACACCAAAACAGTACAGACAATTGCTGTTATCTTTTTACTAATTTTCATTTTTTCTACAGTCCAAAGAAGACCTGCGGCAATAAATACGGAAAACACTAAAAAAGAAAATATGTACAAGCGTTGTATTACATTCAGCACAACTTTGTCCTGCGAATACCCCATAAAAGAGTTAAAGACTAGGCTGGTAGAAATAAAGGCCGTAAGCAGCATCCAATAATATTTTCTGATATATTTCAAACCCGTAAAGATTCCGATAACGCCAAGAATAACCCCGGGGGCCGTAAGATTTCTAAAAGCAGATGCGGTAAACAGATACAACTGCCCGTACTTTAGGTCAAGGAAATGCGACAAGTTCGGCGCGGGGCTCGGATAATCGCCTCTTTTTATCATATGAATAAATCTCTCAAGAGTTACCGGATCATCCCAGTTAAGAGCCGGTCTTCTTAAGGCCGCAAAATATAAAAACAAGTACGGAAGAAGTCCGGCAATAAAAAAAACAGCTGCAAACAACCAGTTAAAACTCCGGAGTTTAAGCCTGTTTTGATATAAAAAAAGCGCAAACGCCGGGATTAAGAACAGTACAGTCTGATGATGCGTAAGACTGAGCCCGAGAAGATAGACAAAAAGATATAAAACCTTATTATTTCCATTCTCCTCCCATTTTATAAGCAAGAAGAAAAGAAGAAAGACAAAGAAATTATTCAGGGCAAAAACCTCGGCAACAATGGAATACTCCCAAATAAGTTTAGTAACAGCAAGAAAGGCTACGGTAATAATTGCTACCAGATTATTTTTCATCAGTTTTTTTAATATCTTAAAGCATAAGACGAGAGAAAGAAGAGAAAAGACCATCGAAAATATATTAATTCTGTAAGCGATATTGAACACCGGTAAATATGTAAAAAGATGTCCCAGCATAGTAAAAAGCGGATATCCGGGAGGATGCGCGACACCCAAAACATAAGGCGAAACTATCATTTCGCTGCTGTCGCCTGTTGCCGTTATCGTAGTAGCCAGCGTCAGCATGTAAAGAATTGCAATACCGGCAAAGACCAAATAGTACGACAAATGGGATTTCACCGCAAACTTCCAGCCGTTTCCGGCTGCGGGCGTAATTTCCTTATTTATTACCTGTTCCATCATAGCAACCTCTCAATTATTCTATTTTCTATAATTTATTTAAGCGAGAAATATTTTATCACATATTGCAGTACTTTTGTACCGATTTTTTTTATTATCTCCTCTCGGCAACAAATAACCGGCCGCCTTAAATTATTTTATGTAAATCTCCTAAACGCCGGCGAACTCATTTAACCGTAAAACAATCATGCGAGCGGCTGATTTCTCATTTTGACCGCAGATTAGAAGCTATCTTGATATTT
Organism: Candidatus Firestoneibacteriota bacterium; assembly: GCA_026388015.1. GTDB lineage: Bacteria > Oederibacteriota > D2-FULL-39-29 > D2-FULL-39-29 > D2-FULL-39-29 > D2-FULL-39-29. The sequence goes on along the minus strand of JAPLKO010000015.1, from coordinate 5,402 downwards.
TTTGCCTGCTGTTTCTTGTTTTACGTCTGTTGCTGGGGTTATTTTTTCCGCTTCCGGCGATTATGGCCATACCCAAGCCTATTATGAACCAAAAATTCAAAATACCGTGCGAAGCGCCCCAGGTGTATTCAAATATTCCGGTAACCCAAAAAATTGTAAAGACACCAATAACTCCGATTACGATGTATTTCTCAAATATTGTTTTTAGATCAGGAAGCGCTCTTAGCGTAACAATATAGAAGGCGGCAATAAAAAAGAGGTACGCAAAGAGAGTTATTATTCCGCGTTCAGCCGTTAGTTGAATAAAATTGTTGTGCAAGTGCCCCTGATTGCCTTCTCTTGCCCCGGTCTGGTAGTATTTCATATAGACCAGACTTAGATTATCAATGCCGACGCCCATTGGATGATCTTTGATGATAAGCGCTCCGCTCTTCCACATAAGCAATCTTTCAGCCACGGACAGGTTGTTCTTATCTGTTATTTTTATAATTGCCGCGCCAAATTTTGATTGAGGAAGAAGAATAACTCCGGCCGCAAATACCGCAAGGAGAACAGCAACTAGAATAAATGCGGCTTTCTTCCGGCAAACCAAGGCCATTACGCAAATAAAAGCAGCAAGCGCAACTAATGCGGAACTCGCCCTTGAGCCTACCATTGCAAAGACGCAGAAAACTGACGTAACGAGCAGAACCGTCCACTCCGCAATAGATTGTTTAATACTTTTTCTGAACTTCTCAGTCTTATATAAAATGACTGCCAGCAAAATAGCGAGCGCAAAATTCATACCCATTCCAAAATGGATGGGATGCCCCAAACCTCCCCCCATCCTGGGCTCATCATAAATTATTCCTTTCAAAATACCATAAAAAGCACCTGTGAAAGCCGAGCCAATGAGAATCCAAACAACGGTTTTAAGCTGTCTGGAATTCTGAAGCTCGATCCTTGCCGCCAAGTACATAAACATCCAGCCGGCTGTTTTAAGAAAAGCATACTGTCCAAGACTTTTCATCGGATTGACACCAAAAAAACAAGAAATAAAACTAAGTATAAATATTGCAAAAAACGCCCAATCAAACATATTTACACGGACTTGTTTATATTCTGCTTTAAAAGTTAAAATTAATTTCAGAAGAAAGGCCAGCAATGTAAAAGCAAAAAAAAGCTGCATGGCTGACCAGGCAAAAAACATTGTCCCGGCAACCCCGTAGAAGGAGTATTTGATTGAGGTGTCGCAGAAAGCAACAATCTTTTTTCTCATGATTTCTCTCTGCAGTTAACAATTAACCGGGTCTTTTTCATTTTAGTCTCCGGCCTTAGAATATTGCGCGATTATGGAGCCGGGGCCCAACACCGTGGTTTTGGATATTTGGACATTATCCATAATTTCAGACGCCGAACAAATTATGGAATTTTTCAAAACACATCCCTTTCCTACTTTAACATTATCAAAGAGTATGCAGTTTTCCAGAACCGTGTTTTCACCTATCTCACAGTTATTGCCTATAACATTAAGCATACCGACCAAAGAATTTTTCCCAAGCTTTGTTCCTTTTCCCACTAGCGAGGACTTAAGCACCTTTGCGCCTTTTTCCTTTGAATACTTCTCTTTTTTTGTCAGAATCAGCGGATAGTTTTTCTCAAGTATATCCGTAGAAAATTTTCTTAGTCTCTCGGGCGTTCCCAGATCCAGCCAATAAATATCTTCCTGGTCAAACCCGAAAAATCCGGTTCCTACAAGTTTTGGAAATACGTCTCTTTCCACCGAGTACCTGAGACCTTTATCCATAATATTTAAAACTTCCGGTTCAAGAAGATAAACCCCGGCATTTATGTTCGCCTTAGCTGTCCCGATTTCTTCTCTTGAGGGTTTTTCTAAAAATCTTTTTATACTGCCGTCTGCATTTTTATCCACAACCCCGAAAGCGGAGTAGTTTCCTACCGGATACAGCCCTACCGTCGCCCTGGATTTTTTCTCCTTGTGGAACTTGAACATCCGGGTAATATTGAAATCTGTTATTATATCTCCGTTAATCACAACTGTTGTACCTTTCATATACTGCTGGGCTCTTTTTATTGCTCCGCCGGTCCCAAGCGGGGTGTCCTCATAAATATATGTTATTTTCATTCCTTTGTAAGAGTTTTTTAAAACCTTCTTAAGCTTTTCCGGAAGGTAACAGGCCACCATAATAGCTTCGTCAACACCGTGTTTTTTTAGCCATTCAAGAATATAAAACATAAGCGGAACATTTAAAATAGGAACGACAGGCTTCGGCATCATTAAAGATATGGGCCTCAGACGCGTACCTTCGCCGCCGACAAGTATAACTGCTTTCATAAAAACCCTCCTAAAACATAATTACTAACTACTAATTATTAATGACGTATTTTATTCGAGTATTAAAAAACAAAACAAACCGTGCCTATTGATTGCAAGCGTTAAAGCCGCCCCCTATTTTTGTTAAATACCACAAAGACTTTTCTCCGGCTTTTTAATAGTCAATTGCAAGTCGTCATTCGTCAATTTCTTTTGTATCTTCTTTCGTATGTATTCTCGAAGCAATAGTATTAACAACCTCGTCGATACTAAGTTCAGACGTATCAACTCTTACGGCATCCGGGACTTGTTTTAGCGCGCCGAAAGGTCTATCTTTATCTCTTTTATCTCTTGCCAGAATATCTTTCTTTACCTCCTCCTGGGTCTGCTCTATGTTTCTCGCTTTTAACTCTTTATATCTCCTTTTTACCCTTTCTTCAACCGAAGCATCGAGGTAAAATTTAAACTCAGCGTCTGGAAAGACCAGAGAACCAATATCGCGTCCGTCAAGAATAAATCCTCCGGCTTCCCCCATTTTCTGCTGTAGTGCCACAAGATGCTTTCTAACCCCTATTGAATCAGCAATATCTGACGAGCTTTTAGATACCTCGGGTAGCCGGATATCTTCCGATACATCCTGACCATTCACCAGCACCTTAAGTCCTTTTTCTTCATACTTAAACTCAATATTGCATCTTTTTGCAAGCGCTACCAAATCAACTTCATTTTTTGTATCTATCTTTTCTCTAAGAGCCATTAAAGTTACAGCTCTATACATCGCTCCGGTATCAATGTAATGAATTCCAAGACGCTTTGCTACAAGTTTAGCAATAGTACTCTTTCCGCTCCCGGCAGGTCCGTCTAAGGCAATTACTGGTAATCTGTTGGCCATAATAAACCGCATCTCCTTTGTTGTTTTCTAAATCCTGCAGAGTTCGTAAAGTTTTTTAGGCCTTTACGCATATAATACATTTTTTAAAACTCTTAGATCTTTATAAACTTTACTAATTTTTAGCTTCCGGAGGAGTTCAGTTCATCCGGGAGGCCAGGCCAAGTGCCTTCCGCCTAAAATATGCATGTGAATATGAAAAACTGTCTGTCCGGCTTCTGAATTTGTGTTTATTACAAGACGGTAACCTTTTTGCGCAATATTTCTTTCTTCCGCTATTTTTTTTGCCGCAGCAAAGAGACTGCTGATAATCTCTTTGTGACCGGCATTGATATCGTTTACCGTCGGAATATGCTCTTTGGAAATAATAAGAATATGCACCGGCGCTTGCGGCGTCGCATCCTCAAACGCCAGCACTTTATCATCCTCGTAGACAATCTTTGCCGGAATCTGTTTTTGTACGATTTTGCAGAACACACAACCCATCATGCTTGACTTTCCTCCTTTAGTTATCTACTTCTCCTGCATTTATACTTTAACACCGTAGTTTTCTTTCTCTACACGCTCCAGTTTGACTTTAACTATTTTGCCGATGTCTTGCGCTGTTCCATCCTTAATATTCACTTTTATATAATTAGCGGAGAAGCCTCTGATACTCTTGTTTTTCCGCCTTTCAATCCCTTCCACCAGAATTTCAAGTTCTTTGCCCGTGAAGGTTTTAGTAAATTCTTTGCCTGCCAGCTCGGACGCAAGAAGCATCTTAAGATATCTGCTTTCCTTCTCTGCCTCCGGCACTTTATTTGCCATCTCCGCTGCTTTCGTTCCCGTCCGGTCAGAATAAGAAAAAACATGAACCTTTAAGAACTTCTGCTGCTTCATAAAGAAAAGAGAGTTTTCAAACATCTTTTCCGTCTCACCGGGGAAACCGACAATGATATCCGTGGTTATACTTATATCTTTTATTTTCTTTTTTGCCATTTCCAGTTTTCCCACAAAAACGTCCGGGTCGTACCGTCTATTCATTAACCTTAACACACTATCATCCCCGCTTTGAAGCGGAATGTGCAGGTGCGGGCAAACCTTACCCTTGCTCTTTGCAATAATATCAAGGAGCTTTGCAGTAATGTATTCGGGCTCTATTGAAGACAGCCTAAGCCTGCCCAACCCCTTAATTCCTATAATACCTGTTATAACCTCTTCAAGACCGCCCTCTCCTGCAAAATCTTTACCGTAGGCTCCAAGATTAATTCCTGTAAGCACAATTTCCGCATAACCGTTACTCGCAAGACGCTCCGCCTCTCTAACAACTGCAGGCAGCTCCCGGCTTCGGACCTGCCCTCTTGTTGATGGGACAATACAATACGCACAGGAGTTTTCACAACCGTCCTCAATTTTTAAGAAAGCCCTTCTGTGCCCGAACAGACCGGAGACTTCTAACTCTTTTTTCCCTCTGCCTAACCCCAGCGCAGAAACAAGATTATTTTTTTCGCTGTTCCTTATAACCAGTTCTACGTGCGCAAGTTCTAGCGCCATAGCCGGAAATTCGGCAAGGCAGCCGGTAACAACTACTTTAATTCCGGGGTTGTTTCTCCGGGCTTTTCTAATTTTATGTAACGAAGATTTTTCCGCTGTTTTGGTAACGACACAACTGTTAAGAATATAATAATCAGCCTTCCCCAAATCCCCTGTAATTTCCCCGCCGGACGCCAGAATCTGTTCGCGGAGAGCCTGGGTTTCATACTGATTTATCTTGCAGCCCAGCGTATCAAGAAATATTTTCATCAGATTTTACTTTACCAGTATATCAGGTCTTGCCAGAGTTTCTTTTCCAACTTTCACTTCCACCATCGGCCAGTTTGGTGTAGGCGTTAGTATTTCATGTTTTCCGTTCTTTCTCAAAACCATTGTGTCTTCGCATTTTGTCCCGGTTATAGAAGGATTCCAGGCGAAAACCATATTCCCCTGTATGATTTCTTTATGATCCGGTGTACCGACAAACTCTCTCTCATTATAGCCGGTAGGACCGCCCTGATGGTGCAGCATCCACTCTTTTTCATAGCCGGTTTCTTTATATACCGCCTGCGCTTTTCTAAAAACGTCTCCGACAGTAAGTCCCGCTTTAGTTCCTAAGTTAAGCGCCGCATCTACTTTTATTACTGCAGCATGTTTCTTTTTCATCTCTAAAGAAGGCTCTCCAAA
>JAPLKO010000003.1 GCA_026388015.1 Candidatus Firestoneibacteriota bacterium | reverse complement strand
AAAAAGTTAAACATGATAAATACAAACGGGCAAAACTTCTGGGAAGAGTGGAAAAAGCAGAAAAGGAAATGGCTGCGCTGGAAACGGCCTATGCAGAAATGGGAGCGCTCCTTGCCGACCCGGCGACGTATAAATCAAAAGACTCCGTGGAAAAGGTGAAAGAACATAAACATCTGAAAGAGAAACTGGACCGGACGCATCTTGACTGGGAAAAACATACAAAAGAACTGGAAGAGTACGATAAAGAAACAGAAAGTGATAAAAGCAAGAAATAAGGTTCCGGCGCTAAATACTATAATAGTTATATATTTATAAATCCTTCCAGAACTTCTCCGTCTTTTTAATGATAATAAAGGTCAAAATTCCCGTTAATAACATTACTAAAATGAAAAGCGAATAGCTGAGCGTTGAATTTTTTGCGCCGAAAATACTCATAAACTCAGACATGCCTCCGACGCCGGCGAAAAAACTCGGAACGGCTACGGCAATGACCAGGGCATTGAGGTTTTTCATCATAAAGTTAAGATTATTGCTGATAAGAGAGGCTCTCGCGTCCATAAGTCCCGAAATAACATGAGCATAAATTTCCGCCATTTTGTAGCACTGCACATTTTCAATGGCTAAATCGTCCAGCAAGTCAAGATTGGCCGGAGTAAAATTGAACTTGGCGGCATTTAGTTTAATCTTGTCCACCACGTGGCTGTTTGAACTGATGGCGTTAAGATAGAAAACCAGGGATTTTTCAAGTTTAAACATATTCAATAACTGCTGGTTGCTCACCGAATTCTTGATTTCGTTTTCAAGTTCGTCATTTACCATATTTATTACTTTGAGGTGCGCCTCAAAATGCCCGATGGATTGATTAATAAGCTTTAAAATGGCATCCTGGATGCTTGTAATATTTTTAAAATATTCGCTTTCAAAAATCGGAAAATCGTCGGCGAGAAGCAGTATCAGATGGTCGCTGAATACGAAAAGGCCGAAGGATTTTACTTTAAAAAGAAAATCATCCTCGGAAGAGTAGTTCTTCGGGGTTTTTAAGATCAAAGTTATATGGTCGCTTGCAAACTCTATACGTCCGAGCTCATGCGGGTCCAGAGAGGATTGAATGGTGTGTTCGTTTATCATTTTTTCCGAGATAAGATATTTTTTCTCGTTTTCGTCCGGGTCCACGTAAATAGATATTAAGGCGGGCTGGTCAACGGCTTCTACAAGACGGCCTTCAGTAACTGAGTATTTTTTTATCATAATTGTTTCTCCGAAAAATAATATATGTTTCTGGAACTAATAAAGTATTTGTATTTTACTATAATACAGTCTTAAAGTACAAGGAATCATTGCAAACCGGCAAAAGTCAACGAACTAATAAAAAAAATTATAGAAGAAATAGAGAAAGAGAAGAAAAGTAAGCGACGCTTTATATTTCGCCTTTTGTCCTGCCTGCCGTATTGCATTGCTATAATCAGGGTAAAGCGTGGTATTAAATTTAACAGCTAAATAATTACTATTGACTTGAGTAATAGTTAAAAAACTGATACGATATTTTAGGGTAGACTAAAGGCAATAAGTCACAATATTATGAAATATTGCTAAAAGATGAATCTTTCCCGAAAAAATGACCGCAATAATCAAGAGGTGTAAATGAAAGTCCCTGATTTTTCAAACTCTGATAATATTACCGAGGCAAAAAAACAAGAGATACTTCTTAAGAAAACTAAAGAACAACTTGATCTTGCTGTCATCGGGACCGGCGCGGGACTTTGGGACTGGAACGTGCAGACAGGAAAAGTGGAATTTAACGAACGCTGGGCGGAGATTTTGGGTTATACTTTAAAGGAGCTTGCTCCCGTATCCATAAAGACCTGGGAAAAATTATCGCATCCCGGGGATTTAGAAGAATCGGAAAGGCTTATAAAAAAGCATTTTGCAAAAGAAACAAAATATTATATATGTGAAGTTAGAATGAAACACAAAGATGGCCGCTGGATCAGTGTTATGGACAGAGGAAAGGTAAATGAATGGGATAAGGACGGGAAACCCTTAAGAATGACCGGCACGCATATTGATATCACGGAACGCAAGAAGTTTGAGGAGATATTAAAAAATAGCGAGGAAAAGTACCGCAGGTTAGTCGAGAAAAGCCATGATATCATCTATACGCTTTCTGTGGAAGGGGTATTCACTTACGTTTCTCCTGTCTGGACCGTTTTTCTTGGGCACGCGGTTGAACAGGTGGTCGGACAACACTTTCAAAAATATATTCACCCGGATGATCTAAAGGCTTGTATGGCCTTTCTGCAAAAAGTTATTGAAACGGGAGAGCGGCAAGAGGGTGTTGAATACCGGGTGAAGCACCTCGACGGATCGTGGTACTGGCATACTTCCAGCGGTGTTACTTCCACGGATAATGACGGGAAAATAATCTGTTTTGAAGGGGTTGCCAGGGATATCACTAAACGCAAGCTGTTGCAGCATAAAGAACTGTTTACTGGAAATATCATTGATATTCTTAATTCTTCTCTTGACCTGCGCAAGATGATAGAAAGTATTGTTGCTGCGACAAAAAAAGAAACAGGGTTTGATTCCGTAGGGGTGCGCTTGAAAGAAGGAGAAGATTACCCTTATTATTCGCAGAACGGTTTTTCTGAAGAATTTTTGACTGCCGAGAATTCATTAATTGCTCGCAATAGGAATGGTGGTGTTTGCAGGGATGAAAACGGGAATATTTCACTGGAATGCACCTGCGGTCTTGTGCTCTCCGGAAAAGCTGATTTAAATAATTCTCTTTTCACAAAAGGGGGCAGTGCCTGGACCAATAACTCTCTCCCGATTCTTGAGCTGACTGAGAAAGAAGATCCAAGGAGAAACCCCAGAAACAGATGTATTCATGACGGCTATCTTTCAATTGCCCTTATACCTATACGCGTCGATAAAGAGATTTTTGGCTTGCTTCAGCTTAATGACAAGAAGCAAAACAGGCTTACTCTTGAAATAATCCGGTTTTATGAGAGTATCTGCTCCATAATAGGCGTTTCGCTGATGCGCAGACAGGCAGAAAAAAACTCCCGTGAAAAAGACCTCAGATTTGAGAAACTTTCTTCCAATGTACCCGGGATGATATTTCAGTTTACGAGAAGACCTGACGGAACATATTGTGTTCCGTTAACCTCATCAGGTATCAAGGATATATATGATTGTTCCCCTCAGGATGTACGCGAGGACTTCACTCCAATCAGCAGAGTTATTTGTCCTGATGATATAGCCAGAGTATTTAACGAAATTGAATATTCAGCAAAACACCTGACTGTTTTTAACTGTGAATATAAAGTGCAAATACCCGGCAAGAATATTCGTTGGGTTTACGCCAGATCAACACCCGAGAAATTGGCAGATGGCAGTATCACCTGGTATGGCTTCAATAGTGACATAACTGAAATGAAAATATTATCAGAATCCGTAAATCAAACGCAGAAACTGGAATCTCTTGGTGTTATTGCCGGAGGTATTTCTCACGATTTCAACAATCTTCTTACAGGGATATTTGGAAATATTGAGATGGCGCGTCTCAAAATAAAAGATAATCCCGGGGCGCTTCAAAACATTGATAATGCTCTGGGGGCTTTTAGAAGAGCGAAGGACCTGACGCATCAGCTTCTGACTTTTGCCAAAGGCGGTGTACCAATCAAGAAAACAATGGAGCTGGGTCCTCTGTTAAAAAGGAACGTGGATTTTGCGCTTAGCGGTTCTAATGTTTCTGCCGAATTTTATATTCCGGAAAACCTTTCTACCTGCGAGATTGATGAAAACCAGATAGGGCAGGTAATAGATAATATTGTCATTAACGCGTTGCAGGCAATGCCGGCCGGCGGGACTATCTTCGTCAAGGCCCTGGATATGATTCTTAAAAAGGGAGACCTTCCTTTCGAGTATGCCCCGGGCAGATATGTGATGTTTGAAATCAAAGACCAAGGCATTGGAATACCTGCAAATATTTTAAAAAAGATATTTGATCCTTTCTTTACTACCAAAGAGAAAGGAAGCGGGCTGGGGCTCTCTACCGTATATTCTGTATTGAAGAAGCACGAAGGTTTCGTATATTCAGAGTCAGAAATTGGTAAAGGCGCCGCAATGAGAGTCTTCCTTCCCGCCTCAAAGAAAAAGCCTCAAGCCGCGGCAGAGAAAAGAATAGATATTTCTGCCGGCGGAGGCAGGATACTTTTAATGGATGATGAGGATCTTTTGCTCGACCTTGCGAAAGCTGTTTTTGAAGGCTGGGGCCATACTGTTGAAACCGCGAAAAACGGCGAAGAGGCGCTCTTGGCTATAAAAGAAGCAAAAACCCGCGGCGAGCATTTCTCCCTTGTTATCTTTGACCTTACTATATCAGGCGGTATGGGTGGAAAAGAGGCCGTGCAGGAATTACGGAAGTTTGATAAGCTAACCCCTGTTATTTGCTCAAGCGGCTACTCGGATGATGAAGTTATGTCCAACCCGGAAAAGTTCGGTTTTTCCGGTAAACTCCCAAAACCCTACAGTATTAACCAGCTGTCGGGATTAATTGAAAAAATATAAGAAACAGACCTTTTTCCCGCCGCTTGTTCTACCTCAAACTGCTTCAAAATTGACACGATCTGCTCTGTTGTATGCCTTTTTATTCCCTAAAATACCCCCTTGTATTTTAGTCTCCTGATATTATACACTAATACTCAGTATTGGACTAGTTTTTGGGGAGCAGGTCAAGAACAAGGAAATAAAAGCACTTATCTGTTTGGTATTAAAAAAAAAATATACTGGAAAATAGAAGACTTGCAATTGCTTTGCCTTTGCAGGCAAATGCGCGCCCGTGGCCTAATTGGATAAGGCACTAGCCTCCGAAGCTGGTGATTGGCAGTTCGACTCTGCCCGGGCGCACCATAATTAAATATAAGCGCTTTGAGGAGTTCTTGAAAGTGAAAAAAGAACGGCTGTGGCTGCTGTTGTTCGCAATTGTTTTTAGTCTCCTTACTCTGGTACCGTATTTATTTATGCAAGCCGGCGCGCCTTCCGGCAGCGTGTTTCTTTACACCATGGGCAATAATTACGACCAAGCGAGTTATCAGGCCTGGATAAAACAGGCGGAAGAAGGTAAAATATTTGCCGGAAGTAATTATACCACTGAACCCCAGTCCGGGCTTTTTTTTAATCCTTTTTTTTACCTTTGCGGAAATTATGTGAAATTAACCGGACTTAATATGCTTCCGGCGTACCAGCTCATTCGAATGCTTTTGGTTGTGGCTCTTGTTCTTATGCTTTATAAATTTTCTGAAATATTTCTTTCCGGGTTTAAAGAAAGATTCTTTTTTACGGTATTAACATCTTTTTCGGGAGGTTTTGGATTCCTAATTCCTAATGCCGGATTAAAACATCTTCAGGAAGTGTTTAATATTGTTTCTTTAGACCTCTGGGTGCCGGAGTCAAATATTTTTATAACCTGCCTGCAAAAACCGCTTTTTATGGCAGCGCTTATCCTGATGCTTCTGGTGTTTTACTTTCTGCTTAAAGGTTTTGTCTCACTGAAGAAGAGCAGTTTTTTTGCCGCTGCCGGCGCGCTTTTTCTGCTGGGACTTACTCATCCTTATGATTTAGCGACAGTTTACGGCGCGCTGACGGTTTACCTGTTCTGGTCCAAAGCAGACCGGAAACGCTGGTATTATTTTTTGGGTGCGGCGGTTCTTTCCTCGCCGGCGCTTATTTACGAGTATATGCTCAATATTTACGATCCTTTTTTTCGGGAGTGGGGAAAAACAGTTACTCTGTCCTCTACCATATATAGCTATCTCCTGGGCTATGGTTTTGTTCTTCTTGCGGCTCTTGCGTATATGGTTAAACGCTGGAATAAGTTTTCCCGGCCGGAACTTTTTTTATTGTCGTGGGTTTTTTCGCATCTTATAATGGCCTATATGCCGGTGCGTTTTGAACGCCGGCTTCTTCTCGGTTTAGCCGTGCCTCTTTGCCTTCTGGCCGCGCTCTGGTTTTATAAATATTTTATACCCTTTATGCAAAAAAACTCATTCGCGGCAAAAAAAATTTTGCCTGTTGCCGCCATACTGCTCATCGTGCCCTCTAATATAAGATATGTTTATGAAGAATATAAGTATTTTGTCAAGTATTCCAACAATTACTGTCTTCCCGCCGGTGATTATAAAGCTTTTAGCTGGATGGACAAGAATGTAAAGAGAGACAGCGTGATTTTCGCCTTTTACTCTTCAGGCGTTTATATGCCGGGTTTGACCGGCTGTAAAGTTTATGCGGGACATTACGATCAAACTCTGGATGCGGTCAGGAAGAAAAAAGAAACGGGCGTATTTTTTGAAACCCGGACCCCTGATACTTTTAGAGTAGAGCTCCTGGCAAAAAGTAAAGCCGAATATCTGTATTTCGGTTCCTTTGAAAAGCATATAGGAGATCCGGGTTTTGACCTCAAATCCTATCTTTCCAAGGTTTACGACAAAGACGGGGTAAAAATATATAAAGTGAAATAGTAGCGGAAGACACTCTTTAAAATAAAGGACGGACAGATGCAAAAAAAAGGTTTTGACAATCAAAAATATTTAAGCGCCCAGACAAAAAATATACTTGCTCGCGTGGAAAAATTCAAAGGCAAATTGTATTTGGAGTTCGGCGGAAGCTTTGTTATGATTACCATGCCGCCAGAGTCCTTCCGGGGTATGATCCGAACGTAAAAGTAGAGCTCTTGAAAGAACTCGGGGACAAAAAAGAGATAATCTTCTGTGTTTCTGCGCGTGCTATCCAGGAAGGTAAAGTGCGTGGTGATTTTGGGCTTACATACGACAATGTTACTCTTAAAACAATTGAAGACTTTGACTCAATGGGGCTTAGTATTTCTGCAGTTATCATAAATCTTTTTTCCGGAGAAAAAAAAGCGGTTACTTTTCAAAAACATCTGGAAAAGCTGGGCGTTAGAGTGTTTACCAGTCCTCTTATTGATGGGTATCCTTTTGATATAGAAAAAGCCGTCAGTAAAGAAGGGTTCGGCTTGACCCCTTTCATCGAAACTTCTAAACCGATAATTATTGTTACAGGCGCCGGACCAAACAGCGGCAAGATGGCTACGGCTCTCGGGCAGGTCTGGCATCATTATAATAAGGGCAAAGAGGCCGGTTATGCGAAGTTTGAGACTTTCCCTATCTGGAACCTTCCGCTTAAACACCAGGTGAACGTCGCCTATGAATCAGCTACTGCCGACCTCGGAGATTTTAATCTGGTCGATCCGTTCCATCTTGCACGGTATAACATTACGTCTATTAACTACAATAGGGATGTTGAAAACTTCGGTATTCTAAAAAGAATGATAGATAAAATTGCCAAGAAGGGTGATGCGCTTTCTATGTATAACTCCCCGACGGATATGGGTGTTAATATGGCAAAGGAAGGGATTGTAGACGATGCGGTGGTAGCT
>JAPLKO010000059.1 GCA_026388015.1 Candidatus Firestoneibacteriota bacterium | reverse complement strand
GGCCAATGTAGCTTGCGGGACTATCTGATAGGGAGTAAATTCACCGTCAGCCACACCGTTTATATCTCTTCTTTCCTGCGCGCCGTTGTTAATATATATTATACTTATACCGGCCACAGCTTTGCTTAGCGGAATATTTACCACAGCATATTCGTATTTTGTACCCTGAACAAACTCTACGTGTGTCAGCCCCAGGGCGGGTTGTTTCAGAAAAGCAACTGAGGCAGGATTGTAATATGCGGAAAAGGCGTCTCCGGGCAGCGCCGTAAAACTTTCAGCCATGGCAACAGCTCTTGCGCCGGCCGGATTACTCAAATACGAAAAGTTCGTCGTTCCCGGACAGCTCCCTACCGTCAGGAACAGAAACAAAAAGATCACCCCTGTCTTTTTCATTTTATATTCTCCTTAAACTCCTTTTCAGTAAGAATTTTGACACCTAGAAACTTTGCTTTTTCAAGTTTTGAACCGGCGCCGGGACCGGCGACAACATAATCCGTTTTTTTTGATACACTGCTCGAAACCGAAGCGCCGAGTTTTTTTACCCAAACTTCCGCCTCCTCCCGGACCATTGTTTCAAGCTCACCGGTAAATACAAATGTCTTTCCTTTAAATCTGCCCTCGCCCAGCGCAAGGAATTTTTCTTCCCCGGTTTTTTCCGTGTTTACACCCGCTTTCTTAAGTTTATTTAATGCGGAAATATTGCCTTTTTGCTTAAAGAAATTTACAACGCTCTCCGCCACCCTCGGTCCTACGCCTTTTATTCCCTGAAGATTTTCTAATCCTGCTTCCGCGACAAGGTCAACATTGTCAAATTTTGAGGCCAGTATTTCCGCCGTATGTTCCCCGACATCAGAAATACCAAGCGCAAAGAGCAGCTTCCCAAGAGAGTTCTTCTTACTCCCCTCTACTGCTTTTACAAGATTAACCGCGCTTTTTTCACCCATCCTTTCAAGACCGGCAAGCTCTTCCTGTTTCAATGAATATAAATCCGCATAATCCTTTACCAGTTTTTTCTCTATCAATTGTTTTATTATTGCAGGTCCGAATCCTTCGAGATTCATAGCCGTTCTTCCGGTAAAGTGGTCAATCTTGCCTTCTATCTGCGCCGAACAAGCAACATTCTGGCATCTCCAGGCCACTTCGGCGTTAAGGCGGACAATGTTAGAGCTGCAGACGGGACAAGTAGCCGGCATCTTGAATTCTTTTTCCTTCCCGGTTCTTCTGGAAGCTACAATATTAACAACTTTCGGTATTACCTCTCCGCCTTTTTCTATAACAACGGTATCCCCCTCTCTGATATCCTTGCGCTTGATTTCGTCTTCATTATGAAGCGTACATCTGCTGATGGTCGAACCAGATAAGAAAACCGGTTCCAGCTCTGCCACCGGAGTTATTATTCCCGTGCGCCCCACTTGCAGCGTAATTTTTTTTAAGGCGGTCAGCGCCTGTCGAGCTTTGAATTTATACGCCAGGGCATAGCGGGGGCTTTTATTTGTAGAACCAAGTATTCTGTGCTGTTCGTAGAAGTTAACTTTAACGACCATGCCATCAATCTCGTATGAAAGAGTATCCCGTTTATGCTCCCAGGAATTGACGTAGTTTATCACCTCAAGGATATTTTTACAAAGTTTAATGGGCTGTACGGTTTTTAACCCGAGTTTTTCCAGTTCGAAAAGGGCTGCCTCATGCGTTTTCCATATATTTTGTTCTACGGAACCCAGCGTATGAAGCAGAATGGACAGGGGGCGTCTAGCAACCTCTCTGGAATCAAGCAGCTTTAGTGAGCCCGCAGCCGCATTTCTCGGATTGGCAAACTCCGCCTCGCCGCTTTCTTCTTTTTCCTGATTCATTCTTAAGAATTCTTCTCTCGGAAGATAAACCTCACCCCTGACTTCAAGCTTTCCCGTGAACGCAATAGTCAGCGGAATGCTCCGGATTGTTTTTATGTTAGCGGTAATATCATCGCCCCTGACCCCGTCTCCGCGCGTAGAGGCACTGCGCAGGAAGCCGTCGTCATAGAACAGATTAACCGCAACTCCGTCAATTTTCGGCTCCACGATGTATTCAGCTTTATTTTCCTTCAGATTCTTGACAATCCGTTCATCGAAAGCAATAAGCTCGGTTGCGCTATAGCAGTTGTCCAGGGAAAGCATAGGGATTTTATGGGTGACTGTTTTAAACTCTTTAAGAGGTTCTCCCCCGACGCGCTGGGAAGGTGAATCCGGGGCAAGAAGCTCCGGGAACTCTTTTTCAAGGACTTCCAGCTCCTTCAAGAGCTTGTCATATTCGGAGTCGGGTATTTCAGGGACGGCATCAATATAATACTTACGGTCGTGATGCCGTATCTCCCCCTTGAGTTTTTCTATTTTCTTTTTTGCTTCTTCTATCTTCATTATTTATTAATATACCAGAAGCGAGACAAGAATTAAAGATAAATCCCGTACGCTTCACAAAAAGCTGTCTCCTTACTTCTTGTCCTTCTTAAGATTGTCTCTCATCCACTTCATAGGCTTGGTTACATTGAAATATATCTTCTTTACCTCTTTAGTTTCTTTATTCTTTATCTCTATTTCGTCTATATCTTCTTCTTTTACCTTTAAAATATTCTGTTTGTCTGCCTTCAACCCCATCATATCCAGAAGCATCTGCTCTTCCTTGGCTTCTATCACCACGATTGCCGTTTCCGGCGTCATACCGTCCCCGGAGTAGTAAATAGAATCAAAAAGCCCTTTGAGGATTTCCTCATGAGCACTCTTTTCTTCTTCT
The DNA here is from genome assembly GCA_026388015.1 of Candidatus Firestoneibacteriota bacterium. Taxonomy (GTDB): domain Bacteria; phylum Oederibacteriota; class D2-FULL-39-29; order D2-FULL-39-29; family D2-FULL-39-29; genus D2-FULL-39-29. The sequence goes on along the minus strand of JAPLKO010000059.1, from coordinate 73,862 downwards.
TTTTTCAGTTTTTCATACACCATAATGCAGTAGTAGTGTGCTTCCAGATCTACATATTTTTTTTCCAAAATTCCTTTTGCAATTTTCAATGTTTCTTCATACTTTTCGTCAATAAAAGCTTTTTTCATCTCTTTCTGTTCTTTGCCGTCCCCGTAAGGGTTGTACGCAGGAGTTTCGGTGAAAGAGTATCTGAGCCTCATAAAATCAACATATTTATCCTTATTTTCTATCCTTTTTACGAGACAGTTGTAAACCGGAGTGCTGTTTCCTTTTTCGTCAAAAGCCTTCGCTTCCACAAATACTCCGTCTTTATAAATCTCCTCATTGCTCATTTTGCCGGTCTCATAATACTCCCGGTAAAAACCGTCCCGGCTCCCGTCTTTCCAGGTACCTAAAATCCGCAGGTTGCCATTTTCATAATACATCTTGCTCTCGCCCTGAGGGATATTCTCCTTGATAGTACGTTCTGTATTGATTTTTCCATTCTCATAGTATGTCTTTACTACTCCGTCCGTCTTATCGTTTTTATAGGTGAACTCCGAGAACACCTTGCCGCTCTTATAAAAGTACTTCGCCGGCCCCTCTTTTATATTGTTTTTGTAGTTGGTCTCGCTCATGGTTTTGCCGTCTTCAAAATACTCTTTAACCAACCCGTCAGGTATCGAGCCTGTTTTTCCCGTCAAAGCCGCTTTTGTATCGTACTGTTCCTTTGCCACCTCTTTACCGTCTTTATCGGTATAAAGTACATCAGCGCTCCCGTCTTCTTTCTCCACAACCTTTCTGGTAGTATCTGCAAACCCGGAAATAATAAATAGATTTAATAAAATCAGAACTGCGGCCAATTTTTTCATTTTTCTCCTCTGTCATTTAACTCCTTTTCATTTAGAACTTTACCATAAACAGCTATATTTTACTATATTAATATTAAAGATGTTCAAGAAAGGACTATTACAAGAATATTACCTGGCCTTTAGGATAACTGTTACTGCGGTGTTCTCCGGCAGAGTTTTTACGGTCGCATCATAGGCGGAGTAGCCGCTGTCGTCGGGTTCTGTCGGTGAGTTGTAAACTATTACTGAACCGGGGTCCTTAAAAGTTGCGATGAGAGAACCTTCCTGCTCGGCAAGTAGAGAGCCGGATATTATCTTACTTCCGCAAAATACAAAATCTCCGCCTGCAAGCGGTTTTTTTCTTACCCTATCATATATAAATTCCTGTAAATCTGTTCTTTTACCGGCTGCTTCCAGGAAAATATCAACCTTACCGCCTTTCGGTTCAGCCGTGTCATTTCTCACTTCAATATTTTGTCCGTAATTAATCCCCATAAGTATAAGTCCCACCTGCAGATGAAGCGGTCTTACCTCGGTAGAAAGCAAGGACTCATAGGCTTTTCCGTCACCGTTTACAGCCACGTACTCAATAAGCCCGCTCTTCATCTCTATTTTTGCAGGGAAGGATATTTCCTTTGTATTTTTATTTATTGTAATGCCTCCGATCCTGAAAACATTTTCACTGATCTTTACAGCCTCTTTTTTTTCTTCAGCAGCTTTTAAGAGCACCGGATTTGCTATTGAAACATAAGCCCCGAAGTCCCCGTCAGAGCCAAAATCAGCGGTTATCTTCAGCTCATCAACATTTTTCAGATCTAATGTAAGAAGATCTTCTTTCCCTCCGCTCACAAGAAGTTTTTCATAGGCCTTTCTGCCGTCCAGCTCAACTCTAAATATTGCACTGCCTGTTACCGCGGAGCCTTCAATACCGGGCAAACCTTTAAAAACAGAATACTCTTTACCTGTTTTATATATCAGCTCGGTTCTGGCCTGTACGGACACCCCTTTATTATATATATTGTTATTTATCTTAATACTCCCGCCTTTTAAGTTTTGATCCGCTTTCCAGGGTAAATGAGTATCCAGATACGGAGTCTCTTTTACACCGGAAGGAGCAATATCAGATAGATAAACAACTCTTGTATTTTTAAACGTTATATTTTTTATTAAGGCTGACTTTATATCGTAACCGGTTTGTTTTGCTCTCAGAGCCCAGATAGGTTCCAGACGGTACGTACCGTCGTTATAGCTGAAATTCCTGCCGGAGTACCTGTCCCCGCCCGCAAGCTCAATTGTAGCCGAAAAATCCTTGCTCTTTTGCGGTGGCAGAGAGGAAACGGGAAGTACTAATTTATTTATCCTGGCAAAAGGAAGTTCCAGATCTCCCATATCCCCGGAAACCTTTACACCGTCTTTTGATATACTTTTAAGAAAGCATTTTACATTATCCCCGTTCAAAAGGATAACCGTCAGATAGTTCTTATCAACAGGCAGTGGTAAACCGTCCTCGGTAAATATGAAGGCCCTGAGACTTCCAGAAAGAAGCGCTACTTCACCTATATCTGTCTTTAACCGCAGGGTGCTTCCGTTGTACTCCAAGATATCACCGCTTATACGGTCGCCGTTATTGAGAACAACAGTAACCATATATTTTGTTGCGGGAGCCTCTTTTACGACAACTTTTTCTTTTGGCTTTTCTTTCGACTTTTCTTTACCTTCTTTTTTCCCGGTCTTATTTTTGTGTCCTTTGCTTTCCTGCTCTTTCTTTGCCGGTTGCTCCGAAAGCGCCGGGGATTCACCGTACTCTATGACAGCAACCTCATCCATTAGAGATTTTTTTTCAGAACTTCCGTCTGTTTTCTGAAAAACCACATCATTATTTTTAACAGATATCACTTTGCCGGTATACGAAGTATCATCATACAAGCTAAGTGTTTCAGAAAACATAAAGATACTGCTCATAACAAGTAATATAACTATTTTCATATACATAGTTTCACCTTTCCGCAATCGGCAAATAGGAGTATGGAAGCTGTAAAGTAAAAGTTGCAATCGCTGTGGTATAAACAGGTCCTATAGAACCCCTCTCATCTCCGTCAAAGCTCCCGTCACCCTGCTGGAGAGAAATCAGCTTATCCCGCGTAGGAATAAACCACCTCTTCCAATGGTCTCCGCCCTTCTGAAACATCAGTTGATTGCAGTAATAAAGTCCATAATAATAGCGTCCTGATGGCTTTTTTCCTCCGTTTGCCGCAACTATATCAGATCCTTTTTCAACGGCAGGAGAGGTGTAATCCCCTAGAGCCATCAAAGAAAGCGTCCCGGCACCAGTAAGAGGCCAATTGCCGTTTACGCCAAATCCTTTTCCTCTTAACCCCGGTTGATATACAACCGTACCGTCGTCATTACTGCAGGACATAATGTACATCTTGGCTTTTTCTACGGTCTCCTTGGGTATTATTATTCCGACATCTCTCGCGGCTCTTAGAGCCTGTATCTGACATGATGTGACGGTAGCGTCTGCCTCCATAATTTTCGGCTGATATCTCCAGCCGCCTTTATCATTCTGGACGGATATTATTAGGTTAACCGCTTTCTGAATAACTTTTTTGTATTCGTCTTTCCGGGTCATGCCGTAAAGCTCGCACATCGCAACAGTTGCAAAACCGTGTTCGTACATTGGATTTCTTTTTTTCGGGTTTTTATGTTCAAAAAGCCCGGTTTCAGACTGGTTTGCAGCAAGGTAATCGCCTATTTTTCTGACGTTCTCTCCGTACTTTCCCTTCCCGGGAACGTGTCCGCCGGAAAGAAAAGCCATAATTGCAAAACCTAAGATTGCAGGATTTCTTCCGTTCTGCAACTCCCCGAAAGTCCCATCCGTTTGCTGGTTCTTGGCAAGCCATTCAAGACCGTAATCTGCGGCTTTTTCGCTGGCCGGAGTTCCAAGATACTCCATCGCTTCCGGGTGTACTACGGCCGAAAAAAGAGAAAGGACAGTAATAACTTTAATAAAATTATTAAGCATCACTTTAAATCCCCCTCCTCGGCAAGTTTTTTATAATACCCTTTTATTATACCCATATATTCCAGAGGAACGGAATCTTTCATTGAATCTATCATGCTTCTTTGTACTTCAGGCGGAAGATCTCCCCAACCAGTCGCCTCCATATTGACATCCCGTTTCTCTCCGTATGTTAAACCCTTATCCTTCCCCATCTTACTGCCTTGCGAGCCTTCACCAGGTCTTCCTTCACCGGCTACACCAGGAGCATCAACTCCTTCGCTCGGAGCACCCGGCGTTCCCGGCGCTCCCGGTCCTTTTCCTTGTCCTGGCTGTCCCGGTTGACCGGGCTGACCGCCCTGACCCGATTGTCCCGGCTGTCCCGGCTCTCCAGGTTGACCCGGCTGCCCGGGTAATGCGGCAGCCATAGCGGTTGCTTTATCCTGCATTTGCTTCTTTGCTGCTGCAAGTTTCTTCATAATATCACCCTGAATCTTTTGCGCTTTCTTGCCCGGGTCTTTCTTTTTTAATTCACTCTTGGAAGCTTCCATGCTTTTTGCAATTTCATCAAGCTGTTTGGCCTCATCCGCAGTATTCGGATTTGAAGAAAGCTCTTTTTCCGCCGCTTCAAGCATCGCTTTAGAATCAGCCTGCTTATCCGCAAGTTCACTCATCTTCTGCGCACTGGGCTCATTTAAACCTGCCTGTTTGTTTGTCCCGGCGTTAATATCCGCCTGCGCCTCGGCGGCCGACTCCACGGCATCTATAGATTTTTCCAAATCCGCAAGCGCTTTCGCTTCCGGAGTCAAAGCAGAGGGTGTAGACATTTTTCTTCGAAGCTGCTCAAGATCAAATACTATCTTTTTAAGCATCTCTTCCGCTTTTTCCTGTTCTCCGGCCGCAATACTGAGTTTCATTCCGGCTAAATACCCGCTCAGCTTTTCTACGGTCGTGATAACCGGCAGGTACTGTCTCTCCACAATCTTTAGGCCTTTAGACATTTCAGGATCCGTCCGGGCCAAATCCTTAATAGCTTTATCCGTACTTGATTCCAGCGCTTCCATTTTATCCTTTAGCCCCTTTTCTCCGCCGACAAGCTGCAAAATTATCACTCTGTCGTCACCGCCTAAATCCTTTTCTCTAAGGCCTATGGTCTTTTTTGCAAAATTCTTTGTTCCCGCGGTTAAATCTCTTTGAGTTATAAGTATCTTCTGCGCGGCCGCTATCAGCTCGCCTATTACATCCGTCTTGCCCATAGTCTTACTCAGTTTTTCCAGTTTTTTTATGATATCGTCAAGACTTTTCGCCGTGTTTTTTAATTCCTGTTTTGTTTTGCCCTTGTCGGCGCCGGCAGCAGCCTTGGCAAGATCATCGCTTACTTTTTTCATCTCACCCTTTGCAAGAGCATCCAGAGTCTTTTGTACTTCCTCGGTGTTTCTTGATTCCGCAGAAACGGCAAGCTCGTTTTCCTTTCTTTTTTCAAGGACAGCTCTCAAATCTTCCGCAGCTTTTGCTGTTTTCAGAACTGCTTCTTTATGTTCCATTTCCGCCGCCTGTACTTCGTTTGATTCTCCCGCAGGATTTTTCTTCAGGTCAGCCGCGACTTCAACTTTCGCTTTAACGGATTTTTCAAAATCCAAAATTGCATTTATTTCGTTCTTTATCTTCTGCTCTTCTTTTCTTATCTGCACCAGTATTTCTGATTTGTCAATTATAGTAACAAATCTATGAAGGGACTCAGCCTCCTGCGCCGGATCCGGTTTATTATCCGTAGCAGCCATAAATATCTCTATTTTGCTCCCCGCCGCCACAGGTAAAAGATTAATGTCAAATTTATAGGTGCCGGAAACCACCTTGTTGTTAGCAGACACTTTCAACGGAAATGAGTTAACGGTTTCATTTCCCTGCACTTTATACTTAAAAAATAACTTACTCAGTCCATAGTCATCGGCCACCCTGTAATTGATACCAACAGTGGCATTTTTCACCACAGAAGTATCCTCGGAGGGGTCTATTATTTCACAAAACGGCGGATTATCAGCAAAAGCTCGTACCGAAAATTCCGGCGGGTTTTGATTTGTAAAACCTTCTTTGCTTTTAAGCTTTATTTTTAGGGTCGAACTCTTATCCACCACCATTGTAGCATAAAGTCTTGTTCCCTTTGATACAGACATATTAATTTTTGCGCCGTATGCAAACTCGATAACTCCTTCGCTTATATCCGTATTCGTCATACATTCGAATTGAACTTTTGTGCCGGTAAGCGCGGTAATATCACCGCCCGGAGAATCATCCCGCTTGGGTTCAATGCGCGTATAATCAGGATAAATGAACTTTAGCTCGGTTTTAATAACCGCCGGCCTTTCTTTCGCCGTAAGTTCATATTGATTAGATTTCCCGTCCCCTGAAACAATATAATAGGAAAAAGAGTTAAAAACTCCGGTAAAAGGCAGTTCAAATTTTCCTTCCGAAACTTTCTTCATACTAAAACGTTCCCACGGTCCGGCGCCGGCTTTATAATGAAGAGTGGAGTTGTCTTTCATAACACCGATAAGTTCTGCTTTTATTACAACATCATCGCCCTTTAAAACAACCTTACCTTTCGGATCCACTTCTATTTTTGTAAAAGAAAACGGGGCGATGTCTTTTCCCGGCATTAAAATTCTCATGATCCAGGTTTTAACCGCTTCCGGGTAGGAAACAGAATATTTCGCCACTCCGACTCCTGCTGCCAGGAAGAATAATGCCAGCACCACCAACCGCAGACGCTTGTACACCTTAGAGTAGGAGATGCTTTTAACGCGTTTGACAGCCTGTACCTGGAGCGCCTCGATCATGGATTTTGAGCCTCCAATGCTTTCAGGAAGGTCCGAGCGTTTTAGCTGTACCGCAGAGATGAGCATGGATTTAAGCGTCGGATTTTTCTCTTCCAGAGCGAGGGCTATGGTGTCATCGTCTATTTTTTTCATTAACGGTAACACTATATATATAGTAATAAGAGCGCCCGCTAGAAGTATGCTGCCGGCGGCAAATAAGTAACGGCCAAAATACCCCAGCTTAAAAAACATATCAATAAAAAACCCGCTAATCAGCACAATAAGAAGAGAAAGGACAACAACTTCAATCCCCTCGAGAAGCATCAGGAATTTCCAGTACTCTCTTACTTTTTTTATTTTTGCTGCTATTTCATCCTTAAACATAGACCGTCCTGTTTTGTATTTAACAGTTTTGTTGCCAATATCTCAAATTTTAGACATAAATTCTCAGAGCTTTGTTACATCATATTCTTATTACGTCTTATAAACCATTCTATGCCGGCCAGTAAAATAAAGAAGATTATTACAAACGGCGAGGCCTTCAGGCCTTTTTCTGTTTTAATGGTAACCTTGGGCTTGGTTTTTATTAGATTATCAGCTACTCCGGAAGCTGCAGAAGCTCTGAAATATTTACCTCCTGAGACCTCGGCTATTTTTTTCATAAGTTCTTCATTTAATTCCGGGTTTTCATACTCCATATTGGGAATTTCCACCACGATCTCGGCTTTAACTTTACTGACCTCCGGCGGAAATTTTGGATGTTCCACCCAGATCTTATGCTCTCCGCCTGCTAAAGGAATAAACTCACCCGTAAAGAGAGTAGAGTCTTTTCCGACGCTTACCAGAGTAAAGCTCTCTTTCTTGCCGTCACTCTCCGAAAAAAAAGCGGGTATTTTCATTTCGGAGAAATCTTTGACCGTTACTTTTGCGGATACAAATACTTTTTCTCCCGCTGCATATTTTTTCTTATCCGTCGTAAGTTTAAGGTTTTTGTCTTCCGAAGAAGCTTTTTCGGGAACCAACCATCTTAAAGTCTGTCCGAAATATTTATAAAAATACTTGTTTTCCGTTCTAAACCGCCAACGCCAAATATCATCAGAGGTGAGGAGGAATACTTTTCCGTTTCCGACCCTTTGAGACGCAGCAAAAACATTACTGCCGGCTTTTGCACCGATATATTTTGCATAAACGAGGGCTCCGGGCTTTTCTTTTCCGCTTCTAAGCATCGAATAAACGCCTTCCAGATTTTTCCAGGTTTTTTCATTCTGCGCCGCGACATCTTCAAGAGCAAACACCGGACTGATTTTGCCGTCAGTCTCCAGTTTTATCTTTACGGGAACAGAGGAGTTAAAAGCCCCGCTCTCCAACTCTACGGGAAACATCTTTTCGAGTTCAGGTATCCTTCCGGTTGCAAGCGCCCATCTGTCTCCGGGAAGGAAAAAGACACCTCCGCCCTTCTCTGTGACAAAAGCTCTGATGTTCTCAAGTTGAGCCGGCTTGAAATAATTTTTACTCACATCTCCTATAATTATAACGTCATATTCAAACAGTTCTCCCTTTGTCCGCGGAAAGCCGCCTATAGGTAAACTCCCCTCACAAAAGCCCTCTGCTTCCGACGTTTCAAGAAGACCGCTCAACGCAATGCCCTTGTCTCTTTTCAAGGAGCGGACCACATACCGGTACAGCCATCTGGGATAGCCGTCAACATATAACACTTTTATTTTGTCGTCTGTTATGTTTATTCTTGCGTTTTTTTCATTGTTAACCTCTGAGACCTCGCCTGCCTGCGGCGGAATAAATACCTTGTAGTCATTTTCCCCGATATCTTCCGCAAGGAAGTTGAGATTAACCTCGGCTTTATTGTTTTTTTCGCTGAGCTGTACCTGCTCTTCCTTTAAAATTCTCCCTTTTAACATTACCCTTACGGGAATTGTAATTGCTTTATAACCGCGAGACTCTACCGTAGCCGTCAGATTTACGATATCTCCTTTAATGCCTCTTTCTTCAGAAAGGATATTGGTAACTGCAACGTCCTGTTTTATTCTGTGATCGCCTACTCCAATGGGATAGAGGGGTATTCCTTTTTCTCCGAAGACCTTCGCTGCTTCAACAGGATCATCACCTGAGTTATTTCCGCCGTCACTAATCATCACAATACCCGCCACAGGCTGTCCTGCCAGATCTTCCATAGCTTTCTTTAACGCGCCGCCTACAGAGGTTGTAGCGCCTAGTTTATCAATACCAAATCTGATGGAGGACGTACTCTTGGCTTTTTCGTAATCAATCTCCACAGGCTCGTTTGAAAAAGAGTACATTTTCATTCTATAACTCTTTTCAAGTTTATTCAGCATCTTTTGGGCTTTTTCATTCAAAATATTATTTGCAATATCCATTCTGACCCCTAAGTCATCCTTAATGGACATAGACTGGGATTTATCGACCATAACTACCGCAAACGGCTTATAAAAGCTGGTTTGCTCGATGACGAGTACCGGATCCAGAAATAGAGTAAGCAAAAAGAATATTATGACAATTCTTATAGCTGCCAGAGCAAGCCTTAGTCTGCGGCTCACGGATTCTATCTCTTTTAAATACAAAAAGACAACAAAACCGGAGAGCAAAAGCGCCAAGATAATTATCCAGACTGCAGGGCCTTTATTCATAAAATTAAACCCTATCGAGTCTATGGCAGCTCCGCCTTCGGCCTTAACACCGAGTATTTTTAATATTAGTTCTCCCATTTATATCCTTTTACCAAATCGGTAGGCAAGATATGATTCTGCCCCGAGTATTAAAGCGGCAAGAAGAAGCAGTTCTTTCCAGATACCAATACCGTTTCTTCCCTGTAAAACCTTGCTCCTCGCATCTTCTTCTTCTCCGATATATATGAACCTTTCTTTCGGTGCTAATCTCATAATATAACTTTTCTCGACTCGCTCCGTATCAGACTCGCTTTTGGTTTCTAGATTTAAAGCATAAAAGTCATTTTTATCCTGAACCTGCACTTTATAAAAGCCCGGATCATTTGTATCGCTGTACTCCAAAACACGCCCTTCAGCGCTTACCGAAGATTTAAAAACCGCCTGTTTATTATCCGGAGTTATAAGTTTGGCCGTAAAATTACTACCAAAAGGAAGCACTTTTCTAATCTTCTCTCCGAGTTTCAAATTTTTCTGCTCTTCCGTTCCGGTGGACAGAAAATATACAGTCTCATAAAGCCAGGGCAAAAACATAGGTTTAATTACAAAATCACTCCAACGCCTGTTTGCGCCGGTTGCGATAATAATCGTATTTCCTTTACCGCACTGCTTTGAAACAATTGCGGGCATCCCGTTGTTAAAAGAAGCAAGTATGGTGGTCGTCGGATCCGAGGGATCCACTTTTAACTCAAAAAACTCGGCAAAACGCGCTTTCTTAAGCTCCTTAATCTCCGCCTCCCTGAACTTTGCCATAAGGGGGTGCTCCAGATTAACCTTATCAATAAAAAACGTATCTCCCTCTTTTTTGGGCGTAATTTTACCGCCGACAAGGCAGGGCAAAATACCGCTTTTTTCCTTATAAAACTGCGCATTAAAATATTGGGGATTAATAAGATCCCCCGCAAAAAATAGAGCGCCTTTTCCGCTTCGCACAAAAGCACCAAGAGATAAAAGGCCTTCTTCCGAAAGATAAGGAATACTGGATAGGACCACAACCTTATTTGCATTAAGTCGGGGCTGAGAAAGCGCGGCATAGTCGCAAACGGAAGAAGCTATTAACTTTCCTTTTCCCGCATCCTCCGGACCGTAGGGAGAAAAAGCATACGATAAAAATCCGCTCTCGCTTTCAAACCTTTTTCTTGAAGGTTTGCCGTCCACAATTAACACCGGGACCGCGCCTCTGACATTTACACTGAAATAGACTTCGTTATCTTTTGCAACGGCATCCGTAGAGATTTCTATGCGCCCTGTATTAATACCTTCCTCGCTAAAGCGGTGATAGAAAGCAATGGGTTCGGTTCTTCCGCTTTTGATAATTATTCTTTTACTGTCTCTTAGTTTTTCATTTGTATATAGATTTGCCACGCAATCCATAACATCGCTTTTCCCGTAATTCGTTATATCTGCGGTAATTCTAATCGGCATTACTGTATCCACAAGCTGCCTGGAAAACCGCACATTAGAGACTGAAAGATTGCCCGGGTTTTTCTTGCCCACCTTTACAAGATAAATGGTTACTTTTCCTCCAATTTCATCAAAGACTTGTTTTATATCTTTTTCCGCATCACGGAAAGCCGTTGCCTGGCAATCCGTAATTATATACAGCTCTTTTGATACTTCTTTTGACTTTTTAAAAAGACCCGCAGCAAGCAAAAGCGCGCCGCCCAGATCATTACCACCGTTTTCCAGCTTTACACTTTCCACTTCTTTTTTTACCGTAGAAAGCTGATAGGTCGGTTCGTTAATAATTGTTTTTGCTTTCTTTCCGAAAGTAAGCAAAGAGATAGAATCTCCCTGCTCAAAAAGGCCCACCATTTCCGAGGCCTTTTCCTTAGCGGCGTCAAAAAGAACCTTATTACTGCCGTCTTTCTCGCTCATACTAAAAGAGTTATCAAGTATTATTACGGCATAATTAGAAGCCTTCCCCTTCAGTCCTGCCAGGGACGGAGTCTTAATGAGCGGCTGGCTTATTGCGAGGACTACAAATAAAATAGCCAAACAACGGAGAATAAGCAGAAGAAGATGCCGGAGTTTATGCATGCTCTTGGTCTTTTTTTCGGCTTTAAGTAAAAACTCCATAGCGGCCCAGCGTACTTCTTTAAAACGTCTTCTGTGAAAAAGGTGAATTATAATAGGCAGCGCAACTAGAGCGCTAAAGAAAAGCATAACCGGATTTAGGATTGTAAAACCCATTATTTCCGCCTTCCTATTCTTGCCGTAAGATACTTGCTAAGCTTCAAATCTATCGGTTCATCCGTAATCATCTGCACATAATCAATCTTTTTTCCGAGACAACCGCCTTTAAGAGCTTCTTCGAATTTTTTAAAGTTTTCAAGATAACCGTCCCTAAGCGACCAGGCTTCGGCAAGCACATCCCCTTTTCCTTCCAACCCCTTAAAAAGCGTCATATCACGGAAAGGAAAAGTAATTTCGGCTCTGTCAAGAATATGAAATACTATAACCTCGTGTCTTCTGTGTTTAAAATGCGCCAGACCCTTCATAGTGGTTTCGATATCAGAGAAGAGATCGGATATAATTATCACCAAACCCCTTTTTTTGATTCTCTCCGCCATATCGTGAAAGATCTTGCCTATATCCGTTTTCATACCCGGTTTTGCCAGCTCCAGTTCTCTAAGCATAAGTCTAAAATGCTTCGGATTGTTCCTCGGAGGAATATAACTTTTTACCTGATCATCAAAAGTAACCAGCCCGCAGGAATCCCGCTGCTGTAAAAGAAGATAACTCAAAGAAGCCGCCAGGAGCGAGCCGTATTCCAGCTTGGTGGTTTTTTTGCTTTTATAAAGCATAGATTCGCTGGTATCAAGCATTACATAACAACGCATATTGGTTTCTTCTTCGTACTGCTTAATATAGAACCTGTCGGACCTGGCGTAAACTCTCCAGTCAATATGTCTTATTTCATCCCCCTGCACATACTCCCGGTGCCGGGCAAACTCAACAGAAATACCGTGATACGGACTTTTATGCAGTCCGCTCACAATACCTGCCACCACCTGTCGCGCTTTGAGTTCCAGCGCGGCAACACGGCTTAGTATTTTGGGATTAAAATATTTTTTATAGATCTCCGTCATCTGTTTCCTTTTAACTTTGGAAGCTTCTTATTTTGTAGTCTTTGATATGGAAGTCAGTATTCTTTTAATAATCTCATCCGTAGTTATACCCTCTGACTCCGCCGTAAAGTTAAGAAGAATCCTGTGCCGAAGTACTGCATACGCCACTGCTTCAATATCATCACAGGAAACATAAGGCTGTCCCATAAGAATAGCTCTGGCTTTGCCTCCGAGAAGAAGATACTGTCCCGCACGGGGACCGGCGCCCCAGCTTACATATTCTTTTATAAAATCAGGTATCTTTTCTCCTATCGGACGGGTGGATCTGACAATATTGTACGCATATTTTATTACATGGTCTGCTATAGGAACTTTTCGGACTATATCCTGGAAAGCAATTATCTGCTCGCCGGTTAGTACCGGATTAAGCTTCGGTTTTTCCCCGGAGGTAGTGTTTCTCATAACTTTAACTTCCTCCTCCGCTGAAGGATAATCCACCTGCGCTTTAAACATAAATCGGTCCAGCTGGGCCTCGGGCAGGGGATAAGTACCTTCCTGCTCTACGGGATTTTGCGTGGCCAGAACAAAGAACGGTTCCTGCAGGGTGTAAGATTTTCCGCCTACTGAAACCTTGTGCTCCTGCATCGCCTCAAGAAGCGCGGCCTGGGTTTTCGGCGGGGCGCGGTTGATTTCATCCGCGAGTACAATATTAGAAAAAATTGGCCCCTGCAAGAATCTAAACTCCCTCTCCTTGGTAATTTTATCCTCGGAGATAACCTCTGTGCCGGTAATATCAGAAGGCATTAGATCCGGGGTAAACTGAATCCTGTTGAATTTTATGGAAAGCACTCTTGATAAAGTGCTGATCAGGAGTGTTTTTGCCAGACCGGGGACACCTTCAAGGAGCACGTGACCTCTCGCAAAAATACATATAAGAAGCTCGTCAATGACCTTATCCTGACCGACTATCACCTTGGCCAGTTCGGTTTTCACCCTTGCATGCGCCGACTTGATATCTTCGACGCAGGCAATATCGTTTTTAGTCAACTCTTTGCTATCTGCCATAATGCCTCCTGTTTATTTATTTTTTTTCTTTTCTTTTTTCTTATTTTCCTTCTTGTTATCTTTTTTGTTATTTTTTTCTATTACTGCTGCAGGAATAGACTCCCCCGGCTGAAGACATATCGTCATTATTCCTTTCATGAGAATAAGTTTACCGTTATACTGCAGGATTCGCAGCACCGTACCTTGTGCATTTCCGAACAATTGAGTTTCCGAATACTCAACTTTTCCTGTATCGGGATCGCACACATCAACAAATCTACCATAAAATATCAAAAGCTTTTTACCTGTTTGAAAGAGACTCTCAACAGGGAATTGACCTATAAGGGGTTTTTCCACTTTCTTGACCGTAACAACCGGAGCAACGCCTTTTTTATTACTCTTTTTTACTTCCGTTACAATATCAATATAAGTGTCCCTCGTCCATTTGTTCTCAAGAGTGGCCTTGCTCACGCAGCTGATAACCCGTCCCGTATTCATATAAATGTTACTGTCGGATAAAAACGAAGGCATAAGATCCGCTTTGCCGCTGCCGACTCTTTTTGAGGCCGCCAGAACACCGCCGTTGCTCACTTTATAAATAATCCCTTCTTCCGTAATTACGTACAGGTAAAAATCATCCTGCAAGAGTTGAAGACTCTGCCCTATTATTCTAAGATCCAGGTTCCAGCGTGTAAATCCGGTTGTGGCTTCAAAACAAGAAAGCACCATATTTTCTTTCCGCACCGCATAAAAAGCATCTTTATAAAAAGACGGCCGGTAAAACTCGCCTTTTAGCTCGTAAATCAGCCTGCCTTTTTCCCGGTCTATGGCAAAGAACCCGGTTGCCGGGTCATAAAGAATAATAAGATTTTTAGTGACCTTTATATCGTAGGGGAGAAAAGAGTTGGGCATATCCTTTTCCGGTTTCCAGTCAAATTTTAATTCAAAAGATTTCGGATCCAAACCGAAAATATTAAAATTCGGCCCGCAAAAATATACACACTCAGTATCGCCGGCCGTAGACCCCGGATAAAAACCATAAGCTCCATAATTGATTGTGTTAAGCTTTTTCTTGTTAAAGTCTCCTTTTAGCCTGGAAAACCCGTAAGTAACAAGATCCTGCGCGGTAAAGAAAGCGCCATCCGTGGTGAAAAGAGTGTTGGCCGAAATAACCGGCGGGTAGTCACTTACATGATTATTAGTCTTTGTCCCACGAAACAAAGGTACTCTCAAATTAAAGGTGTTCTTCGGCATCTGAGCTGCATCGGCGAAGCGTTCTCTAGCACCGCTTTGCATTACTCTGTTGTAGTATTCAACACTTATTTTAAGTTTTTCTTCCGGCTCAAAGTATGAGGTCCCATACTCCTTAATTATTTTTTGACTGTAAGCAGCGGTTTTCGGATCTTTTGTCATTTCATAGCATTTCAGAAGCATCCAGACCACCCCGAGGTTCACGGCGCTCTTTCCTTCTTCACTATTCTCTGATAACTCCTCAAGAAGCTCTTTACAACCCGGATAATCACCTTGATTATAATAGCTTCTGGCAAGGGAAAGAGCAATATCGTTCAGTTTGATTTCCACTTTTTTTATTTGAGCGTCGCCGGTTAAAGTTTTTTTGAGCCTTTTTAACTCTTCAAGAGTATTTGTCAGCCGGCCTTCTTTATCCGGGGGAAGAAGCAAAGCGCTCGCTATAGCTGCCGCGGCATAATTAGAATCTCCGGGTCTTACTTTTGAAAAAGCTTCGAGACACCGCTCTTTATCCTGAAGATACACCAGTCTGTTATTACAAACGGCCAGCACACCTTCTTTTAAAGGGAATACCTCGCAGAGTAAAATATCCAGTTTGAACTCTTTGAGCACCACACCGGAAAGATCCGTCATGAAAATGCTTTTCCCGGAAGGAAAGTAAAACCAGCCGTCAAGATAGGCAACTTTTCCGGTACGCCCCACTGCGGCCGTTTTGAAAATAACCGTTCTTTTCCCGTCAGCTTTTAGTATTTTATTTATTCCTAAAAAATCAGACGTATAAAAGAAATCGCCTGCTTCAAATATCAAGCGTTCATTCCGGGTTCTCTTGACTTCCCAAATCTTTGACCCGGTGAGTCTGGAAAGCGCCGTAATAACCTCACTGTGTTTTGGAGCATAATACAGAGCTGTTCTATCCGCTAGCATATTTTTATAAGGCGGTTCCTGCTCGCTGAACCTGTTCCCGACCGATTTATCATCCAGCGCAGTCCCGTAACTCCATTTTAGTATTCCGGTGGTTTTATCCACACAGGCTACAGTAAATTGGTTTGTTTCAATAAACACCTCGGAAAGACTGACCAGAGGAGCCGGAGCATTAACAAACTTGTACTCTTCCTGTTCTCCGCTGCCAAGCAGTACCGACCAGATAAAATCCTTTTTTCCTCTTGAGGATTTAACCAGATAGTAACCTTTGGTCGAAAGGATACCCATATATACATCCTCTTTTTCCTGGGCGAGAAGAGAATGACTTGCCGTATAATCTATCTTTGCGGAGGCATTCACAGGTTCAATCTCTTCTTTTTCCATTATTATATTTTTGATGTTTTTAGAGGGTTTACTATTTTTATTTACGACTACAACCGCAGGCTGTCTATTCTCGGAAAAAGAGTTTATTATTTTCCCGGTTTTTGCTTCCAGAACTCCGTAGGCTATTCCCGAAAAAAAATACCTAACCGCAAGCAGCTCTGAATCATACGTCACCCCTGTCCCGCAAAGTGCTGGAGAAAATTGAACTTCAAGCACAGTTTCCTGTTTTCTTCTGTTTAAACCTTCAACAAGCACCCCTTTTGCAGCTTCAGGCTGAGGAAGACTCCAGATAATATTTCCCCAATCCTTTCCAAGCGCATAAAGGGTTTTACCAGAGGATATATAAATATTTTCTCCGGTTACAACCGGATCACTTCTTTCAAAAGAGTTACTTGACAGTTCAAGCGCTTCCCATTTTACCGATGCCTTGGAAATGTTAGAAGGATTTTTAAACAATCTTTTTTCTGCAGGTATTTTATTAATTCTTTCGGATACCATGTATTTTAGAGCTTGCTCGGAGCCTCCTATCGTAAAAATCTCTTCCGGATATTTTTTTATAAGTTCGGTATAGATGCTCTCCGCTTCTTTGAAATTTTCCATTTTTTCAAGACAGACAGCGGTTTTAAACAGGGTTAACTTATTCTTATCCCCGGACAGGGTATAATACTGATAGGCTGAACCGAACTCACCGTCCATAAAAAAGTAGTCTCCAAGCGTCCTTTTTGCATTTGACGCAAAGGAAGAGGCGCCATATACATCAAGAAGCTCCAGAAGCGGCGTTTTGTCAAAATTTGCTGCACCTTTATTAAAAAGCTCTTCGGCGGAAGGATCAAACAGCGTGCGATACGCTGATAAAACCTTTATATCCGAACTGAGAAGTTTTGAAGCAAACGTGCTTCTTGCAGAGTTAAACTCATACGTTACTCCGTTTCTTATAACTAAAGCGCCGCCTTTGTCTATACTTTCCTGTAAAAGCTTCACAGCTCCCTCTAAATCATTATCTGAAACCCGAATATCAAAATCTTTCAGGGTTTTATCGGCGTCAATAAATAAAGGCTGGGCTAACATAGATTTAGGTATATACGCCTCAGAAAATAATAAACAAGGAAGCGCTAATGTTATTAATAGAATCCCGACTACCGGTAGCGTTCTGATAGCAAGCTCCTTTCTTTTTAAAATGTTCCTTTGTTATTCTGCGCAATAACTCAAGGTAAGAAGTCCATAAGCCGTGGCCAGCTCTTTCTTGCTCTCCCACCACCTGTCCGCATCATTGGCCCAGAATCCTTCCGGCTTCTGCAGGGATATTACTTTTTCGGACAGCTCTTTTGCCCAGAGATGCTCCTTGCCTGTTCCGTCCTTTATACTCTTGTCCCCCATTAAATTAAGAGCCTTAGCAAAAGTGTGGTAGTAATAGTAGAGTCCCTGTGCTCCCATTTTCGGGTTTTCATTCAAATTATAATTATTTTTTATCCAGTCGTACGCCGCCACAACACGGCTGTCAGTCCTTTCCACATTGCAGTATATAAAACTTTTGAGTCCGGCGTAAGTCATACTGCCATAAGATATCGTCCCCTTAGCTTTGCTCTCGCCATCCGGTGAATAAATAAAACCTCCGTCTGTTCCCGCCCATTTCTGATCATTCGTACCTTGTTTGTTCTGGCATCTCGAAAGAAAAAATATCGCCCGCTCAAAAGCTTCGGCATCAGTCTTTTTTACGGACTCCGAAGCCAAATACATATTCTCACTGCAAGACGAAGCAGCCAAAGCTTCAATAGCATGCTGAAGATTGGAAAGATCCGGTTTCATTTTACTGTCATAACCTATCCCGCCGTAGAATTTATCGGAGGACTCCACCCTATCAAGATTTCCCACCTGAGTTTTCTTAAGCCACTCTCTGGCTTTCTCGATTGTTTTTGCATGCTTAGGATCTTTGGTATCCGCAAGCGCCATTATACATATAGAAGTGTTGTAACATCCCATCTTATCCACGGCAATAGAGCCGTCCGGTTGAACGCACTTTAGAATAAACTCAACACCTTTGACCACAGAAGGATCATTTGCAGATACGCCATTCCTTATCATAGAAGAAACACAAAGCGCCGTGACAGCAGGATACTGCATAAATGAGCCGTCCGCCATCTGTGTGGCTTTAAGCCACTTGATTCCGGCGTCAACTGCTTCTTTTTGAGTTTTACCCTGGACGGGAATTGATAGGAAGAATATGCACATTAGCACAGATATTATTCTTTTCATTTGCACCTCGACAGTTAAATTTTGCTAAATTTATACTAACAAAAAAGCAGTACAATGTCTATTCATTTTACCATTTAAATACAAAGCTTTTTGTCACATTTGGTTAGACGTTTTCACAGGGGATTTTTCTTACATAAAGTGTGTTTTTCTTGAGTTTTTTCAGGATAAAATCAGATGAGACATTGAAAATAAACGGGTTTACTTAGAATAACTGCTTCAAAACCTTACGGGAAGCTTTACTTTCTTCCTATCGATAGACAGTGTAATCTATCTCAGGGAAAATGTTATCCTTATACTCTATCCAGTTAAGCCAGGGCAAATCTATAGAATTACTGATTATATCCTCATAAAGTTTAGTAAACCTTGAAAGGTGGTCCTTTGTCGCATTTACGGCATAGCCTACATTCGTTCTGGTCTTCATAATGAAAGCCCAATCTGAGGCTTGCGCAAGTAAGAGCTCTCTTGCCATCTGATTCAAGGCGCGTTTTAGCGGACCTCCGGCTTCGGGAAACCTTTCAGCCATTTCACACATTCTATCCGCTGCTTTATGCAGATGTCTGTAAATCCAGTCATTACCGCTTTCAAGCCATACCTCGTGACAGCCTTTGGAACCCCAGCTGGATTCACAGGGAGAACAGACCTGATTTGTGGGATACTCCCTAAGATACTCGCTTGGAGTTATTGTTTTAAATACCTCCTGATCATGATAAACTTTTCTTAAAAAGAAATCCAAGAACTGCGGACCTTCATACCACCAGTGTCCGTAAAGTTCAGCGTCATAAGGCGCCATAATCACCGGCTTTCTGTCCATCTGCGAGGCAAGGTACTCAACTTGTTTTTCACGGTTAAAGAGAAAATTCCCTGCGTGCTCTGCAGCTTTATGGCTCGCAATCCAGGGATCATAAGCTTCTTTGTAATCCGAAATACCGGTAATCCTGTAATATTTCATTCCCGTAAAAGTACGTAGCCCATCGGCGTTGATATAGGGCCTAATATATTCATAGTCCAGATCAAAACCTGCATCCCGGTAAAATTCTCTGTAATAGAAATCTCCCGGGTAACCCTCTTTTGAACTCCAGACCTGTTTTGAAGATTCAACATCCCTGGCAAACACCGCTGTCCCGTTCTTCGTAAAAACAGGAGCAAAGATACCGTATTTTGGTTTTGGTTTCGCATAATTCAACCCGTGCGAGTCAACAAAAAAATAATTAATGCCGTTTTCCTTTAAAATCTTTTCAACCCCGGGATAATAAGCGCACTCCGGAAGCCAGATGCCGTTCGGCTGTTTACCGAGGTGTTTTTTATGGCAATCCACCGCCACTTTTATCTGCGCTCTGACCGCCTTTTCGTTTACCCGCATTAAAGGAAGATAACCGTGCGTGGCCCCGCAGGTTATTATTTCAAGTTTTCCGAGGTCGGAGAATTTCTTAAACCAGCCGACTATATTTTTATTATACTTTAAAAAGTAAGCCCGATACTCGTTGAATTTCCAGTTATACATCTTGGCAACATTATTAAAATGCGGCTCTAACTCGGTGCGCCGTAACTCTTTCTCAGAAAGCTCTATCAGTTTTTCTATATGACGCAGCGCCCTGTCCTGAAGCAACGGATCTGTCAGCATATTAATAAGCGGCGGAGTAAGCGACATGGTGATGCGGAAATCAACATTGTCTTCGACCAGGCGCTCGTACACCAGAAGCAAGGGAATATACGTCTCAAATACAGCCTCAAAAAACCAGTCCTCTTCAAGAAAATCATTATGCTCGGGATGCCTGATATATGGCAGGTGAGCGTGTAATACTATGGCCAAATATCCTTTTGCCATTTAATCCACCTTCCTGGTATTTTGTATAACTTTTATTTGAAAGGTTTTTTTATATAAACTATTGGCGGACCTTCCGCTAATTTCAAGTAAGTGCATTCCGGAGCCAAGCTCAAACCGGGAGCTATAACTGCCGTCTTTATTTAAGGCAATTTGCGTTCCGTTTATGGCAACCGTTGCCCCGGGTTCTGCGGCGCCGTAAACAAGGAGCTCAGTCCCGACTCTCAGCCAAAAGGCTGAAGGTTTGTTTTCGTATTTTACCGTACCGGATAAACTGCTCTCCACGGCGGAACCTACTACAGAATAAAAAAAACTGCGTTCTTCTTCGTAAAGCCCGTCCGATCTCCCGCCGCCCTTTTCTTTTTTTACCTTTGTAATACGCGTCCTGCTCTCTTCCGACGCATCCAGCCATTCTTCTTCATCAGAATCAGAGATACCGTCACCGGGAGTTGACATTGAGTTGGAGACGGTCAGTATAAAGAACCGCCCGGAAGGAGCAAGAAGTCCGAGAGCAGCTATCCATGACTTTTCCGGGGCAGGGACTTTAACGTAACTGCTGATTGTCCGGGTTTCAAGAGTAATATCAAAATAATTATGCGCATTGCTCCCGTTAAAATCTATATTTGTAACTTCATAGACTCTGAGTACGGATCTGGAATCCTTAAATTCCTTTCCAAGTTCCTGTTTTGCTTCTTCAAAGCGGGGAAGAGCTACTTCCCAATAGGCAAAAAGCCAATAAGCGTCGCGCGGCAGGAGCACAATGCGCGTATCTCCGTAAAAATCAGTAATTTTATTGTCATATTTTTTATAAATCAGGGCAGGATGGGAAGATTTTACCTCGGGTTCTTTTACCGGGGCGTTTTCACGAACAGGAGTTTTAGCCGGCTTTGCCTCAGTTTTTTTTTGCATCACCGCCATTTTCTTTACTTTTAGTTTTTTGACAACAGTTTTTTTCACCTTTGTCTTTTCAGGCTTTTTTTTAGAGTTCTCTTTTACATACTCGGTATTTCTTTTTTTCTCTTTCACCATTTGCGCACCAGGTCCATAATAGCAAAGATCTTATTTGTTTTCAATAGAATAGGTATTATTTTCTGTATCGCATATTTTTCTGCGTCCTATTTATCTTTCCTTCCCCTTCCAAACACTGCCGCCGAAAGTGGTAACATAAATAGTTTTCTGGTCTTTCGGATCAACAACCACCCGCATAGCATTAAGGAACGGGAACTCCTTTACCGGATTAAAAGTTACACCGCCGTCACGACTCAAATACAAACCGTGCTCAGGCGCTCCCTCGATAACAGTAAGAAACATCCAGCCCGGACGTGAAGGATGAGGATAGACTCCCATATGCTCCGGACCCTGTTTTGTTGCCAATTTCCAGGTTTTCCCGCCGTCTTTGGATACTTTAAAACATTCCCGTCCCAGCCGCTCGCCGCATAAAGCGTATCCTTAGTAACAGGATGAAATGCCCCCTGAAAACGAATACCGGGAATCAGCTCCGAGTGGTGTATCATCTGCCAGCTTTTCCCGCCGTTTTCCGTAAGATACCCGCCGCCTGAGATACTGGAGTCCAATCCCAAACCGGTTCAGCAGAGCTTAAAATTCCCACCATTACGAAAAAAAAACACAGCATTATTACTTTTTTGATATTGCCCTACGAAATCAAAGTGAACCTCTACAAATAATAAGTTCCAGACAACCTTATATCCCTCGAAGAAGTTCCTACATGCATTATATATTTTCCGGCTTACGATTTGAGTGTTTTTAGTAACTCCAGCTCTTCGGCGCGGGTTTTTATGGAGCTGTCGAGTTTTAGGGCTAAGAGTTCTTTCAGGATTTTTTTGAAGACCGGGCCGGGTTTTATGCCGTAGGCCTTCAGGTCTTCGCCGGTCACGTCCAGCTTTACTTTGTAAAGCGAGGATAAGAACAGGTGTATTCTCTGCCTGGCTCTGAGTGATTTTGATTTTGACATATAAAAAAGAAGGCCCTCGCAGGAGAGCGGCGCCAAAAGGTCATAAACTTCGCTGTTTTTCATCTTTACTTTTTCAAGCAGGCGCAGGATCTCTTTTTCCTCTTTTTTTATCTGCACCATCTGTGTGATAACCTTCGTAGAAAGTTTAAACTTTTCACAGATATGTACAATCTGATTTATGCTTAAATCATCCACGAGAGCAAGAAAATTAACCAGCCACCGATCCACGGGGTCGTCAAGAAAGAGAACTTCGACGGTAAAACTGTTTGTAATCTCCTTGAATATCTGTTTTTTTGCGGAAGTTATTCTAATATCGGGATGAATGTATTTTAACACATCAAGCTCTCTCATCCGGTCTATCGCTTTTATCGGCAAATCTTCATTTAGAATAAGTACAATCTCGTCTTTGAGTTTGTGAGTGGCAAGCCGGTCAAACATCTCTATATCCAGGGCGTTATCAAGAAAATTCATGGAACTTTTTTCTATCTTAAAACCATATCTTTGCTCAAAACGTACAGCTCTAAATATTCTTGTCGGATCTTCCACAAAACTCATATTATGCAGCACCCGTATTAGCTTTGCCTGCAAATCTTTTTGTCCGTTAAAGAAATCCACAAGCATCCCAAAATCCGTCTGGTTAAGCTCTATAGCCATAGCATTTATGGTGAAGTCCCGCCTGAAAAGGTCGTATTTGAGCTTTGAGAATTCCACGGTAGGCGCGCTCGCGGGATACTCGTAAGACTCCACTCTTGCGGTAGCAATATCTATCTTTACCCCGCCCGGCAAACGCAAAACCGCTGTTCCGTATTTCTTGTGTTTCTTAAGCTCCGCCTTAAATCTTTTTGCCAAAATTGAAGCGAAAGTAATTCCTGCGCCTTCAACCACAATATCCAAATCCATATTTTCAATATTCAATAAAAGATCTCTCACAAAACCGCCGACCACGTACACTTTATATTTTTCTTTATCCGCAAGCCTGCCGATTTCCAGGAGCAGGCTGTGTAATTTGGCGGGCAATCTACTCTTCATAAGATGCTTAACGTTACGAAAATGCGGTTCCGCATTTTCGAGTTTCTGCTCCACCTGTATGACCCTGTCCTTGAAAATATCTTTACTCTGGCATCTTAAGACATCCGTTCTGGTTACAATCCCTTTTATAACGGAGTTCCTGTCTATAATCACAATCCTTCCATCCCCTTCATCTATCATCATTTTCTGAATATCAGAAACAGCTGTTTCCGGACCGGCGGTTTTGATATTTGTCCGCATATAGCCGGAGACTCTGGCTTCGTGAAGCTTATGATGGATAGCCTTATCGAGTTCGGAGACAGAAATAATTCCCCTAATGGTGTTCCCGTCGGCCACAGGCAAAGCGCTATGGTTAAAACGAAGCATTATCTTTCTTGCTTCTTCCACGGTAACATCGGCTTTAATAGTAAGTACGGGGTGACTCATAATATCCGAAGCTATCATAAAAGGTCTGGTCTTTTCTCTGAGAATCCGAAGAAGCTTTTCTTTTACATCAAAAAGCGTGCCTTCTTTTAACATTGCGGAAGCAGCTGCTTTATGCCCGCCGCCCCCGAACTCCTGCATTACCTCTCCTGCATTTAGCTCCTCAAGTGAAGACCGGCCTACCAGATAAACGCGTTCCGGAAGTTTGACTATGACAAAGACGCAATCTAGATTTCCCATATCTCTCAGCTTGTGCACCACAAGGGCAATATCCTTTACAAATCTTTCCATCTCGGCAACAGCAATTCGAACCGGAAGATTTTTAACATCAAAAGTTTCAATGGAATTCAGGAGTTTGCGGAAAAGCGCATCCTGCTCCGCGGAAAAGCCTTCCTTAAGAAAATCCCTCGCAATATTGATTTTTGCCCCGCATTCTATTAGATAGGCCATCATCTGAAAATCAAGCGGAGTAACAGTCGCAAATTCAAAGGAACCTGTTTCTTCATAAAGGGCAATGGCAAAAAGCGTCGCTTCCGTCTCGCTGATGTGTATTTTATCTTCCTTGAATTTATAAAGAAATTTTGTAATGGCGCAGCCGACCCTGAGGTCTTTCATTATTTCTTCGCCGGCTATGTCATCTTCTGACGGCGGGTGGTGATCCCAGATGGTTACCTCAAGATTTTTGTTTTTCAGTATTCTACTCAATTCCCCGAGCCGTTTTTTTGCCTTTGTGTCCACAACTATTAGTCCGTCTACTTCACTCAAGTCAAGGTCGCTTGCGCTGTACACTTTGAATTCGCTGCTGTAGAGGGTGAGATACTCTTTTACCTTTTTTTCAGCATTTCCGGAAAAAACCATAAGCGCATCCGGGTAGAGTTTTTGGGCGGCAACAAGAGAGGCCAGAGAGTCAAAATCTGCATTGGTGTGCGTAGTAATAATTCTCACTGCGTACTGCAAACCTTTTTAAAAACATTAACTATTTTATTGCAGCCGTCTATATCCATAATTACATTATACATATAATTTTTGATTTTGTAAAGAATGCGGGAAGCCTCTTTTTTAAATTGTTTTTATCACATAGTCATCGTATGAAGCCTTAATGCTTTTACCCGGAGGAACTATAAGAAATCTTGAGGTGTCTGACCAATTCCCCTCCAGTAAATCATACAGGAGCTTTAAGTCAGCCTGATATTCGACATATTTGAGTTTTTCTTTCTTTGCGTATTCTTTTGTTTTTTCCGCATAACCCAGGTGTTTTGTAACTTCTGTTTCTATATAAACTATGCTTTCATTATGCTTTTTCGGCGCAAGCGCTTCAATGATAAATTTAGCATTCTCTTCTCCGTACATTTTCACAAATTCCTCATAGGTCCCTTTGGTTCCGCAGAGTTTTATAGTCTCGCCTTCCCGGTACATAGACTCACCGCGTTCCATGTAGCCGGCGGAAGTAAAGGGCTGGCTAAAATTGTCTTTGAAATATTCCATAAAACGCGCATTAGAGCCAAGCAAGAAGCCGGAGCAATCATGCACTCTGGGGATTACAAGCGGGAGCCCTTTCGCCGTCACGCCCTCTGCTGCGTTTCCGCAGAGTCCGTAAGCAAGAACTATAGCTTCATAGGGAGCCTGGGCTGCATCAATCTTTTCCTGGAGTTTTACGCGTAAACTGTCAGATTTGTCATGCAGTCCCTTTTCAAGGAATTCTATATCGATAATATTTTTTGCCCTGCCGGCAAAGCAATTTACTTCCCGGTGAAAAACCTCGCAAGCCAGCAGTTTGATTCTCATTGGAGTTTTTTCTTGGCAAACTCCACCGCATTCCTAAAAAGAGCCAGACCGTCCCCTTCTTCCGGAAGTTTCTCCCTGGTCCATCTCGGATGATTATAGCGGGTAACAAATCTTTCCGGATGGGGCATAAGTCCAAGAATATTCCCGCCCGGATTGCAAATTCCGGCGATAGCTTCGGCTGAACCGTTTGGATTAGCCGGATAACCGGCAATATCACCGTCTTTATTTACATATTTAAAAACTATCATATCATTTTTCTTCAGGTACTCGAGTGTTTTTTCATCTAATGTTATAAATTTGCCTTCACCATGAGCAACCGGAAGATAAATTTGTTCCTTCAACCCCCTGGTAAAGATGCATCTATTGGAGGTGCTTTTCAGATAACACCATCTGTCTTCAAATTTGCCGGAATCATTATTAAAGAGAGTGGTATATTCTTTTTTATCAATTCCGTCTATTCCCGGTAAAAGCCCGGTTTTAACCAGTACCTGAAAGCCGTTGCAGATACCAATAATCAGCCTTCTTTCGGAAACAAATCTGGATATTGTATCTATCAGCCGGTATTGTATCTCATTGGCAAGAATCTTTCCGGAAGCAACATCATCCCCGTAAGAGAATCCGCCCGGAATGGCGAGTATTTGATAGTTCAATATATCCACTTCTTTTCTAAGGAGCTGATTAATATGAACGAGATCCACCTCTGCCCCGCAGAGCTCAAATGCCGTGACCGTTTCATAATCACAGTTCGTCCCCGCCGTGCGTATAACAATAACCTTAGCCTTCTTTGACATAGTATCTTCCTTATCTATTTTCTATTTTTTGCTTCATGGGGTTCTTAACGGCTTCTGCCAGGATTCTTTCAGCACATTAATATCTTCACTGATAACCAATCTGTTATCAAGACCGTAAATCATAACTTTATCGCCGCCGGTCTGGCCTATATTTGAAATTTCTATTTCTTTGAAGAGATTCTCGAATTTTGCCTGATGCTTTTTTTCCAGCTCTACGACAAATCTTGAATTGGATTCGGAAAACAGCACATAATCATCCCTATTTACATCTCCGCTCCTTTTTACTTTGTCCAGACAGACATCCACACCCGTACCGCCGGCAAAAGCCATCTCTGCAAGAGCCACTCCGAGTCCGCCTTCCGAACAGTCATGGCAGGATTTCACCAAACCCAGCTTTATCGCTTTATGGAGTTTGGCAAATATTTTCTTTGCTGTTTTACCGTCAACCTTAGGCACGGTATTTCCCAGCTCATTTTTAAGTTTAAAATACACCGAACCGCCCATTTCATTATGAGTCGTTCCTATCACATAAATAGAATTGCCTTCCGCTTTGAAATCCATAGTGACGGCATCCCGCACGTCTTCCATAACAGAAATTGCCGAGATAAGCAAAGTTCCCGGAATTGCCACTTTGTCACCCGTACTTACATCAACGTATTCATTGTTTAAACTATCCTTGCCGGAAATAAACGGGGTGCCATACGCCATAGCAATATCATAACAAGCAAGCGATGCGCGGACCATCCCCGCAAGTTCTTCGGGTTTATTGGGATTGCCCCAGCAGAAGTTATCCAGAATTGCAATTTTTTCCGGATCCCCTCCCACTGCCACTATATTTCTTACAGCTTCATCAATGTTTGAAGCCGCCATCCAGTAAGGATCAAGCATTCCGTAACGCGGATTTATACCATTTGAAACTGCAACGCCTTTCCAGGAAGTAAGTATGGGCCTGGCAACTGCCGCATCTCCGGGTCCATCGTTTGTGGCCCCTTGCAGAGGTTTAATAATAGAACCGCCCTGCACCTCGTGGTCATACTGCCTGATTATCCATTCCTTGCTGGCAACGGTTAAATCCGAGAGTATTTTATTTAAGGAATCTCCGAGATTGACAGGAGATACAAAGTTAGGTTCATTGTTCTTTTTTTCTTTCCATTCGGCTGTAAGCTCAAACCGCGGGCCGCCTTCGTGTATGAATTTCATATCAAGATCCGCCACTTTTTCAGAACCATAAAATAATTCAAGCCGTTTTGTGCCGGAAAACTCGCCGATGATTGTTGCTTCCACATTTTCCCGTTCAAATATTTTCATTATTTCGGATAATTTCTCGATGGGCACGGCAAAGACCATTCTCTCTTGAGCTTCCGAGACCCAGATCTCCCAGGGAGCAAGCCCGGGATATTTAAGAGGCACCCGGTCAAGATAAACCCGGGCTCCGGTCTCTTCCGCCATTTCACCCACCGCAGAAGAATATCCTCCGGCTCCGCAATCAGTCAGCGCATTATACAGACCTTTATCCCTGGCCTGAAGGAGGGCGTCTTGTGTCTTTTTTTCAACTATAGGATTTCCGATTTGTACTGCGCTAACTTCGGTGTCTTTATCTAAGGCAATTGAAGAGAAAGTAGCTCCGTGTATTCCGTCTCTGCCGGTCTTGCCGCCCAGGGAAACAATAATATCCCCAACCTTAACTTTCTTAAAGCAGGTGTTATTCGGCATAATCCCGACAGTCCCGCAATAAACCAAAGGATTACAGGTATAACCTTCATCAAATATTACCGCTCCGTTACAGGTTGGTATGCCCATCCTGTTTCCGTAATCCCTGACTCCAGAAACTACACCCTTAAATATTCTTCTCGGATGTAGAGTTCCTTCAAGGAGCTTTTCTTCGGGATAATCAAGAGGTCCAAAGCAAAACACATCGGTATTCATAATAGGTTTTGCGCCCAATCCGACGCCCAGAATATCCCTGATAACTCCGCCGATACCAGTCCCTGCACCGCCGTAAGGCTCTATGGCCGAAGGATGGTTGTGTGTTTCCACTTTAAAAGCCACACAATTGTTTTCGTCAAATTTTATTATTCCTGCATTGTCAGTAAAAACCGAAACACACCACTCTTTATTTAACTCTTTCGTCGCTTTAAATACTGTCTGCTTTAACAGATTATCAATCTTCTTTCCGTTGTAGTTAATAACTCCCCTGAAGGCTTTATGCTTGCAATGCTCGCTCCAGGTCTGTGCAATAGTTTCCAGCTCAACATCTGTGGGCTCTCTCTTTTTCTTTTTAAAATACGCCTGCACTGCCTTCATTTCCGCAAGATTTAAGGAGAGCAGACCTTTTCTGCTTATTTCGAGGAGTTGTTCTTCACCGGCTTTTAGAATTTTTAGAGTTTTTACGATTTTCATATATCCTTACAATTTTTTCTTTTTATAATATTGTACGATACCGTTGGCTAAGAGACCGGAACATACTTTTTCAATCTGCTTTTTATCGAGCTTGCCTTCTATAATATACACCTGGCCGGTCTTAACATTACTGACTCCGGAAATACCTAAATCGCCTATGCCTTTTTTTACGGAATCTCCGACCGCATCAGTTACGCCCTGTTTATACCAGACTTCAACTTCCCATTTCATAATGTTATACCCCCGCTTAAATCAAGCACTAAGTTGTAAATACTAAGTACTAAACAAAATCGCCTTATTTTAGTTCTTAGTTATTTATTCTTAGTAATTGTGTGGAATCTACTACTTTAATCATAGTATTTGCTGTTTGCTTATCCTAATATATCCAGCGAAATATTAAGGCTTTTCGCCGAATGCGTAAGCGCGCCTACAGATATATAATCCACATTTAGTTTTGCAAATTTTTCTATGGTTTTAAGATTAACGCCCCCCGAAACTTCTATACGGCATTGCTTGTTAATTAGTTTTACGGCTTTTTTCATGTCTCCATAACTAAGGTTGTCCAGCATTATTACTTCAATTTCGGCCTTTAACGCTTCCTGGACTTCTTTTAAATTCTGCGCTTCAACCTCAATTAACTCTCCCGGGTATTTTGCTTTTACTAAACTAACCGCTTTGAGAATAGAACCTGCAATTTTTATGTGATTATCTTTTATCAGCGTGCCGTCGAAGAGTCCCATCCTGTGATTTTCTCCGCCCCCGGCTTTTACCGCATATTTTTCCAAAGCCCTAAGTCCCGGCGTAGTCTTTCTAGTATCGAGTATAGTTGCGCCATAGGGTTTTGCCAGCTTTACATATTTTGCGGTCAGAGTAGAGATACCGGATAGCCTTTGCAGGAGATTAAGCGCAATTCTCTCGCAGGTAAGAATGGTTCTCGCGCTGCCTTTTAGTTTTAAAAGCACCGTACCTTTTTTTACTTTCTCTCCGTCGCTTACCATAGCCTTAACTTCGAGTCCGGGATCAAAGACTGTGAATACTTCTTTTGCCGCAGCCAGACCCGAGACAATTCCGCCTTCATCGGCCGCAATCACAGCTTTTACGTTTAGACCTTCGGGAACTATAGTATCGGTGGTTACATCTCCGCTGCCTACATCCTCTACAAGCGCGCTTCTTATTATATTTCTCGTATTCACCTTGCCATCCTTTCGAGATTTTCTTCAAGTTTCGCTTTCTTTTCAAGATATTCCTGCTGTTTTTTCTTCTCGATCGCAATAACCTCGACCGGGGCTTTCTGCAGGAAGGACTCGTTGGAAAGTTTAACTTTTGCTTTCTCAATCTCGATGTCAATCTTTTCTATTTCCCGGGCAAGCCGTTCTTTTTCTTTTCCCAGGTCAATTAACCCCTCCAATATAACAAAAATCTCCAATTTTGGCAAGACTGCAGTTACAGAAAGTTCGGGTTTCAGAACTGCCGGACCTACTGCTATTTTGTCAATCTTTGCAAGGTCCTTTATGTAATGCAGACTGCTTTCTACTGCTTTTATTACGACTTCATCTTTGGTTTTGATATTAACATTTATCTTTGCTCCGGGATTGACCTTCCCCTCGCTTCTTGCATTTCTAACGGCATTAATAATACTCTTTAGAAGATCCATCTCTTCTTCAATATCTTTTTTGATCTCTTCTCTTGCCGGCTCCGGCCACTTTGCCTTCATTATCGACTCGCCTTCATGCGGCAAAGACTGCCAAATCTCTTCCGTAACAAAAGGCATAAAGGGATGAAGGAGTCTTAACGTTTTCTCCAGGGTCTCGGAGATGATAAATTGGACCGTTTCTCTTTCGGTATGTTTTTCTTCACAGACCTTAACCGCTTCCGGATTTTTAAGGTTCATTCTCGGCTTGGCAAGCTCAATATACCAGTCGCAGAACTCATGCCAAAGAAAGTCATAAAGGCCCTGGGCGGCTTTATCAAAATTATAGGTATCCAGATTTTTGGTGACTTCCGAAACAAGACTGTTGAACTTACTGAGAAGCCATCTGTCCGCCAGCGTGAGCTGAAGTTTTTCCGGTTTAATGACCGAGCTGTCAAAGCCTTCTAGATTCATAAGCACAAATCTGGAGGCATTCCAGAGCTTGTTTACAAAATTCCTGTAGCCCTCGAACCTTTCATCAGACAGATATATATCCCTTCCGTGCGCAGCCTGCACTCCGATTGTAAAACGCAAGGCATCAGTACCATATTTATCAAGCACAACCAGAGGGTCTATAACATTACCTTTGGATTTACTCATCTTCTTCCCTTCTGCATCGCGAATCAGAGGGTGAATATAGACTTCTTTAAACGGAATTTCGCAGCGGAACTTTAGACCCATCATTATCATTCGGGCAACCCAGAAGAAGATTATATCGTGACCGGTGGAAAGAACGCTCGTGGGATAGAACTTCTTAAGGTCCGGCGTTTCATTCGGCCAGCCCATTGTAGAAAAAGGCCAGAGCGCCGAAGAAAACCAGGTGTCAAGCACATCCGGGTCCTGTTCTACGGCACCGCCGCAAGTAGGACATTTTTCCGGAGCCGTGTAATCAACTATAACTTCCTTACAGCTTTGGCAGTACCAGACGGGCAAACGGTGTCCCCACCAGAGCTGACGGCTTATGCACCAGTCCCGGATATTATCCATCCATTGAAAATAAGTATCGCCCCAATGCTCGGGAACAAATTTTATTTTACCTTCTTTTACCGCTTGAATTGCAGGCGCCGCCAGAGGTTTCATCTTCACAAACCACTGGAGAGAGATTATCGGCTCTACTACAGTTTCACATCTTGAACACCCGCCTACTGAGTGCTGGTATTCGTCAACTTTAGCCAGTAAACCGAGAGACTCAAGCTCCGCTACCAACTCTTTTCTCGCCGTAAAACGGTCCTTACCTTTATATTTCCCGGCATTCTCATTCATCACGGCGGAGTTATCCATTATAATTATCTCTTCCAGGCCGTGTTTTTTACCCATAGCAAAGTCATTTGGATCGTGAGCAGGGGTCACCTTTACAGCTCCCGTACCGAGCTCCATATCCACCATCTCGTCACCGATAACCTTAATCTCACGTTTCATAACAGGAAGGATAACTGTTTTTCCAATATATTTATTCCATCTCTCATCTTTAGGATTTACTGCAACCGCCGTATCACCAAGCAGCGTCTCCGGCCTGGTGGTGGCAACCGTTATAAAGGCATCCTCCCCTTTTACAGGATATTTAATATGCCAAAAATGCCCGGCGACATCTTTATACTCAACTTCAATATCAGATAAGGCGGTATGACACCTCGGGCACCAGTTAACAATATAATTTCCGCGGTATATTAAACCTTCTTTATAAAGCGTAACAAACACCGTTTTTACGGCATTGGAAAGTCCTTCATCCATAGTAAAACGCTCGCGACTCCAGTCACAGGAGCAGCCGAGAGTTTTAAGCTGATTGATTATCGTGCTGCCGTATTTTTCTTTCCATTCCCAAACTTTTTCAACAAATTTTTCCCGCCCGAGATCATGCCGGCTTTTTCCTTCCTTACGGAGCTCTTTTTCCACAACGTTTTGTGTAGCAATACCCGCATGGTCCGTACCCGGGAGCCAGAGGACGTTGAAGCCCTGCATTCTTTTGTACCGGGAAAGAGCATCCTGAAGAGTGTTATTGAGCGCATGTCCCACATGAAGCGCGCCCGTAACGTTGGGCGGCGGAATTACAATTGAGAACGGTGGTTTTTTATCATCCGCCGCATCGGCGGTAAAATAGTTCCTGGCAAGCCAGATGTCATACCATTTTTTCTCAACTTCTTTGGGCTCATACCTTTTGGAAAGTTCACGAACCGCCATAAAGACTCCTTGAAATAATAACTAATTAAAATATTCTGACTCCCAAACAAAATCGCTGCATCCATATTAACAGGAATAAATATTTTCTTTACTTTACTTCTTTAATGCTCACGTTATGCAAATATTCGAACCTGATTTCTTCAGGTTTAGCGCCTTCCTTCAGTGTAATACCGGATAGATGCACGGTGATTTTTCCGGCACCCTGTTTCACCTGTTCGAAAACAATATAACCTTCTCTTTTTACTCCCGGGTAAAGTTCTCCGTTTACAAAAAGAGTTTTTTCTGCTTTATTTAACCTGTAGTAGTCGTCCGTATAAATAACCGTCTTGTCGAAATACGCATCCCCGCGAAAACGGGTATTTTGTTCAAGTATTGTGGTCACCGGGTAAAGCGCTCTAAAATAATCCAGAGAGAGAGCGTTCAGCTGGCCTCCGAGCCCGTCTAATAATACAGTTTTTCCTGTATCAATAAATATTTTATTCTGCCCGTCATTTTCCACAGTAAATTTAAAAACATAAAAGAAGAGTTTTTGCTCGTTTAAATAGGGGTTCCAGCTGCTCTGCTGAGAGACGGCTTCAAGATTTTTTCTTTTTTCAAAAACGAGTGTTATTTTAACGCCTTCTTTTTCTACAGAACAGGCCATTTCTGCGGAGTTGACGGCGTATGCCCCTGTCTTAACCGGTTCCATAGAAATAACCGTACGATAATACGGCCCGCAGCCGGTAAAAATCAGAAGCATTGGAATAAGGAAAGAAAAAGCTTTCAGTACCGTCATTACTTAACACCGTCTTTTAACAGTTTGTATTCAATACTGTCTACCAGGGCGTACCAGCTGGCTTCAATAAGATTTGCGGAAACTCCGACCGTACTCCAGATAGCTTTGCCGTCGGAGGATTCAATTATAACGCGGCAAATCGCCTGTGTTGCGGCCTTTGGGTTAACTATTCTTACTTTAAAGTCTCTTAGATGTACCTGTGTTAATGAAGGATAGAAACGCTCAAGCGCCTTCCGGATTGCATTATTCAAAGCATCTACCGGCCCGTTACCTTCCGCTACAGTGTGCTCTTCCACACCTTTTACTCTGACTTTTATTATGGCTTCAGATACGATTTTTCCTTTTTTGCTTTCCACAAGAACCCGGAACTCTTCCAGGTTGAAAAATGTCCTGTGGGTTTTTGTGGCTTTCTTCATTAAAAGCTCAAAGGAAGCTTCCGCATCTTCATAATTATACCCCTGATTTTCCAGCTCTTTTAGTTTTTTTAGCAGCTCTTTAGAGGCCGGATTATCTTTTCCGAGATCCAAATTAAGCTCCATCGCTTTATAAAGCACGTTGCTGATACCTGATTGATCAGAAATAAGCACCCTTCTTTTATTTCCTACAAGTTCCGGCTCCGTATGCTCATATGTTTTTGGGTTTTTCTTTACCGCATCCACGTGAATACCACCCTTATGCGCAAAGGCCGAGTAGCCGACAAAAGGCATATTATCCGGAAGCGTAATATTTGCAATCTCCGCCACGAAAATGGATAAAACTGTAAGTTCTTTTAATTTTGCCGGAACCAGACAGGGAATACCGAGTTTAAGCTGTAAATTCGGGATAACCAGACAAAGATTTGCATTTCCGCATCTCTCGCCAAAACCGTTGATGGTTCCTTCCACTACCACCGCGCCGCCTTCAACAGCAGCAATAGTATTTGCGGTAGCCATATCGGAATCATTATGCGCATGAATACCCAGAGGAATTTTTATGTGTTTTTTTACTTCTTCAAGAATAGACTTAATCTCAGAAGTCAGGCACCCCCCATTCGTATCGCAAAGCACCATATAATCAGCCCCGGCCTTTTCCGCCGCAAGTAAAGTTTTAATTGCATATTCCTTATTGGCCTTGTACCCGTCAAAGAAATGCTCGGCGTCGTAGAAAACCTCAAGCTTGTGTGACTTGAGATAATCCACGGAATCACCGATTAATTTCAAGTTTTCTTCTAAGGATATACGGAGAGCCTCCGTCACGTGGAGATCCCAGCTCTTGCCAAATATTGCAGCCGCAGGCGCGCCTGATCTTACTATAGCCTTAAGATTTTCATCTTCTTTAGCCGCATTTTTTGCGCGTCTGGTGCTCCCGAACGCAACGCCTTTAGAATGTTTAAGCTTTAGTTCCTTCAGCTTCTGGAAAAACTCGGCGTCTTTAGGGTTAGCGCCCGGCCAGCCGCCTTCTATATATTCAATGCCAATCTCATCAAGTTTTTTTGCTACCTTTAGCTTTTCCTCAACAGAGAAAGAAACACCTTCCCCCTGGGCCCCGTCCCTAAGCGTAGTATCGTAAAGAATAACTTTTTTCATATTCCTGCCTTAGAGTGTTTTTGCACTCACGGTATGCCTGTCATATTGTTTCCTACTAAATTCCGGCAGAGATTTTCTCCGCTTTCTCCAGATTGTCGATTTTCTTTAAATTTTATCCAAATTAAATTTTGCATGCAGTTTTCTTACCGCATCTTCAGTCTTAGCTTTATCGATTACGACGGATATCTTGATCTCAGAAGTAGAAATCATCTCAATATTTACGCCGCATTCCGAGAGGGCTTCAAACATCATAGCCGCAACACCTGCATGACTTCTCATCCCCACGCCGACCACCGATATCTTGGCTATACCTTCGTCTATCATAATGTTCTTTATTCCGACTTTAGCCTTAACCTTTTCGACGGCAGCCAGAGACTTTTTTAGCTCGTCCTTACCGACGGTGAAAGAGATATTAGTTATACCCTCTTCGCTTACGTCCTGAACTATCATATCCACATTAATATTTTCCTCGGCAATGGCCCTGAAAATAACACCCGCATTTCCCGGTTTATCGGGAATACCGTAAACTGTAATTTTTATCTCATCTTTACTGTAGGTAACTCCGCTCACGTATAATTTTTCCATTTCCCTGGCCTCCATAGTAATCATTGTTCCCAGACCTTCATTAAAGGTGGGTCTCACCCGCATCGGCATGTTATACCTTTGCGCATATTCAATAGATCTGACATTCACAACCTGCGCTCCGGCTGAAGCCATTTCAAGCATCTCTTCATAGGAGATATGCCTGATAAGTTTTGCCTCCGGCACCACTTTCGGGTTGGTAGTCAGTATCCCGTCCACATCTTTATAAAGTTCACAGACCTCTGCGCCGAGAGCGGTTGCTATCGCCACAGCGGTAAGATCAGAACCGCCGCGCCCGAGAGTCGTAATATCTTCGTCTTCATCCATTCCCTGAAAGCCCGCGACAATAACAACTTTGTCCAGCTTCAAAGCCTTTACAATCTTTTCTCCGCCAATCTTGACAATTCTTGCCTTGCCGTGCACATCGTCAGTAACAATACCCACCTGCGGTCCCGTAAAAGAAATGGCATCACAGCCAAAAGCTTTAATTGCGATTGCCATAAGAGCTATGGATTTTTGCTCCCCGGTAGCGAGGAGAACATCCATTTCCCTTTCATCAGGGGAATCTGTTATCTGTTTTGCCAGGTCGATAAGCTCGTCAGTTTCATCACCTGGAGCAGAAACAACCACAACCACCTGATTACCTTCATTCTTGCATTTAACAATTCTTTTTGCTACATCTTTCATATTTGCCGGTGTAGCCACCGACGACCCGCCGAATTTCTGTACGATTATCCCCATCTCTTTTAACTTTTTCCCTCCCTACATATATATGCGTACCCAATACAAAAATGCCCGGCAAGGGCATATTTAAAGATTATATTAGCAAATTTTGAGTGGTTTTTCTATAAAAAATAACCGGCAAAGTTTCGCCGAAACTTTATTTCTTTCCGTATTTTGTTTTTTTATGTCTTCTATTTTATTTTCTTATTCCTTTTTTGCTCTCTTCTGAAGGGAACCACCTCTCCAGTAATACATAGAAAGACGGAACAACAAACAGCGTTAAGACGGTTGATATGGTAACGCCGAATATTACCGATACTGCCATCGGTATTCTAGTCTCTGCGCCGGGACCCAGAGCAAGAGCAGCCGGAACAGCCGCAGCTATGGTTGCAATAGAGGTCATGAGTATAGGACGCAGCCTGATGGGACAGGCTTCTATCAGGGCCTCTTTTACAGGCATTCCTTTTTCCCGCATCTGATTGGTAAAATCTACGAGCAGTATTGAATTCTTCTTAACGATACCCATAAGAAGTATTAAGCCGATCATACTAAAGATATTCAGGGTCAGGCCAAAGAAATAAAGACCCAAAAACGCTCCGGAAACAGAGAAAGGTAACGCCATCAGTATGGTTATCGGCTGGGAAAAGCTGTTAAACTGCGAAGCCAGCACCATGTACGCTACAATTATCCCTAAAATCAGGGCAAAATAGAGCCCGGCAAAAGACTCACCGTATGTTTTTGTATTTCCGACCGGCACGGCAATATAACCGTCAGGAAGCACCTTTTTTGCAATCCGGTAAACCTCATCTATCGCCTCTTGTTGGGAACTTTCCGAGGCAACATTTGCATTGACGTTTATTGCCCGCTGTCTATCTTCTCTGGATATTGCCTGCAAACTTTTCTTTTTGTTTATCTTTACAACATCATTTATCGGAATAAGCTCGCCCCTGTTGTTTCTCACCTGAAGACTGCTGATAGAATCAACTGAAGCCCTATCCGAAGCAGGAAGCCCTACTCGAATATCATATCGTCTTCCACTGTCAGAATATTTCCCAACTACAGAGCTAGCCATCATCATATTTACCGTATCAGAAATTTCGACGACATCAACGCCTCTTTCCCTGGCCTTTACCCGGTCAGGAATAATTTCCAGCTCCGGCATTCCGGCTAAATAATTAGAATCAATATCCACCATCTTCTTGGTCGCTTCCATTTCTTCCATAATTCTTTCGGAAAAGTTAACCAGTTTGTCCCAATCAGGCCCCCTTATTGAGAATGAAACCGGTTTACTGCTTCCGCCGCCGCCTGTAGAAAAAGCCAGAGAGGGATCCTGAACAATAATTTTGGTATCCTTGATATTTTTTGTTTCTTTTCTAATTACTTTCATAAATTCCTGAGCTGAAAGCTTTCTGTCCAACTTTGGCTTTAAAGTAACCATAATTCTGGCGTTGTTAACATTCCCGCCTCCGACTGTAGTGAAGATACTCTCCACCTCTTTCTTGCCGTTAAGATACGCTTCCACTTCTTTTGTTTTTTCATCCATATAAGACAGAGAAGAGCCTACCGATGTGCGCAACTCAACCGTAAGCCGGCTCTGGTCCTGAGCGGGCATCATTTCTCTTTTCAATCCAAAAATACCGATTCCGAGGGTTGCAACAAAAAACAAGGTTGCGGAGATTATCACTATATAGGGATGATTAATAGATGCGGGGACCAAACGTTTATAGAAAGCAGCGCTTTTATTAAACAGTGAATCCATTCCTTTTCCAAGCCAGGTAGATCTTTCGCCAATAGATAAAAACCGCGAACATCTCATCGGCGTTAAAGTCAGAGCTTCTAGAAGAGAAAAGAGCACGGCAACAGAAAGTGTCACACCGAACTGTAGAAAGTAACGTCCGATAACGCCTTCCATAAAAGCGACAGGGAGAAAAATTGCAATAATTGCCGCAGTTGCTGCTATAGCCGCAAACGTTATCTCTTTTGAGCCCGTAAGCGCTGCCAGCTTCTTTCCCTGTCCTCTTTCTCTGTGCCTCACGATATTTTCCAGCACCATTATGGCATCATCGACCACAATTCCTATAGCCAGAGATAAACCAAGCAGCGTAAACGTATTTAGAGTATATCCTAAAGCATTTAGAGCCATAAAAGTACCAATGATTGAAGTAGGAATTGCCAGGATAATGTTTAGTGTTGCCGTCCAGGAACCCAAAAAGAGCCAGCAAACCAGAGAGGTCAGCAAAGCTGCGAGTATTAGAGTAAAATATAATTCTTTAATTGATTCTTCGACAAAAGAAGTAAGATCAAACCTTACCCCGATCTCCACACCTTTAGGAAGATACCCGGATATTTCTTTCATTCTTTTCTTTATCTCTTTTCCCACCTCAACAGAGTTTGTTCCGGGCTGTTTCATAATACCGATACCCACGGCAGTTTTCCCTTGCGTTCTGGAGATGCTTCTTATATCTTCCGTACCTTTTTCGATCTTTGCTATATCCTTTAGGGCTACCGGAATATAATTATATTTTCCCCCGCGGGTATTAATGGAAATTTCGCTAAAAGCTTCAACGCTCTCCGCCTCGCCTTTTGTCCTGATGTTAAACTCTTTACTGTCCGTTTCAACTCGGCCTCCGGGCTGTTCATCATGTTCCTTTTTTATTGCATTGCTGACATCCGAAGCCGTAAGCTGTAACGCCGCCATTTTCTTTTTATCAAGCCAGACTCTAAGATTAGGTTCGGCAAACCCGCCAACCATAATATCGCCCACTCCGGGCACCGTCGTAAAACTATCCTGTATGTTATACCTTACCAGCTTCATTAAATCAGCCCTCTCCATACTGTCAGAGGAAACAGAAAGCCAGATTATTGGATCATTATCCGGATTACTTTTCCTAATGGCGACAGGCTCCATATTGGCAGGCAATCTTCTTTGTATCCTTGTAATTGCGGTCTGAATTTCCTGTACTGCAACATCAACATTTTTGCTTAAATCAAACTCCACGTTAATATTTGCAGAGCCTGTTCTTGAAGACGAGGCTATAGTTTTAATTCCCTGAACACCGGTCAAAGCATCTTCAACGGTATCGACAATTGTCAGCTCCATAATCTCGGGAGCCGCGCCGGGAAGGCTTAATCTGATCACCACTACCGGCGAGTCTACATTCGGAAGCTGGCTCACACCCATCCTGGTAAAGCTTATCCCTCCAAACAATATAAGAGCTATCATAAGCATCCAGGCAAAAACGTGGTTCTTTATGGATATTTCCGATAAGGTCATTTTTTATCTCTCCTTATTTTCAATTATAGGCACCAGCGCAACCGAAGAAAGTAAAGCCGCCAGAGCAGAATGCGCCTCGACCCCAAAGCGATCCAAAGACCTTTTTGCGCTCTGCAAAGAATTCATGGCCTGAAGCACTTCAATATTTGTAACCAGACTGAACTCATAATCTTTTTTTTGTTCCTGGTAGTTCTTCTCTGACATCTCCACCGCTGTCTTGAGTTTATTAATTTGCTCGAGTAAACTTTTAAGCCTGTCATAAACTGCATTTACTACAGACGCTGTCTGTTTTTTTTTCTTTTCAAGATTTAGAGCCGCTTCCCTCTCTTTATTTGCCGCTTCTTTGACACGAAATCCTATATTTCCCGAGTCAAACAGTTTGATATTAAGAGCCAGACCTGCATCCCAGTTAATTCCGGCCAGAGCGCCTGTTCGAACAGGATAAAAATTACCGGTAAGCGAAACTCCGGGGAGAGAACCGGCCGCCTGCAGCTCCGTTTCCATCCGCGCAGCCTCCAATGCCGTCTCCAAAGCCAGTATATCAGGATGTTTTACCGCCGCCTCAAGATAGAATTTCAGTTCTTTAGCTTCAATTGCGCCGCTGTCCCGGCTGTCAATTTCAACATTTTTCGAGATACCGGTAATGAAGGAAAATTCCTCCCGCGAAGTATTTATTGTTCTGACCGCACCCTCTAGATCCGACTCAAGAACAGAAAGTTGAGCCTGCACCATTAACACTTCACTGTGCTTGGCTTTGCCTATGAACTGCCTCTTTTTAAGTTCCTCTATCATTTCTTTTGTCTGTTTAATTATTGCTTCTATGTTTTTTTTGTCTTTCTCTGCCGCCTCTACAGCATAAAAGCAGGCAGCAACTAAAGCATAGAGTTCCGCTCTTGAGGCAAGCAGTTGATAATCCTTCGACCGTTCCAGCTTCTTTGCCTGTTCATACAGCGCAGAAAGAGCTCCTCCGTCATATAGAGGATGCGTAACATTTAGAGCAAGCATAAAGGAATCGGCATACCCCGAACCTGAAGCGCCCTGAAGAGCATAGCCGCTTTGAAGAGAAAGCAAAGGAGAAAGCCCCGCCTTAGCTTTTTCTGTCCTAGCTTCAAACTGTTTTTTTTGGGCAGTCTGAATTGCGCCGAATTCGGTTTTCTCTACAGCAGCTTTATAGGCGCTTTCTAACATTAACGGCTTTGCAGATAAAACTGCTGCAAATATTGCAAAAAAAGAACAGACGCTGCACAGTGTTTTCATTTTCTAAAGACCTCCCTCAGAATATCAAGACCATTAATAAGTCTCTTTTGTTTATTTTTCTCTATTTTTTCGAATTTATAGGAAATTTTATCGCTGACCATCTTTCTTATTTTCTTATATTTCTTTTCCCCCTGTCCGGTCAGCACAACACAATTACTGCGCCTGTCATCCCTGTTTTTTTTCTTGACAATCAATCCTTTCATCTGAAGAGCAGTTAAAGCTCTGGACATCGTGGCTTTGTTTATGCCAGCCCATTGGGCCAACTCGGCGTTAGAGCTTGGTTTTACGAACAGTTTCGAGAGAACACGAAACTGAAACACCGTAAACTCCGGATGAGCCAGAGATCTCATATCAGTGTAGATCTCCCTGACCACCGAGGGAAGCAGCTCGATTATTATTTCACCCGCTTTTCTTTTCATTAATTTAATTATAGCAAATATTAGTTAGCAATAACAACCATTTTGAGTCAAGATATTTATTGTCTTTTGTTGTATCTTTGCTTTATCTCTACAAAAGATTCGCCGTACACAATTGGCGCATGTGATATCAGTCTAAAAATACACATACAAACACAGTTTAAGCATCTTTTATTGCCTAAACCACGGGCAGGGATTTAACCTTTGACTTTTCTAACGTTTTCCTATAAAATATTATGGTTATGGACATGTCTTAAGATAATTATAAAAGGAGTTCTATGAATCAGGCAACTTTAGTTCTTATTAAACCGGACGGGCTGACCAAGTCCTTAACCGGTAACATTCTCACCCGTCTCTCCGAGACAAAACTTGAAATTGTAGCCACCAAAATGGCAAGAGTAAGCAGGGAACTTGCTGCCGACCATTACAGACACTTAAAAGATAAGCCCTTCTTTAACGATGTAGTAAAGTATCTTCAGGGAGAGTTTCACGACCGGCGCAAGGTTATGGCTATGGTTTACTGGGGTAACGATGCTATCAAGAAAGTAAGAGATATTGCAGGCGCTACAAACCCGGAAGAGGCAGATCCTGTTTCTATCAGAGGTTCCTTCGGTAGAATAACAACGCAAGGTGTATTTGAGAACGTAATACACGCCTCCTCCGACGAAAAAGACGCAGAAAGAGAGATTAAACTCTGGTTTAAGCCTGAAGAAATAATAGTTGATTTGTACCCTACACAGGAAGCAATTATTAAGGATCTTAAAACAAAATCCTGGGCCTAAAGCCTGATTTTATTTATTTTCATAAATTTTAATTTTTTTCTACGGGAGGAAAACAAATGCCTTTAATGTCAAGTACGGAATGGTTGTTGAAAGCTCAGAAAGAGAAATTCGGTATAGGCGCCTTCAATGCAAACAATATGGAGTTTGTAGAAGCTATCATAGAAGTTGCAGAAGAAGAACAGGCTCCGGTAATCATCCAGGTAAGTCAGGGAGCAATCAAGTACGCAGGTCTTGAAATGGCAACAGAGATGGTAAAGGCCGCCGCAGCGCTTGCCTCGGTACCTGTCATTCTCCACCTCGACCACGGCACGGATTATCTGCAGAACGTAAGATGTCTAAGAGCCGGTTTTACTTCTCTAATGTTCGACGGTTCAGCTCTTAACTTTGAAGATAATATTAGAATGACGGCAAAGATCACAGAAATGGCGCACGCTTGCAAGATTCCGGTAGAAGCAGAACTCGGGAAAGTACTCCAAATCGGCGACAACAACTCCGCCGAAACCATAGAAAAAGCAATGACCCAGCCTGATGAAGCGGTAAAATTCGTGGA
The DNA here is from genome assembly GCA_026388015.1 of Candidatus Firestoneibacteriota bacterium. Lineage (GTDB taxonomy): Bacteria > Oederibacteriota > D2-FULL-39-29 > D2-FULL-39-29 > D2-FULL-39-29 > D2-FULL-39-29. The sequence goes on along the minus strand of JAPLKO010000059.1, from coordinate 31,581 downwards.
AGCCACCAAAATTGACTCCCTCGCTGTCGCTATCGGTTCAGTTCATGCAATGAAAGACCGTACGGCAAAGCTGGATATTCCGAGATTAAAGAAGATCAGGTCAGTAATCAATATTCCTTTGGTCCTTCACGGTTCTTCCGGCGTTGACCCTGAGTCTATCAAGGAAGGTATCGCCAACGGACTCTGCAAAATCAACGTTGCCACCCAGCTTTCCGTTTCCTTTGTAAAAGCTATAGGAGACGCCTACAACAAGAACCCTGCGGAAAAAGATATGAGAAAGATTCTTCTACCGGGAAAGAATGCGGTAAAAGACAGAGTTAGAGAGTATATGGGCTTCTTCGGCTGCAAAGGTAAAGGTATAATCGCCGGAGCCAAGTCAGGAATACAGTCGTCAGAAATAAAACATCACGAATAAACGTTTCGCGTTTTTTCTGTTTTGAAAAGAATTTGCATTTTAAAATTAAGGGCGGGATAGTTTCCCGCCCTTTTTATTTCGATAAAATTAAAATATAGACGCTTCACCTTGCCAAAAGCATCATACTCATATCAATAATACATTTTTGACTAAATATTTTGATCGTGACGCCTGTTTTTACTGAACTATTTTACTGAAATCGGCTATTTTCTTAAACATGAAGTTTAGGTGGGTCAAGAGGGCTATACGGTTATCTTTCACCGTTTTATCTTTGTCCATTACCATTGTCTTTTCAAAAAAGTCGTCTATGAAGGGCATTAGCTCTTTCAGAACCTTAAAAGCAGAAGTGTAATCAGCATTTTCTATCATCTTAAGAAAATTCGGTTTTCTTGCCTCTATGGCGCCGTACAGGTTTTTTTCTTCAGTCTCTCTAAGCAGCTTTTCATCGGCTCCCGCCAAAAAAGAAGTACCATTACTATTCTTTGAGATTATATTTATAACTCTTGAGAACGTTATGATTGTTTTATTAAAATCCGGCTCTTTAGATAGGAGATTCAACTCTTCCGCTTTCTTAAAAGTCAGCGTAATATTAGCAAATTCAGACGCTAAAACAGCATTAACAACATCATACCGTATTCCTTTATCAAGAAGAAGGTTTTCCATTCTGCCTTTTATAAATTCAAGAATATCCCTTAAGACTTTCTGCTTGTCTGTCTTTACTTTGTCCGAGTAAGTATCAATTGAAGCATCTATAAGTTCTCCAAGGTGAGCTTCTATTTTATTATTCAAGATGATGCTTATTACCCCGAGCGCATTTCTCCTTAACCCATACGGATCCTGAGATCCTGTAGGAATCAGGCCTATGGAAAAACATCCAACTATTGTGTCTATCTTATCCAGGATGGCCAAAGCCATCCCCGTTTCGGTCTTTGGAAGTTCATCCCCGAGAAACCTCGGCAAGTAGTGTTCGGATATCGCCATAGCTACTTCTTTTTTAACACCATCAGCCAGAGCATACTCACGTCCGATAATGCCTTGCAACTCCGTAAATTCCCTGACCATCCCGGTATTCAAATCTATTTTGCAAAGCTCGCAGGCGTTTTTGATATCGTCGTACTCTGACAGCTTTAGCATCTGCTTGGCTTCGTTAGCCAGCCTTATCAGGCGCTCGGTTTTATCAAACATTGTTCCGAGTTTATCCTGAAAAGAAACTGCTTTTAATTTTGGCAGTTTACTTTTAAGAGTTGTTTTCTTATCCTCTTTAAAGAAGAATTCAGCATCTTCAAAGCGGGCTTTTAACACTCTTGCATTACCTTCTATAATTACAGGAATAGCGCTATCTTTACCATTTTTTATTGCAATAAAATAGGGCAGTATTTTCTCTTTCTTTTCATCCCAGACAGAGAAGTACTTCTGCGTCTTTTCTATTACCTGAAGCAACAGTTCTTTCGGCAGAGCGAGGTATTTTTCATCAAACTTACCGAGCATGGCCGTAGGATATTCCACGGTATTAACATTTTCTTCGAGAATAACCGGAGAAATATTGGCAACTCCACCCGCTTTAAGAGCCAGTTCTTTGACTTGCTTTATTAGCTCATTTTTTCGTTCTTCAAAATCTGCGATAACGGATTTCTCTCTTAATATGGAAAGGTACACTGAAGAGTCTGAAACCTCTGCACCTTCAGGGCTTAAAACCCGATGACCGTAAGTTTTATTTGAAGAGGTAACATCAGAGACGGTGAACCCTATGATTTCCCCGCCAAAAAGGCAGAGCAAGGAACGGATAGGCCGGGGAAAACGAACTTCATCATGCCAACGCATAGACTTAGGCCAGTTAAGAGACAAAACTATCTTCTTCATAAGTTCAGGAAGAACCTCTTTAACCGGTTTCCCTTTTATTAGCTTTTGAGCGCAGAGATAATCACCTTTAGGTGTACTCTTTATAATTAAATCTTTTATATCCATACCCTGTGTTTTTGCAAAACCAACTCCGGCTTGGGTGGGCTTACCTTCGACATCATAAGCAGCCTTCTTCGGAGGGCCCATTAATTCAAGCGCAATATCTTTCTGCAGTTCAGAGACTCCATTTACAATTAAAGCAAAGCGTCGGGGCGTTGAATATCCGGCCATGCCGCCTTCAATATTTATTTTATTTTCCGCAAACAGTTTGACAAGATTATCAGACAGCTGTTTCATTGCAGAGGAAATATAACTTGCAGGTATCTCTTCGGCTCCTATTTCAATTATTAAGTCCTTACTCATCCACTTCTCCGGTTTTCTTTAAATAGCCTAAAGCGCATTTCCTTGCAATATTTCTTACGCGACCTATATAGTGTACTCTTTCGGTAACGCTGATAGCCCCGCGAGCATCCAGCAAATTAAAGGTATGGGAACATTTTAGAACATAGTCATAAGCTGGTAGAGCATATCCCAACTTTAATAGAGCCTTAGCCTCTTTTTCATACATATCAAATAGTTGCGCCAGCATCCCCGAATCTGCAAGTTTAAAATTATAATTAGAAAACTCCACCTCTCCCCGGAGAGCCACATCTCCATAGGTAACACCTTTATTCCACTCAATATCAAATATAGATTTTTTCTTCTGAATGAACATCGCAATTCGTTCCAGACCGTAAGTTATCTCACAGGAGACAGGCTTTAGGTCAATACTGCCCATCTGTTGAAAATAGGTAAACTGAGTTATCTCTAACCCATCCAAACGCACTTCCCAGCCCAGACCCCAGGCCCCCAAGGTCGGAGACTCCCAGTCATCTTCCAAAAAACGTATATCATGTTCATCTTTTCCAATACCCAGTTCCTTAAGACTTAAAAGATATATATCCTGTATATCCCTAGGTGAAGGTTTAATTATAACCTGATACTGCTGAAAGCATTGGAGTCTATTAGGATTTTCCCCATAACGGCCATCTGTAGGCCTGCGGGAAGGTTCAACATAAGCAACCTTTACCGGTTTTTCTCCGAGAACATTAAAAAAAGTAGCCGGATTTGAGGTACCGGCGCCTTTTTCCATATCATAAGGCTGGACAATACAACAGCCGTAATCAGACCAAAACTTATTTAATTTGAAGATAATCTCTTGAAAATACATTTTGTCTCCGATTGGAATTTTCACATTTTATTGAAGTAAAATATTAAAATCAAGAAACATTCCGCCTCTTAATTGCAAATCAGTAAAAATATTTTAGCACCTGCAACGCAATATTTCAAGTTCAATCTCAAGTGCAATCTCAAGACCAGACCTTAAAACCGCAGGCATATTCACCGCAAAACTATCCCTGTTTTTTCTAACAGCAAGTCCGGTTAATTTACCGAAAAAACACTTTTAAAATCCCTGCTAAGGCTTTTGCCGTTCTTTCCTTTTGCAGCTTTTGAAATCTTAACAGTATAACTGGAATGGGGCTTCCATCCGTTTTTTGCTTCTATGCTGACGATATCATAATTGTCTAAAGTACTCCAAATAAAGTTGGTGTCTTCCCTTGGCTCAAGTGTAATATAATTCTCTGTCACTTTTTGATTCATCAGCGCATTAAAATATATTTTAATCCCTTCGTTCGCCTGCAACTTCCTGCCTTCTTCAGCAGGATCCATACGGAAGACCTTGCAGGGTTCAGTTTTAAAATTGAATTTATACGCCTTAGAAAGTTTTTTTCCGTACAGGTCCGTTAAACTGTCGGCTATCCTTACGGTATACTCCGTGTTTGCATTATAATACTGTTTATGTTTTAGTATGCAGTACTCCATGTTGGCAGCATCTTTTTTCCAGACAAATTCCGTTGCCACCTCGGGCTCCAGAGAAATTGCTTTAGCTGCGGATTCTTTACTTACCTTACTGTTAAAAAATATATACGGAAAACCGGAGGTTTTAATGTTGTTATCCCCTTCCTTGGGCCAAGAGTTATATACTTTCAACGGTTCCGTAGTAAAATTAATACGCATATCCGTTCCGAGCTTTTCTCCCGACCTTGTTCTAAGCTCTTTCTTAAAGGTAACAGCGCACGCCGCGGCTGCAGGCAAAATGCTGTCGGCCGTAAATATTATTATATTTCCTTTATCCTCTTTTAAGGATATTTTACCCTGTATCGCGGGAAATATAGAAATGTTTATTCCGTTAACACTACTTTTTTCAAGAGGAAAATTAAAAAAGAATTCAAGATTTGTGTTTACGGGAGAATGCGATTTCGAATTAGCCGCAGGAGTTGAAGCAACAGCTTTCAGACCTCCGGTAGTGAATACAAAAGGTTCCGTCTTAACAAGTTTCTCACCGTCTATAGCCGCTGCGCCTTCACTAAATTCAATTTTATACTCAGTACCAGGTTTAAGCGGATTTTCTTTTGCAAGTGAATCACACTTAATTAGCAGCCTGCGGTCCCCGACCCAACTAAATGTACGCCATGTAAACGGAGTAAATATTACTGCTTTTTCCACGCTGCTCTTGTTCATGGGTTTTGTAAAATCAAAGGAAAGGTAGAGCATTGTAGTGCCGGCATCAAGTCCGCCCATCCCTAATGTATTTGGGATTTGAACATCCTTGGCGCCTCTTTTTGGCTTACTCCTCACTATCTCGGGGTAAACGGAATCATAGGCCGGCTTTAGTACAATATTTCCGAGCTTAACACTGGAGTTTTTCCCAACCGCAATGCCTTCTTTCGTAGAAGAACTGTATTTATCAGCTTTTGCCAGCAGTCTATATATGCCAGCAGGCACCATCATAAAACGATACTCACCTTTTTCATTTGTCCTGGCTGTGAGCTCCATCCTGTCACTGCGGAGAACAACCGTAGAACCTTCGTGAAAATATGATTCGACCAGCAGTATCTTACCAAAAATTGAACCTTTGCCGGGATTCCTAATAGCAGCCGCCTCTTCATGTTGTTTAGCCGCTAAATGCGTCCTCTCCTGCGACCTTATTGAAATTACCGTGTAATAGGAGATAAATATTATTTCCGCCAGGATAATCAAGATAGAAAGATTTTTTTTCTTCAACTTTTCCTCTTTAACGACGCGCACTCTGCTGATTATTAATTCAATATTAAATTTACAGGCTGGAGACATGATGACTTGCTTTAGGTTTAACTCAGCAAAAATGTGGCGTTACGCATAAATACCCGTGCCGCCAATATCTATCTGCGTCTTCTTGCGGTTTTTTGTTTTATCGGTCTCTTCATAGCTTCATTATCCGCCAAAACAAAATCAACCTGCCTTTTATCTACATCCACTTTAGCTATTTTTACTTTTACTGAATCACCCAGCCGGAATCTCTTTTTGTTGTTACGCCCGAATATAGCATATTGTTTTTCGTCAAAAGTGTAGTAATCATCGGCCATGCTCGAGATATGCACTAACCCCTCAACAAATAGCTCCGAAAGTTCTACAAAAATACCGTAACCCTGAACGCCGGTTATTATTCCGTCAAGAACTCTGCCGACATGGTTTCGTATCAATTGTATTTTTTTAAGCTTAACTATTTCTTCTTCTACATCTTCAGCCACTCTCTCCGTATCCGAGCAGTGTTTTGCTATGCGCATCAGGTCGCTTTGCGGATATTTATTTCTGTTATCCTTTTCAAGAAGCACTTTTAAAACCCGGTGCACAGCTAAATCAGGATAACGTCTGATTGGCGAGGTAAAATGGCTGTAATATTTCTTTGCGAGAGCAAAGTGTCCTCTTGCCTCCGTAGAATATATTGCCAGTTTCATGGAGCGGAGCGCCAGTTTATTAATAAGATCTTCTTCCGGAGAACCTTTTACTTTCTTTAACAGCGCCTGAATGAGCTTCGGATCAACCTCTTCCTTTAATTTCAGCGGGTAATTCAGTGAGTTAACAAAGCGTTCAAACTCGATTAGATCGTCGTAATCCGGCACATCGTGAACGCGATAGATGGAAGAAAGCCCCTGACGAAATATATGCGTTGCCACCACTTCATTGGTAAGGAGCATAAACTCTTCGATAAGCCGGTGCGCCCAGTTACGCACCACTTTTTCGACGCGGAGAGGAACATCATGTTTATCCAGGATTATTCTGGTTTCCGGCAAATCAAAATCTATCGAACCGTCATTAAATCTCTTTTTGTTAAGAATTTTTGCAAGCTTCAACATGGTATCAAGAGTAGGGGCAATATCCGCATATTCCGCTCTCAGCGCATTATCCTTATCCTCTACTATCTTTGATACTTTGTTATAGGTCATCCTTCTTTTTGAATTAATAACACTTTTAACCAGTTCGTACCCTTTTATTTCGCCGTTGGCATCCAGATTCATTATGGCAGACATAGCAAGTCGGTCCACATCAGGTTTTAAAGAGCACATTTCGTTGGATAAAGCCTCCGGAAGCATGGGAATTACGTGATTGGGAAAATAAATACTATTACCCCTCTCCGCCCCTTCTTCATCAAGTGCCGTACCGGGTTTAACATAGTAACTGACATCGGCTATATGCACCCCGAGCTGATACTCACCGTTTTTCTCCGTTAATGAAACGGCGTCATCAAAATCCTTGGCATCTTCCCCGTCTATCGTAAAGACAACGTCTTTTCTTAAATCTCTTCTATTTAAGATTTCTTCTTTCGGAATTGAAAGAGCAACTGCTTTAGCCCCGGCTATGACCTCCGAAGTAAATTCCGTTCTAATATTATGCTGTCTAATTATTGCTTTAAAATCTACTTCGGGATCTAACTTGTCCCCGAGAATCTCGGTAATTTCCCCTTCCGGATTTCTACCTTTATCCGGCCATTCGGTAACTTTTACAACTACCTTCTGCCCCTCAAGCGCTCCTTTAGACTCGTTTTTATGAACATATATATTATGCCATATCTTTTTATCATCCGGCACCACAAAACCAAAATGCTTGCTTTTTTCGTAAACTCCTACTATCTCTTTGTTCACCCTTTCCAGGACACGTATTATTTCGCCTTCTTTCTTCTTTCCGTCTTTACTGCCGGTAATCCTGGTTACTACCTTATCTCCGTGCATTGCACCGTTCATCATAGGCGGAGGGATAAATATATCCTGCTCGCTGTCTTCAATAATAACAAAACCAAACCCGTTCCTGTGGCCGGAAAGCACGCCGACCTTGAGATCCATCGCCTCTGCCAGACCGTATTTATCATCAGCAACCCGCACTATTTTTCCTGTTAAGATTAATTCCGAAAGAAAAAGGTTCAGTCGTCTTTTTTCTTTTTTTGAGATTTGAAACCTCTGCATTATTTCGCGAAACGGGGCGGGTCCTTTTCTTTCGCTTGTGAGGTATTTAAGGAAAGCCTCTTTATCAATATTCATTTTTTCTCCTAACAATTTTTTCTAGTGCGGAAGGGGGGACTTGAACCCCCAATCCCGTGAAGGAACTAGAACCTGAATCTAGCGTGTCTGCCAATTCCACCACTTCCGCAATATCTACCCTCTTTTACTCTGCAAGAGAAAATCGACGGCATTAGCGCCGACAATGAAAAGCTCTTCGTTAAGATTTTTATTAACTTCAGTTGCAGGCAAACAGACTCTATTTTTGCCGCCTTCTTTGGCGCCAAAAAAGCACCTCATCTGCTTTTTCTAAAATATCAAATATTGTCATTGCATCAACCGTACAACTTGAGACACCTATGCTTACGGTAATTTTTATCTTTTTACCTCTTTTATCAAACTCATGCCTCTCTACAATAGCTCTGATCCTTTCGGCATAAACAGAGGCACCTTCTCTCACAGTCTCCGTTGCTATTATACCAAACTCTTTGCCTCAATACCTAGCAATAATATCGGTATTCCGGGTTAGCGCTTTAATAAAACTCGCGAATTCTTTCAGTATCTTGCCGCCTGTCTGCGGCCCATAGTTATCTTTAATTCTATTAAACTTGTCTATAGTAATTATTAGCACTGACGTTCCGCCCGTAACTTTCTGCTCTCCGCATCTCTTCCTCTAGACGTAAAAGAAAACATCTCCAAATATACGCCTTTGTAAGATTGTCAATTACGGAAAGTGACTGCAAATACAATTTTCCTATTGCCACATTCGCTCTACCGAGAAGCATGGAAAAATACTCCCAATCGCCTTCCTGATACTCATTATCGACTGCATTTGCGGTCCGAACTGTGTTTTTTTAAATAATATAAATTTTTCTGTTAAAGATTCCGCGAAAATGATATCAAATATAGCAGCTGTTATTTTTGCCTTTATGAATATTTTTATTTATGCGGCAGGTCGGCAAGCTCCTTAAATTCATCTTTTAAATTAAAGTAAGTTTTTCTGTATACTTTGTAATATTTGTTGTATATTCCGGCATTTACCTTGTTTGGTTTGGCGCCTTTTTTTGTCTTTATAAGTTTCTTACATACTTTTGATATATCTTCATAAACACCCGCACCTACCCCGGCAAGGAGGGCAACGCCAAACGCTCCGCCTTCAGTCATATTAACCGTAACAACTTCCTGCCCAAGGATGTCAGCCAGAATCTGAAGCCAAAGCTTTGATCTGGCACCGCCTCCGGTCACACGTATTTCTTTCACAGGTATCTTCAAAGACCGCATTACCTCCACTGTATCTCGCAAACCGAAGGCAACGCCCTCCAGAACAGCTCTGGTCATATGTTTTTTTGTATGATTCTGTCCCAACCCCATAAAAACGCCTCTTGCATACGGATCAGCATACGGGGATCTCTCGCCGGAAAGATAAGGAAGAAAAATCAGATTTTCAGAACCGGGGGGAATTTTTTCAAGACCTTGCAATATAATATCATACGGATCTACTTTCTTTTTTACTGCGAGCGCGACCTCTTCTTTACAAAGTGTATCTTTAAACCATTTGAGCGCCCCGCCGGCTGAGAGCATTACACCCATAGTATGCCACTTGTTTTTCACCGCATGACAAAACGTATGAATCCTGCCTTTCTTATCCAGCTTTACTATATCAGAAAAAGCAAAAACAACACCAGAAGTACCGATAGTTACAGAAATAATTCCGTTTTCAACTACACCGCATCCGATCGCAGAAGCCGCCTGATCTCCTCCGCCGCCGCCTACAGGAGTTCCGGCCTTGAGGCCTGTTACTTTTGCCGCTTCCGAGGTAACGTGCCCGCTTATCTCTTCTGATTCAAAGCAAACAGCAAGCATAGATTCCGGAATATTTAACTCTTTTAAGACAGTCTTTGACCATCTTCTATTTTTTACATCCAAAAGAAGCATACCCGAAGCGTCAGATACTTCTGTTGCGAACTTTCCGGTAAGTTTAAAACGAATATAATCCTTAGGCAGTAGGACCTTGGCAATTTTTCTGTACAACACGGGTTCATTATCTCTCATCCAAAGTATTTTTCCTGCGGTAAAACCTGTTAGAGCCGGATTATACACCAACTTTTTCAAACGTTCTGCGCCTATTGTTTTTGTTATATATTCACATTGTTCAACAGTACGCTGATCACACCACAGAATTGAAGGACGAAGCACCCTATTATTTTTATCCAAAGCGACAAGCCCGTGCATTTGTCCGGACAGGCCAATCGCTGCAACATCTGAAACATTTACATCCTTAATTACATTTTTTATACCTTTTACCGCAGCCTTCCACCAATCAGAAGGTTGTTGCTCCGCCCAACCGGGCCTGGGAGTATAAAGAGCGTATTCCTGAAGATCTTTTGCTATTAGTTTTCCGTTAACATCGATGAGAATTACCTTCGTTCCGCTTGTCCCGACATCAATTCCTATTAAGTATTTCATATAAGATACTCCGTACATATGATTCTTTTATTTAAAATGCGTTAGGATTTCGCTCGTACAGGATAGTAATAATAACACACCGGTTTTCTATTGTTACGATTTTATTTTTCTTCTGATCTACTGTTTATCCGCATAACAAATAATCTGGGGCGAGTGACGGGATTTGAACCCGCGGCATCCAGATCCACAATCTGACGCTCTAACCAACTGAGCTACACCCGCCGCAATTTTCTTAAAACATTAAGTATTTATTATATATTAAGGTGGCAGGAAAAAGCAACTGAATATTAAACACTGCCACTGAAACAATTATAATAAACAGCACCGGTGTCAACCTTAAATATATCAAAATATTATAATGTTTTATTCTGCGATAACAGCCTTATGCGCGAGCTCTTGGAGTAATTTTATTTCCTCTTCGTTTACTTGTTTTATCCGGAAACTATTCCCTACACAGCTTTGACCGTAGAGATTTTCAAAACACACTAAAGCGGCCAGATACTCTCCGGTTATGTTTATATTGCTTTTGTCTTTCTGATACATTTTGGATTTAAGTTCAGTGCTCTTATAGGCCTGCCAAATAGCATCTCCGACAGGCACTATCTTAATGTTAAGTTCTTTTGCTATCGCGGAATTTGCCTCTTTAAGCCCTTTATACATAAGGTCATATGTTACATGTTTTTTTTGTATACGCGCTTCACCTTCCGCATAGGACCAGGTCTGAAGAATTCTTATTTCTGCTTTGGGTGAATATTTTTTAATAAACTCCTGTAGATTTTTGCCATATGGGTTATAGGTTTCGCTCAAATAACTTTTGCTGCTCGTCTGTTGTATGGTCACGATATCCCAGCTGTTGCTTAAAAGCAATTCCTTCAGACTGTATCTTCTTTTGTCTTTGCTGACAATATAAGGTTTTCCCCTTGTAGATAAAATATCTTTTTCATGAATTCTTGTATAATTTAGATGATCTTCTAAGGAAGCACTACTGACACTTGCAACTTTTAGATTTAGCTGGTTGCCTGAAGCTTCAACGACTTCTTGCAGGTATTTTGTCGCATTTTCCGCGAAAGTGTCCCCTACGACAAGAATTTTCAAATACTTTGGTTCTGAGAATGCAGCTGACGAAAAAAACAAAACAGCAAGTGCTATCAGTATTTCCTTCAACATAATTCCTCCTTTACTAATGATTTTTCTGATTATTCCGGACGTCAAACTATTAGCAGCCGGGCACTTTATAACGTCAAGTACACGGCCTGCGTCCCTGCGCTTTATAAAATAACTGCGATTATGACCTGTAATTTTATTAGCGCATCCTGCTGAGTTTCAAAGCTGCAAGCATACTAAACATGCAAACAAAAGTATACATTATGCCTGCTCTAAGCAGCGACATTTTTGTGCCTGTATATGCAACGACAGCAAATGCGGCGGCGGCGAAATATATTGCAGTCACTACTTGTCTTACGGTCATACCCGAGCGCTTCATTCTAAGAGGAAAATGATCCGGGCTTCCAAAATACACCGGTTTGCCCTGTTTTGCTCTCATCCACATAACAAAAAAAGTATCAAATATTGGTATGCCGAGTATAAATACCGGAGTCAGCACCGCCAAATTGTTCTTGTAGGTATAGCTTTCTGTAAGCGAGAGCGCAGCAAGCATTATTCCTATAAACAGACTCCCGGCATCCCCCATGAATATTTTTGCCGGCGCATAATTATAATACAAAAAGCCGAGGCAGGAACCCGCAAGAGCCAAAGCCGCAAGCGGAGAAAATAACTTTCCTGCATCAAGACCCAGTACAAAGAATGTTAAAGAGGCAATAATTGCAACACCGGAAGAAAGACCGTCCATTATATCGAGCAGGTTGAAAGCATTAGTAATCCCGACTACCCATAATATCGTAACCGCAATATTTAGAATTTCACTGCTCATAAATTGAATTTTTATTCCGAATATTGCCAGTAGTATCGCCGCCAGGATTTGCACACAAAATTTAAATGGTATGGAAAGCTTCTTAATATCATCCGCAAGCCCGAGGGCAAAAGCCAGGCTCCCCGCAAGAATAATACCGGTAATCCCTTTTAGCGTGTGAAAAGTATACAACTGGTAAATAACCAAAGTAATAAAAAAGGCCAAATATATTGCGACACCGCCAAAATATGGAACTGCCCGGGCGTGCTTTTTTAATTTATCATCCGGCTGGTCAAGAATTCCTAATTTTTTTGAAAAAAATGCGCAAACAGGAACCAGCCCTATGGAAAGCAAGAGGGCGCTAAAGAATATTAAACCGTATTTCAGATAAACCATTTCTCAAGCTCCCTTTCCGCAATAGCCGCCCTTATCAACTTTCCTTTTTCTTTCATTGCTCTCCTGAGCCTAAAATATTTTTTCATCCCGGCAACAACTCTTATATCAAATATAAGCAGATAAATCCAAAATATTATTTCGTAAGCAAGCAGATGGGGTAGATTTTTCAAGACTAAGAATGCAGGTATACTCTTTGTCAGCACCAAGTACCTGTTGGCCAGTAAATGCCGTTTTAATTCAAGACTCTTTTTTCTAAAGAGAAAGCTCTTGCTTTTTTGCCGGACGCCGCTACCTCCTCTATAATGAACCGCAACGGCTTCCGGTTCATAGTAACATTTCCATCCGAGCGCATTTGCCCTGAGACCCAGGTCGAAATCTTCATAATACATGAATAAATCTTCGTCAAAATATTCATCCCGATACTTAACGTTTTCCAGCATCTCCCTTTTTAGAAGCATAACCGCCCCGCAGGCAGAAAAGCATTGCCCGGCAGGATACAACTTATCGGGCTCTCCGTAATTTCTCTCCAGAGGACGTAAAGAACGCCTTACAAACTGCCCTGCCGAATCAACTATTTTTCTATCCTGCATTCTAAGAAGTTTTCCGGAGAGCATTCCATAAGAAGCGTCAAGTTTAGCCGCAGCTGCTCTGATTTTGAAGATAAATTCAGCGGCAAGGCAGGTGTCCGAATTTAAAAGTAAAACATATTCCCCCTCTGTTTCTCTTATGCCTATATTTGCAGCGCCGGCAAAGCCTATGTTACTGGTTAAGAATTTAACTTTCACGTCTTTATTTATTTTTTTCAGCAGCTCTTTTGAAGAATCTTTTGAAGCTGCATCTATCACTAGAATATCCGAGGGTTTCAAAGATTGCTCGAGAACGGAAGTTACACAGCCCTCAAGGAACTCTTTACCGTTATAATTTACAATTACCACAGCTATTTTCATTTTTCTCCGCCCAAACTGATAAGCATCTTTTCATAATCGATAATCGCTGTATTTTTATATTTTTCATAAATCTGCAAAGCCTTCTGTCTTTCATATTCAGCCGCTTTCTTATTCTTCTTTTTTTCATAAATATCGCAAAGCATGCCGTGAGCGCCCGCAAAATTTGGTTCCAGCTGTACTGCTCTCCTTGCAAGCTTCTCCGCATTATCATAATTACCGGTAAAGTAATAAAGGCCCGCAAGCTCAGCCTTTAAAAAGACATCATTGGGCCTTTTTTGTATTGCTTTTTTATATTCCCATATTGCCTCGGCCTTATACCCCGAGACAAAATAAAGCCCTGCAAGGTGTTTATGATAAAAAGCATTGGTAGAGTTTTTTTTAATCGCTTCCTTAAAATTTATTTCGGCTTCCAGAAAATATTTGCGGTTCTTCGTTCTATTATAGAGCTCTCCGTATATTTTGCCTAACCCATCGTAACTGTCCGCAAACCAGGGGTTAGCAAAGATAGAAAGCAGCAGCTTCTTTTCGCGAACTTCCGGAGTAACGGGACTTTGTTTATATAGATATACTGAAGTGTATGTCATCCCTGCAGTCAGCAGAATTGAAAACAGCAGCAGCGTGACATACAGCTTAAGCCTGGAGTAGGCCGGATTTTTGATAATTATAGTTTCCTTGCCGGAAAAATATTTTGAAAACAACATCCCGGTAAGTATTACAAACAATAAAAGGGTCGGCAAGCATCGCAAATTAAAATCTACAGCCGCATGAACCAATAAGGCGGTTATTGCGGTAATAACCCCGGAAGCTGTCAATATCTTATTCTTATCAGCAGTTCTGTTTATTATTCTTAAATACCTTCCGGCAATAATAAAAAGAAAAAAACAGACAAACACAGCTCCGGAAAAACCAAGCTCTGTTAATATTTGAAGATATTCATTATGCGCCTGGTGCGCCTCTCTTGTATAGTTTCCAATTGTTCCGCCTTCAGAAAAACTGTGCTTTTGTGCGACATCTTTAAAAGTACCGAGTCCGTGTCCAAACAGCGGCCGGTCTCTAAATATTTTAAGCGCGCTTACGGCCATTTTCCCTCTGGAATAGGCGGCGTCATCATTTATCCCTATACTGACAGCACGCCGGACAACGGGATTTACAGGGGTTACAAGGATACCGATTAGTATTAAAACGCCGACAGTTGTCCAGAACCTGTTTTTTTCAGAAAGGATTTTCTTTTTTTTAAATAACTCCAAGGTAAACAAAATGCATATTATTGCCGCCAGCAAAGCTAAAAAGGCGCCTCTCGATTTTGTAAGTAATAGAGAGGTAAAAGAAAGGAGTAAACTTAAAACATAAAGTTTCTTCAAAGGTCCTTTTTTTCCTAATACTAAAAAAAATATAAACCCGATACCGGCTGCAAGAAAACCTCCGAAAAGATTCTGATTGGGAAAGAATCCCGTAACACCTGATGTTCCATACTGTAAATACTGAAATATTCCTATTAGAGAAAGAAAAATACAGCTTATTCCCGCAAAAAAAGAAAATCTGCCGGCCCCGTCCGCCGTTTCAATACGGTTTGCCGCGGTATAAAAGAGCATAACACAGCCCACCAGCAGATAAAGGCTTTGCAGAGTGGCAAATCTGTGAACAGAAAAAGCAAGAGAGGCAAAACACACAAGAACAAGCATTGCAATAAAATAATCCAGCCCGGTCTTTTGAAATTTATTTCTCTCCGAGATTACTCGTAAGAATAACAGGGCGCTTAGCGTAATAACAACTGTAAACGCTTCATATTCAAAGCGCTGCGCAGAAAACAGCAAAACCCCTGCCGCTAAAAGCAGAGCTGTTGCAATAAAATAATGCCGGCGAACATATTCGGCCGCCCCTTTCGAAAAATTTACCGCTTTATTAAATTTCTCCGGTCTAAAACCTGAAGCTGTAATACCGGCAAGCATAAAAGCAATTAAGGAATTTTGCAGGAGATTGCTGTCTATATCAAAAAGATTATGAAATAAAAATCCCGTAAAACCCGCAAAGCAGCCCGCAAAAAGATATTTTTCCGCTCCTTTAATTCCCGGCAGGGTTTTGATGCTTTCCTTCACAAACACATAGATAAGGAATGCCAGCGCCGCAAAGCCGGAAAGACCCGACTCGGCAAGAGTCTGCAGATACCAGTTATGCGGGTATTTGACTCCGCCCTCCGCCAGTATTCCGAAGGAGTCTATTCCTCCCCCTAGCAGAGGATACTTTAAGAATATTTTAACCGCTGTGTGCAGATAGTTTATTCTGTTTAATATAGAATTATCTGCTTTTAGAAAGTCAAAGATATCCGGTCTAAGAAGCAGTACAGCTATAACGCTTGCAAAAACCAAAATGGCAGACGCCAGCAAAAGTTTTTTCTTTTCTTTAACTGTCAACCCAAGAAGGACCAGAAGAGAAAAAAGAACTGCGGTCACGCCCCCGGCGGAACGCGTCAGAGCTAGAGCAAGGACCAGAAGAAAAACAGCCGTGCCGGCAAAAAACCTCTTGCCTCCTTTTTTTAGGGAATAAAGAAAATAACCGGCGGCAACAGGCAGGACCATTGCAATATATCCGGCAAAAGCATTGGCATTTAAAAAAGTGGAAAAGACTCTTCCTGAACCGATGTTTTTTATGAATTCTTCGTAAACTCTGGGGTCTTGCACCAAAGACTTGTGATTTTCGAGATAAACCCACATGTCTCCGAATCCTATAAGCTTTTGATAGAGAGCATAGATAGAGACAAGGCCCGCCCCCAGAAGCAAGGCAAAGACGGCTTTTTTCCTGTCGAGAGGAGAAGAAAATACTTTTGCCGTAATAAAACAGAGCAGCAGGGAATAGACAAGCTTTATCGAAAGCAGATTAAATCCTGTCTCTTTTGAAAATAAGGCGGTTATCAAATATACGGCTATTAACAATACCAATGGCAGGGTTGTTTTTGCTAAAGGATAGGTCTCGGTTGCAGAGGTAATCCTGTACAACGAAAAAAAACCGAATAACAGCACCACAAGAGCGGGATAAACCATATTTAAAAGCGGGAACCAGTCTAAAGAAGTAACGGGGACGAAAAAAAACAAACTGAAAATTGCCCAACGTATAAACTTTTCCACGTTAATATTACCTTTTGGCTTTGGTGATATTTAAAGCAGCAAGAAAACCAAGGATATAGCTCTCTTTCCCAAAACCATAAACACCTCCTATCGAAACAGGAGAGACGAAGGATTTATGCCTGAATTCTTCACGTTTAAATATATTAGACAGGTGTACTTCTACTACAGGTAGCTTTACCGCGGAAATTGCGTCGCTTATCGCAACGCTGGTATGCGTATAGGCGGCAGGATTAATAACCAAAGCATCCGCCCAGGCCTCGCCTTCATTTTGGATAATATTCACTATTTCGCCTTCGGTATTGGTCTGGAATATTTTTATACCCGTTTTGTTTTTCTTAGCCAGAGCTTTCAGCTCTTTATTTATTGCGTCGAGCGTAAAACTGCCATAAATTCCAGGCTCGCGTTTTCCGAGAAGATTCAGGTTGGGCCCGTGTATTACAAGTATGTTTTTCATAGCAACTCCCCGTTTGACAATATATTAACTTCCGCTCTTTGCACTTCGTACTTGCTCTAATATGCTCCAGGATAAGATCCCAGAACCTTTACGGTATGACCCGACTTTCTTAAGTCCCCCAATGCAGCTTTTACTTCTGCATCCTCCACATGACCCGTCATATCAATAAAAAAATAATATTGCCATGCCTTTTTTTTAGAAGGCCGCGATTCAATACTTGAAAGATTGATCCGGTGTTTTTTAAAAGGAAGCAGCATGGAATAAAGAGCGCCGACCTTGTCTTTTAATCCCACCAGCACGGAGGTCTTGTCCCGGCCTGTCTTTGCGGCATACTTATCCCCAATTATCAGGAACCTTGTAAAATTATCGGGAATATCCTCGATATGCTCGGCTAAAGAATTTAGTCCGTAAACCTCTCCAGCCAAGGCATTAGCGATGGCGGCGCTATTGTTTTCTTTTGCAGACAGGCGCGCTGACTCCGCTGTATTCTTCGCTTCCAGTATTTCAGCCCCGGGCAGGTTTGTTTTCACCCAGTTGCGACACTGGGCCAGGGGCTGGCTAAAAGCATAAATTTTCTTAATTTGAGAAAGCTTTCCGGATTTGCTTAGCAGGTTGTAAGAGATTTTAAGAAGCGTCTCTGCGCAAATTTTCAGATCTGAATCCACAAACATATCCAGGGTATGATTAACCACACCCTCGGTGGAATTTTCAATAGGAATTACTCCGTAATCCGCTCTGCCATTTGCTACTTCGGCAAAAATATCAGCTAGATTTGCTATGGCAACAAGCTCTACGGAAGAGCCGAAGTGACGAAGCGCCGCAAGATGCGTAAAAGTGGCTGCAGGTCCCCAATAAGCAATCTTGAGCGGTGCCTGCAGAGCTCTTGAAGCGGAAACAATCTCTTTAAAAACAGCCTTTACCGAGTTATTTGGGAACGGTCCTTTGTTTTGTCTGAGTATTTTCTCAAATACATCAGCTTCGCGAGAAGGAATATAAACCTCACGCCCCCCCCCCAGCTTGTGTTTTTTAACCTGCAAGGCCAGCTCTGCTCTCTGGTTCAGGAGTCCGAGCAGCTTTTTATCGGTTATGTCAATTTTATTTCGCAATCTACTTATATTCATTTTCCCCCGCAAATTATTTATTATCTTTTCCTATGTCTTCCGGATATTGCATTATTTTATTTCATTTATTGCAGCTTCACTGAACAACAAGTCAACAATCTCCTGGTTCATGGTTTTTAACCGTTTAGAAAGCGTCCGGATAAACCCAAGAAGCACTTTAATAGCAAGCTGATGGTTAACTTTTATAAGCGCATTAAATTTCTCGGCTGTTATGGTAAAAAGCACACATTTTGTATGGGCCTCGGCTTTTGCGGTGCGCACGCCCTCGTCAAACAGCGCCATTTCTCCGAAAAATTCACCTTCGCGAATCAAGGCTAGAACTTCTTCACTCAAATTCTCAATATTTGATTTCTTGCTTATTTTCACCTTCCCGCTGATGACTGCGTAAAAAGCATAGCCTTCTTCACCTTCGTTAAAGATAACCTTTTCTTCTTGATACTCAACGACCTCCCCGGATTCCCTTAGGCACAGTGCTTCTGCATCTGAAATACCGGAGAACAATTTCAATTTCGTAATAAAATATATTATTTCAAGAATTTCGCTAATTTTTACAGCTCCGTCGCCGGGTAAATCAATAAACTCAAGACTATAAATAAAACTGTCTTCTATGTCAATACTACCTATTATCTTTGCCTCTACATTTTCGAAAACCAGTTCACCCTTAACTTTAAACGAGAGAGACAAGTTTTTCCCGAGAGGGATGAACTCGTTCATAAGCACCGCAATACCGCCGGAACTTAGGTTAATGCTTCTTCCCTTGAGTACTTTACCCGATTCCTGCATGTTAACATAAACATCAAACTGCAGTTTTGCCCTCTTATTCTTTCTTCTCTCGGAGTTTTCTTCAGACATTTTGATCTTCTCCTGTTTTCCCGATAAGCTCTTCTATTTTCGGCATCTCCGTCAGATCCTTTAATCCGAAGTACCGCAAATACTCTCTGGTAGTTCCGTATAAAAGCGGTCTCCCGACCACATCCTTTCGGCCTTTAATGGCTATGAGATCTCTTTCAAGTAGCGTATCTATAACTCCTTCTGCGCTCACACCCCTTATGGACTCAATCTCAATTTTCGTGACCGGCTGTCGGTAAGCAATAATGGCGAGTGTTTCAAGCGCCGGTTTTGAGAGGCGGTGTGTAAGCTTGCTTTTGTACATTTTTTTTATCCATTGCGCAAACTGCGGACGCGTAACTATCTGAAAACCTTCGGCAATCTCCGTAACAGCATAAGCCCTTCCGGTAGTTTCATATTCCAGCGCCAAATCCGAGATATGTTTTCTTATTTCTTCTTCCTTGAGTTCTTCCAATACTGCTCGGATAGATTTTGGCGACAGGGGTTCGTCGGCAACAAACAACAAGGCTTCGATAATTGATTTTGCGAAGTTATTTTCCATCCAGCATTCCGCCTTTAAGACTGACTTTTAATCTGTTATTAATATCTGTTCAACCGGCGACTTCCCCGTCTCGCAGCTCCTCCGCATTAAAACGGATCTGCTTTTTTTTCATAACAAATATCTCCTGCGTAATGACATTCTGCTTGCAAAAAATAAGTCCAAGCCGTATAAGTTCAAGCATTGCAAGAAAAGCGGCGATCATATGTTCTTTGGTAGGTTGCTTTTTCAAGAAATCTACAAATATTATCCGTTCTGAATTTTCGAGCTCTTCAAGAAGTTCATTCGTCTTTTGCACCACCGTAATACCTTCCCTGGCAATTGACATAATCTCGTCTTTTGGAAGGTAGGCCAGCACACTTTTAAAGCAGGACATCAGATCATAGAGTGTTACCTCAACCACCTGTTCTTCAGCAAACTCCCCGGAGTAATCAACATCCTTATAAAATACGTCCCTTTGTTTTTCCTCGCGTTTTTCCAAAGTGCCTGCAATGGCCTTAAAACGGCGGTATTGTTCCAAAAGTTTTTGCAAATCTATATCCTCTTCCGTCAACACCTCTTCTTCCTTCGGGAGAAGACCTTCTGATTTCATATAGATAAGATTGGCAGCACCCGCAATAAAATCACTTCCTTCGTTGATATTTTTAGTCGAAAAACTCTTTATAATATCCAGCACCGAAATACGGTTAACATCGATTTCTTCATCCTTTACAAGCATCAGGAGAACTTCAAAAGGCCCTTCAAAAGTCTTAGAAACTATGTTAAACATAGGCTTTCCCAAATACGGTTTCTCTGACTTCAGCCATGTTTTTTTTTGCGGCTATTTCCGCTTTTTTTGTGCCTTCTCTGAGCACTTCCTCGGCATAATCTTTTCTTGCATTTATTTTTTCGCGTTTTTCTCGTATAGGAGCAATTCCTTTTTCAAAATTCTCAAGCAATATTTTTTTACAATCCACACAGCCCAGCACGCCGGACTCACAGTCCTTTTTAATCTCTCCGGTCTTTTCCAAACTATAAATATTCTGCAGCATAAAAATCGGACAACCTACGGGGTGTCCGGGATCGTTCTTCCGCATTTTCTTCGGATCCGTAAAGGCCGCCTTAATTTTTTTTGTATATTCTTCTTTTGAATCGGAAATATAAATAGAGTTATTATAGGATTTGCTCATCTTTCTACCGTCTATGCCGAGAAGTTTGGGCACCTTTGTAAACAAATGCACGGGTTCCGGAAAGACTTCCCCGTAGATATTATTAAATCTGCGGCAGATCTCGCGGGTCAGCTCGAGATGCGGAAGCTGATCCTGCCCTATGGGAACAACAGTTGCTCTGTACATTAAAATATCAGCCGCCTGTAAAACAGGATAGCCCAGGAAACCGTAATTTGAGAGATCTTTGTCTTTAATTTCATTTATCTGCTCTTTGTAGGTAGGACAGCGCTCCAGCCATGGAAGCGGAGTAATCATAGAAAGCATTAGATGCAGCTCTGCATGCTCAAGAACCCGGGATTGTACAAACATAACAGATTTTTCCGGATCAAGTCCTGCCGCGAGCCAGTCTGTTACCATCTCTTTGATGTTTCCAGTCATTGCTTTAGTATTTGCAAACTCACTCGTGAGGGCATGCCAGTCCGCTACCTCAAAAAAACAATTATAATCATCCTGTAAAGCAACCCAATTATTAAGCACCCCCAGCAGATGCCCGATATGAAGCTTGCCTGTCGGTCTCATCCCGCTTAAAATAGTTTTTTTTGGGCCGCTCATGATATGTTGACTCCGGAAAATATTCTAACAAGAAAAGTTATTGGAATTGTTAGCACCACGCTAAGTCCACTGTTTAATAGAATAATAAACCCCGCAAGCACTATAAAGCCGGCTGTAGGATTCGCAAACAATCCGACGTATTTGGTTGCCAGCTTATACGGAAGTAATTCTTTAAGCACATGCGAGCCATCAAGCGGAGGTATCGGAATAAGGTTAAAAACCGCAAGTCCGCAGTTAATCGCCACTGAGGTAATAAGCATTGTCTGCACTATTGAAATATAGCTGCCAAATACGGTTAAATCAACAAAGCGTATTATGAGACCAAACAAGAGGGCTTGAAGAAGATTTGCGGCAACTCCGGCAAGAGAAACATAAATTTCATCTCTTTTTGGATTTTTAAAATTAGCAGGATTGATGGGAACCGGTTTCGCCCATCCGAAGGGTGTTAATATAATGCATATTAATCCGATAATATCAATATGCGGCCAGGGATTAAGAGTCATCCTTCCCATTGCCTTTGCGGTCCCGTCTCCCCTTAGATTAGCCACAAACGCATGCGCAAATTCGTGCACAGTTAAAGCCAATAGTATCACGGGCAAGAGTATTAGTTTTATCTGCAGATATCCGCTTTCAAACAAAAGAAACTCCTATAAAACAATGCATATATAACATATACATTTTAACACAGTTCTTAGCTTATGTCAAAAACATACTAGCTGTAAATAATTTGCAAAGTGAGTTTTTCCGGCATACAACATGCGCATTACATGCGGCTCAAAAAGCTTGTCAGATAACACTAATAGAATAGGTTTCTTCAGACAAAAACTATTGTTGTTAATCTGAAAACTTATTAAAGGCAATACCAACAGGGAGTTTGGGGTAGAAATACGTCGTTTTGTGAGGCATTTTTTCCATTTTATAGGATAGATCCATTATGGTCTTCGCTGAGATATCTGGAATAATAAACCCTGCATGGAAAGACCCGTTGTTAACTTTCTCTTTAACTTCAGAAATATCACGAGTATAGGCGGTTTCTTTTGTTTGCGGCAATTTTTTTAGAATCAGGTGGTGTAACAAAGACGTTGGCAGTTTTTTCCAGGTCAGTGAATGTTTTTCTTTTATTACAGAGAACACTTTTTTCCCTTTGGGCTTTAGAACATAGTATCTGTTGTCGGTATACAGGATAATATCTTTACTTACAGGGACTTTCACCTCTGTTATTTCGAAAAAGGGAGAAAGCGTTTTAAACATGTTCTGTTTGCTCACCTTAAATACGAACTTTACCAGACGGTGCGTCGGAAGGACAATGAGACCTTTATCATGCAACGATACAAGCGTGAACATTATATAATTCCAGGAGGAGTCGGTAGATGCAGGATATAATTTCCTCATCTTATTTCTAAAGAACAGACCTACCTCGTACCGGTGGTGACCGTCTGCAATAAATACTTTTTTATTCTTAAAAGCTTTTACGGCGCTAAGCAAGTTCTTCTCATCCCGCACACACCAAACTTTATTCAAAACTACGCCATTTTTATCTTTCATCTTAAAAACAGCAGCAGGCTTTTTTGAAACAATGTTTTTAAAGTTATAGGAACCTTCATAAAGCCCAAAAATAGGACTCATATTAGAACCGCAGGCTTCCAAGAGTTTTAGACGGTCCGCTTTATGAGAGGGAAAAGTATGTTCGTGGGGCAAAACTTTCTTTTTTGAAAACTCTTCGAGTCTTACCAAACACAAAATACCGGTCCGCACCAATTTTTCTTTACCCAGATAAAACTGCTGCTGATGCACGTAAAAAACAGGCTTCTCTTCATAAACAAGAGTACCCTCTTCCGCCCAGCTTTTAAATTCTTTTGCGGCTTGCAGGTAACGGTCCCCTTTGCCGCCTTCTTTTCTTAAGATAACTCTGACAATGTTTTTATCAGATTTACGGTAGTATTCTTCCTGCATCTTGTTTGTAATTACATCATAAGGAAGAGAGACCACTTTATCAAGCGTTTTGAATTTTGCGGGGTTATATTTTAAGGCCTTAAAGGCCGTTATATTTACCATTGGTTTCTAAAGCAACGCATCGAGCTTAATTTTAATTGAAGCTTTAGGCTGCGCACCCATCATTTGCCCTGCTATTTCGCCGTCTTTAAACATAAGAAGCGTCGGGATGGACCGAATTCCAAACTTTGAACTGATGCCCGGGTTTTCGTCTACATTTACTTTACCTATCTTGATTTTTCCGCTGTATTCTTTTGCAAGTTCTTCAATTGTCGGACCAAGCATCTTACACGGCCCGCACCATTCCGCCCAAAAATCCACAAGCACAGGTTCTTTTGCTTTGAATACTTCCTTATCGAAGTTTGCATCTGTAAATGTCATAGCCATAATTTCCTCCAGACTAGTTTTAAGAATTATCCTACTTTTTCGGTTCTGTCTCCGGGACCACAACAGGCGTCCTGACAGGGGAAACAGGAGCAGCAACATTCTCCTGCTTCTTTTGCAATTTTAACGCTTCTTCTTTTGCTTTTACTATGGCGTCATTCGCAAGTTGATATGCCTTAGCAGCTGAATCTGCGGCTTGCGTAAACTCTGCTTTTTCCATTGAAGCAGCGGCAGTTTTAATAGCTTCCTCAATATTCTTATACATCTCCGGCGCTAATTTATCCGCATTTGCATCCTTTGCTTCCGCAAGCGCCGTTTTTGCCTTTGTTAATTCGCCGGTAGCTTTTTCTACATCTTTATTCGCTTTTTTTATTGCAGCGAGCCCCCGGGAGACAGAGCTCTTCGCTGCCTCATATTTATTCTTCCTTACATTTTCTTGCGCATCCACAATGCTATTGTTAACTTCCTGAATAATTTTACCTGCGGTCTTATCCATACCCACTTCTTTGGCAAGTTGTAGATTTCGCTCTGTCTCGTCAATAAGGCGCTGCACTATTGCCGGCAATTCTATAATACTCTTTGCAGCGTCAACAGACTTGTTTGCGGTCTCTATTGCTTTTACATATTCTCCTTTTTCCAATAAACCTTCAGCGGCGACAAGAAAGGACTTTGCGTTACTATATGTTCCATAAAGCTCTTTCAATGTCGGCGCTTTCTCTGCCGCCGTAATCTCTGCTTTTGCCAAATCAATTGACAAGACTGTCTTGTCATAGATTGGTTTGTCGGCAGGCCTAATTACTTTTGAACATCCCGTAAAAACTGTAAACACCGCCAGCAACAGAATTGCTGATCTTATTGACATTATAAATACCTCCAAAACATTGACTGGAAAATAACACTTGGATAATTATATACCAAACTCATGCTTAATAACAAGCTTGAAATCCAAGCGCTCTGTTGCCGCATTCGGCAGTGATTTACCAAAAGAGAGCTCCGCCGCAAAGTACCGAAAATAATAGCCGGTTTCTGCGCTTTACTCTTCATTGCTTGCATCCGCCATCCCGTAAAAAACAAGGAACGGCTCATAGCTTGAAATCTCTTTTATGTTTGAGAAAAACACTTTTCCCCAGCCTCCGGTAGCTACTATTTTAGTCTTTCCAGCAGTTTCTTTTTTTACCCTGCGCAACAAACCGCTTATCATTTCTATATAACCAATGTATATTCCTGCTCTTATACATTCTTTTGTATTTCTTCCGACAGCCCTTTTGACCGGAGCTATTTTAACATACGGTAATTTGGAGGTGTTTTCAAATAAATACTTTGAAAACAATGAAGCTCCGGGACAGATAACTCCGCCTTTGAACTCTCTATTTTTTGTAATTACATTAATCGTAGTGGCTGTGCCAAAATCCACAACAATACAGGGGCCTCCGTACTTTTTATAAGCGCCTAAAGAAACAAGCAGCCTGTCAACACCGACACTGTTTTTATTTTCATACAAGTTCAAGACCGGTACATTCTTATTCCTGAGAACAAAAGCTCTTTTTTTTAATATTTTTAACGCCGCTTTCTCAAGCGCAGGAACTACCGAAGCGATAACTACAGAGCCGCAATTTTTTTCTTTTAAGAACGGGATTTTTTTTAAGAAAACCTCTTTTGACGGAACCCTAAGAAGAGGGACGAAACTGTTTTTTCGAAAACAACCCGCCACCGTAAAAGAATTGCCTATGTTTAAATATATTTTTTTATGATACATCGCCGCTCAACACTCTTTTTTTCTCCCCCGAATCCAGACGCACTATCAAGGCACAATCTTCATCAATATCAAGAGCAAGGCCTTCCCAGCTTTCCAGGAGCCCCGCAACCTTTACTTTACGGTTTAGAGTTACAGAATGCTCTTTCCATCGGATTAGAAACTGTTTAAATCCTTCTTTTTTAAAAACTTCATATCCCGTTTCAATGTTTTTAAGTATTTCTTTTAGTAATCTAAGGCGCGCAACTTCTTTCTTCGCTTCCTGCGCTAATGATGTAGCTGTAGCTCTTAGCGCCTCGGGAAACTCCTTTTCGCTGATATTAACATTAATGCCGATTCCGAGCACCTGATAATTTATAATATCAGGACCGGATTTTATCTCTGTCAGAATGCCGCATACTTTTTTGCCGTTCACAAGCAAATCGTTTGGCCATTTTAATCCGGCCTGTAAACCGGAAACCGTTCTTATTGCGTCCAGCACGGCCAAACCTGCGACAAAGGTAAGCTTTGCAGAATGCTGCGGGCTGATTTTAGGCTTAAGGATTATAGAAAACCACAAGCCGGCGCCTGCCGGTGAGAGCCATTTTCGTCCCAGCCGGCCTTTTCCTGCGGTCTGCTTTTCGGCAATTACCACAGTTCCTTCTGTGACCGCGCCTTCAGCCAGCTTCATTGCAATTTCATTGGTCGAGCCCGCCTCATTAAAACAATAAAGCTCCCGTCCTATATATTCAGTTTCAAGTCCTTCCCTTATCTCTGCCGGCAACACTTTGTCCGGAGAAGAAATCAGCTTGTACCCGGTATTCGGTCGCCTTTCTATGCCGTAGCCCTGCTTCATTAAAGCATGTATATTTTTCCATATAGAAGCGCGGGTAACTCCAAATTTTTTACTGAGCGCTTCTCCTGAAATATAATCCTCGCGCGCGGCTTTAAGCAAATTGAGTATTTGCTCCTCTTTGTCAGGCTTATTCATACAGGAATAGGGCCGTGTTTTTCTTCGTATTTTTTTACATTCTCCGTGAGCGCCATCATGAACCTTTTCACATGAGAAGGTGACGAAATTATCCTGGCTCCCACTTTATTTTTCTGCTGCTGCGGGAAGATAAAAACAAAATCCATAACAAACTCGGCCTCATTGTGAGAGACCACTACAAAATTTGAGTAAATACCTTTGCTTGTCTCTTCGTCTATCTCAATATTTATCTGTTTGCCACTCTCATTATTAAGCATTACGGCCTCCTGATATTAACACAACGATTATTAAATAGTTTAAACATTCCAACCTTCCCCCATATAATACAGTGTTTTCCGTTTTCTAAATTATTATTTGAAAAATTCTTTTTTTCTCACTTCAGCCGCACCTTACCCATACACTTTCTTGGTACTGCACTTATAATAGCGGGTAATTATTTCTTTATAATTTTTTTTTGCAGCAGCCATTCCCTTTGCTCCTTCCTGGCACATCCCGACTCCATGGCCCCACCCGCAGCCAAAAACAAGATTGTTTTCAACTTTAAAAAAAGAACTCCGGAGTCCAAAAAGCGCGCCCCT
This sequence comes from Candidatus Firestoneibacteriota bacterium, assembly GCA_026388015.1. Lineage (GTDB taxonomy): Bacteria > Oederibacteriota > D2-FULL-39-29 > D2-FULL-39-29 > D2-FULL-39-29 > D2-FULL-39-29. The sequence goes on along the minus strand of JAPLKO010000059.1, from coordinate 4,674 downwards.
ATTCAGGTCCAAAAGATATGTCTTTGCACCCAAACGAGATTCTCTGACGTAGCCGTTTGTATCCCTTTTGATTATTTTAAAAGCTCCGGCTTCCTCCGGTTTAATAAAATGAAACCACCTGTAGGCCCCGTATTTTGAGCAGTAAGCCCCGGGAGAAAGCTTAATCCAGCGGTCCAGGTTTTCAGGAGTCAAAGGCCAATCCTTATAGCATTCTTTTTGCTCCACTTCTTCATAATCACCGACCCCTGAAAGGTTTTTGCATTTATCCCCACCCCAAACTTCTGAAACATCTGCAGTGCGTCCTCCGCAACTGGAAAAGAAATACGCAGGAACTGTTGTTTCGCCGTCAGAGGCCACTTCTCCTCTGGTCAAATCGACGGCCTTTGTAGTACTTTCCTGTTCTGTCTGTATGCCGGCATACGCCTGACAATGAACATCAGCGCAAAGATGAAAATCAGTACGCCCTCCGTTCTTTTCTATTTTCCTGTAAATATAGCTTCTTGCCACAACGGCCTGTGCTTTTAAAGCTTCTATGTTTGCGCCTGAGCCTATTTCGGAAGGCACTACACTGTAAAGATATTCTTCCAGATTAATTTCATTTATCAGACGGAGCCTCCCGGTTTCGGCGGCAATTTTTATTACACCGCGGTAACTGCGGTCTTTTTCGTTTGCCCAAAAATAACCTCTATCCATAGTTATATCAAAGACCGTAAAAGCGGCAGACTTAAGTTCCGGAACAAGGTAAAGTATACCGCTGCTTTTTACCGTAATCTCCGTTGATTTTAAAGCTACAGAGCTTTTTAAGTAAATCAAAGCCCCTCCTGCCGCAATCCGGAGTTCTTCTTCGGGTTCGCCTTTCCCCACTATCTGTTGACCGTAATATATATTGTACTTGCCGGCGCACTTAACCCTCAAATATTCAGCGCCTTTTACAAGCTCTACCTCAAGCAGCGGTATTGCCACAGCGTCCTTAATAAAATCCACCGTCAAACTTTTTGTTTTTTTTCGTATTATTTCTTTTTCTGCTTCAGATGTCTTGATATACCCGGCAGCTTTAGATGCGGTCTCGCCCAGCTTTTTCTGCACCTCTTTGTTACCCGGCTCAATATAGGAAACCTTTTTGTAGTTCTCAAAGGCCTCTGCGTATTTTCCTTTTCTGTTATATATTTCGGCCATTTTAAGATTAGCCTTATAATAACTTTTATCGTATTTAACCGTATCCCTGTAGCAGACCAACGCCTTTTCAATATCTCCCGCCCCAAGATAATAATCCCCGAGCAAGAGATGCACTTGCGAAAGACGAATATCAAGTTCCAGGACTTTTTTGTACATTGCCACCGAACGGATATCCTCTTTTTTTTCGCTAGCGATCAAACCGAGTCCGAATAACGCAAGTATTTCTACTTTTAAAGCATCCGCGTCCCTCTCCGACAAAATAGCCTGAGCGTTAAGGACATTTTCAAGGTCGGCTTCCGCTCCGTTAAAATCCTTCATGTAGAAACGGCAATAGCCCAGGTTGAGTCGCCAAAAAGAATCCTCTTTTATTCTTAGAGCTGCTTCGTAATTCCTGACAGCATCAGAATAAAAACCGGTATCCTTATAAACTGTGGCGAGGTTAGCCAAAGCTGTTTCAGAACCGGTAGACTTTATTAAAGACAGGTATTTATCAATAGCTCCGGTAAAATTACCGCTATAATAATCAAAGGTCGCTTCCCTCATTCTTTTTGTAAAATCAGCAGGGATCGAAAGAACAATCTTATCTGAAGACGCGGAAGAAACAACGGCTGACTGCTCTTTTTTTCCGGCAGGAGTCAGCTCCTTTTCGGTAGCTTTAGCCGGAGCCATCCCGCAAGTGCCGATAGAAAAGAAAATTATATAAACAGTTACGCCAAGAAATAACGTTTTCATTAAAAAATCACTTTTTAAGGTTAAATTTAAAAGTTATACGGCCGTCCTGATCTATTTTATTTGCAGAAAAAGGAAGAGGCGAAAACTTCCATTTCCTCATACATTCTATTACCACCTGGTCAAGCTCCTTAAAACCGCAAGTTTTTATTACTATGGTGTCAGAAACGTCTCCATTGGAATCAACTTTTATTTGAGCCTTTATTTCACCTTCTATACCTTTTCGTCGGGCCCATTCAGGATACAGTGCCGGCGCTCGGTAAAGGATACCCCGTGAAGCTATCGGACCTTCTATTCCGTGTTTTCCGTCCGCGCTTCCCGGAGGAAGATTATCTTCGCCATACCCTCCGCCAAAAGACGGATCTTCGATCAGACCTGCCGCGCTCTTTAAGGCAGTTTCCTCCATCCCGATAGGATTTTCTTTTCTTATTTTTACTATTTCCTCATTTGAACGCGGAGTTATTTTTAGCGGTGCAACTACTTCTGCAGCGGGAGCGGAGGTCTTTATTTCCGGAGTTTTCTTGGCTATTTTTATAGCCGGATTTTTTATTCCGGTATCCCCAGTTTTTCCTTTTTGGCCCAATCCTTTGCCGTACGGCATTTCAGCAAGAAATGTTATTTCGGTAAGATAAACCGTCTTTCCGGCAGAGGCTTTGATAGTGTAAGATGATAACCAGAGGAGCAATAAAAAATGTATTAGAAGCGAAATGATAATAGTATACTTCAGATCGCCGTTTTTCTGCATTATTTATCTCCTGCCCTTTCTGCAGCTATAGCCAGCTTTACGGCTCCTGCCTTTTTAGCGATATCGAGAACTCTCACAACCTGTCCGTGCATAACATTCTTGTCGGCGTTTAGTATTACGGTTTTATCCTTTTCGTTTTTCAAGAATTGTTCCAAAGCGGGCTGCAGCCCGTCAAACCCTGTCTCCCTGTCATTCAGATAGACCTTGTTGTCCAGTGTTATAGAAATAGTAATATTTCTCTGGGGCGTAGTATCCGCAGCAGTTGCCGAAGGAAGTTTTACATTTATCCCGCCGGCAAGAATCATAGGCGTTGTTACCATAAATATTATAAGCAGCACCAACGCCACGTCGGTGAGCGGTGTAATGTTTATTTCGGAGATTATTTTATCGTCTACTCTATAGCGTCTCATGACTGACCTCCGTTCACTTTTTAATAATATCAATAATTTCCGCCGCACTATCTTCAAAGGTCACCAAAAGTTTTTTTATCTGTCTTGTAAAGGCATTATAGAAAACAACAGAAGTAATGGCCACTATCAGACCGGCAATGGTGTTAATAAGGGCTTCGGCAATACCGCCGGCAACTACCGAAGGTCCGACCGCCGACTCTATTGACATTGATTTAAAAGCATGCATAATTCCCATAACGGTCCCAACAAGACCGATATACAGGGAAATGTTACCTATAGTACCGAGAATTCCAAGAAATTTTTCCAGTCCGACCATTTCTTTGTCGACAGCTCTCATCGCTATTTCCGATAATTCCTGTTTATCTTTCTTGTAGGAAAAAAGAATTGCCTTAAAAACATTATTTAAAGGACACGGGACCTTGAAAAACATAAATTTTACGACATAATTGTCACAGAAAGTAACGGCTTCTGATATTTTACCGGCGAGGACCATATTGCTTACCTTTTTTTTAACCTCTTCTATGAGTTTCATCCTGACCCCGTAAAACGTTTTTAACCTTTCAAAAAAAACAGCCAGAGAAAGTATTGAACAAAGAATCAAAACAATTACAACAATTCCGCCTTTCTCCAATAGGCTTAAAAAAGACATATTCTCGAACATATTTCCTCCTTAAAATAAAAAACAATTTAATTTCAAGCGATCAATAATAATTATTATAACTTGAACAGCGTGGCAAGTCAACATGTCAGTCGCTTTTGTTAGAAACTCACCGTGGCTCCGACCTTAAGCGCTGTTTTTGGAAGTGAATAGTCTTTAATATTTTGATATTCCAGGTTTAGCAGGTTTTCTACCCTGACGAAAACTGCTATATTGCCGCCAAAGCTTTTTCTGGCTCCTGCTGAAACAAGAAGAGCTTCGTTGAGCTTGCCGTTAAGCGTTTGAGAGTAATAGATATCTCCCCTGTATTCAAAAGAAGCCTCAAAAGTCCAATCCGTAATTGTATATTCCCCGCTCAGGGAGACAAAATGAACCGGGACATAGGGTATATTCATTGACGTATTGGCCGGATTGGAGGCATTAACATATTTGTAAGTCAGTTTCTGAGTAAGCCCCTCAAGTATCTTCCATTCTTCCTTTATATTGACGCCGATTATTGATGCTTTAGAAATGTTTACGGGTGAAGTTACGAAACCGGCCGATTCATAAGCGGTCAAATCACTTATTTCCTTTCTGTATAACTCTAAAGTCATTGGTATCTGTTTCAGGAGACGATGCTCCACCCCTGTGCTTATATACAACCAGGTGTTTTCGGCCACTAGACCGGGCTTAAAAATGTATATATCCTCGTCGTAGACATTCTTGAACTTAGGATAAGTCCTCCCTGGTTCATAGGAAATAAACACCCTGGTAAATCCGTCAACATCAAAAACGACTTTCGCATTAACAAAGAGCCAGCCGTTATCACTTTTCAATACCATAAATATTTCAGCATTGTCAATTTTGAACCGGTCTTCCAGTCTTGCTGAATAAGTCCAGCCGAAAATATCATCGTTTCTTAAATCCAGACCAAGCCCGGGGAGGTGTTTTTTATTTTCAACAAGTGTCTCGAGATC
>JAPLKO010000035.1 GCA_026388015.1 Candidatus Firestoneibacteriota bacterium | reverse complement strand
CTCCTCTTTGCCGAAATCGGGATAGACCGCCAGCGAAAAGGGGTATTTTCCGGCTTTCAATTCAGCGAGCTCCCGCGCCAGTTTTTCCGGCTCGATTTCTTTTACCGAAGGCCTGACAAAACCCGCCCACTCCAAAGAGGCAACACCGAACTTTTCCGTAAAATATTTATTATGTTCTTCCAGTACTGCGTTTCCGGTAAAGAGCAGATGATGAAAATTAAGGGAGTCCGCCCCGAGCTCTTCGGCCGCCGCCGGCATCTTTTTAACCGCTTTATAGTTAAGTTCCGAGAGAGTACAGACTATATTGATAAGCGGCTTAGCCGTTTTTTTAGCTTTTTTAAGACGCGCGAGCTCGTCCGTCCCCTCTTTTATTTTGAGATAGGCCCCCGCGCAGTTGCGCACCCGGTCGTGGATCTCTGCCGGCCCGTCCACCGAGAGGGACACTACGTCCACCCCCGCATTTACTATAACCGCGGCGTATTTTTTTAGCAGAATCCCGTTGGTGATTATACCGAGATGCAGGCCTCTTTGTTTAATCTCAGCTACAAGCTCCGCAAATTCAGGATAGAGCAGAGGCTCGCCCCCGAGCAAAGTAATATGCGGGTTAAATTCTTTTATTTCATTCAGGAGCTTTTTATACGCGGCCAGCTCCATTTTTTCCTGCACCCGTTCTGCAGAAAAGGATTTATTCGCGCCGGCGTCTCCCCATTGACCGCACATCCTGCAGCGCAGGTTACACTCGTGCGTAAGGAGCAGGGTAAGGCTCTCCGGCGGGGGCGCTTTTCCTTTCTTATTAAAGCTATAGCCGAGCAAAGCCCTTGTTCTCTTCAGGAGCGCCTTTGCGGCAAAGCCCGGCTCCAGAAGCGCCTTTTTGCTGTTCCTGTAAAGAGTTTTTAACGGAAACATTTTTTTACGCCTTCCGCTATATATTCCGCTTCTTTATCTGACATATACGGGTGGCAGGGCAGGACCAAAAGCCTCTTTGCCGCATACTCCGCATTTTTAAACTCTCCGGGCCGGCTTGCCAGGCTATAGGCCCTATGTATCGGCTTATAATACATCCGTGAACTCTCAATGCCTTCTTTTCTCAGTTTAAGCCGTATTTCTTCCACCCGCGTTTTATCTTTTATCAAAAGCGGAAACCGGTTGACCAAGCTGCCGTTTTTCACTTCCGGGAGTTCCAGCCCGTCAACATTTTTTAAAAGCAAAAGATATTTTTTTGCAAGCTCAAATCTTTTTTTCATCTTGTCCTCGGCGCGGTATATCCTGCCGGCGCCCAGCAGGCACTGCCAGGAGGACAGCAGTTCTTCCGTTATACAGACCGGCGGTTTTGTATCCCTCATTTTTTCAATTAAGGGAAGCAGCAAATTGTAGAAGAACCTGTTTTTTGAAAGACAAAATGCTTTAAATTTAATGAAAGTTAAGATATTTTCGGTTTGCGAAGGCGCAGAAAAGGAAGCCCTGATTTTTTTTAGCTCGGCAGCCAGTTCCCCGTCATTGGTAAGCGCCGCCCCGCCGTTTAAAAGCGGGAAATTTTTTCCCCGGCCGAAACTAAGCAGCTGCAGGTCCCATTTAAGCGGGGTAATAAAACCCTGCGCGTTATCTTCTATAACAAAATAACCGTCATTTTTACCTTTAAGAGAACTCTCCAAACCAAAAAGCCGCACCGGCAGCGCCGCGAGCGTTTTAGGGCCTGTTTTTTCCGCCAGGCCGGCAGCGTCAAAGCCAAAATCTTTAAGATTAATATCGCAGAGCACCGGACAAAGGCCGGCTTGTTTTACCGCGACATACAAAGCGAGAGGCGTGTAGGCCGGCAGCAGAACTTCGCTTTTTCCGCCCCGGGTTATATTTTTCAAAGCGCAAAGAGAAGCCAGGAGGGCGGCCTTCCCGGAGCCGAAGACCAGAGCCCCGGATACTTTTGCTTTTTTCCTGAGATAATCCTCAAATATTAAAACACCCTGCCCTTTTCTCCTGACACTTGCAAGAGAAGCAAGAAAGAGTTCCCAAAGCCTTATGTCCGTATCTACGAGTTTTGCTTTTATCATTTTAAGCTATTTTGCGGCCGGCCCGTATAAGTGATGTAAGGAGGCTGAAAAGCAAGACGGCTCCCAGAAATAATAAAAGCGCTTCCCGCTCCGAAATCAGGCTCACCGCAAAAGCCAAAAGACAAAGTATAAGATTGAGTCCGTAAAGAAAAAAAACCGCGCTTTTCTGCGAAAAACCCAAGTTGAGCAGGCGGTGGTGAAAATGATCCTTGCCGGTAAATTCAAGCCATTCTTTTACGGTAGAGACAGAACCGTTTTTGATTCTGGAGAAAGTCGTAAGGAGCATATCAAATATCGGCAGGCTCAGAACAAGAACAGGAAGAATAAAACCAATAACGGGGGAGCTTGTATTCCAGACCCCCATAACAGAGAAACCCGCGAGCAAATAACCGATAACTGAAGAACCCGCGTCGCCCAGAAATATTTTAGCGGGTTTAAAATTAAAAGGGAGAAAACCGGCGCAAACGCCGAGAAAAGCAAGCAGCAGACAGGAAAGCTCCGGCCGGTTTGTACCGCAAACTACGGCAAAAATAGCCGCTCCGGAGATAAGACCGAGACCTGCGGCGAGGCCGTCAAGACCGTCCATAAAATTGACCGCATTAATAATACCGGTCACCCAGAACACTGTCAGCAGATAATTCAAAATAAGAGAACCCGGAAATTCCGAAAAAATCCTGATGAAAACTCCCGCGCTTATCAGGATACAGGAGGCGGCCACCTGAGCGCTCAGCCTATAGAAAGCGGAATTACTTTTTAGATCATCATGAAAGCCTGCAAAAAAAACAACTGCCAGACCGGCCAAAAGTCCTGCAACCTCTTTGGAAAAATTACAGACAACAAAGGAGGCCAGGAGAAAAGCCGTAAAAATAGCCGCCCCGCCGGTTCTCGGCACGGGCCGGGTGTGAATTTTTCTGGCAGCCGGATAATCCAGGAGGTTAAATCTCAGCGCGGCTTTTACGGCCAGAGGAGTAAAGAGCGCGGTAAGAAGTAACGCCAGCAGAAAGGCATAGAAACCGGAAAGCCCGCGCGTAAAGAAGAAGGCCGCTCCCGGCGGCGTCACAAGACAGAAAGCAGCCGCGCCCGCCGAAATAAATAATATTTTTTTCAGCATTTAAAATCTGCCAGCTCCAGGCGCAGGGGCCTGAAACCCTCGGCGTATTTCACCCGGTTTTGGACTCCGCGAAATATTGCCAGCGCCTCCGCATTTTTTAAAATACTTATACCCGGTACCCTTGTTTTATAAATTTGAGAGGCATGTGTTTTTAAAAGCCCCAGCTTGCGCTTCATTACCGGACTTATATTGACATAAACCGCAGGCCGGAAATCAATGGAAGAAGGCACTTCATAAAAAAGCAGATTTTGCTGATATCTGGCGGCAGTAAGCAAAGCTTCGGATATATTACGGTGGTCCTGATGGGTATCCCCGTGAAAAGGCGCAAAGATGAGTTCCGGCTTAACAAGCTTGATTTCTTTTTCCAGAAGCTGTATCAGCCCGGAGTTTAGCTCCACCCGCGTGTCGGTCAAGCCGCCCCAGCGCAGTTTTGCCTTCAGGGTTTTTGCGGTTTTTTCCTGCTCTTTTTCCCTTTTTTTGTAATTACCGCCGCCTTCGCCCCGGGTTAAGACTAAAAGATTGAGCTCGCAGCCTTTGGCCTTTGCCAGGAGAAGGGCTCCGCCGCAGCCTATTTCTATGTCATCAGGATGAGCGCCAATGGCAAGTATTTTCATTCAGTCCCCCTCTCCCGGGCAGTGCGGGAGCAATTAGTACGAGCAGCGCCGGCTTTTTATATCGTATATGTTATGATTTTAGCAAAGTTCTTTAAGAAAAGCAAGTTTTTACAGGCTTTCAGCTTTTAGTATTTTCCGAGGCTGCCGGTTTTTTTTGAATAATAAAGCGCCTTCTTAAAAACTGCAGCAGCAAAAATAAGACCGGCGGCCGAAAATACCGCAAGATAGCCGGCGCTATAAACTGCGTTAAACTGCAGACCCG
>JAPLKO010000052.1 GCA_026388015.1 Candidatus Firestoneibacteriota bacterium | reverse complement strand
AAGAATGCCCAGGGAGAATATACATTTTCCTTCGGCAAAACCGGAGAAGTATACAAAATCCTACGATGAAGCGAAATGTCTGGTAATGCAGGGCGGGCAGGGGGAAGTCAAACACTGGGCGTTTAACGATCCTTTGAAGAGAGAAGGAAAGTATGCGGTAAATCCTCCGACGGTTTCTGAGTACCGCGCATTAAAAACCAGAGTAGTGGAGCTTCATCCTATGACGATTATTCAAAACGCCAGGACCTCCGGCGGCGGAGTCGTCCAAAATGTACCGTCGAAAGCAATCTCGGTCGGTCCTTATGAAACCTGGAAATCCGAAAAAGTTTCCATCTGGCATCCCGGGACCCACGATAATCCGTTCGGTATGCGGCTAACCGCGCTTATGATCTCTGAAAAAATAGCGGACCCGTGCGTACCGATGTCTTTGCTTGCGGATCATCCTAATGTACAGTTCAGTTATTACAGGCCGGCGATTGGGACGTGTGAAGCAGAGATGCATTAGCTGGATGCGCGGAGAAAGTATAAAAAGAGAGGGTAGATGAAAAAGATTGTTATGGCGCTTGGGTGTCATCCGGATGATATTGAGTTTATGATGGCGGGGACGCTTCTGCTTTGCAAAGAGGCGGGGTGCGAGACGCATTATATGAATATAGCGAACGGGAGTTGCGGGACGGCTTCGTTGTCTCCGTCAAAGATAATTGCTCTCAGAGCAAAAGAGGGGAAAAAGGCGGCGGCTTTTGCGGGGGCAAAATTCCATAAAAGTCTGGTCAATGATATAGAAGTTTATTATGAAGACGGTTTGATACGGAAAATTGCCGGTAAAATTCGCGAGGTAAAACCTGATCTGCTTTTGATTCCGTCGCTCGAAGATTATATGGAAGATCATATGAACACGGCAAGGATTGCGGTTACGGCGGCTTTCTGCAGGGGGATGAGAAATTACAGAACTAGCCCTGCGTTAAAACCGTTTGGTAAAGATATGGCGCTTTACCACGCCCTGCCATACGGGCTAAAGGACGGGATGCAGCAACCGGTTATTCCGAAACTTTTTGTGGATATTTCCGGAGTTATTGAAAAAAAGACAGAAATGCTCGAGATTCATAAAACCCAAAAAGAATGGCTGGATAAAAGCCAGGGTCTGAATGCGTACTTGAAAACTATGCAGGATATGTCAAGACAGGTCGGTAAAATGTCAAAGAAATACAAATACGCCGAAGGCTGGCGGATGCATTCTCCTCTCGGATTTTCCTCCTCGGGAAAGGACACGCTTTCTGAAATCCTCGGGAAAAACCTTGTAAAAGCGTAAGTTCTGCAAATGCTAATATTTATTGAATAAGTTATTCATTAAGGTATAATTAAGAATAAGCCAGAGTTAGGATTTTCGGGAGAAACTTCCGGTAAAAAGGAGAATGTATGGGTAAGTTTCTGATAAAAAAAGGAGAAAGAGTTGTTTTCATCGGCGACAGTATAACGGACTGCGGGAGAAGAAAAGAGTTTATTCCGTTCGGCGACGGCTATGTGAGAATGGTGATAGATTTGATAACGGCAAAATACCCGGAGAGGAAGTTGGAGTTCCATAATATGGGTATTAGCGGAAATACCGTTGAAGATTTGCAAGGGAGATGGCAGGATGACGCTATCCTTTTAAAACCGGACTGGCTTACTATAAAAATAGGCATTAACGATCTGCATCTTTTCTTGAAGAATCAAGATCGGGCTGTTGCTCCGGAAAGATTCCGGGAGGTTTACAGGGAGATTCTTCAAAGAACAAAGGAAAAGACAAAAGCAAAAATAGTTTTGATAGATCCTTTCTATATAAGTCTTGAGTCTAGCGATTTTTTACGCGGCAAGGTGCTGAAGCTTCTTCCTGAGTATCTCTCTGTTGTTTCCGATATGGCAAAAGAGTTTAAAACACTGCATGTAAAGACTCATGAGGCGTTCCTTAGACAGCTCAAGTATAAAACGTCGGAGTACTTCTGTCCGGAACCTGTGCATCCTAACCACCGCGGTCACACTGTCATTGCGTACGAGTTACTAAAAAAGCTTAACTGGTAAAAGGTTTTGGATTGCTCTATATTGCATGCAAGGCTAAACAAAAAGACGGGGTTCTTCCCCGCCTGTAGTTTTTGCAGCATCTTGTTACAGAAAAAGTATATTTTTTGATAGATTTATCTGAGCCGGCTCTCCACAGCCCTTATCGCATCCGCCGCAGAGCTGGTAATCCCGCCCGTATACCCTGCGCCCTCACCTATAGGAAAGAGGCCTTTTATGTTCACCGACTCAAACTCTGAAGTACGTTTTATTTTTACTGAACAGGAGGTTCTTGTTTCGGGGGCCATTAGAATACCGTGCTTTGAAACGTACGAAGTATAATCGTGTTTCCATTGATTGAAAGCGGACAGGAGGGTGTCACTAATGTACATCGGAAGTATCTGTTTAAGGTCAACGGATTTTGTTCCTATCTTACAGGAGTTTTTATTTAATGTTGAAGAAACTCTTCCTTCCAGGAAATCTTCAAGGTTTTGAGCCGGTACTTCAAAACTTGGAGCTCCCGCATTGTACGCTTTTTTTTCTATCTCTTTTTGAAACTCCATTCCCGCAAGAGGGGAGGAGGAAGGATAATCTGACGGATGACAGGTGACTATAAAAGCAGTGTTTGAAAACTCCCCGTCTCTTTTTGAGTAACTCATACCGTTTATTGCGAGCAGTCCGTTCTCGGAGGAGGCGTTGACGACCTCTCCGCCGGGACACATGCAAAAAGTATTCAACCTTCTGTTTGTTTTCTCGTCACTGAAGTTAAAAGAGTAGCCGGAAGCGCCGAGCGGGGCAAAGTTCTTATATTTACTGCCGTACTTCATTTCATTTATTACTTCTGCCGGATGTTCAACTCTTATGCCGACAGAAATAGGTTTTTGTTCAAGAGCGGCTCCCTTTGCATATAATAGATTGAAACTGTCTCTCGCCGAGTGACCGAGCGCCAGATAGACAGTTGAAGATAAAAACTCTTTCTCCCCGTTAATTGCGACACCCTTGACTGAACCGTCAAAGATAAGAAGATCCGTCATCTTTGAGTTAAAATTAACCTGTCCGCCGTTTTCTAGTATATGCTCTCGGATGTTTTTTACAATCAGGCATAATACATCTGTTCCAAGATGAGGCCTTGCCGCATACTTTATTTCGGCCGGAGCGCCAAATTTTACAAGCGTATCTATAACTTTATTTATGTAAACAGAGTTCTTTGCTCTCGCAAAAAGCTTTCCGTCGGAGTAAGAGCCGGCCCCGCCTTCACCGAACTGAATATTTGACTCCGGGTCCAGCGTTTTGTCTCTGATAAAAATATTTATATCAACTGAGCGTTCTTCAATTTTTTTGCCTCTTTCAAACACCACCGGCTTTAACCCGTATTCAATAAGCTCCAGCGCTGCAAACATCCCCGCCGGCCCGAAACCGATAACAACAGGGTTTTCTTTTGAAGCTTTTGGCGTTTTTTTCACAGGGAGTTTTTCTACATATTGGGGAAGGTTGTTCTTGTTCTCAAAAGATGACGGTACGGAAACAACAATAGAAATCAGATAGTAAAACTGTTCTGGGTTCTTAGCCTCCAGCGCTTTAAAAAGTATTTTGAAAAGCTTTATCTCTTTTACCTCAACGGCTAACTTCTCAGCTGCCGCTTCAAGATAAGCCCCTGTCCCGTCCTTTTCAACCGGTATAAGCAACTCATTTACAATCAGCTCCATCTACCTTCCTTTCTAATGCTGTTTTTATCTTTTTGTCTTCCCGCGCCTATGCTCATCATATCCATACAGATTAGCTGATTTGCCTTTAATATTCAATAAGCAATACGGTAAGCGCGTGCAAATTGCAGTTAAAGCTCCGCTCTACAGCTTTAAAATTATCTGTATTTCATCTGTGTCATCAGCTCAATATCCTCCTAGTGCCAATTTTGGGCTTAACTTTTGCCCTTACCATATTGTATAATATATCACAGCAGGTCAACAGCATATTTGTAATAAGACAAATTAAGCGAAACAGGGGAAAAGGCGTGAATCCTAAAAAACTTGAAAAAATATTGACAAACTTTAATTCTTCGCGTGTTTTAGTCCTCGGGGATGTTATTCTGGATGAATACATTTTCGGCAAGGTTAACCGTATCTCGCCTGAAGCCCCTGTTCCCGTCGTTGAAGAAGAATCCAGATCGCTCCTTCCGGGCGGCGCGGCTTATGTTGCTTCCCATATCAGTAATCTCGGCGGGAAAGCTCATCTTATAAGCGTTATAGGGGATGATATGTACGGGGAGAAAGTGGCCGGAGAGCTTTCCAAAAAAGATATCTCTGCTTTCGGTTTGATCAAGGATCCGGAAAGGCCCACCATTTTAAAAACCAGAGTAATAGCCCAGCACCAGCAGATAGTCCGCATTGATTCGGAAAAAAGAACTCATATTAACTCTTCAATTGTCAAAAAGCTTCTCGGTAAAGTCGAAGGACTTATGGACGAAGTGGATGTGGTAATAATCTCCGATTACGGCAAAGGCGTTGTTATCCCTTCTGTCTTCCGTGAAGTTATCGCGCTTGCAAGAAAGAAAAAAGTTAAAATAGCCGTAGACCCGAAGCCTGCTTACTGTCTGCTTTATAAAGGTGTTACGGTCATCACTCCTAATGCGAAAGAAGCCGAAGGTTCGGTGCATAAACTTATTAAAGACGAAGCTTCGCTTTACGCCGTAGGTAAAGAACTCCTGACAAAAATAAAAAGCGACTCCGTACTTATTACCCGCGGAGAACACGGGATGACGCTTTTTGAAAAAGGAAAAAAACCCGTGACGATTCCCACTTATGCAAGAGAAGTTTACGATGTTACGGGCGCCGGAGATACGGTTATCGCTGTTCTTTCTATGGCGCTGGCTGCGAAAGCTTCACTGCTCGACGCTTCCTACCTGGCTAATTTTGCGGCAGGCGTGGTTGTGGGGAAGGTCGGAACGGCTCCGCTTTCAATGTCGGAACTCAAACAGGCGGTCAATGAACACAAAAATTAAAAGTTTAAACGCTCTGGTTCGCGCCGTAAACGCCTTTAAGAAAAAAGGCAAGAAAATTGTTTTTACCAACGGATGTTTTGATATTATTCATGTCGGGCATACCAGATATTTAAAATCCTCAAAAAAGCTTGGCGACCTGCTTGTTGTCGGGGTCAACAGTGATGCTTCGGTTATGCGTTTGAAAGGTCCGGGAAGACCTGTGAATCCGGAAAGCGACCGGATGGAGATACTCTCGGAGTTCCCTTTTGTGGATTTTGTGGTGCTGTTTAAAGAGGATACTCCGTATAACGTTATAAAAGCAGTGGTTCCAAACGTGCTGGTAAAAGGCGGGGACTGGTCTGTGGAGAGCATTGTAGGCGGCGATATTGTCGAAGCAAACGGGGGGAGAGTTTTAAATATTCCCCTTATTAAAAACAGATCTACCACAAATATAATTAAAAGGGCCGGTAAAAGTGGAAAAAAGAGCCAAAAGTAAACTGATAAAACTTTTCATATTAACAGGCGTGATTCCTGCGCTGCTTTTAACAGTATACTTTTCGTTCTTAGCTCCAAAGAGGGATTTTACTGCCGAACCAAACACGCCAAATGTACTCCAAAGCGAAAAAAACAATGCGGTTTCGCTTACTGCGAGAAACTCCTGGTATCTGACAATGTTACTTCGAAAAGTTGAGATGGCGGGTCGCCTGGCTCACGAGGTTATTACCGGAGTTTATAAAAGACAAAATGTGTTTATCACCCAGGACGACTACAAAAAAATCAAGACAGACTCGAGCGGAAAGTTTCTCTGGAATCCGGAAAAGGAAGCCGGAGTGCTTTTTGTTTGCGGAGGCTATAAAGCTGTTTCAAAGGATGGCATAGTTCCGGTTATCGGCTCTTATCTGGATAACACGCTCTCCCTGGTAGAAAAAAGCGGGGCGGCCATAGAGTCAGTTTATATAATGACTGAGTCGGCATTGAGAAAATATCCCTGGGTGAAAGCCGATGATTTAGTTAAAACCGGTCTTTTTAAGGCGGGCAATTATAAAATTAAACCGGATACTTTGTTTTCAAAAGAAGAAAACTCGCCGTACCGCCTCGCCGGTCCCGATCGAAATAAAAACAGGCTGGAAATCTGGACAGAGGCTTACTGGAGCCAGGAATACAAGGGCTGGATGATTTCTTACTTTATGCCCATCTATGAAAATGGAGTTTACAAGGGAGTCCTGGGGGCGGATATCTCTCTTCAAAAACTTCTTGAAAAACTAATCGGAAAGGATCAGGAAAAAAAATTCTCTTATGCAGACACCTTCCCCGTTGTCATTACAAAAAGCGGCGTGCTTGTCGCTTCTTCGTTTTACGGCTACGAAATGCTGCAGCTTGACGGTTATGGCGCGCTGCAATCCGACCTAAAAAGCATAGGCAATGATAATTTTAAAGCTTCACTGGCGCAGGTGCTTAACCCCGGCTACTGGTACAGCACGACCAATGACGAAGATCTTGGCGGCATTGAAAATGTTACCGTAAACAAAAAGGAATTTTATCTTGCCCATTTCCCGATGCGCACCGGAGGTCTTACCCTGGCGCTCTTTATTCCCGCGGCAAATCTGGAAAAATCTGCCGTGGTTTCGGTTACAACGGCCAAGCCAAAAGCCGGCACAGTTAACCTGCCGGCCCTTATCGCAGGTCTTGCAGGAATCCTTCTTTCCATAGCGCTTATGCTGATTCTTATTAAGTACGTTTTAAAAAAAACCGAGCTTTCAAAAGAAGAGGGCGCAGTCTCTGTCGGAACGAAAACGCCGGCTGAAACTTTAATATCCGAGGAAAAGAAAATATTTGAAGAGAAGCTTTGGGAGCTGAACGAAAAAAATGCAGAGCTGGTAAGAGAACTGGAAAACACAAAAGATAATTTGGAACGCAGTCTAAGCGAAAAAAAAGTTGACTATAAAAATTTCGTTGTGCAGCAGCCGGGGCCTCAAAATGCCGAACCGGACCCGAGTAAGTATGTTAAAACGGAATACTATCACGCAAAACTTGAAGAAGAAAGAATGAGCGGTCTAAGCAAAATTAACGAATTCCGGAGCGTTCAAGAGGAGTTTGAAGCGCGGCTTCGGAAGGCACAAGAGGAAAGAGCACAGCTTGAAGAAAAACTTGCAGAGCTAGAAAAGAACTCTTCTTTTATAGGAGGAAACGACCGGGAGCTGGCGCAGCGCTTAAACGAGATGCAGCAGGCTAATAACGGCGTAAAAGATAATTTTGAAAAACTAAAAAAAGAAAATGAAGAGCTGATAAAAAAAGTTAAGTCGCTGGAAGGCGAAGGCCGGAATCTTGCGCAGATGATGATTTCAAAAATGGAACAGGAAAAGAAAAATTACGAGAAAAAAATTGAAGAATTAAATAAACAGGTAAATCTCGGAGCTTCACGGGTTTTCGAGCTGGAAAATAAAATTAAGACCGACTCGGTGAAATTGGCGCAAATGGATCCTTCAAAGTTTATCCCCCTTATGGAAGTGAACACCAGGATAGAGGCCGATAGAAAGAATTTTATCTTAAAGATTCAAGAACTGGAAAGTCGTCTTAAAGAAGCGCTGGAAAAAACAAACTCTGCTTTTGCTCTCGCTAAAGAGGCCGGACAGAAGAAAACAGCTCCTCCCGGAGGGGCTGACCTAAGCCAAGAAGAAGTGCGGGCGCAGACAGAGGCAAAAATACGAGAGCTTGAAGCGGCAAAGCTTGATTTAGCGCAAAAAAATATGCTTTTACTGAGCGAAAATATTAAGATGATGGAGGCGCTCAGAGCTGCCGAAAAAAGAAAGAAAGAAACAGATAAGCAGGCGCAATCGTTGATACTTAAGGTGGGAGAAGATCACAAGGAGCTTAAAGGACAGATTAAAGAACTCGGAGAAAAGAACGTAAAACTCATGGCGGAACGCGATGCTTCAAAAAAGCATTATGAAACAATGAACAATGAACTTAAGAAAGAGCAAGCAAAAGGTCCGTCGAATTCTTTTATTAAGGATAAAGCACAAAGGGTTTCAATACCTTACGGAGCGCCGGCAGGCAAGAAGAATGATTCTTTTCCGCCGTTCAGTCCGGACGCTTCGCCTGTCAAGGTAGAGGAAAACAATCTCTTGCTTGTTGATGACCGGGGTGAAATAATAAAGTATTTTGGAGACATTCTTTACAATATGGGCTATAGCGTTTATATCGCAAGGAATGCCGAACAGGCAAAACAAAAACTTGCGACGGGAAAGTACAGAAATATGCTTCTAAGCGCAAATCTTTCAGAAGGCGATTATAAAGAGCTCTTTGAAGCGGTTAAGAAAGAGGATGCTGTCTTTGCGGAGAGGATAGTCTTTTATAATAACGATGACTCAAAGGATAAAATATTCCTGGCCGGTAGAAAAATAATTAAACACGGAAGCAACGAAACTGAGATAAAAAATCTGATGGCCTAGTTTATTGAAAGGAAAAGCAAATGCCAATATTTGAGTATAAATGCGGGAAATGCGGCTCTGTTTTTGAAGTTCTGCAAACCAAGAGTAAAGCCGCCGAGAAATGCGAAAAATGCGGAGCAAAAGCACGGAAACTTCCTGCCTCACGCGTAGGCTTTGTATTTAAAGGTTCCGGTTTCTATGTTAATGACTACAGCAAGAAAAGCGGAGCGCCGGAAAGTAAGCCAAAAGTAGAAACAAAAACTGAAACTGCGCCGGTGAAGAGTGAAAAAAACCCCGGAAAGCAGGAAACGAAGAAACAAGTAAAGAAGGAGAGTAAAGGTGCTAAGTGAAGCTTTAGATAAAAAATGGCAGGCCTACTGGGAAAGCAAAGAGCTTTTTAAAGCGGAAGATTTTTCAAACAAAAAAAAGTATTATGTGCTTATGATGTTCCCGTATCCTTCGGGAAGCCGCCTGCATATGGGGCACTGCAAGAATTATGTTATCGGGGATGTGGTCTCCAGGTATAAGAAGATGCAAGGTTTTAATGTTTTGCATCCTATGGGATGGGACGCTTTTGGTCTTCCGGCCGAGAATGCCGCTATCAAGAACAATGTACATCCGAAAGAATGGACCTATAAAAATGTTGAGGTAATGAAACAGCAGTTGAAGAAGATAGGCATCTGCTACGACTGGAGCCGTGAGGTTGCCACCTGTGCTCCGGATTACTATAAATGGACCCAGTGGCTTTTTCTAAAATTTTATGAAAAGGGTCTGGCTTATAAAAAGAAAAAAGAAGCTAACTGGTGTCCGACGTGCCTTACGGTCATGGCGAATGAAGAGGTTGTTGACGGCGTTTGCTGGCGTTGTAAGACGGAAGTAACAAAAAAGGCGCTGGACCAGTGGTTCTATAAAATTACGGATTACGCCGACAGGTTGCTGGAAGATATTAAAAAACTTTCAGGCTGGCCGGAAAAAGTAAGGATAATGCAGGAGAACTGGATAGGTAAGTCTTTTGGCGTGGAAGTGGATTTTAAAATAGAAGGCATGGAAGACAAAATATCCGTCTACACCACAAGAGTGGATACTATCTTCGGTGTAACGTACCTCGTTATTGCGCCGGAACACCCGCTTACGCAAAAAATTGTTAAGGACACAAAATACGAAAGCGAAGTGAAAGAGTTCTCCGACAGGCTGAAAAAGCAGACAGAGATAGCTCGCACTTCCGACCTTACGGAAAAAGAAGGCGTTTTTATCGGCGCATATGCCGTTAACCCGTTCAACGGCGATAAAGTCCCGGTTTATGCGGTCAACTACGTGATAATGGAGTACGGTACGGGCGCGGTTATGGCGGTTCCGGCCCACGACCAGAGGGATTTCGATTTTGCGAAAAAATACAAACTGCCTGTTAAGGTCGTAATTCAGCCGGAAGGCGGTAATCTGACCGGAGAAGTTCTGACGGAAGCGTATGTGAACGACGGCGTGCAAATAAACTCCGGAGAGTTTAACGGAAAGAAAAATACGGAAGCAATTGAATCAATGGCAGAGTTTGTAGAAAAAAATAATATTGGAAAGAAAACTATTAAGTTCAAGCTCAGGGACTGGCTTATCTCCAGACAGCGTTACTGGGGAGCGCCTATTCCGATAATCTATTGCGACAAGTGCGGTATCGTGCCGGTCCCGGAAAAAGATCTTCCGGTCGAACTTCCTTTTGTTGCTGATTTTAGACCTAAAGGCGGAGCATCACCTCTTGCTTCCGTCAAAGAATTCGTCGAAGTGAAATGCCCGAAGTGCGGGGGGGATGGCAGAAGAGAGACGGACACTATGAATACTTTCATCTGTTCCTCCTGGTATTTTTTACGTTACTGTGATCCCGTGAACAGCAATGCGGCGTTCGATCTTGAAAAAGCAAAATACTGGATGCCTGTGGATCAGTACGTCGGCGGTGTAGAGCATGCGATTCTGCATCTTCTTTACTCCAGATTCTTTACAAAATTTCTGTATGATCTTAAGCTGGTCAACTTTGACGAGCCGTTCACAAACCTGTTTACGCAGGGCATGGTGCTAAAAGACGGACAGGTTATGAGCAAATCAAAAGGGAACACGGTAGAGGCCGACCCGCTTATAGAAAAATACGGAGCGGACGTTGTCAGAGGTTTTATACTTTTTGCCGCGCCTCCCGAGAAAGAGCTCGAATGGAACGATAAGGGCATAGAAGGTATTCACAGGTTTTTGGGGCGAGTGGAAAGATTTGTGGAAACCTCAATGCCCGTAATAGAAAAAGCCGGGACCGTGGATTTCGAGAAGCTAAACAAAGAGCTCAGAGAATTCTATATTAATATTAATAAAACCGTAAAGAAAGTAAAAGAAGATGTAGAAAAAGAGTTCCATTTTAATACCGCTCTGGCGGCGCTTATGGAGTTTACTAACTATCTGTATACTTTTAAGGTTCCTGCCGGAGAAGAAACCGCTTATGCGGCACTTCTAAAATTGGCTGTTGAAGATCTCGTGCTTTTACTTGCTCCGTTTACGCCTCATTTTTCTGAAGAGCTCTGGGAAAAGCTCGGGCACAAAGAAAGCGTTTTCCTTCATAATCTGCCTGAGTGTAATAAAGAATACTTGTTTGAAGGAGAAGCTGTGATAATACTTCAGGTAAACGGAAAATTACGCGGGCGTCTTACGGTTGCCATGAACGCTGACGATGAAAAAATAAAGGAACTTGCTCTGAAAGACGCAAAAGTAGCGGTCTTTCTTGCCGGCAAAACCATTAAAAATATTGTGGTTGTTAAAAACAAGATTGTTAATCTGGTGGTGATATGAAAAATACGGAATCCAATCTGTTTAAAAAAACATTTCTTAATTTAAGATGGCTTATTGTTATTGCCGCCGGCTATATGGCTGTGTTTCCAGCCGGTAACAGCGCTTTACCCTTGTTCAGCTATATTAATTTACTGGTATTCGGTTTTATCACCTCAAACATTCTGCTCTATTTCATCTCTGCGGAGTATTTTAAGAAAGAATGGCTGCGGTATACAATATTTATAGGGGACATAATTCTTGTTTCTCTTGTAATATATTTTACCGGAAGCGCCGGCACCGACTTTTTCCTTCTTTATTTTTTGGTTATAATTATTACGGCTCTCGGAAAAGACTTAAAGGTCAGTGTTATTGCCACTGTTGTGGCTTCCGTCTTTTACTACGGTCTTCTTGCAGAAAAAGAAGGAGTCAATGATATTAACATGTATATGAGAATACCTTTTCTTTTTGTGGTGGGACTTTTTACGGGTTTTCTTTCCGAGAGCGTGAAGAAAGAAGAGGAGAATGTAAAAGGTCTCCGCTTTATTCTGGCCGTTACGGATATAATGAACGAAAATATAAATCTCGAGATTATGGCAAAACTTTTAGATCCTTTCTTTGCAGAAAATGAGCTGATCTCTGATTGGGAAATAGCCATATATGAAAACAAGACGCGGAAATTTCTGCTTTTGCGAGAAGATGTTGAAATAGGTTTGAGTGAAATGTCTCCGGAATTTGCCGAGCTTTTAATAAGGAAGTCGCAGATCTATAAAGCAAAAGAATATGTTTATTTTCCGCAGAGCAGGGAGAAACAGGTAATAGGGTTTCTGAGAGTTAAGCCAAAAAAGAAGTTTTTGGCCCGGGACTATGATTTTTTTATGACGCTGGCCGGGTCTTTTGCCATAGCTATAGAACGTAATACTTTATATAATGAAATAAGACATCTTGCCTCTATAGACCGCTTGACCGACCTGTATAATTACGGCTATTTTCTTGAGCAATCAGAAAAGCTGGTTAAACGCAATAAAGATTTTGCGGTGATAATGATAGACTTGGATAATTTTAAAGCCTATAACGATACTTACGGTCATGTGGCAGGCAACACTTTTTTGAGAAGGATTGCCTATAATTTTAAAGAGGCGCTGGGGAGTTGTGTTTTGGCCCGCTACGGCGGAGACGAATTTATTATTTTAAGACAGGGAAAGAACGAAGATATTGACGCATATCTTAAAGAATTTCAGGCTGCGATGAATGTAAAGTTTAATGATTACGAAAAGAAAATAGTAGTAACTATGAGTATCGGCTACGCCCGTTTCATAAATGACAAAACAGCGGAAGGGGTGATTTCCAGAGCCGATAGAGCCCTGTATAAAGCAAAACAGAACGGAAAAAATACCGTGGCATATTTGTAGGTTGAAAATACTTTTGAAACAAAGTACAATTGTCTTAAGTGTTATAAGGGAGGAAATAATATGAAGAAATTTCTCGCGCTGGCTGCATGTCTTGCTCTTTTGTGCGGATGTTCTACCATGAAGCCAAATATTGCTCCGGAGATAAAGAGTATAAATATTCCTGTGGTGGTAAACGGCACCTCACAATACGGAATTGATACCGAGTTAACAGATTATATTGTTAGGCAATTTCTTATAGACGGCCGTCTTAATGTGGTGAGCAGAGATAAGGCTGACGCACTTCTTGAAGGCACCATCAGACAGTATCAGTTGCAGCCGCTTGCGTACGACATTAATAATGTAATTATTTCATACCGGGTAAAAGTAATCCTGGATATTAAGTTTACCAATATTAAAACCGGAAAAGTTACATGGGAACAGAAAGAAATCGGAGGAATAGGCGGAGGGGCAACCACTTTTATGGTGCAGGGCCAAAACATAGAAACCGAGGTTGTCGCCAGACAGCGGATCTACAGGTCTTTGGCGGAAGGGATTGTCAACAGGGTCATCTATGGCTGGGAAAATTACTAAGCCGTTAGTTCCGGTTTACTTTGTAACCGGCAATGATGAATACAATAAAGACAGAAAAGTAAAAGAAATACTAAAAAAAGCTTTGCCTGTCGAAAATAAAGAATTAAATTATACGGAAATAGAATGTACGGGTAAAGAAGAAGAAGAAGAAGAAGAAGACGAAGGCGCAACTGCAGAAGACCAGAAAGAAGAAGCGCCGGTCAGGGCAAAAAGCAATTTTGTTTTTGATTTTGATTCAACTTTGAACACCGTACCTTTTCTGGCCGATAGGCGGGTGGTTGTTCTCAGGGGATTTGAAAAACTTAGAAAAGACCTTAAAGACATGCTGCTGGCATACATTAAAAATCCTTCAGATCAGACAGTGCTTATTCTTGTAAGCCGTGATGTTAAAAAAGCTGAGCTGGATAAAGGGGTTACTTATAAAAAAATAGCTGCTTCCGCAGACGTGTCTGCTTATTATCAGCTTTATCCCGGCCAGGTTGGCGCCGGAATAAAAAGCAAATTCTTTGAGCTTGGAAAAACAATAACACCGGCTGCCGTTGAAATTCTCATAGAACGTGTCGGGAACAACCTGCGGGACCTTGATTCGGAAATAGAAAAAGTGATGCTCTATATAGGCGAAAAAAAACAGATTGACGAAATTGATGTGGAGTTTTTGGTAAGCGGGCTTGATACCAAAAGCATCTTTGATTTTGTTAATGCGCTGGCGGAAAGAAATTTAACAATGTCTTTAAAAATAATTAACGATATATTTTACAGCATGGACAAACGTAAAGCCGGGCCAATGGTAGTCGGCGCCGCCTATGCTCATTTTAAAAAAATTTGGACGGCAAAAATACTTATTCGCGCCGGTATTTCGGAACAATCAATTGCTTCTAAGCTCGGTGTAAATCCTTACTTTATTCCGGGAATTCTAAATCAGGCGCGAACTTATGAGGAAAAACAGCTAAAGGCTGTTTTTATGGAGCTTGCCAGGACAGACAGAGAGACAAAAAGCAGTTCCGGTAAAACGCCTTTACAGGTCATAGAGAGTCTGGTCTATAAACTGTTACTAAAGTAACTCGTAAAAAAAAAGCCGCCGGTTTTAAGCGGCGGCTAAAAAGCAGAAGTTAATTATTTGCTCTTGAGAGAATTAACGTACCTTGTATACTTGGAAACCTTCCTTGCTCCGGTGTTCTTGGGGAAGATATTTTTCAAGGTTGCCCTCTGAATGTTAGGAAGAAGGGTTTTTAATAACTTGGCAGCTTCTTCGTAGGTTTTTAAGCTGAGAAGCTTTTTTTCGGCAACTCTTAATTTATGCTTGGCGGACTTGTTAATCAGAGTCATTTTTTTGGTCTTTCTTGCTGCTTCTATTGATGATTTAAGTAACGGCAACTTTACACCTCCTGAAATTTTACTGCTACAACACTACGATTTATAATATAGCAAAAAGAAGACGTAGAAGTCAAGGTTAAACAAAACAGAATGCGGATGGAATATGACTGATAGAATAAAGAAAATAGGAAAAAATGCCGGAGTAATGACGCTGGCTACAGGATTAAGCAGAATTCTCGGTCTTATTCGCGACCAGATAAATGCAGCCCTTTTTGGCGCAGGTCTTGTATCCGATGCCTTTTATGTCGCTTATAGAATACCTAATATGTTCCGGGATCTTCTTGCGGAGGGGGCTTTGAGTTCTGCTTTTGTTCCGGCTTTTACTGCCTACATGAATAAAGGCGGAAAGGAAGCAGCCTACAGATTGGCCAATCTTGTTCTTACTCTCCTTTCTATAATTTTTTCTGTTCTAATAATATTTGCCTGGTTTTTTACGCCTTTGCTTATTAAGGTTATAGCTCCGGGTTTTGCCCTTGAAGGGATAAAACTTGCTATTTTGCTTACCAGGATACTATTTCCTTTTATTGCTTTTATGGGTTTTGCCACCGTGATAATGGGTATGTTAAATTCTGAAGGGCATTTTACCGTTCCCGCGCTGGCACCGGCCATAGGCAATCTTGTTATGATTATAACAGGAGTTGCCGTTTGTCCTCTTTTTGCCAGGCTTCCCGAAACCCAGGTTTTGGTCTGGTCTTTCGGCGCTCTGCTATCAGGTTTGATACAGGTGCTGATACAGCTCCCTATTATATATAGAAAGGGCTTTCGCCTGCAGTATAAACTGGACATTAAAGATCCGGGCATCAGACAGATGGGCCGTATTATGGCGCCGTCAATATTTTCAAATTCCATCGGGCAGATAAATGTAGTTTTCGTAAACACTTTTCTTGCTTCCCTGCTCGGTTCGGGAGCTATAACGTATATTTACTACGGCTTCCGATTGATGCAGCTGCCTATAGGTTTGTTTGGCGTGGCAATTGCGACAGCATCTTTTCCGATGTTTTCCTCTTTTATTGCTCAGGGTAAAACAGAGGAAGCGAAAGATACCATCACCTCTTCTGTGCGCCTCTCGCTATTCGTTACGGTTCCCGCCACTCTCGGTTTAATAGTCTTAAGCAGCAGAGTAACTGATTTGTTATTCCGGCACGGTAATTTTAGCGCTACCGCAGCAGAGGCTACGGCTATTGCAACTGTATACTATTGCCTCGGGCTATCACTCTTCTCCATAAACAAGATATTTACTCCTGCTTTTTTTGCCCTAAAAAAAACAACTATTCCGGTAATCTGCGGCATAGTTGCAATACTTACCAACGCCCTTTTTAGTATTATTTTAATGGAGAAGCTGGATTATGCCGCGCTGCCGCTTGCTAATACTATTTCAACGTTGGTTAATTTTATTATGCTTTATTATTTTTTAAGAAAGCAATTGGGCTCTCTCGGCGGGAAAAAGATCCTTAAAACCTTCCTGAAAGTATTTTCTGCTTCCTGCCTAATGGCTCTGGTCGCATGGAGTTCTGCAGAATTCCTGGATGGCCTAATACCTCACAAAACACTCCCGGCAAAAATTATTGGAGTATTGGTGCCGATAGCATTGGCGGTACCCGCGTATTTTTGGTTGGCGCAGTTATTCAAAACAGAAGAAGCAAAGATGTTTAATGACTCTATTATAAGAAGAATAGGAAAGTACAGGAAAAAAGTATAGGGTTTCGGATATTTGTTTAAACGAAAGCGTTTCTAAGAAACCGAAAGGCGGGTAATTAAATGAAAAATAGATCAGGGAAAATAATTGGTTTTTTTATGCTGCTTCTAAGCGCCCTGGCGGCCCGGGAGCTGTATGACGTCTCGCTTTTAAACGGCAGAGTGTTTGATCCGGAATCGAATACTGATGAAGTAAAAAACATCGGAATACAGGGCGGGAAAATTGTTTATGCGGGAACAGACCGTATCGAGGCAAAGCTGGCGCTTGATGTAGCCGGTCTGGTAGTTTGTCCCGGCTTTATCGATTTTTTATCGTACGATCAGAACGGGACCGGAGAATATTATAAAGCCGCCGACGGAGTAACCACCAATCTTTCTATGCACGGCGCTTCTATGGTTAATTTTCAAAGGCTTTGGGAAAAAACCCAAGGAGCGCTGTATCTGAACCAGGGCGGCGCAGTAAGCCAAATACGCCTTCGGTACGCAGTTAATCTAATGAATGCTTATGCTAAACCAACGACAGAACAAGTGGCTGAAATGTGCCGGCTTGCGGATGCGGCGCTTGCAAACGGGGCGCTCGGTCTTAATTTTAGTTTTGAATATCTCCCCGGGACCACTACGGAAGAGGCGGTTGAACTGGCGAAGGTTGTAAAAAGATACGGGGCTCTTTGCACGGCGCACCTCCGGTATTCCACTATGTTTGACGGGAAAACAAATATTGATGCGATCTTTGAAGCTATAGATATAGCAAGAAAGACCGGTGTTTCCTTCCAGATAGATCATATTAACAGTACCGGCGGCACTTTTTCTATGAGCACCTCTTTAAATTTGATTAAAAAAGCTAATGAAGAGGGACTTGATATAACTTTGGATATGTATCCATACAACTCCTGGGCGACTTATCTGGCCTCTGCGAGATTTGACGGTGACTGGCAAAGAAGATTTAATATAACTTATAAGGATCTGCAGGTGGCTAACACTTCCGAGCGGCTTACGGAGGAAAAATTCAAAGCTATAAGAAAATCAAACCCTTTGACCGTGGCCTACGCTATTCCGGAAGAAGACGTTGTAACTGCATTAAAATTCCCCGGCATGATGATAGGAAGCGATACTATAATCGAAGCAGAAAAAAATAATCATCCCCGCGGAGCCGGGTGTTATGCAAGGTTGTTTCAGAAATACGTTAGAGAAGAAAAGCTTCTGACTCTTATGGAAGCCGTCAGGATGAGCTCCTATCTTCCCGCCAAACGTCTTGAAAATATTTCCTCCGCAATGAAGAATAAGGGAAGGATAAAAGTCGGAGCGGATGCGGATCTGGTGGTGTTTGACCCGGAAAAAGTAAAGGAGAATGCCTCAGCTGCAAAACCCGCGCAATATTCCGAAGGTTTTGATATTGTAATGATAAATGGAGTGATAGTGAAAGACAAGGGCGGGCTGAAAAAAAATATCTTCCCCGGGAAGCCCGTAAAAAGAGATACTTATCCGCGCGTCCCGCCAAAACCCGCAGCCGTTGAGCTTCTAATGGCGCCGCTTACTGCTGTGACTCCGCTAACAAAGCCAAAGTCAGATATTACAAAATGAGCGAAAGGTCAACCGCCGCAGCCCTTTTGATTATTTCCGTTATTTCCGCAGGCATTATTTTCTTTTTTGCTCCGGGCGCCGGCAGTATTTATCCGCCTTGTCCTACTAAATATTTGACAACTTACTCCTGCCCCGGCTGCGGTTCTTTGAGGGCTATACATAATCTGCTTCATGGTAACATAATAAAAGCTTTCTATTTTAATCCGCTTACCGTAATTGCTCTGCCGTTCCTTGCTTTTTGGAGCGCCCTGTCCTTTTTGCGGCTGTTCTTTAACATAAAACTTCCGGTGGTAAAAATAAAACCTTTTATTATTTGGCTCCTGATTTCTGCTATAATAATATTTACAGCGCTAAGGAATCTGCCTCTAAATCCGTTTACTTTGTTCAAGTCATAAGGGAGATAAAATGATTAAATGCAAAAGCTGCGGGAAAGAAAATGGGGAAAATGTCTGGAAATGCGAGGCGTGTAACTTCCCTTTACATGATGAACCAAGGCCTTTGGCAGAGAAGAAAAAACCCAAGAACTATATTATTCCTTCTGTTTTGTTGATTCTTTCTTGTATCCCGACAGCCCTAGTGTCGTTTTTCTACGGCATGAAAGTTAACTCCAGTTTTTTGAACGGGAATTATACCGAAGCTGAAACTTACACCCAAAAAGCAAAAATATGGATCCGGATTTCCGCCGGTATAGCGATAGTAATAATTATTATATTTATGATGTACATTGCCAAATTGTACAATCAAATGGGTCCAATGATGGATAAAGAAATCCAAAGACTTCTAAGGGAATAATTGGATTTTATATTGCAAAATATTTTATGTAATGCAATAATATTTAATATATCTAAAAAATGGAGCTGAATATGAAAGTAGTTGTGACCGGAGCCACCGGGTTTATCGGGAGCTGTATTTTACGGAAACTAAATGCTAAAGGAATAAATAATATTCTGGCGGTCGATCAATCGGATGCTCCGTTGCAGTGGAGGAACCTGAAAGGAAAAAGTATTGAAGCTTATGTTGATAAAGATGACCTTGTAAAACTTCTCCCTAAATACAGGCCGGATGCGATAATTCATATGGGGGCCTGCTCGTCTACGATGCAGATGGATGTTTCTTATCTTAAAAAAAACAATCTGGAGTACTCAAAGACCTTGGCAAGGTACTGTCTGAAAAATAAAGTATCTTTCCTTTATGCTTCCTCCGCCGCGACGTACGGGGACGGCATTCTGGGGTATAGCGATGAAGATAAAAGCACGCTGAAGCTGAAACCTTTAAATCCTTACGGCAACTCAAAACAACTTTTTGACCTCTGGCTCCTTAAGAACAAACTGCAGAATAAAATAACCGGTTTCAAGTTTTTCAATGTTTTTGGTCCTAATGAATATCATAAGGCCGAAATGATGAGTTTGATGTGCAAAGCATACGCCGGTGTTGCGGCGGGAAAGCCTATGAAACTTTTTAAATCCTACAAAGACGGTTACGCGGACGGGGAACAAAAGAGGGATTTTATCTATGTTAAGGATGCAGTGGACATAGTGTATTATTTCTTTACGCATCCGGAAAAAAGAGGCATATTTAATGTCGGCACCGGAAAAGCCAGGAGCTGGAACGATGTAGCCGGAGCTCTTTTTGCCGCCGCCGGAAGGAAAACAAAGATAGAATATATAGAAATGCCGGAAATAATAAGGGACAAATATCAATATTTTACCGAAGCCGATATGACTAAAACAAGACGCGCCGGCTGTAAACATAAATGCATGACATTGGAAGCCTCAATTAAAGACTATGCCGGATATCTGAAGAAGAAAAGTTACTGGTAAAAAAATATTGAACACTGTTTTTACAGTAAGGATTTGGCATTAGAGCTTTCACTTGCAGATTATAAATTATGTAATTATCTGAAGAAGGAGAAGAATATGAAGTATTTGGTAACGGGTGGTTCAGGCTTTCTCGGGATTAATCTTATAAGATTTTTGCTTTCCAAGGGGAATGAAGTTACCTCCATTGATTTTGCGGAGTTCACGTATCCTGATGTAAAGGATAAGATAAGGATAATTGACGGAGATATAAGAGATAAAGCTGCGGTAAAAAAGGCGATGGAAGGGGCGCAGATCGTGGTACATTGCGCGGCGGCGCTTCCTTTATATTCAAAAGAAGATATCTTCACTACGGATGTGGACGGGACGAGGAATGTATTAGAAGCGGCAATAGAAGCAAAAGCGGAAAGGTTCATTCACATCTCTTCAACAGCCGTGTACGGCATTCCCGACCATCATCCTTTACTGGAAGACGATAAAAAGATAGGCGTCGGTCCTTACGGCGAGGCAAAAATACTTGCGGAAGAAGTTTGTTTTGAGTATAGAAAAAAAGGGATATGCGTGCCGGTAATACGTCCCAAGTCCTTCATCGGTCCTGAGCGGCTTGGTGTCTTTGCTCTTTTCTATGACTGGGCAAAAGATGGAAAAGGTTTTCCGATGATAGGTGACGGAAAAAACAAATATCAGTTCCTGGATGTTTCTGACTTGTGTGACGCTATCTATCTGACTGCCACGCTGGAGAAAAACCTTGCGAATGATACGTTTAACATAGGTGCTAAAGTGTTCACCACCATGGGTGAAGATTACCAGTCCGTACTCGACTATGCCGGCTTCGGCAAAAAGATAAGAGGTTTCCCTGCCGCCCCGGTTATTATGATGCTCCGTCTCCTTGAACTTTTAAAACTCTCCCCGCTTTACAAATGGGTGTACGAGACTGCATCCAAGGATTCCTTTGTCTCCATAGAAAAAGCTGAACATAAACTCGGCTACAAACCAAAATACTCCAACAAAGACGCGCTACTGAGAAATTACAAATGGTACCTGAAAAACGTCGATAAATTCGCCAAAAGCTCCGGCGTCTCCCACCGCGTACCCTGGAAACAAGGAATATTGAAGCTGGCTAAGATATTTTTTTAGAGTTCCGGTGATATAGCCATAATTTTCAATAA
>JAPLKO010000018.1 GCA_026388015.1 Candidatus Firestoneibacteriota bacterium | reverse complement strand
ATTTTAAAACTTTCGAGATATATTTTAAAATCCTCGTTTTTGGCAAAATCCTTCAGCGCCACATCTCTCGAAACAAATTGCGCTTCATCCGCGCCCGGTTTTAGTTTAAGCGTTAAAGCAAGCGCTTCTGCATATTCTTTTTTTGTTCCCTCTTTCAAGTAAACCGACATTTCAACGCTATTTCCAATTTCATTTAAAAAATTATCAAGGTTAAGAATTAACATGGCAAAAATGCCTAAAATCAAAATATTTAAAGCCAGGATGCCTATTGTTGTTCCGCTCGTGAATTTGTTTTTTTTAAGAGAAAGCACCGCCTCTTTTACTATATTCATAACTGCTCCTTTAGGTTGTTTCTCGCCTAATAACTCATTTTATCTATTTTACGGGCTTCGGCCCGCCTTTAAATACCGGCTTTTACTGCGTCTTTGACCTTCCGTTAAGCTGCGCATCTTTTAAAGCTTTTTTTAAGAAATGTCCGGTGTAGGAATTTTTGTTGTTTGCCACCTGTTCCGGGGAGCCGGCCACGACAACGTGACCGCCTTTATCACCTCCGTCGGGTCCTAAATCTATAATATGGTCTGCGGTTTTTATTACGTCCAGATTGTGCTCAAT
Source organism: Candidatus Firestoneibacteriota bacterium (assembly GCA_026388015.1). Lineage (GTDB taxonomy): Bacteria > Oederibacteriota > D2-FULL-39-29 > D2-FULL-39-29 > D2-FULL-39-29 > D2-FULL-39-29. The sequence goes on along the minus strand of JAPLKO010000018.1, from coordinate 54,073 downwards.
AATAATTATAGTATTTCCCATATCCCGGAGCCGGAATAAAACTTCAAGAAGCTTTTTTATGTCGTCAAAATGAAGACCCGTCGTGGGTTCATCAAGAATGTAAATGGTTTTACCTGTTGCTCTCTTTGAGAGTTCCGCCGAGAGCTTTATTCTCTGGGCTTCTCCGCCTGAAAGTGTAGTTGCGGATTGACCTAATTTTATATATCCTAACCCAACATCGTAGAGCGTTTCAAGAACTTTCTTTATTTTTGGTATATTTTCAAAAAACTTAAGCGCATCTTCCACAGTAAGGTCTAACACATCCGAGATGTTCTTCCCTTTAAACATAACTTCAAGTGTTTCTCTGCTGTATCTTTTTGTTTTGCACACTTCGCAAGGCACGTAGACGTCCGGTAAAAAATGCATCTCTATCTTTATTATGCCGTCACCTTCACACGCCTCGCACCGTCCCCCTTTCACATTAAAGGAGAATCTACCCGGCTGATAACCTCTCGACTTGGCTTCGATAGTAGAGGCAAACAGGTCTCTAATCAGCGTAAAAACACCGGTATAGGTGGCGGGGTTTGACCGCGGGGTGCGTCCGATAGGGGCTTGATCAATATTAATCACCCTGTCGACATGCTCAATACCGCTGAATTTCTTATAACCTCCCGGCTTCACACTGGTCCTGAATATCTCATGAATCAAGGCGGGATACAGAGTCTCTTCTATCAGCGAACTCTTGCCGGAACCGGAAACTCCGGTGACACAGGTAAGGCAGCCGGACGGAAAATTAGCATCAATATTTTTCAAGTTATTAGTGGTAACACCTTTCAGCTCAATGTATTTTTCAGGACAGTTCTTTCTGTGTTTTGGTATCTCTATCTTCATATCCCCGCGTAGATACTTTCCTGTCAGAGACGCATCATTTTTCATTACTTCAGCCGGAGTACCCGCAGCTACTATATAGCCTCCGTTTGCTCCTGCGCCCGGACCCAAATCCACCAGATAGTCCGCCTCAAGCATTGTATCTTCATCGTGTTCGACAACAATAACAGTGTTACCCAGATCCCTGAGGGTACGGAGAGTGTTTAACAGTTTTTTGTTATCCTTCTGGTGAAGTCCGATAGAAGGTTCGTCAAGTATGTATAGAACGCCGACAAGAGAGGAGCCTATTTGTGTCGCAAGATGGATACGCTGGGCTTCCCCGCCCGATAAAGTAGAGGCCGCGCGGTCAAGCGTAAGATACGATAACCCGACATCCGCCAGGAACTTCAACCGCCCTTTCACTTCTTTTAAGATCTGTTCCGCTATTATCTTCTCTTTTTCAGAAAGTTTTGTACCGTCTAAGAACTCCGTGCAGGCGCTTATACTCAATCTTGTGACTTCGTTTATATTTTTACCGCTTATACGGATGTTCAGTATTTCCGGTTTTAACCTGGCTCCTTTACACGTCTGGCACTCAATGGTCCGCATATACTGGCCTATCACGTCATTTCTTATAAAAGAAGAGTCCGTTTCCATATAACGGCGCTTTAGATTGGGTATTACGCCTTCGTATTTGCCGGTGTAAGCATGCGACATATTAGTGGAGTGAAAATTGAATTTTATATGATGTTCGCCGGAACCGTACAAAATGATATCTTTCTCTTCTTTTTTCAGTTTATTGAAAGGCACATCCATACTAATCGCGAAATGCTTGGTCACGGAATGCAGCATAGATTTGTAATAAAGCGCGGTAGGACTGCTCCAGGGCGCAATAGCTCCGGCATTAAGGCTTATTGTTTTGTCCGGTATAATAAGGTCTGCGTCTATCTCAAGCTTGTGCCCGAGTCCGCTGCATTCAGGACACGCCCCAAACGGACTGTTAAACGAAAACATCCTCGGAGAAAGCTCAGACATACTGATACCGCAGTCCACACAGGCAAACTTCTCGGAAAATATTATCTCTTTTTTAGCTTCCGTAATTATTATTACGGTCCCTTCTCCGAAACGAAGGGCAGTCTCTACGGAGTTCGCAAGACGTTTTTTTACATCCGCCCCGAGCTCCAGCCGGTCCACCACCACCTCGATACTGTGTTTCTTGGTTTTTTCCAATTTAATACTTTCTTCGAGTCCGAATATTTTCCCGTCAACACGCACGCGGACATACCCGTCTTTTTTTATCTGTTCAAACAGTTTCGAATACTCACCCTTCCTGCTTCTTATCATCGGAGCCAGTATCTGAATTTTGACACCGTTGCCCAGCTCCATTATCTGATCAATTATCTGCTGGCTGTTTTGTCTTTCTATTTTTTTCCCGCATTTGTGACAGTAAGGCACGCCTATCCTGGCAAAAAGCAGACGGAAGTAATCATAGATTTCGGTAACCGTGCCGACGGTGGACCTGGGATTGTGGCTCGGCTTCTTCTGTTCGATGGCTATTGCAGGAGAAAGTCCTTCTATGGAGTCCACATCAGGTTTTTCCATCTGACCGAGGAACTGCCTGGCGTAAGCCGAGAGGGATTCAATGTAGCGTCTTTGACCTTCGGCGTAGATGGTATCGAAAGCAAGAGAGGATTTTCCGGAACCGGAAAGCCCGGTTATGACAATGAGTTTATTCCGGGGCAATTCAATGGAGATGTTCTTTAAATTATGTTCCCGCGCGCCTTTTATTATTAATTTATCTTTGATCATTTTGCATATGTTTAGGAACGCTAAACATAATTATCCTTTTACTTGATTATTTTTTCCGTCAACAAATATGATCTTCGGTTTTATCTTTTTTGCTTCGGCATTTGTGAACATACCGTAAGAAATAATGATGATAATATCACCTATCTGGGCAAGTCTTGCCGCCGCGCCATTGAGGCACACTTCCCCTTTTTTTCCTTTAATAGCATAAGTTTCCAGCCTGCCTCCGCTTGAGATGTTCAGCACCTGAACGCGTTCAAAAGGAAGAATATCCGAAGCTTTCATCAGCTTTTCATCAATAGTGATACTGCCTTTGTAGTTGATATTGGCATCCGTAACCGTAGCCCGGTGGATCTTGGATTTACACATAGACCTGAACATATTGCCTCCAAAACAAAAGTAATTAAAAGAATAATGTATGATTATAGCATTTTTACGGATGGTTTTCAATTACAGGTAGTTACGGTACTCAGGTCAGAGTTTAAGGCGGATATTATCTATTAACCTTGTTTTTCCGATTTTTAGAGCCAGGGCGATAATGATCTCACCTGATAGGGTTTTCAAATCTTCGAGGGTCTCAGCCTTCACGATGGAGATGTATTGTAATTCAATATGTTTTACGGTATTCAGCTCTTTTATCATTGCAGATTTTATTTTAATAGAACTTCTTACGCCTTTTTTTATCATCTGACGGGCGAGCATCAGGGATTTGTATATAACGGCGGCATCTTTTCTTTCATCCGGAGCCAGATAGGAATTACGCGAGCTCATAGCAAGGCCGTCTTTCTCCCTAACGGTGGGAAGCGTAACAACCTGCAGCGGGAAGTTAAGGTCCTTGACCATCTTCTCAAGCACCACACACTGCTGGGCGTCTTTCTGCCCGAAGTAAGCTTTTGAAGGTAAAACGATGTTGAATAACTTTGCAACTATGGTCGTCACTCCCTTGAAAAGAACGGGACGGAACGCGCCGCAAAGTTTTTTTGTCAAATTCCCGCCGATATCCACATAAGCGGCACAGCCAAAAGGATACATTACTTTTGCTTGTGGGTAAAAAACAACATCCACTCCGAGCGGCCGAAGCAAGGCTAAATCTCTTTTTAAGTCTCTGGGATACTTAGCGAGGTCTTCTTTCGGTCCGAATTGCGAAGGGTTAACAAAGATACTGACTACCACCACATTACATTCTTTTTTTGCCCGGCGAACCAGAGAAAGGTGGCCTTCGTGCAGGTAACCCATAGTGGGAACAAAGCCGATAATACTACCTTTTGCTGACGCTTTTTTCGAAAATAAAGTCATTTCTTTTAGAGAGGAGATTACTTTCATTTTTTCCTCAAGAACTTATAGGGAGGTAATACTTGGTCCCGGCTTTCATATCTTTAATGGTCTTTATGAGGTCGTTTAAATCTCCCATCTTGTGAACAAAATCTATTTCATTTGTATTGATGATCAGCAGAGGAGTTTCTTTGTATCTAAGAAAAAAATCATTATAAGCTTTATTCAAATGCCCGAGATAGTCATGGCCTATTGTTTTTTCGTAATTACGCCCCCGCAGTTTTATCCTCTTTATCAGCGTATCTGTATTTGCCTGCAAATAAATAACCAGATCCGGCTTGGGCACCTGCGGTTTTAGAATAGCATATAGTTTTTCATACAAGACAAGCTCGGCTTCATCCAGATTTACATAAGCAAATATTCTGTCTTTTTCAAAGAGATAATCCGACATAATCCCGGATGAAAATAGTTCATTCTGAAACAAAGCTTGCTGCTGTTTGTACCTGTTAAGAAGGAAAAAGAGCTGCGTTTGAAAGGCAAAATTTCTCATCTCTTTATAGAATTTAGGAAGGAAAGGATTTTCTTCCACTACTTCTAAGACCTGTTTAAAGCGGAATTCCCTGCCTATTAGATCCACCAGGCTGGTCTTGCCCACCCCGATCGGTCCTTCAACGACTATGTATTTCAAATCAAATGATTTTTCCATATTTTTTTACTTTTTTCTGTCCTTTTATTTCTGCCAGAAGCTTTTTATAAGTTTTCCCCAGTAAGGGGTGACGCCCTTTATTTTCCAAATCAACCAGCGGTCTCAGCACAAACTCACGTTTGGTCATTTCTTTGTGCGGAATAGTCAAAAAGCTTCTTTTTACAATCTCCGCGCCATAAAGAATTATATCAATGTCTATTTTCCTGGGACCCCAATTTACGGTCTTAACTCTCTTCAGCCTGCGCTCAACTTCTTTGCAGGCAAGAAGCAGTCCGACAGGTGTGAGCGAAGTTTTTATTTTAACCACTCCGTTTAAAAACAAACCCTGCCTGACTTTCCCGACCGGCTCCGTCTCGTACAAAGGAGATGTTTTTACTATTTTTATTCCGGCGTTCTTTCCTAAGAGCGTTATTGCCTTTTTTAGATTCAGAAGCCTGTTCCCTAAATTACCGCCCAACGACAAATAAGCTGTTAAAAACGGCATTTTTCCTTCAAGCGTTTTACAGCTTCTTTAAGACGCTCTTCCGTGGTGCAAATGGTCATACGTATATATCCTTCCCCGTATTTACCAAAACCGGCACCGGGGGTGGAAACTATACCGCAATTTTGAAGCAGGAACTTTACAAGCTCGCCGGAAACTGATTTTGCCGCTTTATTCTCATTTGCAAACTTTTCCGGTACTTTTATCCAGACATAGAAAGTAGCTTTTGGATTATTAACTCTCCAACCGAGAGATTTCAGCCCGGACACCAGCACGTTTCTTCTTTCTTCGTAGATTTTTCTCAGATCATCCGTCCATTTTTCAGGAAGCTGTAAGGCCTTAATTCCCGCGCGCTGAATTGCATGGAATTGCCCGGAATCGAGATTCCCTTTAATCGAAGCCAATCCTGCAATCAGATCCTTGTGTCCTACGGCATAACCAAGTCTCCAGCCGGTCATATTAAAAGTTTTTGAAAAGGAGAACATCTCTATCCCGATATCCTTAGCGCCTTCTACATTAAAGAAACTCGGAGATTTTTCACCGTCATAGTACATCTCGGAGTAAGCTGCGTCATGGCACACGATGATATTATTCTTTTTTGCAAACGCCACGACTTTCTCAAAAAAAGATTTAGGCGCAAACGCCGCAGTAGGATTATTCGGATAGTTAATGAACATCAATTTTGCTTTTTTTAAAACATCGGCAGGAATAATGTCGAGATCCGGAAGAAAACCGTTTTTTTCAAGTAAAGGCATAATGTACGGCACGCCTTCCGCAAATATAGTGCCGGCATTGTAAACGGGATAGCCGGGATCCGGAATGAGCACAACATCTCCCGGATTGACAAAAGCAAGAGGCAGATGCCCGATAGCTTCTTTCGAACCAATAAGCGCCATGGCTTCCGTATCAGGATCAAAAGCAACGCCAAATCTTTTTTTGTACCACTCCGTTACCGCAACTCTAAAATCCTTAAGCCCTGAACCAAGAGGATATTGATGATTTTTTGCATCCAATATCTCTTTTTGCATCTCTTCGATGATAGGTTTCAAGGTAGGTAAATCAGGATCCCCGATACCGAGATCAATTATGTCTACGCCCTCTTCTTTCGCTTTCCTTTTCATTTTATCTATCTCAATAAAAAGATAAGGCGGAAGTTTTTTCAGTCTCTCTGCCACTTCAATTTTCATTTTTACTCCTGTTCGTCGCTTTGACTTTGCGCCTCGTACTTCGTACTTGCGTTATTTAATTCCCAGCACATCCTGCATATCATAAAGACCTTTTTGGACTTTGACTATGTACCTTACGGCACTTATTGCGCCTCTGCCGTACGCTTCACGGCTGGATGCCCTATGGACGAGTTCTATTCTCTCTCCGATTGTTCCGAAAGAAACTATATGCTCTCCTGCAACATCACCGCTTCTTACCGCATGAATGGCAATTTCGTCCGGTTTTCTCTCTCCGGTTATACCTTCTCTTCCAAACACAGTGTTCTTCTTAAAATCAATATCCCTTCCGGCGGCTATACTTTCTCCGAGCTTTAAAGCCGTCCCCGAAGGCGCATCTTTTTTGAAACGGTGATGAGTCTCAACAATCTCCGCATCATAATCCCTAAGTACTTTTGCAGCTTCCTTTGCAAGCTTAAACAGAAGGTTAACACCCGCGCTCATACTCGCAGCAAACACCACCGGGATAGATTTCCCCGCTTCTGCTATCTGCTTTTTCTCTGCCTCTTCAATGCCGGTCGTCCCAATAATAAAAGCCTTTTTAAATTTGACCGCAACCGCAAGATTTGCCATTGTGGAAGCAGGCGATGTAAAATCAATTATAACATCACAATCAGGAGCAATCTTAGAAAGATCGGAAACGATATTGACACCCAGCTTCCCCATACCTATAACTTCGCCGATGTCCTTCCCCACTCCCGAAAATTTCTCACTTTCCAGAGCCCCGGATAAAACCATATCCTTTTGAGCCGCAATAAGCTTAATGATTATCGCACCCATCCGGCCACCGGCCCCCGCCATGATTACTTTAATTTTTTCGCTCATCTTTTCATTTTCTCCGTTGTTTTTTTACTTCATATATCTTTTGAAAAGTTCTTTCATTTTACCGAGGTTTGAGTCTTCGAGGGAACACATCGGAAGCCGGAGTTCGCCGGAGTCCATTCCTGCCATCATCATCAACGTCTTTATCGGTATAGGATTCGCTTCGATGAAAGCGCCTTTCATCAGAGGAAGAAGCTCATAATGCATATCTATGGCTTTTTTCACTTCTGCTTTTGAGAAAGCGTTCACCATATCGGCGACCTGTTTTGGAATAAGGTTCGAAATAACGGAAATAACACCGGTGCCGCCAACGGACATAATTGGAAGCGTAAGGCTGTCATCCCCGGACATTACACAAAAATCCCTGCCGCAGGAAGCTACTGCCTGGCTTGCGGTATCTACGGAACCTGTAGACTCTTTAACGCCGATAATATTTTTGCAATCGTTTCTAAGTCTTCCCATTGTAGACGGGTCTATCGTTATCCCGCATCTGCCAGGAATATTATAAAGCATTATCGGAATATCAACCGTATCCGCAACTTTCTTAAAATGCAGATAGACACCCTTTTGAGTGGGTTTATTGTAATAAGGGCAGACCATAAGCGCGGCGTCGCACCCTATCTTTTTTGCAAACTCCGTCATCTCAATAGCTTCATCCGTAGAGTTCGAACCTGTACCGCCCATTACCGGGACTCTGCCTTTCACTGCTTTCACCACAATCTCGATAACTCTTTGATGCTCTTCATGCGAAAGAGTGGGGGACTCCCCGGTCGTACCGCACGGGAGAAGTCCGGAGACTTTGTTCTTTATCTGGAACTCCACATTATCTTTTAATCTTTTCTCATCCACTTTGCCGTTTTTAAACGGGGTTATCATTGCCGTTACAACACCTTTGAACATTTATTCACTCCTTCTTAATAGAATATTTTGCCTTCGCAAATATAAGTAACACTGCCGGACATATATAAATTACCGTCCTCATCCGCGTCTATTCTTAATACATCCCCGCCGGAAGTAAGCACATCCGTCGGAAATTTTGTTTTGCCGAGTAAATTTGTAATATATGCAGAAGCCGTCGAACCCGTACCGCAGGCATCCGTCTCCGCTTCCACGCCTCTTTCATACGTCCTGACTTCTATCCTGTTTTTCCCGGCAACTTTTACAAAGTTAACGTTAGTTCCCGCAGGTTTAAACAGTTTGTGGTATCTAATCTGTCTTCCGAATTCAAAAACGTCAACACTGCTGTTAAGCACAACAGTATGCGGTACCCCGGTGTTCACAAAACAACCGGGCAGACTCTTACCTCCGGTTTTGATAACCAGTCCGGTCCTTTCATCCTTCGGCTGTCCCATATTAACGTCCACAAGCCCCTTAGACGCATCCAGTATAGTCACGGTCTTAAGGCCGGATAAAGTCTCGACCGACTGCTGTTTACCGGCTATTTTTTTTACAAACGTAAACAGACCGATACAGCGTATCCCGTTACCGCACATCTCGGCTTCGGAACCGTCCGAGTTAATAATCCGCATCTTGTAATCGGCTTTTTTTGATTTTTCAACCAGAAGCACGCCGTCGGCGCCTACAGACCTTTTCCGGTCGCACACGGCAAGCGCAAACTTCTTCGGATTCGTTATTACTTTTCTTCTGTTATCTATAACAATAAAGTCGTTACCGGTGCCGCTTAGTTTTGAGAACTGCGCATTTTTCATTTTAAAAACTCTCTCCGTTTAACAGATCCTGATACGTCTCTCTTTTTCTTACTATTTTAAATTTTGAACCGTCCACCAGCACTTCAGCCGGCTTTCTTCTGCAGTTATAATTGGAAGCCATGGAAAAACCATAGGCCCCGGCGCTCATTACAGCAACAAAGTCACCTTCTTTTACTTTGTCGATAACTCTGTTCTTGCCGAAAAAGTCCCCTGATTCGCATATAGGACCTACAATATCAGCCTTTAGCTTACCGGACGTCTTTTTTACCGCAACAATATCATGGTATGCGTCATAAAGCGACGGCCTGATCAGATCGTTCATCCCGGCGTCCAAGATTACATAGTTTTTAACTTCGCCTTTTTTTATATACTGCACCTCTGCCGCCATTATTCCGGCGTTACCGACTATGAACCTGCCCGGTTCCAGTATCACTTTTACCCCGAGCGGTTTTAAAAGCGGAAGCACCTTAGAAGCAAAGTTAGCCGGTGTCGAAGGGGTCTCGTTATCATAGATTATCCCGAGCCCGCCACCTATGTTAAGCCTGGTTATACGAAGCCCTGATTTTTCAAGTATCGCTTTAAGCGCAATTATCTTTTTCAACGTCAAAACGTACGGTTCGACTTTGGTTATCTGCGAACCGATATGCGTATGAATTCCACACACTTTTATGTTAGGTAAACGCGCGGCGGCAAGGAAATACTCTTTCGCCTTGCTGATATTGAGTCCAAATTTATTCTCTTTTTTTCCGGTCGTAATGTAATGATGCGTATCCGGATCGACGTCAGGGTTTATCCGAAGCGCCACTTCCACGGTTTTTCCGAGTTTTTTTGCTACTGCGCTTATCCTCTCTGCCTCGGGGATGGATTCTATATTAAACATAAATATCCGGCTTTTAATCGCCGTCTCTATTTCTGCTCTTGTTTTACCTACACCGGCATAAACTATTTTTTCCGGAGCAATCCCCGCCCTTAACGCTTTGTAAAGCTCCCCGCCGGAAACAATATCAGCTCCGCAGCCTTCTTTTTGCAGAGTTTTTATTATTGCGAGAGCAGGATTCGCCTTTAAAGCATAGCAGACCAGATGATCCACGCCGGCAAAAGCCTCGTCAATCTTTCTAAAATGCTCCACGATGGTTCTTTTACTGTAGATGTAAACAGGCGTGCCGGTAGTTTTTGCAATAGTTGCTACTTTTACATTCTCGCAGTATAACTGCCCGTTTTTAAATCCAAAATAATGCATTTTTGCTCTCTTCCCCTCTAAAAACCGTTAAAAATACAGCTCTGTTTAAAAATATTAACACAGAAAAAAGTTGTAGTCAATGATAAATATTTGCGAGGAAAATTGACAGGTAGCCGCAAGTTTCAGCTTGTGCATCCAGGAGGTTGAAGCCTGTCTACCACCGAGAAGAGGTGTCGTACTTATTTGTTCTTGATTTTCGACATGTCACTTGGGCAAGCTTTTAAGCAACTCCATATATTCCTGAGAAGTTATCTGGTTTTTCCTTAACGCTCTGCTAGCATCTTCTTTTGTCTTAATCTTTATTTTTTCTTCTTTAGGAGCTTCACCCTTGTAGCCCCAAATCTCAAACTTCATACTTCCAAAACCTTTATTAGAACCTTCCCGGTACGGAAGCAGTTGAATCCTGAGGGAATTTGTCTTTATTTTTTCCTTAATCTCCAGTTTGGTGCTGGTGTTGCCGGTATATCTACGGATTTCTTTATAGTCACCGTATTTGGTTTTAGTTCTAAGAGTAAAATTGCACATTGAAGAAACTTCTTTATTCCCGTTCAATGAGGATTCAACCGTTGTTTTCCCCGTTATAATGAAAATCTTAACTATAGTCCATTCCGCAGGAAAAGACACTTCAACAAAGGCCGGATCTTTTTCACTGACGTCTATCATTTTAGTTCCGTCTGTCGAATATATACCTTTTTTTTCAGTAAACTTTTCGGCAGCTATCTTTACATCAGATGAATCATCCAGTCTTTCTGCTTCACCGAACAAAAAACATGAAGAAAATATAACCAGTATCAAAACCGTTAACTTTCTCATATCTCCCCCTTGAAGATGTATTAATTAAATATTCTGCCACTTTGAACATTCTATTGTGTTTTTTATAAGCATGGTAACGGTAAGAGGACCAACACCTCCCGGAACAGGGGAGATCATACCGCACACTTTTTTTGCTTTCTCAAAATCAACGTCACCGACGGTTTTCATCTTAGGACGGCCGGTTTTTTCGTCCATTACCTGCGCGCCGTTTGCGTCTAAAACAGGAACGCGGTTGATGCCTATGTCAATAACTATCGCCCCAGGTTTAAGCATTTCAGCTCTCACTAAACCGGGTCTCCCCACAGCCACAAAAACTATATCAGCTTTTTTTGTGTGCGACGGAGTATCTTTTGTAGCAATATGACAGACCGTAGGAGTCGGAGATTCTGTCAGGGACTGAAGCATAAGAAGAAGTATAGGTTTACCGACAATTTCACTGTGTCCGATAATTACGACTTCCTTTCCTTTAAGCTCTACTCCGCTGCTTTTTAGAAGCTCTACGGCTCCCATAGCGGTGCAGGGCGCCACAACCTGCTTTCCATATACAAGAAGACCCATATTGTAAGGGTTTAAGCCTTCCACGTCTTTTTTAGGGGAGATCTTAACCTGAATATTACGGGGATTTATCTCTTTCGGAAGAGGCATCTGAAGTATTATTCCGGTAACGGCAGCATCATTATTCAAACCTTCAATAAAATCAAGCAGCCCTTTTTCCGTGGTAACCGCAGGAAGCTCTTTGAGTTCGTACTTTACACCTATTTCTTCGCAGGCTTTTTTCTGCTGATTCACATAAACTCTTGAGGCCGCATTTTCACCGACCTGTACAGCTACAAGCTTAAGCTCTTTGCCGGAAGCCTTAAAACCTTCAATCTCTTTCCGCAAACCATCTTTTATTTTTTTTGCAACTGCTTCTCCGTCAAGTAGAACTGCTGACATTTTCCCCTCCAGAAATAATTTAATTGCTTAATATTTAAATAATATCATTTAAGAATTAGTTATTCAACAAAAACCCTACAAGCGTTAAGCTTGCAGGGTTTTTATAAAGATACAAGAATTACGTTTTAGTAGTTTTCGCAGAAAAGCTCAAAATACGCTTTCGGATGAAGACAAGCAGGGCAAAGGTCGGGTGCTTCCGGACCTTCATGGACATATCCGCAGTTACGGCATTTCCATTTTACCGAGCCGCTCTTTTTAAAGACAATGTCCTTTTCAATATTTGCCAGCAGTTTACTGTATCTGGCCTCGTGCGCCCTTTCGGCTTCTGCTATCGCTTTGAATGCTGCGGCAACATCCTTGAAGCCTTCCTGTTCCGCTATATTTGCAGCCAACGGATATAAAACGGTATACTCGTGTTTTTCCCCCGCAGCTGATGCTTTCAAGTTTTCTTTTGTGGTTCCGATTTTTCCGGCCGGATATGTCGCCGATATCTCAAGGTCGCCGCCTTCAAGAAACTTAAAAAACCTCTTGGCATGCTCTTTTTCATTATCCGCCGTATCGGCAAAATAAAACGCTATCTGCTCATACCCCTCTTTTTTTGCCGCCGAAGAAAAATACGTATACCTGTTACGCGCCTGAGACTCTCCTGCAAATGAAGCCAGAAGATTTTTTTCTGTTTTCGAACCTTTTAAACAAGCCATATTGTTATCCTCCTTATTATAAAATTCGTATTGAATACCTCGAGCTTCGTACTTGCGTTTATGCCTTCCAAAGTCCGTGCAGAGTGCAATACTCTCTCGCAAAAACGGCGTTGCCTTTTACGCAAAACGTTGCCTCGGGAGCTGCGCCGGGAGCCAGTAACTGATTGTAAGAGTTCCCGTCAACATTCAACTCTATCATCACGATGTAATGTTTTTCTTCCATCGGATGAGATATGGCGCCGACTTTGACTTTATAGCCGTCCGCAGTTTTCTCTATCACCGGAATATGTTTTTCTTTTGAAGCATCCACGGTGTTTTCCAACTGGAGAACCATAGGTTTTCCGCAGCAAACCAGCTCTCCGCCGCCCGCAAACAAAACTTCCACAACATTACCGCACACTCCGCACTTATAAATCTCCTTTTTGTCTTTTACAGGCATACAACCTCCTTTACGCTATTTTTTCTAAATTGTTTTCAAAAACCCCAGCAGTTTTGACAGATGCTTCTGCTCTTCCTGTATTATTTTCTCTATCACTTCTTTATCTTTCCCTGAAATAAACGTTTTCATTTCATGGTAAAACAAGATAGTATCTTTTTCAAGACCTGCGGCGGTCTCGAGCGCTTCTTTATCTGATTTCATTTTACAGGCAGTTGTTTTCCCTGCTCCTTTCTTTGTAAATATATGCAAACCCGAAAGATGCTCAATATATTCATGATATTCGCCGGGGTAGGATTCAGCCAGTTCCTCTTTTTCAAGAGACGCCAGCAGATTTTCAAAGTAGTTAATGTGCTTTTCTTCTTCGTTTCCGAGAAACCTGAATATGTCCTTCGTCTTTTCTGATTTGGCGCAGCCCATCACTTCGGCGTAATACTCTTTTCCGTTTTTTTCTATTTGTATTCCCATCTCTACAATGTCACTGACGTTAAATTTGACACCCATCATCCCCCTCCTTTTTAACAAGCTCAAAACCAACTTTCTCCGCTTTTTGCAGGCATTCCGTTTTTTTTAAAACCTCGCCCTTTCCTTCAACTCCCGCGCAGAGCAGTTCTTTCGAGTATTTAACGTTCAGAGTGAAAAACAGGTTTTTTACAACTTCTTTCGAATTTTCAAAAAACTCTTTTTTACTGTTTGCGGCGACGCAAATAAACGCTCCCGGTCTTGCCGGCGGGTTTTTCAACGTTTTATGCATAAATATAGCAGCCCAATAGCATTGAAAACGGTCAATCATCATCTTGATCTGCGCCGAAACGCTCCCGAAGTAAACAGGAGAAGCTATTATTATTCCATCTGCCTTGGCTATTGCAATAGACACCTTTTGCATGTCATCATTGATTTTACAAACCCCGTCTTTTCTTGCGTTCTCACAGGAGAGACAGGGAGAAAATCTTAATTCTCCAAGGTTTATCCTTTGAGTTTCCGCACCGGCAGCTTTTGCTCCGGTTAACGCCCGCTCCAGCAGAATATCTGTATTTCCGCCTTTTCTCGGACTTCCGTTTATTCCAAGGATAAGCATCAGTTTTCCTTCTCAAAATTATTTTTGTCTACCTTGCAGACAGGGCATTTCCAGGACTGCGGCAGACTTTCAAAAGCAGTTCCTGTATTAATCCCGCTTTCGGCATCTCCGGTTTCAGGAGAATACTCATACCCGCAAACTTTACATTTAAATTTTGCAGCCGCTTTTTTTTCTTCCGTTTGAAAAGTATTTGCCACATAAGACGGGGCAGCTTTTGGAGATTTTCCCTTTTTTATCAAACGATAATAATCATATGTCAGGGGCTCTTTATCTTCCTGCAGAATACCTTCGGCAATTACTTTTCCAACGAATATCGCATGCGTCCCCGCATCAGTTTGAGACAGCACTTCACATTCGAAATATGCCAGAGACCAATCCGTCACCACGGGAGCGCCGGTTTTCCCCAGGAGATATTTTGTTTCCGCAAACTTATCAATATCTCGTCCGCTTTTAAAACCGAATTTTCCGAGAAAAAGCATCGGCGCATTTTTTTCCAAAACAGAGACCGTAAACACCTTACTCTGACTGATAAACTCATAAGTTAAATTGCTTTTGTTTATGCAGACAGCGACGGCTGCAGGCTCTGACGTAACCTGAAAAACAGAATTTACAATCTGGCCGTTGTATTTGGCTCCGTTTTTTGAGCTTACTATATAAATACCGTAATTTATCTGCTGCAAAGCTCTTTTTTCCATAGACCTTCCAGTATTTTACATTATTACTTATTTTATTGTATGATTTTTATCATCCTTTAAGCTATTTGTTTTTCTTTTCCTCTTCCTCTTTTATTTTAAGAAAGTGCCTGATTTTATGTTTAGCCTTATTTGTCCGCACAAATTTAAGCCAATCCGGGTTGGGATTTGAGCGGGAAGCTGTTATTATCTCGACAATATCTCCTGTTTTAAGTTCTGCTCTTATAGGAGACATCTTATTGTTTATCTTAGCGCCCATTATTTTATCACCCAGCGAGGAATGTACGGCATAGGCAAAGTCAACCGCCGTTGATCCGAGCGGCAGGGAAAATACGTCCCCTTTGGGAGTAAAGGCAAATACCTCATCTCCAAATAAATCCATCTTCAGCAAATCCATAAATTCTTTAGAGTCTTTAATTTCCGTCATCCACTCAATAAGATGCCGGAGCCATTCAATCTTATGTTCGGCTTTTTTATCCCTCTGACCGCCCTCTTTATAGTACCAGTGCGCAGCCACTCCAAACTCCGCGGTTTCATTCATATCTTTTGTTCTAATTTGTATTTCAAGAGGCAGCCCGTTCGGACCTATTACATTTGTATGCAGAGATTGATACTTGTTTGTTTTCGGCATGGCTATATAGTCATCAAACTGCCCGGGCAAAGGCTTAAATATGGAATGTATTACGCCCAGAATAGAATAGCACTCTTCCACGGATTCCGAAATTATTCTTAAAGCCGTTATATCATAAATCTCTTCAAATTCCTTGTTCAGCCTTTTCATCTTCTGAAAAATACTGTAAAAATGTTTAGCGCGCCCGACAATAGTAACGGCAATCCCCAGTTCCTTTAATTTTTGCAGAAGTAAAGTTCGCGCCTCTTCCACCAGCTTTTCCCTGTGTATTCTTTTCGCCGCTATTTTATCTCCTATCTCTTCATATTCTTTAGGATAAAGATATTTCATACAGAGATCTTCAAGTTCCCATTTTAAACGACCTACACCCAGACGGTGGGCAAGCGGCGCATAAATTTGCAGAGTTTCTTCGGCGTTTTCCCTCTGCTTGTCTTCCGGAAGAAATTGCAGAGTGCGCATATTATGCAGACGATCCGCCAGTTTAATAACTATCACTCGGATATCTTTGGACATAGCCAGTAGTATTTTTCTAAAATTATCGGCCTGCCTTATCTCTTTCTCCGGCTTTATCTTAAAAGATAGTTTAGTTACTCCTTCCACCAGTGTTGCCACTTCTTCTCCGACTTTTTCTTTCAGCTCCTCATAACTCATAGAAGAATCCTCAAGCACATCGTGAAGAAGCCCTGCCGAGATGACCACAGAATCCATCTTTAAATCGAGGAGAATATTTGCCACTTCCAGGGTATGAGTCATATATGGGTCGCCGGAGAGGCGTTTTTGAGAGGAATGAACTTCTTCAGCTAGTTTATTGCACCTGTCTGCAAGCTCTACATCTGCCTGCGGATTGTTTTTGACCAGCTTTTTTTTTATTTCTTCATACGTCATTTTAACCTTTTGAATTGCAGGCTTTCCATAAGGTGCCCGCCCTGCGACGGGCATCTTATATTATTTTTTAACGACCAAAGCTTTTCTTTTCATTGCATGTTCCCACTCAATAAGTATCGGACTGGCAACAAACCAGGAAGAGTAGGTCCCTATCACAACTCCCAGAATCAAAGCAAAAGAGAAATCATGAATAACCTCTCCGCCATACAAGAATAAGGCAACTACCACCAGAAGCACCGTTAAGGAGGTCATAAATGTCCGGCTCAAAACTTCATTAACGCTGGAATTAATTATTGTATCGAGACTGTCTTTAACCCTCAATCTTAGATTTTCTCTTATTCTGTCAAAAACAACGACCGTATCGGTAAGAGAATAGCCTGCAAGAGTCAGCAGCGCAGTAACAAGTAAAAGCGTGAATTCTTTATCCATAAAATAAAATATTCCGATTACCGCCAGCACATCATGAAGCGTCGCAGCAGCTCCGGCGAGGCCAAACCTAAATTCAAAGCGGAACCAGATGTAGACCATTATGGAAATAATGGCAAAGAAGACAGCCCAGAAAGCCTGCCCTTTTAATTTTGAGCTGACAACCGGACCCATGTCTTCTATTCTGTCTATTTCAAACACTTCTCCCGGAAAACCTTCCGTAATTATTTTTGTCATAGTTTCTTTAAGACTTCCGATCTTAACATTGGACGCCTTAATTCTAAGAAGAACCTTTTCCTTTGGGGCTCCCGCACGGTCGGCTATTTGCTGTATTCCGGTTTCGTTAAAGCCGTTCTTATCCAGCACCTCTCTAATCTTACCGGCCTCTAATTCTTTCTTGAATTTTATAGAAACCACACTCCCGCCGGCAAAATCAATTCCGATATTTCCTTTCCCCCGGGACAGCTGGACAATTGCAAAAAGCCCGGAGCAAACCAGAATCGCGGATATAGCATAAGCAATAAACCGCAATCCGACAAAGTTAATTTTTGGGTTTCTGAATATCTGAATCATCTTTCCTCCAAATTGAATTTAGCTAAATACTAAGTGTTTCAACTTCCCCTCTTGATAAGCGCCAGTCAAAGATAACTTTTGTAACTACTACGGCCGTAAACAAACTGATAGCGCAGCCCATGCTCAATGTTACGGCAAAGCCCTTTATAGGTCCTGTTCCAAAAATAAATAAAATAAGAGCGGTTATCAGAGTTGTAATGTGTGAATCTATTACGGTCCAAAATGCGCGTTTGTAACCGGCATCTACTGCGGCTCTTACGGTCTTTCCGCTTCTTAATTCTTCTCTAATTCTCTCCAGAATCAAAACATTTGAGTCGACCGACATACCGATAGTCAGAATAATACCTGCTATACCGGGCATGGTTAAAGTGGCTCCGATAAACGTCATTCCCCCTACAAGATAAAGAATGTTACAGAACAAACCGATATCGGCTATCACTCCGGAAATCTTGTAATAGAACCCCATAATAAGAAGAACGGCTAAAAGTCCTATTAAGCCTGAGTAAAGTCCTTTCTTTATGGAATCCGCGCCCAGTGAAGGACCCACTACATTTTCGCTGATAATGCTAATTGGAACCGGCAGAGAACCGGATCTGAGGAGCAGCGCAAGATTTTTTGCTTCTTTTTCGTCAAACGAACCCGTTATCTGCCCCCTGCCTTTTATTTTACTGTTTATCGTTGGCGCTGAAATAACTATGTTATCAAGAATTATCGCAAGGCGTTTACCTATATTTTTACCGGTAATCTCCGCAAATTGTTTTGAACCATCTTCAGTCAAACTGAAGTCCACGCTAATTTCCGAGCCTAAACTGCCTCCGCCCATGCTCATTTTTGCCGAGGCCAAGGCTGCTCCTGTCAAGAGCTGCTCTTTTTTTAAAAGAAACGGCTTTTTTTCTTTGTCGTAGAGCAGTTGATCCTCCGGCAGAACTTTACCGTCTAAAGCTTTTTCGAGATCATCGCTCTTTTCGTTTAAAAGCTTAAACTCAAGCAACGCCGTCTGCCCGATCATAGTTTTGGCGGCATCGGGATCTTTTACTCCGGGAAGCTGGACAACTATCCACTTCTCACCTTCTTTTTGTATTAACGGTTCTGAGACGCCTATGGAGTCAACTCTGTTTCTAATTACCTCAACGGCTCTGTCCACAGCTTCGGATATACTTAAACCCTTTGGCAGCTGTTTCTCATCAACTTCCATGAGAAGATGCATACCTCCTTGGAGGTCAAGTCCCAGCTTAATCCTTTTCTTCGGATTTCCAGAGTCAAACGGTTTTACAAACTCTCCGTTTTCAAAGAAAATCGAATAAAGGGAACCGAAGAATACTAAAAAAATTATTCCCATTACCCATTTGTTTCTATGCATTTGTAAACCCCCTTGGGAAATTCTCTACTTTATTTCAACCGCCTTTTCTTGTTGACCTTCTGGTTTTACTCCGATAACATAAGCTTTCGCTATTTCTACTTTAGTATTTTCATCTATTCTAATAACTACCTTGTTCTCTGCGTCGGAAATACCTACCACAACGCCATAAATACCTCCGGCAGTAAGAACTTTGTCTCCTTTTTTTAACGCCTTTATCATTTCCCGGTGCTTTTTCTGCTCTTTACTCTGAGGACGAAGCACTACAAAATACATTATCACAAAAACGATACCAAGCATTATAATCGGAAAAAATGTACTGCCGGAACTCTCGGGTGAAGCAGTAGCACCCGCCTGCGGACCAGAACCTAACGCGTATACCAATTCCATCATTTTGTTCATATAACTTTTCCCCCTTATCTACTTTCTAAGATTTTTTATTGCTTGTTTTATATTTTTAGAAGAAAACACTGCAGCACCGGCAACCAAAATATCCGCACCGGCTTCATTAATCAACGGCGCCGTTTCCTCATTTACCCCGCCGTCTACTTCAATTTTTACGCTTTGTTTTTTCTTTATGACAGACTCCTTAAGCTCCATAATCCGGCCTACAGATTCCATTATGAATTTTTGCCCTCCAAAACCGGGAAAGACAGACATAACCAAAGCTAAATCAGCCTCCTCCAGGAAAGGAAGTATTTTTGTGATCTGCGTGTCCGGATTCAGGGAAATACCGGCTTTCACGCCAAATTTCCTTATGCTTTTTAGAGTTTTTCTGAGCTCCCGGCAGGCTTCATAATGAACAGTTATGTAATCTGCGCCGGCCTCCACAAAACTTTCAATATATTTATCCGGATTAACGATCATCAAATGACAGTCCAAAGGTAATTTGGTAATTTTTCTGATATATTTTACCAGCCCTGCTCCAAAAGTAATATTAGGCACAAACACGCCGTCCATCACGTCAATATGGATTATATCTGCGCCGGCTTTCTCCAGTTTTGCAATATCTCTGCCAAAATTAAGATAATCGGCAGAAAGAATTGAAGGTGCTATTAAAACTTTACTCATACGGCCTCTCTTCCAGCAATTCATTATTTACAGACACCTGCAGGATAACGGCCCCGCTGGCCCGTACGGATTTTTCAATTGTGCTTCCGGACCTGGCCATATCATTGTAAATTTCGCGGCTGCCGTCGTTATCCATTATTATCAGGCGGACTCTCTTTACCGCCAGGCCCGCTTTTGGAACCGTATAAAGTATGCTTAAAAGTCTGTACTGCTTTTCATTTTCAGTATAATTTACTGTTAGGTCCACCGAGCTCTCCTTTTTTACCATGGCGCCGGGGAGCGGAAACTGATTGACAACGGCGCCTTTATCAAAACCGGCTACAGTTTTATACGAAACATTGCCGACATTTAACCTTGCCGAATAGAGCGCTTTTCTTACAAGGTCCTGCTTTTTTCCCATCAGGTTGGGCATTACATAGAAGACTTCCTTCTCTCCGGCGCTCGTCAGTATGTTTACCGAACCATTTCTCTTTGTTAAAGAATTTGACTGGGGCGTCTGGGCAAGAATAAAACCCTCAGGTGTGTCCCTGGTGGTTATCTTCGCAGTCATACCCAGATTAAGCAAAGCCTGCCTTAATAATATTTTTGCCTGTCTTATGTTTTGCTCCCTGATATCAGGCACCGTCACCATCTTCAAGCCGCGGCTTACGGTGACATATACGGTCCGACCTTCTTTTACATATGCCCCTTCAATCGGATCTTGCGCCATAATAAAACCGTCAGGAATAGTCTCGTTAAAACTCTCCGCGCCTTCTTTAAGATAAAGACCCTTTGAAACAACTATTTTTCTTGCTTCTTCGACATTAAAACCCTTGATACTGGGGACCACAACCTTTTTTCCTCTTATTACATAGGCCATAGTCAAATATATAGTTATAAAAAATATCACAAAGTATATACTTAATGCTTTAACTTTTTGTTTATCCAATCAAACTTCTCCTGCCAACTGGCCGCAAGCCGCCAAGATATCTGCTCCGCGTTCAATGCGAACAGTGCTTATTATTTTAGCATTTTCAAGCTTTTTCTGCCACAAATTAATTCTTTCCTCGTTCCTGAAAGTAAGCCCGCCCACGCTATTTACCGGAATAATATTTACTTTGGCATCCAGATTGTACTTTCTAATGAGCACAATAAGATTTTCAACTTCTGAAATATCATCATTCATATCTTCAATAAGCACATATTCTATTGTGAGTTCAAGTTTTGTAGAAGAACAGTACTCTTTAAGCGAGTTAAGCAGTGCCGCTATATTGTATTTCTTGTTCACAGGAACTATTTTATCTCTGACCTTATCAAAGGTAGAGTGCAGAGATATTGAAAGCCGCACACGCAACTTATCGTCTATCAGCCTCTTTATCCCCGGGATTATCCCGCAGGTAGATACGGTGATACGCCTTTGATTGATATTTATACCGTCTGAGTCAGAAAAAATATCTATTGATTTCTTTAGATTTTCATAATTTGCAAGAGGTTCACCCATCCCCATGAAGACAATATTTTGGACCTTAACACCCCGCTCTTTCTCTACGGTAAGAAGCTGGCCGACAATCTCCCCGGGTAAAAGATTACGGCTAAGTCCCATTTTACCCGTGGCGCACATAAAACAGCCGTAAGCGCAACCCACCTGCGTGGAAACACAAAGAGTATTACCGTAAGGCTGCAACATAAGGACGCTTTCAATTTTTTTACCGTCTGCTAATTCAAAGAGATATTTAACAGCGTCTTCATTTTTTGATTTTTGCACTTTTAGAATATTCAGGAAAGAAAGCTCAAATTCCGCTTCAAGCCGGGGACGCAGAAGTTTCGACAGATTGCTCATAACAGAAAAAGAGGTGACTCTGTTCTTATATATCCAATTAAAAATCTGAACGGCGTTAAATTTTTTACCGCCCTGCTCAACTATTTGAGCTGCCAGCTCTTCTTTTGTAAGATCAAATAAGTTTTTCAATTTGGCTTAATGCTTGAAATGTCTGACGCCGGTCATCACCATCGCAATACCCAGTCTGTCCGCAGCGTCTATTACTTCCTGATCTTTGACCGAACCGCCGGTTTGAATTATAGCAGTAATACCTGCTTTCTTGGCAGCCTCTACCCCGTCAGCCTTGGGGAAGAAAGCATCCGAGCAAAGCACCGCACCTTTCGCTTTTTCACCCGCTTGCTCCGAAGCTATTTTAACGGAGCCGACACGATTCATCTGTCCCGCGCCTACTCCGAGGGTCACACCGTTCTTCACGATAAGTATCGCATTTGATTTTACATGTTTCACAACTTTCCAGCCAAACAGCATATCTTTTAGTTCTTCCTTCGCGGGAGTTTTTTTTGTAACAACTTTAAGCTCGCCTTCAGAGAGGGATTTCAAATCCCGATCCTGCACCAGTACACCGCCTATAACTTTTCTAACGGCAAACTCGGCATCCCTTGTAATTTCTGAACCCAGCCCTTTTATCTCCACAAGCCTGATATCTTTTTTCTTTTTCAATATTTCAAGCGCTTCCGGAGAAAACTCAGGAGCGGCAACCAACTCTACGAATTTCCCCGTCAAATACTCGGCTATCTTTGCCGTGACTTTTCTGTTTACGGCTATAATGCCGCCGAAAGCAGATAAAGGATCGGCTTCATAGGCCAGAACAAACGCGGTGTCCAGGTCCTTAGCAACGGCCGTACCACAAGGATTAGCATGCTTAATTATTGTAACCGCAGGCTCGGAGAACTCCTTTATTATCTCAACAGCCGCATCTGCGTCCATAATATTATTATAGGAAAGCTCCTTGCCGTGCAGCTGCTTTCCGTTGGATATCGAAGGTTCTTTTGCTTTATTACTTACGTAAAAAGCTGCTTTTTGATGCGGATTTTCCCCGTAACGCAAATCCTGAGCTTTTCTCATCGAGAGGTTGAACATCTCCGGCATATCGCCGGTCTGCACTTTCTTACTGAAGAAGTTATAGATGTTCATATCATACTCATAAGTGTGTTTGAAAGCTTCTATCATCATCCTCTTTTTTATTTCTGCGGAGACGGCCCCTGAGTTCTTTTCCAGATCGGCTATTACTTCCGCATAAAATGCCGGATTAAC
This sequence comes from Candidatus Firestoneibacteriota bacterium, assembly GCA_026388015.1. Classification (GTDB taxonomy): domain Bacteria; phylum Oederibacteriota; class D2-FULL-39-29; order D2-FULL-39-29; family D2-FULL-39-29; genus D2-FULL-39-29. Next base: position 31,296 of record JAPLKO010000018.1, on the reverse strand, counting down.
TATAACGCAGACACTTTCATAGTTTTTTGAAGCGGAACGTATCATAGATGGCCCGCCGATATCAATATTTTCAATAGCTTCTTCTATCGTAACATTTGGTTTCGCCACGGTCTTTTCGAACGGATAAAGATTAACGACCACCATATCTATCATTTCTATATTATGCTCTTTGATTACATCCATGTGTTCTTTCTTCTCACGAAGCGCAAGAAGACCGCCGTGAATCTTCGGATGAAGCGTTTTAACCCGGCCGTCCAGCATTTCAGGAAAACCGGTAACATCAGAGATATCCATACAATCAATCCCGGCATCCTTCAAAGACTTGGATGTCCCGCCTGTTGAGATAATAGTCACCCCAAACTTTTTAAGCGCCTTTGCAAAATCCACGATACCTGTCTTATCCGAAACACTGATTAACACGCGTTTAACTTTAATCATGAAACCCCCGAAAGATAAGTACAAAGTACGGAGTACTAAGTACAATTTATTGTAAGCGGAGAAAACACCCGCTATTGCATCAAAATATCTTTATTTTATTTAAGATATAATTTTAACTTTTCTGCCAGTTATCTTGAGCCGGCCTTTTGCGAACAGGTTTATGGCTTTCGGATATAACTTATGTTCCTGCTCAAGAATTCTTTTTGAAAGCGACTCTTTGGTGTCGTCATCCAGGACCGGGACTGCGGCTTGCAAAATTATAGGACCGGCGTCCATTTCAAGCTCCACAAAATGAACAGTACAACCGGAAACTTTTACGCCGTAGGCCAAGGCATCAGCCTGACCATTTGTGCCGGGAAAAGACGGCAGAAGCGCGGGATGAATGTTCATTATCCTGTTTTCAAACTTTCCGATAAGATGATCGGTTAAGAGCCTCATATAGCCGGCAAGACAAACTAACCCGACACAGTTTTCTTCCAAGATTTTAACTATTGCGTTTTCGTGCAGTTCTTTTGAGGAGTATTTTTCAGGGTCTAAAAAGACTGCTTTTATCCCGCTTTTTCCTGCCCGTTCCAGCGCAAAAGCATCTCTTTTATCGGATATGACAAGAACGACCTCTGCGTCTATCTGTTTTTTTTTCGAGGCATCAATAATTGCTTGCAGATTAGTTCCGCCGCCTGAAGCCAAAACTCCTACTCTTAATTTTGCCATAATAGAAACCCTTTAATATCAAAGTTGAATAATTTTAACTAATTATCTAAGATTTGAAAGCATGATGCTTTATCTGCGCCATCAGTCCGAGTTTACAAGACCTAAACGCCCTGTGCGTTTTGGTTTTCCTGAGGAGCCTCAAGAAATTTACCCATCGCTCTGAATTTTTTATATCTGCATTCAATCAGCTCGTCTTTATTCAAATCAACAAGTTCCGCTAAGGATTTTCTGATCGCAGTTTTAATATTTTGAGCCATCATATTGGAATCCCTGTGTGCTCCGCCGGCAGGTTCCTTTATCACTTCATCAATCACACCTTGCTCCAATAAATCACGAGCTGTAATTTTCAGAACCACGGAAGCATCCGCAGAACGTTTTGAATCTTTCCAGAGAATTGAGGCGCAACCTTCCGGAGAAATAACCGAATAAACGGCATTCTCTAACATCAATATTCTATCCCCTACGGCAATGCCGAGAGCGCCGCCGCTTCCGCCTTCCCCGTGGACAATAACAATAACAGGAGTTCTGACACCGCTCAATTCTTTCAGATTTTTTGCAATGGCTTCGGCCTGCCCTCTTTCTTCAGCTCCAATTCCGGGGAAAGCTCCGGGTGTATCTACAAAAGTAATAACGGGTCTGTCAAAACGTTCCGCCATCTGAACAAGTCTCAGCGCTTTCCGGTACCCTTCCGGATTTGCCATGCCAAAATTTCTATAAATATTATCTTTTGTGTCTTTTCCCTTCTGCAAACCGATAACTACAACAGGTTTTCCCTCGAAGAAAGCCAGACCGCCGACCATGGCTGGATCATCCTTAAAAAGCCTGTCACCATGCAGAGGGATAAAGTTTTCAAAAATCTTCTGAATATAGTCAAGGGTCCTGGGTCTTTGAATATTTTTGGCAACCTGCATCCTTTGCCAGGGTGAGAGCTTTTCGTAAACCTCTTTCTTCATCAGCTCGGTCTTGAGCTCAAGTTTTTTAATTTCCTCTGAAAAGTCTATCTCTTTACTTTCCGTAAATTTCTTAAGCTCGTCTATCTTTTTTTCAAGTTCAATTATAGACTTTTCAAAATCCATTTTAAAATCAGTCACAATTATCTCCTAAAAATCCTTCAAAATATCGCGCTTTGTATTAGATTTAGAAATAGTTCGTATAATCCAGTCTTAAGTTTCTTACGTATTTTGTTGAATCTCCCTGTAAACCTTTAATATCAACTTCTATTCTCAGTTCCGGCGCAAACGCATACCTGAACCCAAGATTTAAACTGTTTGTTGTTGAGGAGGTCAGATCGTTATACTCCAGAAGGACGGCAAAATCAGTATTTAGCATAACCGTTGCCCCTGCAAAAGCCCCGAGATCTCCGCTAAAACTAAAATTTGTCCAAACATTATGATTATTGACACCGCCGTTAAGGTTAATAATACCCAGCTGTTTGGTTACCACAGCATAAGCGCCTATGGGTCTGACGCTATAGGCAGAGGTGGCACCTCCGACAAAAACACCAAAAGACTGAGGCTCATAGCCGACAGCCAGCGAAGGAAAAGCCGCCGAATCTTCAATCAAGCGAAGTTTTGCAAGAACTTTTGGTTCCCTTCCAGTTATAGTGCCTACCCCTATTACATTATCAAGATTGAATGTAGCACCTATCATAAAAGTATTCGCAAAACCGACCCAGGCTCTGGTCAAAACTCCGCCGCTTTCATAGAACCTCATATGAAAATTATACATCCCCCGAAGCAGCGTGTTGCTTGTGGGAGTATCAATAATATCTATATTTGGAGTGTTTTGTACTGAAGATTCCGCATACAAAGGCGAAAGAGCCAGTACCAACATAAGAGCGCATAGAATCTTTTTCATTTTACTCCTCCTTTTATTATTAAGACGATTCTGCTTATAAATAGTTTAAAAATCCTTTACGGATTTCGGTTTGTACTCGATCGTTCCGGGGCCAATAAGTTTTCTTCCGGGGACCGGCCATATTCCGTAATCTCTTCCCGCACTTTTACCACGGGATTAAGAATAGCTGCCTCTCTCCCCATCCCTATCTTGGTTTCGACGGTGTAAACACCTTTAATAAGACGCTTTGCCTCATTGCACGCCTTGTCGTCACCGGAAACAAATACAACTGGAACCCTTTTTTTTCGGTCCCCTGACGAGTCTGGCTCTTTCATCCAAAAACTAAATATCAATATTAGTTCCATAACTTTGGGAATCACAAACCAGAACTTCAGTAGCCCCACCGAGATAAGCCCCTTCTACAGCGGCATTTACCTCTTTGGTAAGCAACTGACAGGATTTATCGTAATACTTCCCCCCCTGGGATATCTCTTCATCATGCAAATGCACCCCTCCAACACCTTCTAAGTCAGTAAATATAAATATTTTCATAGCATTAGTCTATCAAAAATAGGCAGTTTTGTAAAGAATAAACAGGAAAATGCTTAGTATTTAAACATATTTGAGAGTATTTATAAACTATTTAAGCTTATTAATTATACTTGCTGTGTAACCTGCTCCAAAACCGTTATCTATATTCACTGTTACAACATTCGAAGCACAGGAGTTAAGCATAGTCAAAAGAGCAGAAACCCCGCCGAAATTGGCCCCATAACCGATACTTGTAGGAACGGCTATAACGGGCTTGTCAACCAGGCCGCCTACAACACTGGGAAGAGCTCCTTCCATACCGGCAACAGCTATAATTACTTTCGCCTCTCTAATCTTATTATAATGTCTAAATAATCTGTGTATTCCGGCAACGCCTACATCGTAGATTCTTATAACATTGCTACCGGTTGCCTCTGCGGTAACGGCGGCTTCTTCAGCTACAGGGATGTCGGAAGTCCCGGCTGTTAAAACTGCAACAAGTCCGGTTTTCTTTATTGTTTTGTAAGAGTTTTTTACCAAAATGGTTTTACCTGCTTTATTATACTCCGCTTTTTTCCCAAAAACCCGTTTAACGGTTTTAGCCACTTCTTCATTAGCGCGGGTCGCCAGACAATACCCGGAGTGCTTAACTATTTCTTTCATAATTGCAACAACCTGCTCTTTGGTCTTCCCCTGACAAAAAATTACTTCAGGAAAACCGGAACGCATAGTGCGGTGGGTATCAACATTCGCAAAATCCAACGCTTTCACCGGCAGGTGCTTAAAAGCTTCAGCAGCTTTCGAAACACTCAGCTTCCCGTTTTTAACCTGCTCTAATATTTTATTTACATCAAATTCTCGCATACATCCCCCTGTCTATCTGTAAAAGGATTGCATGAAAATCCTGCAAAGTTTCCATTTTGTTGGCCAATGGCCTTAAGTGTTTGATACCTTTCATCCCTTTAAAATACCAGAGAAGATGTTTTCTAAACTCCCTAATCCCCGTCCTCTCTCCCTTGTAGGCTGCCATATGATCACCATGCTGTCTGACAATCTCAAGACGCTCCGCTTCCGAAGGAGGAATAGGAGTCTTTCCGGTTTCAAGATAAGAAACTGTTTCCCGGAAGATCCAGGGATTCCCGAGACAGGCTCTGCCTATCATAACCGCATCGCAACCGGTTTCTTCAAGCATTCTTGCCGCATCCAAAGCAGTCAGAATATCTCCGCTTCCTATAACCGGTATTTTAACAGCTTTTTTAACTTCACCTATCATTCTCCATTCTGCTTTACCGCCAAAACCCTGACATCTGGTGCGGGGATGAAGCGTAACCGCAGACACGCCGCAATCTTCGGCAATCTTTGCCAGTTCCGGAGCATTTTTATTTTCATTATCCCAACCACTGCGTAGTTTTACGGTTACGGGTACTAAAGAATTTTTTACTACCGTAGAAATTATTTCCCGGAATCTCACACTGTCTTTTAGTAAGGCCGCGCCGGAATCACTCCGCATAACTTTCCTGACAGAACAGCCGCAATTTATGTCTATAATATCAGCTTTATTGGATAACATATAAGCCGCTTTGCCCAGGGAAGACGGTTTACCCCCGAAGATTTGAAGAACAACAGGCCTCTCCTTATCTTCTATATCGGCAATCAGCAAGGTGTTTTTTCCGTCCCGCACAAGACCTTCCGCGCTTATCATCTCTGAAAATAATAAACCGGCGCCCATTGCCTTCACAATTCTCCGGTAAGGGAGATCTGTTATGCCGGCCATGGGCGCCAGGAATACATTATTCTTCGCTACTATATTTCCTATTTTTACGCTTTTGGTTTGCATGCGTCCGAAGGACAAACATTGGCGCAGGCGCCGCAATCCGTGCACTTTTCGGAATCGATAGTATAAATAGGATCCCCTTCTGCAATTGCCTCAACCGGACATTCCGGTTTGCAAGCCCCGCAAGCTACACATTCTGCCGTGATGATATAAGCCATTTCCTTTCCTCCTTTTAGAAATCTATTTCTTTTTTGATAAGTTCAAAAGGGTCAACATCGACCCCGAATATCCATATACCCCAGTGCAAATGAGCGCCGGTAGAAACGCCCGTACTTCCCACCTTACCTATTACTTCCCCTTTCTTAATTTTTTGATTTTCTTTTGCTGTGAGTTCTGACATATGATAGTAAACACTTACAAGCCCGGCGCCGTGATTGAGCACAATAGTATTGCCGGTCAGAATATGTTTTCTTGATATTGCTATAATTCCGTTATTTGCGGCTTTTACAGCGGTTCCTTCTTCGGCTCCAATATCAACTCCTCTGTGCACGCCTCCCTTATTTCCGTTTACCGTCCGTCTGGTTCCGTATTCGGTAGTAATCATTCCCTCTACCGGCTTCAAAAAATTACCGTTCCAAAGTTTTTCTATTTTTAAAGAAGAAATGGCCGCCAGAAGAACTTTACCCTGCTTTGCTGTTTCTTCATTTGAAACAAGTTTTGATTTCTCAATAGTGAGAATTTCAAGCTTTCTGCTTTTTTCTTCCACTTCCACTGCTTTTCCGGTAGTTTTTTCGTCAACCTCAACAGAATATCTTTCTCCGCTATTCCACCGGACCGGAACCCCTATCAAAACTCCCTTAGAAACACCGTCTTTACTTTCAAAAAGCGGATAGGTTGTTTCTTTTATTTTCACACTTTTTGCCGTTTTGTCAAAGACTCTAACAAACAGAACACTCCCCTGGCTAACTTTTTCGGAAGACAATTCAACCGGTACACCGGCAAAAGCTTTCCCCGCCGCCAAAAACAGACCTACAAAAATATAAAACAAAAAAATACACTTTTTCAAGCTGTAATTATTCTCAGCGCTTCCAGATATTTTTCCGATGTTTTTCTTATTATTTCTTCGGGAAGATCCGGCGCCGGAGGTCTTTTATCCCATTTTTTTTCAATTAGATAATCCCTTACAAACTGCTTGTCAAAACTCGGCTGTCCTCTTCCGGGTTTATACCGGTCTTTGGGCCAAAATCTTGAAGAATCAGGCGTCAGAATTTCATCAATAAGAATCAGCGTCCCGTTTTCCATTCCAAACTCGAATTTAGTGTCCGCAATAATAAGCCCTTTTTTCTCTGCTATGGACGAAGCCTTTTTATAAACCGCAATTGCTTTATCCCTGAGCTCCCGGGCAAGTTTTTCTCCGATCATTTTAATTACATCTTCAAATGTTATATTTTCATCGTGTTCGCCGACTTCCGCTTTTGAGGTGGGCGTGAATATCGGTTCCGGTAATTTATCCGATTCAACAAGTCCCCCGGGAAGCTTTATACCGCAGATGGTTCCGCTTTTTTGATACTCTGTCCAGCCCGAGCCAGACAGGTAGCCTCTTACGATGCATTCAACCATAACAGGTTTTACATTTTTTACTATCATTATCCTGTTTTTAAGCTCGCCGGCATACTTGTTTAGCGCGGGATAATCTGCAACCTCCGTAGAAAGCAGGTGATTTGGAATAATGTCTGCTGTTTGCTCAAACCAATATTTGGAGATTTGTGTTAGGACTTTTCCTTTTTCAGGAATACCCTGATTGAAAACAACATCAAACGCCGATAGACGGTCTGTGGCAACAATGAGCAATTTGTCGTCAAGCTCGTAGATATCCCTGACTTTGCCTTTTTTAATAAATTTCAAATCAGAATATGCTGTCCCGAGTATAACCGTCATTTTTCGCTCCTTTAGGCAGTTGAATATTTGCAACGCGTATAATACCACATTTGTAATTGTTTTTTCAAGAAAAGCCTGTTAAAATATTTTCAAAATTTGCTTTGTTTCAGCCAAAGCTCCAGCTGCAGCAAAGTCCACAGTTCCTTTGAGCTGTCAGCCTTCCCTGCAATGTGCTCTAAATACAGCTTGCGCGCAACAGTCAAATCTATATATTGCGAGCACACCGGCTTGCCGGCGAACATAGTACTTTGAAAATATTTACCGAGTTCAGCTTTAAACCATAGGGAAAGAGGAATACCAAAGCCGTGCTTTTTCGCCAAAACAGTTCTTTCGGGGAGCATATCTTTAAAAGCTTCTCTTAATATATATTTAGAAACACCATTTCTTATTTTTAAAGCCGGCGGCAGGAACGCGGCAACTTCCAGTACTTTTGTATCGAGAAAAGGCGAGCGCGTTTCGAGTGAATTTGCCATCGACATTCTGTCCATCTTGACATTAAGATTTTGCGGCAAATAAGTCATAAAATCCAAAAATAGTAATTTGTGCAACAAGGGAAGTTCACGGAGCCGGCCGGTGTACAACGCCTCGCTGCGCAACTGCTCCTTATCTATGGTTTTTTTATATATTTTATAAAGGTCGTTCTCGTTGAATACAGAGATCCATTTATGATGTCTCGCCAAAATATCTTTATTCTGCTTTCCGCCGTCAAAGAATTTTTCCATTCTGCGTCTCAAGCCCCGATAAGCATCACTATACGGAAAAATAGAAGAAAGCGCTTTCCCTGCCGTAAATAACGGTCCCGGGATTTTATCCGCCCAAAGAGCCGCTTTATACCTGTCATAGCCTGCAAAGGACTCGTCCCCGCCGTCGCCGTTCAGCGCAACCGTTACATTCTTTTTGGCCATTTTGCAGACAATAAATGTAGGAAGCGCAGAAGGATCCCCGCAGGGCATATCATAATGTTCCACAATCTGCTCAAGCAGAGAAATGTCTTTAAGCTTCGCAGGCAGCTCTGTATGCCTAGTTTTAAAAAACTTAGCCAGGAAAGCGGCCGGTTTTCTTTCATCAAAACCACTCGTATCCTCAAAACCTACCGTAAATGTATCAATTTTCCGGCCCAAAAGCCCGACGGCAATGCCGGTTATTACCGCAGAATCAATACCTCCGCTCAACAACACGCCAAGAGGCACATCGCTTGTCAAACGTTTTGAAACAGCCTCGACGACGGCGTCTCTTACGCCTTTTTTTGCCTCGGCAAAAGTACCGAAGTTTTTTTCTTGTTCCTTGCTGAATTCCGGCTCCCAGTATTTCTGAACCTGCCTGACTTCCCCGGCTTCAATAGAAAGGAAAGAGGCCGGAGGCAGTTCATAGATCCCCTCATAAAAAGTCTCAGGGCCGTTTATATAACCATATGTTAAGTATTGCGGTATTTTTTTTTCATTTATTCTCTTGCTGACAAAAGGCAGGGAAAGAAGAGCTTTTATTTCTGAAGCAAACGCAAATCTGTTTCCGGAGTAATAGTAATACAGCGGTTTTTTTCCCGTACGATCCCTACCCAAAAGCAAGCGTCCGTTTTTTCCGTCCCACAAAGCAATTGCGAACATCCCGTCAAATTGCCGGAAACACTGCTCGCCCCTCTGCTCAAAAACATGCGGAATGACTTCCGAGTCTGTGCCGGTCTTAAAACTATGCCCTTCCTTTTTGAGTTGTTCTTTTAGTAACTTATAATTATAGATCTCTCCGTTGAAAACTGCGGCTACGGAGCCATCTTCATTTTCAATCGGCATATTCGCAGAATCAGAAAGGTCAATAATCTTCAGGCGATTCGCTCCCAGAAAACAATTAAAATCACCTTTTCCAAACCGCTTAACACCGGAAGCATCGGGACCTCTGTGTTTTAGCAACTCTCCCATCCTGCGCAGGAGTCCTTCTTCTATTTGTGTTCCGTCAAAACTTATAATTCCATATATTCCGCACATATTTTAAGGCAATCTGCTCCTTCTTCCTGCAAAAAAAAAATTAATTTAATATTTTTCTGAAAGTTTCGGCATTATTTTTTTTACTAACCCCCGCCTTCTCTGCGGCCCGTCTTTATTTTAGATATCTATCCAGCAATTCAATTATATGCATAGTTTTTACATCGCTTCCGGCTCTTTTTAGGCTTCCCGCAATCTGAAGTTTACAGGCAGGGCAGGCCGTAAGTACTATTTCCGCTCCGGTTTTCTTAATATTTTTTACCTTCTTTAAGCCAAGTTTTAAGGCTGTCTCAGGAAAATAAACATGGTAAAAGCCGCCGGACCCGCAACAGGACGCTGCAAGCTCCGGGTTCATCTCCACATATTCGACACCGGGAAGAGCCTTAATTATTTCTCTGGGCTCTTTTACGGTATCCAAAGAATTTACCATATGGCACGGATCATGATACGTCACTTTTACACCGGCGGCCCCGAGAAGTTGCGGCAGCTTTTTTTCCTTTGCAATAAGTCCGGTGATTTCTATAAGTTTTGGTTCAAGTTCCGCAAGCTTGTTTTTAAAGACGCCGTCCTCTTTGAAGATATCATAGTATTTTTCTTTAAAAGCCGTAAGGCAGGTAGGACAGGTGAAAACAATATAGTCATAATATTGGCGGGTTAAGAGTTCGATATTAGCCTCGGCGTTTTTTTTAACCGCTTTAATATCCCCGCTTATTATCAGCGGAATTCCGCAGCATTTCTCGTCTTCAGAAATCATCACATCGTACCCGAGTTTATCAAGCACCCTGGCCGCGCATCTGCCTGTATCGCCAAAAACATACTTATCAACGCAGCCGGCGAAGTAAAACACTTTTTTATTACCGTTGTTTTTAAAATCCACGGCTTTTAGGGGTTGCGCAAGCAAAGGCATATTTTTAACGGTTAAGGCGCCCGCCGGAAGATCAAAAGGCAGAGAATCTCTGAAGTTATTGTAAACAATTCTGGCCCAGAGCGCCGAGAGAGCGCGCGTCTTGTTATTGCTCAGCACATATTTCATGCCGCGTTTAATAAAATCATGCCCGTATTTACCGAAAAGCTCCTCTCTGAGTTTTTGTATTGCGTGCGGGGTAGCGAGAGAACTGGGGCAGTTTTTGAAACAAGAACCGCACATCAGACAATTCTTTAGAACTTTTCTGATAATTTTATCTGACGGCAGTTCCCCGGCGGTAAACGCTTTAATTTGTCTTAATTTGCCGCGGGGAGAAACAATTTCTTCTCTAAGCTCTTTATAAACAGGGCAAGCATTAAGACAAAACCCGCATTTTAAACAACTGTCGGCGATTTTAGCCGTTTCTTTCATAACCGTGGCCCGCCTTTAAAAAGACTCCAATAATCAGGTGTTTGCATCTTTTAATCCAAAAAGCTTCCGGGATTCAAGACGCCTTCCGGATCAAATAATTTCTTAATTCTTCTCATCAAGTCTAACTGGCTTTTTTCCAGCTGGTAGTGTAGAAATTTCTTTTTTCCTATTCCGACGCCATGTTCTCCCGAAATAGTCCCGCCTATGCCGGTTATAAACGGCATTAATTCATCCATAATCGCATCCGCTTTGTTTTCCTCTTCCTTACTGTCTAACAGAAAGTGGGGATGCAAATTACCGTCGCCTGCATGCGCAAGAAGTCCCTGCAGTACTCCGTGCTTTTTTGCCAGCTCATGTATCAAAGTTATTGTTTCCGCAAGACGGGATACCGGTACGGTTACATCCTCCGCAATGCACACGGGTTTGTACCTCGCCATACTCCCAAAACCGCTCTTTCTTGCCAGCCACAGCTTTTCGCTTTCTTCCGCGCTTTTAGAAATCTCAAACCTTGAAGGATTATTTTTTTTGCAGATAGCTTCGATTACTTTCGAATCCCGCTCCACCTGTTCTTTGTCTCCGGTCAATTCGATAAGCAGGAAAGCAGCAGCATCTTTTTTCAAACCTATTTTGACATATTCCTCGACAGCATTTATGACAAGATTGTCCGCCAGTTCCAGAGCTGTCGGAATTATCCCGCTCGCCATTATTTCATTTACGGCGGTACAAGCATTCCCGATATCCTGATAATGATTAAGAAGTACTTTTGTATTCTTGGGTTTTATCATTAATTTTACTGTAACTTCCGTTACTATGCCCAAAGTTCCTTCTGACCCGCAAAAGAGCGAATTTAAGTCATAACCGACAACATTTTTTTTGGTTAAAACTCCGGTTTTAATAACCTGGCCGTCGGGTAAAACAACTTTCAAGCCCAGGATATAATCCCGTGTAACTCCGTATTTTAAAGCTCTCATACCGCCGGAATTAAGAGCTACGGCTCCGCCTATAGTTGCAATACGGCTGGACCCGAGATCTATAGGATAAAAGAGACCGGTTCCTTCCAGATCTTTCTGCAAATCCTCAAGAATCTTGCCTGCCTGGACAACGGCATAGCGGTCTGCTGTGTTTATTTCAAGAATTTTTTCCATCTTCGTAAAACAGACAACTACTCCGCCTTTTTTGGGAACAGAAGAACCGCAAAGATTTGTACCGGAACCCCTTGAAGTAAGATAAAACCTATGTTCGTTTGCCAGTTTTACAAGCTGTCCTATCTCTTCGGTTTCTAACGGAAAAACAACGGCTTCCGGGAGACACTCTTTAATAAACCCATCGTAAGAATAAGAGATAAGCTCTTCTTTTGAGGTCTTAACTCTTTCCTTTCCAAAAATCCCCTCAAGCAAAGCTATCAACTTGCTATTCAACTGGTTTGTCAACATCCGGTTTTTTCTCCTGATTTTTCTTTTCTCTCTCCACTTCATCGGCATAATTAAGCTCCAGCGTGAAGACGACCTGATCCAGCATATCCTGCTCTTCTTTTTCCAGATTATTGACCGTCTTGGCTTTTAGCATTCGAAGCATTTCTATGGTCGAGTTAGCCTGGGCCAGATTTTTCTCGATCTTGTTTGTCGCAGGGTTCATCATCTTCCCGAGCTGCATCACGGCCGCATTTTGCAAGGTATAAACAAGCTGCATAAACATAATTTTGAATATTTCCTTTTCACTCATTTTCTCTTCCATTTTACCAAGCCTCCTTGTTTAGCTTGACCGCCTCACCAAGACGGTACAACAAAATAATAATATATTTTCTTTTGCCGCGCCTCGGCCTAAAGCCATTTATTATCTTTATACCATCTTACCGTTTCTTTAAGTCCCTTCTCCAGGCAATAATCCGGTTTAAAACCGAGATCTTTTTTTGCCAATGAAATATCACAGACCCAGTCCCCTGTCATCTCTTTTACTTTTTGCGTCGTAAGTAAAAGATTCACGCCTGTGGTTTTTGAGAACAACTCCGCGAAAAATGCAGCCGTAAAAAGCACAGCTTTGGGGATCTTCACCGTAACTGCTTTGACCTTAAGTATCGCAACCAGCGTATCCTGTATTTCTTTCCAGGAATAACACCTGTCTTCGGCAATAATATAGGTTTTGCCGTCAGCCTTCGGGGTAAGCGCCGAAAGAAGAAGGGCCTCGACCAAATCAGATACGTAAATCATACTTATATGTTTTTTACCCAGACCAAAGACGGGACGTATCCCCATCTTTACAGCCTTAAACATTGCATAGACATCTTCATCTTTAGGTCCGTAAACCGCAGGGGGTCGTAAAATAGTAACCGGAAATTCGTTTTTATAGGCCAGAACCGCTTTTTCAGCTTTCATTTTACTTTCGCCATAAAAGGTCAAGGGCCGGCATGCATCTTGTTCGCAAAGCGGCTTCGCTTTGCCGGAATAGCCCATAACAGCCATACTGCTTAAGAAAATAAACTTTTTAAGATTACCAGACTCTTTTTTAGCCGCTTCTAAAAGATTTTCTGTTCCCTGAAGGTTCACCCGCAGATAATCCATTTTTTTTACACTATGTTTTAACGCCGCGATATGGAAAACATAATCAATGTCCTTGAGAGCGCCTTTCAGGCTTTCAGGCTCTGTAATGTCTCCAAAAATGTAGTTTATCTGCAAATCCTTGAGCCACCTTAAATTACCGCTTTTTCTTACCAGACACTTTACAATAGCGCCTTCTTTAAGAAGACTTTCGACGAGGAAAGAGCCGACAAAACCGTTTGCACCGGTTACAAAAATGTTTTTTCCCTTTAAGCGCATTTTTACATCCCATGATTGTCTTTAGATTGTAATTGACTTTCTCAATATATGGATTTATAATATATATTCTGCTGACTATTAAATTATAGCACAATAAAGCGGGATTGTTGAAGCAGATATTTTTCCCGCAACTAAAGTGTTGAACTATTTGCCGATATCGTTTTCGGCCAAAAAAGGAGAATTTTATGGTAATGAATAAAATGAAAGCTTTCCGGCGTCTTCGCAAGATGAGAAAACACAAAGGGGAGGCTGTCGGCATAAAAAGATTGGGGCAGAGCGTAAAGGATATTTATAAAAAACAAAGCCTCAAAGTAAAATTAAAGGCAGCCAGAATCGCTAATGTTGGAGATGAATATATTATCCCCACCGGCACAAAGAAAGGTGATCTATTCGAAAAATGCCGAAACTTTACGGCTGCCGACCAGGTAAAAGAAGCAGGTCTTTACCCGTTCTTCAGAGTACTGGAATCAGGCCAGGATACGGAAGTAATGTATCAAGGTAAAAAACTTATTATGATAGGTTCCAACAACTACCTGGGTCTGACAAGTCATCCAAAAGTAAAAGAAGCAGCAATAGAGGCAATCAGAAAGTACGGAACCGGCTGCTCGGGCTCCAGATTTTTAAATGGAACCCTTGACCTCCATGTAAAATGTGAAGCCGCAATAGCTAAATTCCTCGGTAAAGAAGCCTCTCTTCTCTATTCCACAGGGTTTACAACCAATGTAGGCGTAGTTTCCTCAATAGCCGGCAAAGATGATCTGATCTTTTGTGATAGAACAAATCATGCCTCGATTATTGACGGTACGCGGTTATCCTTCGCCCGGACGGTCAAATTCAAACATAATGATATGCAAGACCTGGAAAGATTGATAGCGCGCGCCGAACCTAAGGCAGGTAAACTTATAGTCGTTGACGGAGTATTTTCTATGGAAGGTGATTTGGCTAACCTTCCGGGAATTTGCGCAATAGCAGCTAAATACGGAGCAAGAGTAATGGTGGATGATGCTCACTCTGTAGGTGTTTTTGGTAAGAACGGGCGCGGCGTCGGAGAACATTTCGGTGTAGAAGATAAAATTGATCTGGTTATGGGTACTTTTTCTAAGTCCTTTGCTTCTATAGGCGGATATATCGCCTCTACTGAGAGAGCAATTAATTATATTAAGCACACTTCCAGAGCCCAGATGTTCCAGGCTTCTATACCGCCGGCAAATGTCGGTTCAGTACTTGCTGCTCTTGAGATAATACAAAACGAACCTGAAAGGCGCGAGAATCTCTGGAAGATAACAAGAATGATGTTAAAAAACTTCAAGTCTATGGGTTTCAAAACCGGAGATACAGAATCCGCCATCATCCCCATTTTCATCGGCGATGATTTTAAATGCTACAAAATGGGGAAAAGGCTGGAAGAGGAAGGCGTGTTTGTCAATCCGGTGGTATCACCCGCCGTACAGCAGGGTCAAGCTCTTATCAGAACCAGTTATACGGCCACCCACACAGCCGAAGAAATGGAGTTTGTTCTGGATAAATTCAAGAAAATAGGTAAAGAATTAGGAGTAATTTAACCGCACCAGTTAAAAAAAGGTCCCGCAAATACAAGGGACCTTTTTTATTTTGAATCTATATTTTACTTGGCTTTATGCCGGGTTAGGATTTTGCGCTCCGATTTAAGCTAAAGGTAGGATATTTTATTTTTCTTTTCTTTCGAAGAAATTTTCTTCACATCCTCATTAGCAACAACTATTTCTTCTTCCTGCTGCGCCAGCAAAAGGTAGGCCTGATGCAGTTTTTGTCTTACGATGTTATTTCTGGATTCTTTCTTAAGAATAACCCTGTATAATTCTATCGCTTTTTCATAAAACCCGTCTTTCATGTGCTTGTCAGACAGAGCAAAGAGTTCGTCAATCTCTCCTTTAATTTCTTGTAATGGCCCAGTCTCTTCCTTTGCCTCGGTTTTTAAAATGGCAGAAAATTCAGCTGTCTCTTTTTTTTCTATTGTTGACTTATCTGCCGTATCATTAATAAAACTTTGTATCAGCGGATCAGTTTTAGCTTTGATTTGCTGCTTGGGAAAAACACTCGTTCTCTCAATAATTATCTCTTTTGCCTTCCCTGCTTCTTTTTGTCCAAACCCTGCAGGCGGAGCTTTTGTAACTGTTTCTTTTTGAACGGCCGGAGAAGGAGCCGGAGGAACTACTGATGTTATTTTTTCAAGCAGAGCAGCTTTGTCAAGCGCTTCTTTGCCTTTTGTCTCGGCCCTTTGCTTTAAATAATAATTTCCGGCAAGTTTGTACGCAGCTGCAGCTTCTTTCGTCATACTTTTAGCTTCATAAACTTGCGCTAATTTTATATGTCCTTCTGGGTTTGTCGGAGAGCCCTTAACGAATTCCAGGCCAAATTCAATTGCATCACTCAAGACCCTTGCCTTGAGCATTGCATCTATGGTTTGAATATAAATACCGGTTGCCTCTGCGGCCGATCCTTTCCTGACAAAAGAATCCGTCAAACCCTTTAAGGCCTCAATACTGTCAGGTTCTGCTTTTAACACTCTTTCAAAAACAGCTGCCGCTTCCGCAAACTTGCCGCTATTTACATGAGAATGCCCCAAATGCAGGAGAGCTCCTACATGATTTACTTTTATTTTTGTAAGAATTTCCAGAGAAACTGCTGCCTCTCTAAACATGCCCCTGTTGAAATATATAAGACCCATAATATAATGAGCTTCCAGACTTTTTAATTCGATGGCCTTTTTGGCATATTCTTCAGCTCTATTCAGCTCATTGGCGGAAAGAAAATGTTCCGCGATTGCAAGGTACTCGAGTTTTGCTTCCCTTTCCATATCTTCATTAACATATATTTCAGCGGCTTTTACTCTGACTTCAATTTGCAGTGAATCCAGCTCAAGGACTTTTTGAAAATACTTAAGCGCGTTTTTGAAAAGCCGGCTTTCATAATAAGCATTGCCCAATAGAAGAAGCTCTGTCAAAGCTTTTTCTTTTAAGCCTTTTTCGGCATAAAGATCTGCCAGGCGCATATGAGCTTCCGCATTATTCGGATCTTTAATAACAATCTCTTCATATAGAGAAAGAGCTTTAGCTTTATCACCTTTTTGAAGGACGCTATTGGCAGCTTCTAATAGTTTTTGCAGTTCTTCTTCACTCATTAAAACTCTCCAGTACCGCGCTTTTTCATTTTCTAATTATTTTATAATATTTTATTACGCAACTTTTTATGATTTCCTTCTGGTATTTTTCCTTCTTCCCCCGCCGGTTTCTACGGTCTTTCTTCTTTCTTTTAGTCTTGGCGCAGGCGCTGAAGAAGGAATATTTTTCCCGAGAAACTCTGCTTTTTCATTATAATATTCCGCTTTGGCCGCTGCTTTTTGCTTTTGGTAATAATTTCCTGCCAGCTTGTAATAATCTCCGGCTTCTTTCTTCATCCCTTTCGCTTCATACACTTCCGCTAATTTCGCATATCCTTCCGCCTCGGCCGGGTAACTTTTAATAAACTTCAAGCTGATTTTGATTGCACCGTCAAAATCCTTTGTCTTAGTCATGAGGTCTATGCCTTTCAGGTAATAGCCTATCGCCTCTAAAGATGAACCTTTTCCGGCATAGGCATCTATCAAACCCTTTAAAGCTTCGATATTCTCGTGCTCCAATCTTAAAACTTTTTTGAAGACCACAACCGCTTCATAATATCTACTATCACCTACATATGAGCAGCCCAAACACAAAAGGGCCGCAACGTGATTTATTTTAATTTTTGTAAGAGTTTCCAGCGAGACAGCGGCCTCCTTAAACATACCTTGTGTATATTGTATCCGTCCCAGAACGTATAGAGCTTCCAGACTTTTTAATTCAATTGCCTTTTTTGCATATTCTTTAGCTTTTTTTAGATTATTCGCAGACAAATAATATTCCGCGATTGCAATATACTCCAGTTTTGCTTTACTCTCCAGCTCATCATTATTGTATATATCAGCGACTTTTATTCTTGTATCAATTTGCACGGGATCAAGTTCCAGTACTTTTAGAAAGTACTTAAGCGCATTTTTAAAAAGCCGGCTTTCATAATAAGCATTACCCAGAAGGAGAAGTTCGTCCAAAGCTTTTTCCTTTAAGCCTTTTTCGGCATAAAGCTCCGCTAGACGCATATGCGCTAAAGCATTTTCCGGATCGCTGAGAACAATCTCCTCATAAAGAGAAATCGCCTGATCCTTATTTCCTTTTTGCAGGGAGCTATTGGCCTTTTCTAATAATTCCTGCAGTTCGTCCTCTTTCATTAATGTTCTCCAAAAAAACATTATTCACTTTTACATTACGGCTGGTATTAATTTCATATGATATCAGATAAGACAGCTAATTGCAATAGTCTGAAATGCAAAGGCGAAAAGTCTCATATGTGACGCAAATATTCAATATCGTTTGCGGTCTTATTTAGAAACTTTACAAAGCCTTTACCAAGCGTATTACAATAGGCCCAAAAATAACGATGAATATTACAGGAAAAATGAACAGAATAAGAGGCAGCATAAGTTTGACCGGAGCTTGACGGGCTTGTTTTTCTATTCTCTGAACTCTTTTTACACGGATTTGTTGAGTTTGGAGCCGAAGAGTGCTCGCAATACTCGTACCCAATCTTTCGGATTGAGTAATTGAGGAAATAAAAGAGGAAAAGTCTTGCAGATTTATTCGAAGGGAGATATCTTTTAGAGCTTCAGACCTTTGTTTTCCGATTTTCACATCCTTAATATATTTTTCCAGTTCACCCCTTAAAACCGAGGGTTTGGCTTTTGAGAGATATTTCATAATAGCATTATCAAAAGTCAAGCCGGCCTCTACGCAGACGGCAAGTACATCCAGAAAAAATGGAAGTTCTCGCAGGACGTCTTTTTCATACTTTTCTTTTTTCTCTCTTAACTGAAGATCAGGATATATGCTTAGGCCTAAAAGAATCCCCGCAAAATACAAATCAACGCCTCCAAAAAGCGCCATATAAATAATGCCTCCGCCTAAAATCATTACTTCTTTGTAGGCCAAGTATTCATCAGGCGTATAGTCATTAACGGCTTTGCACTCTATGAGTTTGTTCTGTATTTTTTTGCGGTAATTTTCCACAGGAAGCTTTGAGTTCAGCCGCGCTATTGTTTTTATCATAATCTTAAATAATTCTGTCCTACCCGGTATTTTAATACTCTTAATATTAAGAGCCCTTCTGGCCACCAGCGCTGAATTGTATTTTTTTTGCAGCTCTCGAATTATTAAAAATATCGCAGTACTAAAGAGCATAATTATTGCCGCTAACATTTTAACCGCCTAATACTCTATATCAGTTATTTTTTTAATAATCAAAGCGCCGGTCAACTCCATTATCAAAGCAAGTATCAATAAAGCCATACCCGGTAAAGTTGTGAACATAGGAAGTATCAGCTCCCGGTCAATAAAGTACAGAAAAATAAGAAGAACAAACGGAAGCGCGCCGACAATAAGCCCGGAAAGTTTTCCCTGGGCCGTAAGCGTTTTAATCTGTCCTTCTAAGCCTGCATTCTCCCGCATATTTAAGGATACCTTGGAGAGCACCTCGGCCAGATTGCCTCCGGTTTCTCTGGAGATTATTACGGAGGTAACGAGCAAATCGAGGCTGTTGTCTTTATGCTTTTGACTAAGATCAAGAAGAGAATTCTCCACGCTGCTCCCCAGCATAATCTTATCCTGTAATTCTTTAAACTCTCCGGCTAAAGGTTGAGGCAGTTCTTTCACAAGATACGCCACTGCCTGTTGAAAAGTCATGCCGGAACGTAGAGATCCTGCAATTAATTCCACGCCCTCCAGAAGCTGCGCCGTAAATTTCTCTTTAATAAGTCTTTGCTTTTTATAGTTAAGATATTTGGGAAAGCCAAAGGTCAGCGCGGCAGCTACAAAAGCACAAAGCAGATTAAAGAAAAATAGAAATACGAAAAATATTGCAATAGAAAGGTATATAAATGATCTCCCCTTGAGCATCATAAGAGTATATTACTTCAGTTAATTCAGTAAGTCAATATTTTTTTTGGATCAGTTCGGGTCGTTTTGCTGCCTGCTCTTGCAGAACTTAAAAAGCTGACTCTTTGTGCTTCATTCACTATCCTAATTTTTTTCTGAATCTTAAAGAGCTTAACGTAAATATTATTAGACCAAAAGCTGCCAGCGCAAGAATATCCGGCCAGAGGATATCAAGACCGTTCCCCTTAAGCACTATTCCTCTGATTATCGTTAAATAATACCTCAGGGGGATAAAATAAGTTATGTACTGCGCCGGTTCCGGCATATTTGTAACCGGGAATACAAAACCAGAAAGAATCATCGCAGGAAAGATCACTATAAATGTCGTCAGCATCGCTTGCTGCTGCGTCCGGGAAATAGTGGAGATATACAAACCGATGCCCAGGGTGCTCATTATAAATATCAGAGAACATACTGCCAGGAGCCAAAGACTGCCGAGCACAGGTATATTAAATACAATTATTCCTCCGGCTATCACAAGAACCACGTCAATCATTCCAATTATAATAAACGGGAGTGTTTTACCAAATATTATTTCATAGGGCTTTAGGGGTGAGACAACAAGCTGTTCCAGCGTTCCGTTCTCTTTCTCTTTAGTGATGGACATGGAGGTTAGAAGCATGGTCATCAGCGTAAGGATTAAGGCCATGACCCCAGGAACCATATAATTTGCGCTTTTTAGCCCGGGATTATACATTACTCTGACCTCGGGAATAACCTGTGGAAAAGAGATGCTTTTGCCGGACAGGCCGGCCCTTTTATTCATTATTGAATCCCGAAGTTGCTTATTCTTTTCCTGTACAATTTCGTTAAGATAATTAAACCCTATTCCTGTAAGAGTTGCATCGCTGCCATCGGCAATTATCTGAAAAGCAGCCTTCTTGTTCATTTTAATGTTTTTGCTGTATTCCGGAGGAAAATAGAGAACGAAGTCTGTCTTACCGGCTTTAAATATTTCTTCTATTTCACTTTCTTTTTTCGGACTTATTTTAATATCAAAATAGCCGCTGTTTAAGGCAGCTCCAACAATTTCCCTGCTTTCAGCCGAGTTATCCCTGTCAATGACCGACAGATAGATATGCTTTACATCCGTAGTAACCGCAAATCCCAAAATTATCAGCTGCAGTACCGGAGCAACAAAAATAATTGGAAGCATTTTTCTATCTCTGAAAGTCTGTATGAACTCTTTTTTGGCAAGATTGAGTATTTTTTTCATATATTTCTCACTTTAGTTTTTTCTTGAATTTTTTTGCGGCAAGAAGCATGAATAAAAAACCAAAAACCGAAAGCACAAAAAACTCAAAAAGTAGGGCAAAAAGTCCGCTTCCTTTTAAAAATACCCCCCGCAAAACCAGAAGAAAATATTTTGCAGGGACGATAACGGTAACCGCCTGAATGAGAACAGGCATACTTTTGATTGGAAACATAAATCCCGACAATATAAATACCGGTAAAAAAGAAATAAGCATAGCAACCTGATTGGCCACTTGCTGGGTATTGGCCAGAGTTGACACAACAAGTCCTACACCAAGGCCTGAAAATGCGAAGATGCCGGTCATAAAGAACAGTAAGAATAAATTGCCGGTGAGCGGAACACCGAAAACCAGAGTGCCTACGAGAACGACCAGGAGCATATCAAACATTCCAAGAACCCAGTAGGGGATTATCTTGCCTATCATAACCTCATAAGGTTTTATCGGTGTCACTATCAATTGTTCAAAAGTCCCTTTCTCCTTCTCTCTTACTATAGTCAAAGAAGTTAGTATCCCCATGATAACGCTCATTATGACGGCAATAAGTCCCGGAATAATAAAATTACGGCTTTTCATCTCGCGGTTGTAGAATATTTTTATGTTGGACTCTATTCCCGGAGTCTGCCGGATCTTTGCCATTCCGTTTTTATTAAGCGCCTCCACCGTAAGTTTTGCCGTGTAAAGAAAAGAGAGTCCTCGCACATAGCCTACGGCAATATTTGTACTGTTTGTATCCGCGCCGTCAACCAGAACTTGAATTTTGGCCTGTTTATTCCTGGACAGTTTATCAGAAAAACCGACAGGAATAAGAATCCCGGCTTTTGTCTCCCCTTTATCAAGAGAAAGCACCAAATCATTTTCTCTGTCCGTGTATTTAATAATCTTAAAGTAACCGCTGGCTACAAAACCGGAGACATACTCCCGGCTCTTTGCTGTCTTATCGTGGTCGCATACAATTATTTTCACGTTATCTATATCCATATTTATTGCATAGCCAAAGAGTATTATGAAAATAACAGGCATACCGATAGCCATAAACAGGGATCTCGGATCCCTTATTATATGCAGCATCTCTTTTTTCATTATGGCGTATATTTTAGAGTTCATAGCGCACTCTTACTTTTCTCGGTAACATAATTTCTTATAGAAGAAACAAATAATTCTTCAAGACTATTAATGTTTTTCTCTGCTTTTAGCTCAGCAGGGCTCCCCATCGCAATTATATCTCCCGCATAAACGAGCGCCAGACGGTTACAGTTTTCCACCTCATCCATATAATGCGTGGTTACAAATACAGTAGTGCCTTCGGCAGCCAGTTTTTTTATTAGTTTCCAAAAATCCCTTCGAGATAAAGGGTCTACGCCTGCAGTGGGCTCATCCAAAAATAGCACTTTTGGCCTGTGTATTATTGCGCAACCCAGCGCCAAACGCTGGCGCCAGCCTCCTGAGAGCAGCGAGGTTAATGTTTTTTCTCTGCCTCTTAGCCCTGACATCTCAAGTATAGCTTTTCCTCTTTCCGCCAGCCCTAAAGAAGAAACATCATGGATTCCCGCAAAAAACTCAATATTCTCCTGCACTGTAAGGTCATTATACAAAGAAAATTTCTGAGACATATAACCGATGATTTCCTTTATTTTATCAGCTTCCGTATCAACATCAAAACCGGCAACGCTGGCTTTTCCGGCTGAAGGAGCCAGAATTCCGCAAAGCATTCTTATTGTTGTTGATTTGCCGGCGCCGTTTGGACCTATAAAACCAAATATCTCGCCCTGCTTTACTTTAAAGCTTACGCCATTAACGGCCGTAAACTTTCCAAACGTTTTAGCCAATTTATCTGCCTGTACGGAATATGGACTATTGGCAATCATTTTTCTAATCCCTGAATTTTTTCTATGAAATATTCTTCAAAAGCCCCGTTTTTTGCCTTCGGGTTTTCTTCGGAGATAAACCTGCCTTTGTAAATTAAAGCAACTCGATCAAAGCGGCTAACCTCATCCATATAATTTGTTGTTACCAGAATAGTTATCTTTGAGTTTTTATTAAGCTCTGCAAGCATCTCCCACAACTCCTGCCTGGATAAAGGATCCACGCCTATTGTTGGCTCATCTAAAATCAATATTTTCGGAAAATTAATTAGAGCGCAGGTCAGAGCAAGTTTTTTTTGCATACCGCCGGACAAATATTGAGCTTGACGGTCTTTGAATTTTTCCAGATGACTAAATTTATAAAGTTCCGCTATTCTCCCGGCTCTCTGCTTTTTTTCTATGCCAAAAATGTCCGCAAAAAAATTAATGTTTTCTTCGACCGAAAGATCTTCATATAAGGAAAATCGTTGAGGCATATAGCCAATAAGATTTCTAGCCGCTTCAATATTTTTCTTAATATCGATACCTGCAATAGAAACATCCCCCGAGGTTACATCGATTATTCCCGAAACCAACCTTACTGTAGTCGTCTTTCCCGCGCCATCCGGACCGACAATGCCGTAGATCTCTCCTTCATTTACGGAGAAAGAAACCTTATTTATAACTTTGGTTCCGCCGTATTCTTTTATAATATCTTTAACTTCAATTATCTTTGACATTGATTACTGCATCAGCAGGCATACCGGGTTTCAGCTCGTCGTTAAGATTATTCAGGAGTATTTTAACCGCAAAAACAAGTCTGGTTCTTTCGTCCCTGGTTTGAATGTTTTTTGGCGTAAACTCAGACTGCGAGGCGATATTTACTACTTTGCCTTCATACTTTTTGCCCGGATAGGAATCATTGGTTACCACGGCCTTCTGCCCCAGTTTTACCTTACCAAGTTCTGTCTCGGCAATATATATTTTAAGATAGGGCTTTTCCGTATCGCCTATAGTTACCACCGCCATACCGGGGCTAAGCATCTCGCCCTCTTCGGCATTTTTACCGAGCACCACTCCGTCAATAGGCGTTTTTAAAAAACAATTATTAATCTGAGCAGTAATGAAAGTCAGCTGCGCCTCCGCCTGGTTTTTTATCTGAGTCGAGGATTTAAGCTGTGACTCTAAAACCTTGTATTGAGTCTCGGTTTGTTCAAATTGCTGTTTTGAATAAGAGCCCGCCTTTAAAAGTTGAGCAGCCCTTTTATAATTATCCAAAGCATTAAGATACTGAGTCTTTACTTGAAACATTGCTTCGCCTGCCCCCAGCAGAGAGGCTTTTGATTGGGCTAATTGAGCGTTCAGCTCCTCGTGAGCCAGCTCTACAATAAGACTGTCTTTTGATACTCTCGAGCCTTCTTCTACCGGCATCTTGTCTATCTTTCCCATTATTTTAGAGGAGATGTCTACCTGCGTGACTTCAATCGTACCGGATCCTGCAATCGCATCATTGCTACTGCCAGAGATACCTTTAACCCCGAGATAAATTGCAATACCGAGTACCATTATTACCGGGACTATTATCCTGCGCTTATCCATAATATTTATCCTCCTTAAATCTTCAATCTTATATTTATCTAAGCTCTCCAACAGCCTTAAGGTACGCTGCTTTTGCCATAGTGAAGTCAAACAGCGCTTGAAGATGATTTGTTTTTGCCGAGAGCAGGCTCAAATGCGCATCCATAACATCATAATTTGTATTTACTCCTGAATTATAACTTGCTTGAGCTATTTTAAGATATTCATTTGCCTGATTAACGTTTTCTATTTGTGCTTTGATTCTTTCTTTCGTTTCACTAAGGTTTAAAATTGACTGTTTTACGTCAAATTCAACCATACTTGCTACTGCAGACTTTGCGATTTCGGCAGAAGACACCGCTGCTTCCGCCTGTTTTATCTTTCCAGCAGCTAGAAAGCCGTCAAACAACGGTACAGTCAGTATAACTCCGGCATTCCAGTTTTCCACAAATGACAACTGAGTATAGTACGGGTTCTGATAATTATAAGTAAGATTAACGGATAGCACCGGTTTGTCTATTCCTGCCGTAACTGCAACTGCCTTTAAAAGCATTTCCTTCCGCTTTCCTGCTTTCTTTATTTCAGAGCGCCCAAAAAAAGCTTTTCTTAAGGCTTCTGTAACATCAATATTACCGGGATCTGCCTCATCAAAATCCCCTTCTACTTTTACAGAATCACTTAATGGAACGCCCAGAAGGTTCTTCAAACTATTCTTGGCGAGCTCGTAGTTATTCCGGCTTTTTTCAACCGTTGGTTTTACGCTTGAAACTCTTACTTTTGCTCTTAGAAAATCAAAGGAGGAGCCCGCACCCGCTTTTAAGCGACTTTCCGCCATTTTCATATTTTCTTCTGATACACGGAGTGATTCTTCGTTCGTTTCAACTATTTTTTTTGCAAGAATAACGGCATAAAAAGTCTGATGCAGATTAAATATGCTCTGAGCTTTTATCTGGTCCAGGTCCAGCCTTGCAAATTCCAGGTTTTTGTAATACATTGCAGACGTTTCAAACATCCGGCCCCAGTCAAATATGGTTTGTGTTAAGGTTGCTTTAAATATCCAATTATCAGAGGCTCCGAATTGTATAGCTCTGCTTATCGGCGCGGGCATTTGAATTACCGGAACACTGGAGATATAATTATAGCTCCCGAGAACAGAAATTTTCGGAAAAATCCCGGACTCCGCCTCGGTTAATTTGCCTTCCGCATCTTTTATAGCCTCAGCCGCGCCGAGCAGCTCACGGTTTTTTTCGAGCAGCACTTTCTTTGCTGTTTCAAAATCGTATTTGCTTTCAGCAAAGCTGCAGCCTGTCATTACAAATACCATAAATATCATAATTCTAAGCATTTTTTTCCCACGCTTTTAACTTCTCGAGATTTTTTCTGCCCTTATCCGTTAAAACCCCCTGAAACATCATCGATATAATAACATTAAATACTTCTCCCGCACTATACTCCATTTCAGAAAGTACCTTCGTGTTTATTACATTTTCTATTGCCGCAAGATAGATTATTATTATCAGCTTTTTGTCCAAATCAGCTCTGATTACCCCGCTCTCAACGCCTTCTTCGATAACTTGTGTGAATACCCTCATGATAATTCCTCTGCGCTTAATGCTGATTTCCTCCCAAAGTTCAGGCGCATTCTTTTTCATATCGCGGATAAAAACAGGAGTAATCTTGGAGGAATTTGCAATAAGGGTTTCACTGAGCTTTTTAAATCTTTCAATAAGGGGCGTATTTTTGTCAGCCATTATTTTTGTAACCTTTGACTCTGTCATCTTAATCAAAGAAAATATTGCGAAACGAAGAAGAGTGTTTTTATCAGAAAATATCTTGTAAAAAGTTTTTTTACTCATTCCAAATTCCGCCGAAATATCATCTACCGTCGTACCTGAAAAACCTGACGAAAGAAAAAGCTCTCTGGAAAAGTTTATTATTTTATCTTTTATGTTCACATTGCACTCCGGAAACCCTAATAGTTTCTTTAGTTTCCATTATAGCAATATATTCTCTTTTTGTCAAGTGACCTCGAATTATTCTATCAGGCTTTTTGTTTTTTCCAGCACTTCTTTTACCGTAATATTCTTAAGGCATTTGAGATCCGCACAGTCATTCTTCTCGCAGGGTTGACAGTCTACTCCCGCCCAGATATACCCGGAATTTGGAGAGTTTTCCGATTCCCAGGCTTTTGGGTTAGTCGCGCCATATATTGTTAATGCAGGTGTTTGAACCGCCGCAGCAATATGTTTTGTGAAAGTGTTTGTCGTTACAACAAGCTTCAGCTTCGCTACCAGAGCCGCCAACTGTTTGATATCGGTCTCGGGAGCGAGAACGAGAGACTTTTTCGCGATTCTTAGAAATCCGGCAGTATCTTCTCCGGGACCCCAGAGCAGAATCACTTTATTTCCGGCTTCTACAAGAGCATCCGAGAGTTCTGCAAATTTGGAGAGTCCCCAGGCCCGGGTTTTAAAATTAGTAAAAGGATTTATGCCTATCGCTTCTCCGGCTTTAAGACCGTTCCTTTCCAGAAAACTTTTTATTATAACTTCCGCGGTCCGGG
This sequence comes from Candidatus Firestoneibacteriota bacterium, assembly GCA_026388015.1. Classification (GTDB taxonomy): domain Bacteria; phylum Oederibacteriota; class D2-FULL-39-29; order D2-FULL-39-29; family D2-FULL-39-29; genus D2-FULL-39-29. Next base: position 4,667 of record JAPLKO010000018.1, on the reverse strand, counting down.
GGATTCTAATTTCAAGAGTCCGGTCCGCAATTTCCGCTCCTGCACTCTTAACCGCAAGCAGATGTACTTCGGGCGCGTAAATAATATTTTTTGGCGCAGCAACATTAATATTGTAGGCATACCGTCTGCCTCTTGAAGGAGTGCCCGCTCTGTATTTAGCCCCGCTGAAATATGCCAGCAAAGCGCTTTTGGGATAACAAATAAGATCTACTACCAAATCAAATTTCTTTTTTCGCAGCTGAAACATCAATCCGAGAAAACCAAAAGCACCTTTATGTTTTGTTCTGTTAAATAATACCAATTCATCTATAAACTCGAGCCCTGAAAGGACAGCTTCCGCTTCTTTGTTTACAAGAACTGCAAGATGCGAGTCGGGATAGCTTTTTTTTAAAGCGCGAATTGCAGGCACCGACAATAATATATCCCCCAGCCCTTTAAAACGTATTACTAATATTTTTTTAATTTCTTTTTTTTCTATCTGCATACTGCCCGCACTTTTTCATACACTTGTTCCACAGAGACAGATTCCATACACTTCATATCTTCGCACTCTTTTTTTCGGCACGGCGCGCACTTCTGCCGGTTCTGTATAAAGACATATTTCTTATCTTCATAGGGAAACCATATTTCAGGTTCACCCGGGCCAAAAACCGCCACTAAGGGAGTTCCTACCGCCACGCTAATATGCATAGGCCCGTGGTCATTAGTAACAAAACAATTTAATTTTTCTATTAAAGCGGCATCGGCCCTTAAACTGCCACCGTTCGCAAGTATTGGTTTTGTTTTCATAAGTTCATACACTTCTTTGGTAGTGTGCCGGTCCTTCGGCCCTCCAAAAAGCACTATTTTGTAACCCTCTTTATGAAGCCTGTCCCCTAAAGCAGCAAAACCCTTTTTTTTCCATATTTTTGCCGGCCAGCTGGCCCCGGGCTGCAGGCCTATTATTCTGTCATTTTTCAAAATACCCTTAACCGAATAATATTTTTCCGCTTCTGCCTTCTCGCAACTTGTTAAGAATAATTCAGTGTGTTTACAAGGAGTATTAAAGCCCAGCGAGGCCAAAACATCCTCATATACTTTAAGTGCGCTGCTTTTGGCTTTTGAAGGAGGAAGAATAATATTATAGCCTTTGCTTCGACCCCGCACCTGCCATCCTGCCCTGTATTTTGCTCCGCTAAAAGCCGTAAGAAGAGAACTTCTCGGATTGCCAAAGATATCTATTGCCAGGTCAAATTTCAGCATTCTTATTTTTTTTACAGTTCTGAGCATTTCCAAAATACTTCCTTTTTCCAATTCAATTGTTCCTGTAACATTAGGATTACAGTCTAATATCCGCGCGGGAGCTTTTTCCGTCATATAATATATTTTGGCTTCAGGGAGAGCGGTTTTTAGATTCTTAAGAAGCGGCGTCGTTAGCAGGACATCGCCAATAAACCTCAGTCTAACCACCAGAATTCTCTTAATTTCCTCTTTTTGAAAAGTTTTCATCCGGCCGCAACATCCTTTTTTATCCATTTTACCGCAGCAAGTAAATTCTTGGCAATATGATCAGGTTTTTCCTTCATTTTGTTTTCTTCTTCTTTTCCGTAACCGGTTTGGACAAGAATTGTCTTACCGCCTGCATTTTTTCCAAGTTTAATATCCGCAATTTTGTCTCCTACAAAATATGACACCTTTGGATTAATATCCATTTCAGATGCCGCTTTTTCTACCATCCCAAGCTTTGGTTTTCGGCAACGGCATTTCTCTTCAGGAGAGTGAGGGCAGAAATAAAAAGCGTCAAGCCTGGCCCCTGCTTCAATATCCAGCATCTTTGCAAGTTTTTGATGTATCTTTAATAGTGTTTTTTCTGTAAACATTTTGCGTCCAATGCCGGACTGATTTGTCACAAGAATTACGGGAAGCTTTAATTTGTTGAGTTCTTTTACTGCCTTTGCCGCTCCGGGATACAACTCCAATCCGGCAGGGTCAGACAAGTACTCTTTTTCCAGATTTAAAGTCCCGTCACGGTCTAGAAACACGCCTATCTTATTCATCGGCTCCCCACAGCTCTAAAAACTTCCCTGCGCCCGCGATACCAAATATACCAGGGTGCTATTTTTCTTTTAAAATCTGACAGACTGTCAGACGGTTTCATGTATACTCTCCGTATTTCAAAAAGATCCTGAATTACAGTCTTCTTGGAAGAAGCTATTACAAAGCCAAACAGATAGCCGGCTTTAGCAGCCAGCCGCTTCACGTTCTCGTTATAACTGCCATAGGGATAGAATATTGCCCTTACTTTACGACCTGTAATACTTTCCAGAAACTCTTTTGATTTAACCAGTTCTTTCTCCGCCTCGCTAAGGCTTAGCCCGGCAAGATGCAGGTGTTTTTTTGTATGCGATTCAAAAGTAACCAGCGGACCGGCGAGTTTTTTAATCTGGTCTTCTGTTGCCGTAAGATATGAGCTATTTTCTTTTTCCCAGCTGCTTTCCCGGCCAATATAGCCTGTAACAACCGTAAAAACACTTTTTATTTTTTTGGCGGCAAGCAGCGGAACAACATTATTCAAAGTCTCGCTATAAGCGTCATCAAATGTTATCATGATAGGTTTTTCAGGAACTTCTATGCGGCCCTGAAGTATATTCTCCAAGTCCTCACAGTTTATGCAGTTATACCCCTTTTCAACCAGATAATCCATCTGCCTCTCAAACTGCCGCGGTTCAATACAATAATTATTGCTGACTTTTACAGAAGTTTTATCAATAATATTATGATACATCAAGACCGGCAGATAATTCAGCTTCTCCATTTAATTTCCTTTTTGTTAAACCTGTACATTTCAAATAGTTTAAGTTCCGATGAAAATATATAGAAGGCTGAAAGTGTATGAAAAATAAAACCTCTCATCCCGTCCCTAAAACCTGATTTAAGAACATACCACTTAAACAATATCAGCAAAGGTCTGATAAATATGCCGTACCAGCCGGGTTTAATATTTCTCTGAAATCTACCCAGAGCCTCAAGCTTGGTGTAAGAGTTAAACTTATGAAAATACGCCGAAATAGAATTATAGGAATAATGCAGCAGCGGGTATTTAATTTTACCGGTCTTGTTTTTATTAATATTCACCGTCTCATGCACTTCTTTTTCTCCGTAAACAAAACTTCCTTTACTTTTTTTAAACAATCTTAAATGATAATCAGGATACTGTCCTCCGTATCTTAGCCATCTCCCTAAAAAATAGTTTTTAAGAGGCACAAAATACCCTTCCTTATTATAATCCAGACTCACAAGCTCTTGTTTTAATTCTTCCGAGACTCTCTCGTCTGCATCAATACTAAATATCCAGTCATTCTTAGCTTTTGATACTCCGTAATTCTTTTGCGCCGCATAACCCGCCCAATTCCAGGTAAATATTTTTTTTGTATATTTTTTTGCAAACACTACGGTTTTATCATTACTTCCGGAATCAACAACTATTATTTCATCCGCAAAATCCAATGTTTGCAGACAGTCAACAATATTATGTTCTTCATTTTTTGTTATTATTACGGCGCTGATTTTTACTTTCATTTTACCGCCTTCAAAACTGCTTTTAGCACCTCTTTCACAGATATTGCATCCAGACAAAGCGGAACAGCGCATTCTTTCTTCCAGCAGGGTTTGCATTCCAGCTCCGCACTGAGCACAAAATGACGGTCTTTTTCGCTGTACGGATGAAATATATCCGCCTCTTCCGGTCCTACAATCGCCACAGACGGAACCGAAAGAGCTGCAGCAATATGCAATAACCCTGAATCATTCCCGACAAAGACGCTAAAATTAGAAATAAGGCCCATAATTATCTTTACATTTCGATTGCTATAAATAAGCGGTTTTTTTTTCATAAAGCTTAGAACTTGCTTCAAAGCCTCGGGGTTTGTGGGATCATCTATAAATATTACTTTGTAATTATAATCATTGATCAGCTTATCTGCAAGCTCCGCAAAGCGCTCATTAAACCACATTTTGTTTAAACGGCTGGCAGACACGCTTATACCGATTATTTTTTCTTTTCCCCGAAAATCAACACCAAAAATGTCCGGAACTTTTCTTTCATTGTAAAACAGTTTCACTTTTTTGTCTTTAGCCGGAATTCCGAAAGCTCTCAAACAATCCAAATCTCTGTCTATTGCATCTTCGTACTCTTCGGGTTTGCGGACTCTTATCGAACTAAAATAATTTCGTCCGTTATGGTTATTTACAACCCTAAATTGCGACCTTGAAGCCAGAGCCAAAAGCGCTGTCCTCAAACTTGCCTGCGGACAAATAACCACGTCAAATTTACCGGCCAAAAGTATCTTAAATACTGTTAAAAAGAAACCTTTATATTCTATAACCTTAGAAACATTCAAATTGCTTTTAAGGATTTCACTGCTTGCCGGATTAGCCACACAGGTTATACGCGCCGCTTTAAAATAACTCTTAATATTTGTATAAAGAGGAGTTGAAAGCACCGTGTCCCCTATACCTCTGGTTTTAATGACCAGTATTTTTTTCACCTCTTTCATATCAAATATCGGAAGCAGCGGAAAAGGCAGTTCCGAAAATTTCCGGATGCAGCGGGTAAAAACAGCGTTTTCTGTGTTTCCAAAGCGGGGAAGCCTCCTAAACATCCTTATTTCAGGAGTTGCTCCTGCGCG
>JAPLKO010000011.1 GCA_026388015.1 Candidatus Firestoneibacteriota bacterium | reverse complement strand
TCATTTTTACTTGTTATTTATTCTATCTGTTAAATGCTCTGTTTGCTATATCTTTACGGTGCTGAGCACCTTTAAAATTTATTAAAGAAACAGCCCGGTACGCTTTATCTACAGCTTTTCTCAAATCAGGACCGGTTGCAGTAATCCCGAGAACTCTTCCGCCGTTCGTAACAAGTTTTCCGTCTCTTAACTCTGTCCCGGCGTGAAAAACCGTTACATCTCCCAGTTTTTCAGCATTTTTAATACCGGTTATGACTTCACCGTTTTTGTATTTTCCGGGATACCCTCCGGATGCCATAACTACGCAAACCGCAGTTTTGGACTCCCATTCTATCGTAAATGTATCTAATTTTCCTTCTATGGTAGCGATTATTATGTCAATTAAATCAGTCTTTAAACGAGGAAGGACAACCTGTGTCTCCGGGTCGCCGAATCTCGCATTGTATTCTATTACTTTCGGACCTGCTTTTGTGACAATAATACCCAAATAAAGCACACCTTTATACGCCTTGCCAATGGAATGCATTCCAAGGACAGTAGGGTACAAAATCTTATTTATTATATCATTTTCTAATGGTTTTATCAATACAGGCGCAGGAGAGTACGCCCCCATGCCGCCGGTATTTGGTCCCTGATCTCCGTCAAAAACTCTTTTATGATCCTGAGATGAAACCATCGGGATAGCAGTCATTCCGTCTACAAAACAAAGAAGGGTAAGCTCCTCACCTTCCAGAAACTCCTCGACAACAACTTTTTTTCCAGCAGAACCAAATACTTTACTTTCCATTATTTCTTTTACCGCGGTAATGGCCTCTGCTTTTGTCATTGCAACTATAACACCTTTACCTGCCGCAAGCCCGTCTGCTTTGATTACTATGGGAGCTCCTTCTTTTTCAATGTACTTTATTGCTTCGTCCTTTTCGGTCTCATAAAAAATCTCGTATTTTGCCGTGGGAATAGAGAACTTACGCATGAATTCTTTAGCAAATGATTTACTCGCCTCCAGCAGTGCGGCTTCCCGGCTTGGTCCAAAAATCTTCAATCCGGCTGCTTCAAAAGTATCAACTATGCCCATGGAAAGCGGAAGCTCCGGACCAACAACGGTAATATCTATTTTTTCTTTTTTGGCAAAATCCAGCAATCCTGAAATATTATCAACTTTAATATCTAAACATTCGGCCAGCTCTCCGATTCCGGGATTTCCGGGAGCACAAAATATTTTATTAACTTTAGGACTTTTTTTTAAGGCCCAGACAATTCCATGCTCTCTTCCGCCGCCGCCAACAACCAGGACTTTCATAATGCCCCCTTTAAGTAAAAGCACTAAGATTCAAACACTAATTTCTAAACAAATCAACAACTCGAAAATGTTCATATTTAGAATTTAACTCTTATAATTTTGCTTTATATTTTCTTTACCATAGGCACTTCACCGCAATCAGGGAACTTCGGACACTTAACACAATCTTTCCATATCTTATGCGGAAGTGTTGACTTATCAACATTTTTAAAGCCATACTTTTTAAAATACTCAGGGATATAGGTCAAGACAAAAACTTTCTTAATTCCAAGTTTTTTAGCTTCCTTAAAAGATGCCTTAAGAAGTTTGTCTCCTATTCCCTTTCCCGACTCAGACTTCAAAACCGCAACTGAACGAATCTCAGCAAGATCTTCCCAGCAAATACTAAGCGCCGTAACACCCAGAACTTTCCCCTTCTCTCTATAAACAAAGAAGTCCCGTATCGTTTCATAGATCTCCAGAATAGACCGCTGAAGCATTTTGCCTTCTTTTGCATGCGTATTTATTACATTTTGAATCGATGCGCCGTCTCTAATCTTAGCTTTTTCTATCATCACAACTCCTTAAGCAGTCAATTGTAAATCTATTTTACCTTATTCCGAGAACCAAATAGCCCCGTCTCCGAAAGTTATCTCTATGTACTCAAGTAGCTCCGGAGTCGGAGAAACTTTAATCGGAGTTTCTAAAACGTCTTCCAGTTCTTCCGTATTTTTGTAAAAATGTAAAAAAACCTGACAGGTGCCCTTGCCGCCAAGCTTAACCAGATTTTGCTTCATATCTGAAAGTGTGGCATCTTCCAATCCCAAGGTCAGTATTTTTATATGAGCCTTTTTGTAAAGCCGTTCCTGCGCCTCTTGAAGAAGGGTGATTTCTTCTGCCAGGATTTTCGGAGTACCTTTGTCTTCCGGATTATCAGAGCCAGAATCTTCAAAGTCTACACGTCCTTTAACTATGACAAGAGATTCTTCGGCAATTTTATTTTGCACTCGCTCAAAAAGCTTTGGAAAGATTACTACCTCTACAATTCCTCCAAGATCTTCCAACGCAATAACAGCCATTCTGTCGTTTTTCTTTGTGGTTCTAAGATCCAACCTGCTGATTATCCCGCCCAAAGTAGCCGAATTCCCCTCTTTCACATCTTTCAAACTTAATGTAGTATTGGAAGCAAAACGTTTTATTTGCTCCTCGTATTTCACCAAAGGATGCCCGGAAAGATAAATACCTAAAAGCTGCTTTTCAAATTTAAGTAAACGATCTTCAGGATACTCATCCGCGGGATAGACCCTCTGGGTTTGTTCCGTAAGATTTTCAAACAGAAAATCCTGCCCGGTCTCCTTTACCTGTTGATTGGATTGCGCCGCAGAAACAGTATCATCCGCCATTCTAGCCATTTGCAACCGTTTTAACCCGAAGCAATCAAAAGCCCCGCATTGAATAAGGCTTTCTATTACTTCTTTGTTTGCAATCCTCAAATCCACTCTATTACAAAAATCCTGCAAAGACTTAAATGGCCCGTTTGCTTCCCTTTCTTTAATGAACATCTCGGTTGCCGCCGCGCCGACATTTTTTATTGCCGACAACGCAAAAAATATTTTATTATCATGCACTGAAAATTTTGTATCACAAAGATTTATACAAGGGGATTGCAGCGTGAAACCGCTTTTACGTATCTCCTCCACATAGATGCCTATTTTCTCCGCATTATTACTTTCTGAAGAAAGCAGGGCGGCATAATACTCCAAAGGATAATTTGCTTTCAGATACGCCGTCTGATAGGAAATTATGGCATAGGAGGCCGAGTGCGACTTATTAAAGCCATAACCTGCAAACTTTGCAATTTCATCAAATATTTTTTCGGCTTTTGCTTCTGTAATTTTTTTTGCCGCCGCGCCTTTTACAAATAATAAGCGGTTTTTCTCCATAGTTTCCGGATCTTTCTTGGACATAGCTTTTCTGAGCATATCCGCCTGCGCCAGAGAAAAATCAGCAAGTTTCACGGTCGCCTGCATTACCTGTTCTTGGTATAACATAATACCATAAGTTTCTTTTAGAATCTCCTCCAGAGCCGGATGCTGGTATTTTATCGGGATCTGCCCGTGTTTTCTTTTTACAAACTCATCTATCCACTCCATCGGACCCGGACGGTATAAAGCAATGAGAGCAATAATATCATATATGGTCTGCGGCTTCATTTTTCGTAATAAATCCTTCATGCCGGCACTTTCCAGCTGAAAAATACCAGCAGATTTTGCCTCACAAAGAATCTGAAACGCTTTTGCATCATCCATAGGGAGATTGTTCGGATCAACAACTATCCCCCGTTCTTTTTTTATATTTATTATACAGTCTTTAATAACCGTAAGGGTTTTCAAACCCAGAAAATCCATCTTTAAAAGTCCTATTTTTTCCACACAGTTTTTTTCAAACTGCGTTATTATCTCTTCTTCCCCGGGTTCTTTATACAGCGGAACATAATTCACCAGTGCAGTTTTAGAAATAACTACACCCGCGGCGTGGGTAGAGACATCGCTCTTTAATCCTTCAATATCATTTGCATACTGAAGAAGATTCCTGATATTGTCGTCCCGCTTCATCCAATCGTCAATTTCTTTTATTTTTTTAACAATCTCCATCAGCGGTGGTTCATCTTTTCCCTCTTCCACATTTACTTTGGACGGAATCATTTTGCTCAGTTTATTTACATCCTGAAAAGGAATATTAAGCACCCTGCCTACCGCCTTAACCGCAGCCTTTCTTTTTAAGGTCATAAAAGTAATTATCTGGGAAACATTATCTTTTCCGTATTTATTTGTTACATATTTTATAAGTTCGTCTCTCCGTGTATCTTCAAAATCAATATCAATATCAGGAGGGCTCACTCTTTCCGGGTTTAAGAATCTCTCAAAGAAAAGAGTATATTTTAAAGGATCTGTCTCGGTAATAGCCAGACAGTAGGCGACTATGGATCCGGCGACAGAACCCCTGCCGGCGCCAACATAAATGCCGTTGTCTTTCGCATATTTAATAAAATCCCAGACAATAAGAAAGTAGCCGGCAAAATTAAGACGTTTTATCACATCCAGTTCATACTTCGTTCGTGCTACAATTTCTTTGGCCGTATCCTCTCCATAACGTTTTTTCATGCCAGTAATTACAAGATGATCAAAATAACTTTCCAAAGTAAAGCTCTCCGGTACGTTATAGTTAGGCAATATCAGATCGACCTTGTCTTTCATTTCAAAGTTACATTTTTCCGCTATCACTAATGTATTTTGCAAAGCTTCCGGTACAAATTCAAATATTTTCCGCATCTCTTCTTCGCTTTTAAGATAAAACTCATCACTGGGAAAACGCATGCGGTCCAGGTCGGAAAAATTTCTCTTTGTTTGTATACAAAGCAGAATATCATGAAGTTTTGAATGCGCTTTTTGAATATAATGACAATCATTCGTAGCCACTACCGGAAGGTCTAATTCTTTAGAAAACTTCAGCAGTTCCTCATTAGCCTTATACTGGTCCTCAATTTTATGATCCTGGAGTTCCAGAAAATAGTTACCCTCGCCGAATAGTCCTTTGTAATATTTTGCCGCCTCGCGGGCTTCGTCCACTTTACCCTTGATAATTAAGTTCGGCACCTCTCCCTTGAGGCAGGCAGAAAGGCAGACTAGTCCTTTAGAATATTTTTCCAGCAGCTCTTTATCAATTCTGGGTTTATAGTAGAAACCTTCCAAATAGCCGGAAGATACCAGTTTAATAAGATTTCTGTAGCCTTCTTCATTTTTACAGAGCAGCATTAAATGATAGTAAATATCACTGCGTCCGCCGCCTCTTTCAAAGCGGGAGCCTGGAGCAATGTAGACCTCGCAACCAATAATAGGCTTTATGCCGGCCTTAACAGCTTCAAAGTAAAAATCCACTGCGCCAAACATATTCCCGTGATCGGATATCGCCAGGGCCGGCATACGCATTTTTGCAGCCGCCTTAAGCAAGGGTTTAATCTTTGAGGCTCCGTCCAGCAAACTATACTCGGTGTGATTGTGCAGATGGACAAATTCGGAGTGTTTCATTACTTCCTGCTTTTCTTATTCAAGCGGAAATTGCTTTTCCGGAGAGCAGATCTATTGTAATTGTTTTTGTCTAACATTGTCTTATCTTCTTTTTCTAGTCTAATTTTTCCTTTTGCGCAGGCTGCAATCAAAGCAGCTACAACTTTAGGATCAAATTGCGTACCGGAACATTTTTTAATTTCTTCCAAGGCAACATCTTTAGGTAGCCCTTTTTGATAAGCACGGTCAGAAGTCATAGCATCAAAAGTGTCAGCAACTCCGATAACTCTGCCGTCAATAGAAATCTTTGTGTTCTTCAATCCGGAAGGATAACCTTTCCCGTCCCATCTCTCCTGATGATGGAGTATGCCGGGAATTACATGCTTGAATTGTTTTATGGGCTTCATAATGTCCGCGCCAAGCTGAGGATGTTTTTTTATCTCCTCGTATTCCACATTTGTAAGCTTTCCGGGTTTTTGCAGAATCGATTCTTTAATGCCTATCTTTCCGATATCATGAAATAATGCCGCCCAGCGAATTCGTTTTTTTTCTTCCGCATTTAATGACAGCTCTTCCGCTATGGCCATACTGTAATTATCAATGCGATCTATATGCGTGCCGGTGGCAGCGCTTTTAGATTCAATAGCCCTTGCCAGAGCTGTGATGGTGTTAAGAAAAAACTCCTGAAATTCTTTATGCACAAAAGCGTTATCGATGGCTACCGCCGATTGCTCGGCCAAGGCCTCTAATAGTTCCAGCTCGTACGGTAAAAATGTCTTACCTTTAGACTTGTTTATCACCTCTACCACTCCGATTATTTTATTCTTCACACGCAGAGGAGCCGCTATGACTGATTTTATTTGAAAGTTTATTATTTCTTTTGCCCCGCTTTTGAAACGTAAATCCGAAGAAAAATCAGAAACCAGTAAAGATTGTCCGTTCCTTAACACCCGGTCCGCTATAATTTCAGAAGCCTTATTTTTCAATGTGTTTGTAATATTTTTATTGCTTTTAGCTTTTGTGCTTTTAAAATAAAAATCCTGCTTTTCCCTGTCTGGAAGAACGACAACGCTTGTCTCGGCGCAAAGCAGTTTTGCTGCGGCTCGAATGATTTTGTTTAGCAGGTCATCTAAATCTAAAGTAGAATTCAACATTGCAGAAACCGCAGTTAAATTAGAGTGTTCTTTAATTTTCCTTTCGGATTCCTCGACAAGCCGGGAATTATGGACAAGAAGGCAGACTTGTACAGCTATCGACTTTAAGAGCTCAAGATCTTCTTTTGTAAATTTCTTTTTATGCATTTTGTTCAAAAGCTCAATAACACCAATGACCTTTCTGTTGATTTTCAGAGGAACACAAAGAACATTTCTCACCGGATATTTTATATCTTTAGACGCGCTTCTTTTAAAAATCCTGTTTTTTGAAGCATTAGCAACCAATAGGGCTTGGCCGGTTTGCGCCACATAACCCGCAATACCCTCGCCTAAAGCAAATTTATATTTCTTTACCGCTTCGCTTTTGCTGCCTTTTGCAACTTTGAATTCTAGAAGACCTGTGTAGGAATTTAAAAGGAGGAGAGAACCCGCTTCGACCTTTAGACTTGCAATAATAAATTTCATCAGACTGTCTAATAACTTGTCATTTTTTGCAGTGCAGGAAGCAAACTTATTTATGGATTTGTAAAACGACAATCCATCTTCTTGAGCAGAAACTAAACGGAGAAGCGCAGAATTTTTTTTGAGCAGATCCTTATTGTCTTTCCTTAATTTGGCTATATTGTTCTTGTCCGGCATCTAAATTCCTTTTTTTAAGGTGGTTACGAAACTGATAACTTTCTTAACAGCACTTTTTCCGGTATTAGCTTTTAAAATACTCATTACAGCGCTTCCAATTATTACACCATCAGCGCTTTTTAACAAATGCTTTGCCTGGAGTTTATTTGAAATCCCAAAGCCCAAAGCCAATGGCAACTTTGCAATTTTTCTTACTCTGGATATATAGCTGTTTATATTAGGCAGTTTTGTTCTTTGACCGGTTATACCTTTTACTGAAACACAATATAAAAACCCGGAGCTAAGTGAAGCTGCGCGCTGTATTCTTTTTTCATTGCTATTTGGAGCAACAAGAAAAACCATTGATAATCCTGCTCTATTTGCCAGCTCTGAAACAATGCGGCTTTCTTCTGGAATCAAATCCGGAATAATTATACCATCTATACCGTTTCTTTTGCAACTTGAAACAAATTTTGCCAATCCGAAATTTAAAAAGCTGTTATAATACCCCATTATTACAAGCGCTGCTTTAATTTTTCCTTTTACTTCTCCGGTCAACTTCATTATTTTTCCAAGAGTAACTCCTTTTTGAAGAGCAATAAAACCAGCTTCTTGGATAGTTGGTCCGTCTGCGATTGGGTCGGAAAAAGGGACTCCAATTTCTATGACATCCACTCCTGCTTTATCAAGCGCTAGTATTAGCTTTTTTGTTGTTTTTAGGTTAGGATAACCACCTGTAATGTAAATAATAATCGATTTCTTCTTATTTTTTTGGTTTAAAAGCATATTTTTAGTTAGTTTATTAAAGTAATCTGCCGACATCTTTATCGCCTCTCCCAGAAAGATTAACAAGCAATAGATCAGATTTCTTAAATTTTCGACTATTTTTAATCACGTATGCAATAGCATGACTTGATTCCAAAGCAGGAATAATACCTTCTATTTTAGACAACAAATCATATGCTTTTAAAGCATCTATATCCATCACCGGTATATACTCAGCCCTCCCGATATCTTTATAATAACTGTGTTCAGGGCCAACAGCAGGATAGTCTAGACCGGCCGCAACGGAATGTGTTTTCAAAACTTGACCATCTGAATCTTGAAGTAAATATGTGTAAGAGCCGTGTAATACACCTGGTGTGCCGGCAGTTATGCTTGCAGAGTGCATAGTTGATATCATGTTAACACCACCTGCTTCAACCCCTATAAACCTCACACAATTATCTTTAAAGAATGGATAGAATATACCAATAGCATTACTACCTCCCCCGACACAGGCGATAATATAGTTCGGAAGACGCCCCTCTTTCAAAAGAATCTGCCTTCGCGCCTCTTCTCCAATCACCTTCTGAAAATGTCTAACCATCAACGGATACGGGTGTGGACCGGCAACAGTGCCCAACATATAATATGTATTGTCAACATTTGAAACCCAGTCTCGCATTGCTTCATTTAAGGCGTCTTTTAGAGTTTTTGTTCCGGAAGACACAGATATTACATTCGTTCCCAGAAGCTTCATTCTGTATACATTAAGAGCCTGACGCTTGCAGTCCTCTTCACCCATAAAAACATCACATTTGAGCCCAAATTTCGCAGCTACAGTAGCTGTGGCAACTCCATGCTGCCCTGCTCCGGTCTCAGCTATGATACGCTTTTTACCCATTCTAACAGCCATTAAAGCCTGTCCTATGCAGTTATTAATCTTATGAGAGCCGGTATGGGTCATATCTTCTCTTTTAAGGTAGATCTTAGGACCTTTAAGATATTTTGTAAGTTTTTCAGCATAGTAGAGTTCAGTAGGTCTGCCTGCGAACTCAGTTAGATGCCTCTTAAGCTCAGACTTAAAACTCTTATCTTTAATTGCAAGAAAGAACTCCTTTTTAAGCTCCTCCAAGGCAGGCATTAGCGTCTCAGGCACAAAAACCCCGCCGTATTTTCCAAAATATCCGTTTTTATCTGGCATCATATCTTCTTACCTTTTGAATAAAATCTCTGACCTTTTTCTTATCTTTCTTTCCGGGTTTACTCTCCACCCCGCTTGAAACATCAACACCGTACGGTTTCACGGTTTTAAGAGCTTTAAGTATATTTGCCGAAGTCAAACCACCGGAGAGTATTATATGTTTTCCGTGTTTTTTTGCCAAAACAGCAAGTTTCCAGTCAAACACCTTTCCTGTTCCGCCTCTTTGACCTTTTACAAAAGCATCAAGCAAGTACGCCTGAAGAAAATCATAAGCCGAAAGCATTTTTATATCTTTTTCACTGCCAACTCGAATGCCTTTTATTACAGAAAGAGGAGCTAAGGAAGCGCAAAACTCAGGAATTTCTTCGCCATGAAGCTGAACCGAAGTAAGTCCGGTTTCCTTAACTACCTTTAAAATATGCGACGGTACGTCATTAACAAAAACCCCTACTTTAGCTATAAACGGAGGAAGTTTTTCAATAATTTTTCTAACCTGTTCAGGCTTCACCTGTCTCGGACTTTTTGCAAAGACAAATCCGACCGCATTTGCACCGCACTCGGCGGCAAAAAGCGCATCATCAATGTTAGTTATTCCGCAAATCTTTACTATAGTCATAGGAGTATTTTAACACAAAAATAAAGGTTTTTGAAGAAAAGAAAACAGGTTGACAAAGTTTCTATTTCCTGACAGGATTATTTACGATGTTAACAGGACGGCCGGATATATACGCCTTGATATTTCCGATTGTTATATCAACAAGTCTCTTTCTTGCAGCCGTCGTAGCCCAGGATATATGGGGGGTTATTTGACAGTTTTTAGCTTTATGAAGAGGATCGTCAGCCGCAGGAGGCTCTACCGTTACGACATCAAGCCCTGCGCCTGCGATTACCCCTTTGTTTAATACTTCCAGCAGATCAGCTTCATTTATTAGAGGCCCTCGACTTGTGTTAATCAGATAGGCGGTTTTTTTCATGGTCGCAAACAGCTGTTTATTAACAAAGCCTTTATTCTCGGCGGTCAAATTACAATGCAAAGAAACAAAATCGGATTCCTTAAATACTATTTCCAGATTAGTAATCCTTACATCCTCAAGAGGAGATTTCGTTATTACAGGATCGCAAGCAATAACTTTCATTCCAAAGCCGAGAGCTATCTTTGCCGTGGCTTGTCCAATACGGCCAAACCCGACTATACCAACTGTAAGACCTGACAACTCAACCATAGGGAAATCCCAGTAGCAAAAATCTCTGGATTTTGACCAGCGACCGTTTCTTACCGTCTCTGAGTGATAGCCTACATGCTGCGCAAATTCAAGAATATGAGCAAAAGCCATTTGCGCCACTGAGTTTGTTCCGTAAGTCGGAACATTCGACACAACTACACCGGCTTCATTTGCAGCCTCGACATCTACAATATTGTATCCGGTTGCAAGAACACTTATCATTTTTAATTTGGGCAAACCCTTGAATATTTCTTTCCCGATGATGGTTTTATTGGTAAGGACCACCTCTGCATCTTTTGCTCTTTCTATTATCTGATTAGTCTTGGAATAATCATGAATAGTACAATCTCCTAATCCGGGCAGTTCACCCCAGCCCACATCACCGGGATTGGTAGTATAGCCGTCAAGAATAACAATTTTCATTTTCCTCCACCTGTTTCAACAATATTTCAATAAAAAGGGTGCCGCCTTCTCATTGCGACACCCTTAATAACTACTTAGTTTTTTCTTTCTTTTTTGCCGTTAAAAGGGAAACTACAACAAGAGTCAAGAAGCTCAGAGGCACTGCTATTATAGCAGGGTTGTTCAACGGCACTGGAGCTTTAACATTTACAAGACCATAAACGTTGTTAAACGTTTCCTGGGAGAGGAGCACCAAACCCAGTGAAGAAATCAAGCCCACAGAGATAGAAGCCATAACACCTTTAGCTGTTGTTTTTTTCCAGAAAAGAATCATTATTATAGCAGGAAGGTTCGCAGAAGCTGCAATTGCAAACGCCCAGCCGACCAGATAGGAGACGTTCATCCCTTTAAATAATATACCCAGTATTACGGCAACTGCGCCCACCGCAACAGCTGCAATTTTTCCGGCTGCAACTTTCTCTTTATCTCCCATATTCTTACCAAGAAACCTGTCCATAAAGTCATGCGCTACAGCTCCGCTTGCGGCAACTATAAGCCCGCTAACCGTGCCAAGAACAGTTGCAAAAGCTAGAGCTGAAATAATCGCAAATATGGTAACCCCGAAAGACTTTGCAAGAAGAGGTGCAGACATATTGTCGTTTGTAAGATCAACTACACCGCTTACCATGGCACCGAGTCCCATATAAAGAGTCAAGACATAAAATAAACCTATCGCAGCAATCGCAACGATAGTTGATTTTCTTGCACTGGCGGGACTTGAAACGGTGTAATAACGTATCAAAATATGAGGTAGTGCCGCCGTACCGAGAAAGAGCGCTAGCATTAGAGAGATAAAATCAATTTTATCAGTCGTAGTAGCTCCCTTTTTACTGTCCACCTTAAACTTTAGTCCGGGCTTAAGTATTTCCTTGCCGGAAGTAGGATTTTGATAATAGATACTCATCTTACCATCTTCTGTTGCAACAACCTGCTTGTTCCATCTGACCACGGTACCGTTTTTTATCTTTTCTATAAAAGACATCGAGTTAAGTGTCTTTGTTTTACCGTTTTCTTTACCGTCAACCTCACTCATATGACCTACTTGAAAGAACCGGCCTTCTTCTTTTTTAGCTCCGTTGTAGAGGATGTCTCCATTTTTTTTGTTTTCAATAAAAAGAGTCTCCTCAAGCAAAGACTTCTGTTCATTGTATTTCCAAACCGACGGAACTCCTTCTTTCTCAAGCTTTACAAAAAGAAGTTTTTTTCCTTTAATATCAACATCTATCTGCTTATGTATTTTATATCCCGGAGTTTTTACCGCTATTTTTTCATTTTTATCAAGCGTCCCCTCCAGCGTTATAAAATTATGATAAGAAACATCTCCGCCCTGATCAGGAGAGGTACTTATGCCACGCGAAAACAATAGAAAAACAAGAGTAAGAGAAAATACAACAAGCATACCTCCTTTAAAAAATTGCACATATGTCGTTGAGGTCATACCTGCAGTGGCTACTATAATTATTACGATAACGCCGACCATTACAACCCCTGCCCAATGGGGAAGACCAAGGAGTGGAGTTACCAGAGAACCCGCACCCACCATCTGAGGAATAAGATAGAAGAGAGAAACGAGGATAGTGCTTATAGCCGATACAAGCTGAATCCCCTTGGAATTATATTTTGAATCCAAAGCATCAGTAAAAGTATACTTGCCGAGGCGCTTCATCGGTTCAGCAACTATAAACAGAGCAACTATCCACCCTGCGAGATAACCTATTGAGTAAAGAAAGCCGTCATAGCCGGAAACTGCTATCATTCCGCAGATACCAAGGAAAGAAGCAGCAGAAAGATAATCACCGGCAAAAGCTATTCCATTAACAGACCAATGAATATTTCCGCCGGCAGCAAAATAACCGGAAGCCGACTTTGTCTTACGGGCAAAATGATATGAAATCCCTAAAACTGTAGCAACAAAAGACAGAAAAAGTATTATGGCTAACGGAGAGGCTGTATAATTCATTCTTTATCCTCCTTTTTATCATCGCAAAGCAGTTCTTCTGCGTGAGTGCTCACGTGGTTATAAGCAAACGCCAAGAAGATAGCGAAGATAATAAGTCCAAACCCGTAAACTATGGCAACATTTAAACTCCCTACATCAATCCCCATAAATTCCGGACTGAAGACGTTAATAAGAATAAATCCCGCATATACAAGAGTGTAAAGTAGGAACATCCACTTCCCGAGAAGCTCTTTTAGACTTGAAGCCTTGTCCTTCTTCCATTCTGTTGACGGACCATGTTGCATTTAAACCTCCTATGCTTTCATATGATATCCGGAACTGGGTACGGTTAGTATTTTATCAATTTACTCTCTGCATTGTCTATGAGTTTAAGACCGTACAAATGCTCGAAAAAGCTGTTTCTACTCCATTATTTCCAGCTGTTTTGGATTGTATAGAATTATCTCAGGTTTGTCCTTATATTTTTTAAGAAAGCCGGTTACCCTGACTTTCTGGTTTAAATAGTATTTCTGTGGCTCTTCCGGAAATATATCGTAATATCTTTTAAAAAGCACTAGGGTCAACTTTGTCTGAAAGTTTTTATTGAACTTAAAAGTAACCAGCTTTTCACCGGCATAGGTTTTAGTTATCTCGCCGTCAATGATAACGAATTCTCCGTAATGCTTTTCAAATTCCTCCGGCGCGACAAAATTATATTTACCATTTTCATTTTGTTCTTTTGCTTCTTTGGACACTGATTCCAACGGCTTAAAGGAGAAGTAAACCCCGCTGATAACCACAGCTGCTGCTATAAACCTTAATATGTGTTTCAGCCAGGTTTTTCTCATTTTGCACCGGCGCTTCTATCTTTAATATTCCACAGTCCCTTGCGTTTTCTTATTGCCTGTTTCTGATATTCAATAAAGTCCGATTTGAATTTGAAATCATACTTTACATATACATAGGCTAAGCCTTCTTTAAGAAGCTCTGCATTTAACAGTTTGCCGTCCACATAGAGATAGGCAACATTTCTTCCATGCACATCTTTTTTATTATTCTCTTCAAATTCTACTTCGCAGTCTTTTCCTTCCGAAATATTCTTCGTAAAGGCTGTTGCTTCTTTTCCATATCTTTGAGCAGGTAAAGACGGGTGATTTGTTTCAGGAGTGTCAACACCGATTAATCTTATTGTTCTTCCGTCTTTTAAAAGTACTGTATCCCCGTCAAAAACTTTTATAATATTTGCTTTCTCTCTTAGGGAAGTCAAGGTTTCCCCGGCAAGAACAACACCGAATAATAAACCAACCAGCAGTGAGAAAATTGCAGCTATTTTAGACATAAAAGTTTTTTAATTTTTGCGGGTATATTTTTACTGCGCATTAACGTTTCACCTATCAGAACTGCATTAACACCGAGTTTTCTAAGAAAAACAAGATCTTTTCTTGTTTGTATGCCGCTTTCACTTACGACTATTTTAGAACTAGGTATGTATTTAATAAGTTTTGCAGTAGTTTTAAGATCCACCTCAAAGCTGTTCAGATTGCGGTTGTTAATTCCTATTATATCAGCTCCACTTTTTAAAGCCGTTTGCACCTCGTTTTTTGAGTGTACTTCGACCAGGATATACATTTTAAGCTTTCTCGCTGTTTTAATGAACTTGATCAATATTTCTGGTTTGAGAATAGCGCAGATCAGAAGTATAGCATCAGCTCCGTATAATTTTGCTAAATATATCTGATATTCATCAACAATAAAATCCTTCCAAAGAACAGGTGCAGAAATTGAATTTTTAACGATTTTTAGATACTCAGGATCTCCTTTAAAGTATTTTCGCTCTGTAAGAACCGAAACAGCGTCAACCCCGGCCTTTTGGTAATTCTTTGCTATTTCCACCGGATTAAATTTCTTTACTATTTCACCTTTGGAAGGAGAGGCTCTTTTAATTTCAGCAATAAGACTTAAGCGTCTTTTTGAAACAGCCTTCTTGAAGTTTCTAGGGGTTTTAAGTTTACCTGTTTTTTTTATTACATAGGACAACGGGAAGAGTTTTTTGTATATCTTCACTTCCCGCTTTTTTTCCGCCGCAATTTTTTTTAAGATGCTGTGCATTGTTATTTTTTATTTGTAAATATTTTCAATTCTTCAAGTTTCTTTAACGCAGCTTTCGAATCTATGGCCTGACGGGCTACTTCTACGCCCTGCACCATATCTGCTGCTTTCCCCCCAACTATTAGCGCAGCGGCTGCATTGATAAGCACCATATCTTTTTGCGCGCCTTCAACTCCGTTAAGTACATCGTAAGTAATTTTTATGTTATCCGAGAGCGAACCACCTTTCAGTTCAGAAGCGGAGCGAAGCTTAAACTTTAAATCTCCGTCGTTAGGTGTAATATAATAGGTATCAACTTTTCCGTCTTTGAGTTCGGCTACAAAGGTGTCCGTTGTTAAAGTAATCTCATCCATTCCGTCCATACCGTGTACGACCATGGCTCTCTCATGACCAAGAGCTTTAAGCACTTCCACCATAGGTTCGGCCAAAAGACGATTATAAACTCCGACCACCTGCGCCTTTACCCTCGCCGGATTAGAAAGGGGCCCCAAAATATTAAAGATAGTGCGAAACCCGAGTTCTTTCCTAACGGGAGCTACGTGTTTCATTGACGTATGCATCAAAGGAGCAAAAAGAAAGGCAAAACCAACCTCATCCAGACAATAGCCCAGTTTATCGGCAGGTAACTCAATCTTTACACCAAGACCTTCAAGCAGATCAGCGCTTCCGCATTTACTGGATACAGCTCTGTTTCCGTGCTTAGCGACGGGAACTCCTGCAGCAGCAACAACAAAGGAGGCGATTGTAGAAATATTAAACGTATCACTTTTATCGCCGCCGGTCCCGCATAAATCTACCGCGTTTTTATGTTTAGTCCTTATTAAGATCGCATTTTTTCTCATTACCTGGGCTGAACCTGTAATCTCGTCGACCGCCTCGCCTTTCATTCTAAGGGCGGTCAGGTAGGCCGCAATATGCATATGATTAGCCTGTCCGCTCATAATTTCTTCCATAACTTTTGCAGCATCATTAACGGAAAGATGGTGCTTTTCTATCAGTTGTGCCAGAGCTTCTTTTATCATTTTTTTACACCCTTAGGAAATTTTTTAGAATATCTTTTCCTGATTTCGTTAGAATAGATTCGGGATGAAACTGTATCCCGTGAATATTATACTTTTTATGCTTTAAACCCATTATTTCTTTTTCCTTTGTTTGGGCAGTTATCTCGAGACAGTCAGGCAAAGTTTCTCTTTTAACAATAAGCGAGTGGTATCTTGTACCCTCGAAAGGATTTGGAATTCCTTTAAAGATGCTCTTGTTATTATGATAGATCATTGATGTTTTACCGTGCATCAAACGCTTTGCGCGCACCACTTCTCCTCCAAAGACGTGGCCAATGCACTGGTGCCCGAGACAGACACCGAGTATAGGAACTTTACCTGCGAAATGCCGTATTATTTCATTGCTCAGACCAGCTTCTTTCGGTGATTTAGGACCTGGGGAAATAACAATCCTTTCGGGTTTAAGTTTTTCTATTTCATTTATTGTAATCTTGTCATTTCTATAGACAACAAGTTTTTCACCCATTTCGCCCAGATATTGCACGAGGTTATAAGTAAAAGAATCATAATTGTCAATCATCAGTATCATATTTATAACCCCATTTTTGTAAGATTAATTGCCGAGACAACCGCTTTTGCTTTATTCATACTCTCTTCATACTCCAGTCCCGGATTTGAGTCGGCGACTATGCCGGCACCCGCCTGAACATGCATCCTATTACCGGCTATTACCAGAGTACGTATGGTAATGCAGGAATCAAAAGTACCTGAGAATCCGAAATACCCTATAAGCCCGCCATAAGGTCCTCTTCTTACCTTCTCAACTTCATCAATTATCTCCATAGCTCTTATCTTTGGAGCCCCGCTTAAAGTACCGGCAGGGAAACAGGCGCGGATAACATCAAACGCATCCATATTTTTTTTAAGTTTTCCAACAACATTAGAAACAATGTGTAGGACATGGGAGTACTTTTCAATTATCATAAACTCATCGACTTTGACGGAGTTATATTCACAGACCCTTCCCAGATCGTTCCTTGCCAGATCTACAAGCATTACATGCTCTGCCTTTTCTTTTTCGTCATTTAAAAGCTCATGAATCAGTTTTGCGTCTTCGGCTTCATTTACCCCGCGTTTTCTCGTACCCGCAATAGGTCTTGTCATTACAATATCTTTTTCCACCTTCACGAATAACTCAGGAGAAGCTCCTACTATCTTAAAATCATTGAACTTAAGGTAGTACATATAAGGTGACGGATTCACAATCCTTAAGGTCCTGTAAAGATTTAGAGCGTCAACGTTCTTAATATCAGCAGATAACCTCTGAGAAGGAACCATCTGTATTATATCGCCTGCCTTAATATAACTCTTGGCCTTTAAGACTACATCACTGTACTCTTTTTTTGTCATATTGGACTTAAGCTCGGAGATATTGCCCCCTGCAGCTTTAATGTCCCGCGTATCATCTTTAAGAGGTTTTTTTAATTTTGCTATAACTGAGGAGATCTTTCTTACGGCAATATTGTAGTTATGAGTAAGATTTCCTGCGGAAGAAACGTTTGAAACAATCTTTATAGTATGTTTGACATGGTCAAAAATAACAAGAGTGTTTGCAATAAGCATATAAATATCCGGAGATTTAATTTCATCTATATTATTATCAGGAAGTTTTTCAAAATACCTGACCATATCGTAGCTTATAAAACCCACCGCACCGCCCGTAAAAGAAGGAAGACCCGGGGTCGCGGCTATCTTAAATTTTCCCAGTATATTTTTAAGCTCAGAAAGTGCATCTTTATCAGACAAATATTTTGATGTTTTCCCGTTGCTTAAAACCTCTACTTTGTTATCTTTTGATCTGAATATCTTTTCCGGCTCCGAACCTATAAAGGAATATCTGCCTACTCTTTCCCCGCCCTCAACACTTTCCAGCAGAAACGAGTATCTGCTCTCCAATTTTTTGAATGCCGAAACAGGGGTTTCCATATCAGCAAAAATCTCCGCATAGACGGGAACCAGATAACCATTTTGTGCCTTTTTTTTATATTCATTATATGTTAAGTTCAAATTCATTTACTGTAGACCTTCTTCGGGTCGAATACTGGTTTACCGCAAACTTTGAGTTTTTCGCCGTTATATTTTGAATAAAAACAACTCCTGTGACCGGTATGACAAGCCGCCCCACCTACCTGTTCTACTTTTACAAGAACCGTATCGAGATCACAATCAATGTAGATCTCCTTTAGCCTTTGGATGTTCCCTGAGGATTCACCTTTACACCAAAGTTTTTGACGGCTCCTGCTGTAAAAATGCACTTTTCTTGTACTTGCGGTCAATTTAAAAGATTCTTTGTTCATATAAGCAAGCATCAGTACTACCCCTGTTTTATGATCCTGCACTATAGTAGGAATAAGCCCGTCAGAATTAAACTTTAATTTGCTAACTAAATGCGACATAACAACTCCTTGAACATATTACGTTTCAATTTACAAGTATTAAAAACATCAAAGAACTTATTAGCTTTTTATATCCTTACCAGTACACCGGCTTTTCTTAATTGCTGCTTAACTGACACAACTGTATGTGTTTTATGATGGAAGATGCTTGCGGCTAAGACAGCATCTGCTTTCCCTTTTTTCAATACTTCTACCATATGGCGAACGTTACCTGCTCCTCCGGAAGCTATTACCGGGATATTTACGGCTTCGCTTACGGCTCTTGTTAAAGCAATATCATAACCGGTTTTTGTACCGTCTGCATCCATGCTAGTCAAAAGTATTTCTCCCGCGCCAAGTGCAGCAACTTTCTTTGCCCATTTTACCGCATCAAGACCGGTGGCTTTTCGCCCTCCGTGAGTATAGATCTCCCATTTATTTTTACCACTGCGTTTTGCGTCTATCGCTACAACAATACATTGACTTCCAAATATTTTTGAGGCCTCTTTAATAAATCCTGGGTTGGATATTGCGGCTGTATTAATCGAAACTTTATCCGCCCCTGCTTTTAGAAGTGCTCTTATATCAGAGATTTGATTAATCCCACCCCCTACAGTCAGAGGTATAAATATTTTTGCTGCAGTTCTTTTAACTACATCGATAATGGTCTTCCGTTTTTCATGAGAAGCTGTAATATCAAGAAAAACAAGCTCGTCCCCGCCCTGCCTGTCATACTCAAGAGCAGCCTTTACGGGATCACCGGCTTTTACCAGATTTAAAAATTTAATTCCTTTTACCACTTCTCCATTTTTAACATCAAGACACGGTATTATTCTTTTTGCCAGATAATTATTTTTCACTAAGTCCTTTTTTTACTTTTTTTTGTTGTTTTTGAAACCCTTCTAGGCTCAGGCTTATATTCTTTAGCCAGTCGAATAGCGGCTTTTAAATCAATCCTGCCAGTGTACATAGCCTTTCCTATGATCATTCCGGATACACCGTACTTTTCCATTGCTAAAAGGTGCTCAACGTCTTTAATTCCGGAAATACCTCCGGTAGCAATAACGCCCATTTCAACAGCTTCAGCAATTTCTTTAATTGATTTAAAATTAGGACCGCCGAGCATACCGTCTTTTTCGATATCAGTGTAGATTATTTCCTTTATGCCTATGTCTTGAACCTCTTTGGCAATATTTAAAGCTTTTTTATTAGTAATTTCTTTCCAGCCGTTTATTGCCACCAGACCACGTTTTGCATCTATACCGACTATTATACGGTTTTTATATTTTGCATAGGCATCTTTAAGAAAATCCAAAGAAGCCGTAACAGCAGAAGTGCCGAGTATGGCTCTTTCGACTCCGCCGTCAAAAACTTTTTCAAGAGTTTCCATATCGCGTATTCCGCCGCCCATTTGAACCGGTATTTTAACCGCTCTCACTATTTTTAGTATTGTCGCAAGGTTTTTCGGAGCGCCTGTTATGGCGCCATCAATATCAACAAGGTGTATCATCTTGGCGCCGTTTAATTGCCAGAGCTTGGCTACCGATACAGGTTGTTCAGAGTAAACAGTCTCGTCCCTTACATTACCCTGGGCCAAACGTATACATCTTCCTTTTCTTATATCTATGGCAGGTATTATCAACATTTTATCAACTCCACAAAATTTTTAAGGATATTTAAGCCTACCCATTGGCTTTTTTCCGGATGGAACTGCGACGCAAAGACATTGCCTGCATTTACAGAAGAAGCAAACTTTTCTCCGTAAAGCGTCTCAGTGCAAATAATACTTTTATCCTCCGGCACTCCGTAGTAAGAGTGTACAAAATATACAAACGAACCGTCTTTTACCCCGTTTAATACCGGAGATTTATTTTTAATAAATATCTTATTCCAGCCTATTTGAGGAACTTTTAATTCCATATTTACAGGGAACTTCTTTACGGTTCCTTTTATTACATTAAAACCTTCCCAACTTCCGTTTTCCTCGCTTCTTGTATAAAGAAGCTGCAGGCCCAAGCAGATACCAAAAAAAGGTTTACCTGTCAGAATATTAGACTTTATGGTCTTACTGATGCCACATTTATTAAGATTTTTCACGGCATCTTCAAAAGCACCCACGCCGGGCAAAACCACGGCAGCCGCATTGTTAATAACTGATTTGCTTGCCGTAACCCGAACCTCGGGATAAACAGACTCTAAAGCTTTAGAAACACTCATTAAATTTCCCATACCGTAATCTACTACGGCAATATACTTCTTCTTCACTAGAGCACACCTTTTGTAGACGGAATTCCCTTAGTACCGCGCTTTACCGCTTCTTTCAAAGCGCGCCCAAAAGATTTAAAAGTACTTTCAACAAGATGGTGCGGATTTTTCCCGCAAACCGTATGTACATGAAGAGTTGCGGAAGCGCTCCCGGCGAAAGCTTTAAAAAACTCCTCTATAGTATCTTCGTCTATATCACCGACTTTCTTTTTATTTAACGGTAAATCATAGACAAGATACGGTCTTCCGGAAAAATCCAGTGATACAGAAACCTGTGCTTCATCCATAGGACAAGAGGAAAAACCGTACCGGTTGATACATTTCTTGTCATTCAAAGCCTCTTTAAAAGATTCGCCAAGCGCAATGCCTACATCTTCTATCAAATGATGATAATCAGGAATATTATCCCCAACTGCTTCAAGCGCCAGATTGAACCCACCGTGTTTTGCAATGTGAGTTAACATATGGTCAAAAAATACAATTCCTGTATTTATCTTATACTTACCTTCTCCATCCAGGCAAAGTTCGAGCGAGACGCTTGTTTCTTTTGTAACCCGTTTATATTTCTTTACCCGGTTTTTCATATATTCTCCTCGCTAACGGTTACTATTTATTTTTCCAATCTTTTGTAAACACTCTTATAATGCGCCTCCAGCCCTTCAGCCAGCGCCAGTGTTTTTAATTTTGAAGCAAGTTCAGTTATACCTTTTTTACTTATTTCTGCCGTACTTTGCCTCTTTATAAAATCATAAACACCCAGAGGGGAAGAATACCTGGAAGAACCATTGGTAGGCAAAACGTGATTCGTCCCCGCTATATAGTCTCCAAGCGCCACAGCGCTGTTTTCTCCAAGAAAAACTGCTCCTGCATTTGTATACGCCTTAGCATTTTTTGCCGCCTTTTTCGCCAGAAGGACGAGGTGTTCAGGCGCAACAAAATTACTTATCTTTACGGCATCTTTCAAATTATCTACTATAACTATAAGAGAGTTTTTAAGCGCTCGAGTAATTATTTGATTTCGGCTTAGTGAATCTTTTTCTCTGAATATAGCCAGCATAACTTTACCCGCAAATATCATTGAATCTGTCACAAGTATACATCTGGCTTCTTCGTCATGCTCGGACTGGGCAAGCATATCTGCCGCAACATAATCAGCATTGTCCCCGTTTGTTGCCACAATAAGAACTTCTGAAGGACCTGCCAAGCTGTCTATTCCAACCTTTCCAAAAACCAGCTGCTTTGCCGCAGAGACATATGAATTTCCCGGACCTGTAATTTTATCTACGGGTATTACCGTTTCTGTTCCATAGGCCATTGCCGCTATTGCTTGCGCTCCGCCAATCTTGTAAATCTCTGTCACTCCGCATATCTTAGCCGCCGCAAGAATAACCTGACTTACTTTTCCGTTTACCGCAGGCGTACAGATTACAATACGGGAAACCCCTGCAATTTTTGCAGGTATAGCATTCATTAGAACAGAAGAAGGATAGCACGCCTTACCTCCCGGTATATAGAGCCCCGCAGACGCAAGCGGAATTATTTTCATTGCAAACTTGCCGTGCGCAGTAGTAACTTTATAACCAGTGTCTTGTTGAAGTAAATGATATTTCTCAATATTTCTTTTCGCCGTTTTTAG
>JAPLKO010000043.1 GCA_026388015.1 Candidatus Firestoneibacteriota bacterium | reverse complement strand
AAGATTCTATTACGCTTATTGCCGCTGAATTTAATTATGATGTTGAATTTGTTTCCATTTTTAACGAAGAAATAAAAGAAGAAGAAAAAATAGATGAGTCTAAGCTCGAGTGGCGGCCTCCTATCGTTACGGTTATGGGTCATGTGGATCATGGTAAAACTTCTTTGCTGGACGCTATACGGGAAACAAATGTCACTGCGGGGGAATCCGGAGGTATAACACAGCATATCGGGGCCTATAAGGTGAAAACACCAAAGGGCGAGATAGTTTTTCTGGACACACCGGGGCATGAAGCTTTCACCGCTATGAGGGCTAGAGGCGCCTCTGTTACAGATATTGTCGTCTTGGTTGTGGCTGCTGATGATGGGGTAATGCCTCAGACTATAGAAGCTATTAATCACGCAAAAGCTGCAAATGTGCCAATTATTGTTGCCATGAACAAGATGGATAAACCTTCCGTGAATCCCGAAAGATTGAAACAAGAACTTTCGAAGTACGATCTGGTACCTGAAGATTGGGGCGGAAAAACCATATTTGCGCCGGTGTCTGCTAAGAAAAAAGAAGGTATCGACAATCTTCTTGCAATGATTCTTCTCGAAGCGGAAATGCTGGAACTCAAAGCAGTAAAAGAAGGCCTGGCCAGAGGTGTTGTCCTTGAGGCAAAACTTGACAAAGGGAAGGGCTCGGTGGCAACCGTACTGATTCAGAAAGGTACTTTGAAAGTAGGAGATGCTTTTGTCGCCGGCTTTTTCTTCGGAAAAGTCAAAGCCATGACTGACGATAAAAGCAAAAAAATTACAGAAGCTATACCTCCCACTCCTGTAGAAATACTGGGTTTTAACGGAGTTCCAAATGCAGGAGACACTTTTCAGGTCATGCCAAATGAAAGAGAAGCAAGACAAGTATGTGTTAAAAGAAATGAACTTCAGAGAGAAATAAATATTCAAAAACAGAAACATATCTCACTTGAAGGTTTGTATACGGAGATACAGGATGGAAAACTTAAAGACTTAAGAATTATTTTAAAAGGAGACGTTCAGGGTTCTATTGATGCCTTGACGGATGCTCTTGAAAAGCTGGGTAGCGAG
This sequence comes from Candidatus Firestoneibacteriota bacterium, assembly GCA_026388015.1. GTDB lineage: Bacteria > Oederibacteriota > D2-FULL-39-29 > D2-FULL-39-29 > D2-FULL-39-29 > D2-FULL-39-29. The sequence continues at coordinate 14,674 of JAPLKO010000043.1, read as the reverse complement.
AAAGTAAAAGTTTCAATTATTCATAAAGGGGTCGGTAATATTAATGAATCCGACATAATGCTGGCGAGCGCTTCCAATGCAGTTGTTATAGGCTTTTCGGTAAGCATCAGCCATTCGGTAACCGAACTTTCCAAGAAGGAAAATGTTGATCTTAAGCTATTTAAAATAATTTATGAAGTTACCGATGCTGTTAAGGCCGCCATGGAAGGTCTGCTTGAACCGATACTAAAGGAAGTAGTTGTGGGCAAAGCCGAAATAAAGCAGATAATAAAGATTCCGAATGGGTATATTGCCGGAAGTCATGTTTCAGAAGGCAAGGTAACCAGGCAGGCGCTGGTCAGGATTAAGCGCGGAGCTGAAGTTGTTGGTCAGGGAAAGATTACTTCACTTCGAAGATTTAAAGACGATGTCAGAGAGGTTACTTCCGGCTATGAGTGCGGTATCTCCGTAGACGGTTTTAATGATTATAAAGTCGGAGATGTTTTAGAAGTTTATATAATAGAAAAAACGTTTGCAAAACTCTGAAATAAAGTAAAAAAGGCTAAAAAATGCATTTGCGTGAAAAGAAGCTTGCCCGGCTTTTTCAGAAAGAGATAAGTATGGCTATTTCCAGAGACCTTACGAATCCGGATATTGGATTTGTAACCGTTACGGCTGTTCAGTTTAACAGGGAAATGAGCAAGGCTACTGCTTATGTGAGCATATTCGGAACGGACGAGGCTAAGGCAAAATCTATTGCGGCCCTGAACAAGGCCAAAGGGGTTGTTAGACACTCTCTGGCAGGCAGTATAGTCCTCAGATATATGCCGGACCTTGAGTTCAAAGAAGATATTCATTTGGACCAGATAGAAAGAACACTGGATATTATCAAGAACATAAAAGAAGGAGCTAAAAAAATTGAGAAATAACTCGCTTCGGGAAATAGTTAGAGCGTTTAGAAAGTACGATGATTATATCCTTTCCACGCATAACAACCCCGATGGCGACGGTATCGGAGCTGAGCTTGCGTTAAGCTTTGGCTTGAAAAAGCTCGGTAAAAAAGTAGTGATAGCCAACAGCGATCCTTATCCTGAAAACTATGAATTCCTGCCCAGTAACGGTCTCGTAAAAGACAAAGATGCGATTAAAGCAAGTTACAACGTCGCAGTATCCCTGGAATGTTCCGGCCTGGATAGAATTGGTAAAATGAAGAAAGTATTTCTTAAATCTAAAAAAATAATAAATTTAGATCACCATATGAGCAATGAGTATTTTGGAGACTTTAATTATATAGATAGTGGCGCGGCGGCGGTAGGGGAACAAGTATATGATATTCTTCTCGGACTTGGTGTGAAAATAGATATCGATATTGCCACTTGTATTTACACTGCGTTGGTTACCGATACCGGAAGTTTTGCCTACTCAAACACTTCGAAAAGAACTCATCAGATAGTTGTAGAACTTATGAATGCCGGGGTGAACCCTTCGGAAATTTATCAGAATATTTACGAGGTGTCGTCGCTTGGAAAAATGCAGCTTCTTGGGAAAGCGCTTAGTTCTTTGCGCACGGACAAGAAACGAGGGGTTGCGTGGATTACATTAAAAAAAGATAATTTTATAAAAACAGGAACTGCTTACGGGGATTCAGAAGGTTTGATTAACTATGCGCGTTCAATAAAAGGCGTTAATGTGGCGATTTCTTTTACTGAAGTTGAAGAAGGACGCGTAAAAATAAGTTTAAGATCTAAAAAAGATGATTTTGATGTTAATAAAATAGCGCTTTCTTTTAACGGGGGCGGGCACCGGAGAGCTTCCGGAGCGATACTTGAAGGAAGCATAGAAGAAGTTAAAGAGAAGGTTTTGAATAAGATATTTGATTATATCAAATAATTCCTTATATCCTGCGCTAAGCGCAAAAGAAGGGACGCATATATGGTTAGGTCTGATATAGTTAAAAAAATTGCAAAAGAAACCGGGCTTTCAGTAAAGGATACTGAGAAGGTGGTAGAAATAATACTTGAAAGTTTAGTGGATTATGTTCAAAAAGGCAATAAGCTGGAGCTTAGAGGATTTGGGACATTTATGGTGAAGCAAAGAGCAGGACGAATAGCAAGAAATTTAAAAACAAACGAAGACCTGCCGCTTCCTTCAAGAAAAGTCATTTATTTTAAAGCGGGCAAAGATTTAAAAAATATCTGCCGGGAAGACGGTATATGAAGAAGGGGTCAAAAAAAACATTTATTTTAATCAGATGAATCAATTAGAGCTTAATCTTATATCTGTAAAAGCAAAAATAAAATCTGCGGCTTTAAAGACCGGCAGAGAAGAAGAAGATATTACTCTCGTGGCAGTTACCAAAACGGTTGGGGCTCCCAGGGTTAACGAAGCTCTTATGCTGGGCGTAAAAGATATAGGTGAGAATAGAATACAGGAAGCAAAATTAAAATTCCCGGAACTGCTGAAAAGAAAAGCCGGTTTTCATATGATAGGGCACCTTCAGTCGAACAAAGTAAGAGAAGCGGTGAAACTATTTGACTTTATACATTCTGTTGATAGTCCGGGACTGGCCGCCGAGATTGATAAAGAAGCTGCGAAAAACGGGAAAGTGATGCCTTGCCTGATAGAAATAAACATTGGAAATGAAAGTTCAAAGACCGGTCTGAAATATGCCGAAGTGAATGACTTTCTAAAAGAAACAATAAAATATAAGAATATTCGGTTTGAAGGTCTAATGACCGTTGCTCCTATTGCAGTTAAACCGGAAGAAGTAAGACCTTTTTTTCAAAAAATGAAAATTCTTTTTGATGAATTAAAGACAACTGCTGCGGGCGCAAAGTTTAAACACATTTCAATGGGCATGAGCCAGGATTATGAAGTAGCAATAGAAGAAGGCGCCACCATGGTAAGAGTAGGCAGTGCGATTTTCGGAGCAAGAGGATAAAGAAAATTCTAATGTCAGCTATGTTGTAAGGTGAGCGTTAATATTATTAGTACTTGCAAGCCTTAGGAACTGCGCTACAAGGAGATATTTTATGAAAATAGGTTTTATCGGAGCGGGAAATATGGCAGAAGCAATTATTGCCGGACTAATTAAATCAAAAGAAGCTGCGCCTTCCGATATTATTATTAGTGATATCCTTAAAAACCGGCTTGCCGAACTTGAAAAGAAATATGGTGTAGTACCTGCCGCCTCCAACAGAGCGGTTATATGCAACGCTGAAGCCATAATCCTTGCCGTAAAACCCAAGGATGCCGGTTATCTTAAAGAGGCCCTAACTGTTATTAGACCGGGTTCTTTTATAATTTCTATTATGGCGGGCGTAACGACGGGTTACCTTGAAGAGACTGAAGTTAAAATACCTGTTATCCGGGTTATGCCAAACACTCCGGCGCTCGTGCTTGCAGGTATGACGGGTCTGTGCAAAGGCAGGTATGCGAGTAACGAGCATATGTCAAAGGCCAAATTAATACTTTCCGCCGTAGGCAAAGTAATTGAAGTCGAAGAAAAACTTATGGATGCGGTTACTTCAATTAGCGGGAGCGGGCCGGCTTATGTTTTTCTATTTGCCGAAGCATTGCTTGAAGCCGCAGAAAAGAGCGGATTAGATAAGGTGACGGCGGAAATTTTGATTGCCAACACACTGATGGGAGCCGCGAAAATGATTTTAGAATCCAAAGAGGAGCTCTCTGCGCTGAGAGAGAAAGTAACTTCTCCCGGGGGGACCACTGCCGCCGCGCTTGCGGTATTTGAAAAAATGAAATTTAAGGATATGGTGGCAAAAGCAGTTGAAGCTGCAATAATCCGCTCCGTAGAAATAGCCGGAAAATAGGGAATAATTTCCGCTCCGGGCGTTAAAAAAGAGTCAGTTTTAATAGGGTAGTGTTTAATAGTTACAGGAGGAAAACATGAGTGACTTGTCAATAAAAATACAGCAGGCAGTTCTCGGGATACGCAAGCGTTCCGGTATAATGCCGGAAATTGCAATAATACTTGGGACGGGGCTTGGCGCGCTTGCAAACGAGATTACAAATAAAATAGAGATTAACTACAAGGATATTCCCGGTTTTCCTTTGTCGACGGTAGAAGCGCACGCAGGAAAGCTTATTCTGGGGGAGATGGGCGGTAAGAAAGTAGTTGCTATGCAGGGCCGCTTTCATAGATATGAAGGCTATTCTTACAGGGAAGTCACCTTTCCAGTGTATGTTATGAAAAAACTTGGCGCAAAGATACTTATGGTTTCAAATGCGGCGGGCGGGCTGAATAAAAAGTTCAAAGCCGGAGAAATAATGATGATTTCGGATCATAACGCTCTTTTGCTCGGGGATAATCCTTTAGCCGGACCTAACGACGAGAGAATAGGTCCCAGATGGCCTGATATGTTCCGCACGTATGATGTTGAACTTATGAAACTCGCGGAGAAACTTGCCAGGAAAAATAAGATACAGATGCATAAAGGGGTGTACATTGGTGTAATCGGCCCCAACCTCGAAACAGAAGCAGAGTACAAATTCCTCATAGCAATGGGTGGAGATGCTGTCGGTATGTCCACTGTTCCCGAGGTTATTGTGGCAAGGCATTGCGGGCTTAGAGTACTTGGTATCTCTGTTATCACCGATATGTGCATTCCCGGACATCTTGAAGTTGCAAATATTGAAAAGATAATCGGTAATGCCTCGCAGGCGGAGCCGAAACTCACAAAGATAATGAGCCTTGTGGTAAAGGAGTTGAAATTATAATGCTGCCTACAGTTGCCTGGAAAAACAACACCGTAGTAATGATAGACCAGAGAAAGCTTCCAGGTAAAGAGATCTATTTTAAATGTAAGAATTATAAGGAAGTTGTTTATTGCATAAAGACCCTTGCCGTGCGCGGAGCTCCGGCTATCGGAGTTTCAGCCGCTTACGGTGTAGCTCTGGCAGCTGTTAAGGCGAAAGCCAAAGAAAAAATAAAGTTCTTCAATGAAATGGCGTATGCTATAGCAGAGCTCAGAGCGAGCCGTCCGACCGCCGTAAATCTTTTCTGGGCGCTCGACCGTATGACCGCAAAACTCATTTCCATTGAAAATATGCCTGTTGAAAAGATAAAAAAAGAGCTTCTTAAAGAAGCCAACCTTATAGAAAAGCAGGATATTGCAATAAATACCAAAATGGCAAAAAACGGCGCAAAGCTTTTTAAAAAAGGCGAAACGATAATGACCATCTGCAACACCGGTGTTCTGGCAGCAGCAGGTGTCGGTACAGCTTTCGGTGTACTTAATGAAGCGCATAAGCAGGGAAAGAAGATAAACGTAGTAGCCTGTGAAACCAGGCCGCTCCTTCAAGGCTCCAGACTCACCGCCTGGGAGTTAAAACGGGCAGGAATCCCGTTCCGTCTTATCACTGATAATATGTCCTGCTATATAATGTCCAAAGGTTTTATAAAAGGCGTAATCGCCGGAGCTGACAGGATCACCGCAAACGGAGACACCGCCAATAAGATAGGCACCTATATGCTCGCCGTGCTGGCAAAAAACTTCAAAATCCCTTTCTACATCTGCGCCCCCAAATCAACAATTGACCTAAAACTAAACTCCGGTAAGCTTATCCCGATAGAAGAAAGAAAATCCACTGAAGTAACCGAACTCCACGGCGTCAAAACCGCCCCCAAAGGCATCAAAGTCTACAACCCCGCCTTCGATGTCACCCCAAACGAATTAATAGCCGGTATAATAACCGAAGCGGGCGTAGTCCGACCCCCGTATCTAAAGAATTTGAAAAAGATATTCTGAAGATTAACGAGAAACTTGATATAAAGAAAGTTGTCGAGTTTTGATTTGACGCAAATATAGGGGTGGAGAAGCTCCGGCAAACGCAGAAAATATTGAATTCAAGAATGAGAATTGTAATGACATATGAAAAACTGCAGGAGATTATTGAGGAGCTTGAAGACAGGGAGCTTGGTATATTGCTCAAAAAGAGTTCAAAAGGAAAAGCTTACTGATTATATAGCTCTTGAAGAGGCAGAAAAACGGGTTGGGCTGGAAAAAAAGAACCCGAACAGACTAAGTAAGTCCGGGTTCCTTTATAATAGTTTAAAAAGGGTTTTCGTTCTTGTAGAGCATTCCATTCGGTTGATTAAAAGAGATGTCCTTTATTCCGAGCATCTTTAAGGCGGAGAAAAGAGGTTTACCTGCGTGGTCTAGAACTACGGCGCAGTGATGAGGGTACTGCTTTCCTATCAGCACGTGTCTGTAGAATCTTCCCATCTCTTTCACCGCAAATACGGCGATACTTCCGAAAGAATTTGGATCAATATTTAGTATCTCGCCTTCTGCAACGTAAGATTTAAGCGTTGTATCCGAAGAAGATTGGAGCCTGAAAAGCGTCATATCTCCTGACTTTATTGTACCTTCCAGTGTACCTCTTGTTATATCCGGCGCCTTACCTTTTTCCATCAGGCTGTGCATAATCTTCTGGAACTTTATCGTGAAATTATCCATCATGCAGGAAGCGGTATTGCCACAGTGGAAACCCATAAAGAGATCGGTAAGTGTATAATTCTTAACTTTTTTCCCGGCTTTTTTGTACATATCCATAGGTACGGAATTATTTATATCCAGTAGTGTTGCCGGCTGCTCCGTTGCGCAGGAAGCCATATATTCGCTTAAAGCGCCGTAGATATCAACTTCGCAGGAAACGGGTATTCCTCTACCGGCTAATCTTGAGTTGATATAACAGGGTACGAAGCCAAAATACTTTTCAAAAGAAGGCCAGCACTTATTGGCGAATATAGTATATTTAGAACTTCCGGTATTTGCGCTCATAAAGTTAAGGAGACCTGCTTCGTACTGCGCCTGCTTTTTTAGCAGGTCAGGGTAAGTGTTGTTTTTACCAAGCTCTTTTTCCATATCCTTAACTATCGCCGGAATCTTCGGGTCTTTTTCAGCGCTTTTGAATATATCATAAAGGTCCAGTTCGCTGTTTTCCATAACTTCAACGCCGAGATCGTACAACCCCTTTATCGGCGCATTGCACGCCAGGAAATCCTGCGGGCGGGGTCCAAAAGCGAATATTTTAAGATTTTTCACTGCGATAACTGTTCTTGCAACAGAGATAAATTCTGCTATCATCGCCGCTATCTCCTCCTTTGTCCCCACAGGGTACTCCGGTACATACGGGAGCAGGTGTCGCAAATTGAAGTTATAGGAAGCATTGAGCATCCCGCAATAAGCGTCGCCCCTGTCGTTTGGCATTGAGGCTGTTGATTCTTCCGCCGCGGCGGAAAGCATTACCGGACCTTTGAATCTTTGCGCAAGTATTGACGTAGGTCCTTCGGGTCCAAAATTACCCAGGTAGATGGAAAGCGCATTGATATTTTTTAACTTGATTTCTTCCAGGGCCTTCAGTGTGTCTTTTTCGTTCTCGATGATAGTCTCTATTTTGACAACTGGAAGGTTCTTCTTTTTGCATTCGGCAAAAACTGCGTCTCTTCTTCTCTTTGAGAGTTCGATAGAAAAGCAGTCGCGGCTTACGGCGACAAGTCCGATTTTTACCTCAGGCGCATTCATAATAAAAAACCTCCTTATAAAAAAGACAATTAATTTACAATATAAAATTATAGCACATGAGATCTATGTTTTGCATTAAAAAGTAATGTCAGCTCTTTATAATATGACGACAATAGAGGGATAGCCGCCTTTTACTTGCGTTTGATTTAATAAAATTGTGTGATAATTAATGGTTTCAGGGCAATCATTGCTGCTCAACCTCTAAATTTTAGTGATTTCCATGTGGTATAGATCTGGATTTAAGTTTGTGTTTGTATGGTAATAAAAGAATTCCAACCAAAAAAAAGTAGTCCACTAAAACAGGTTACATCAAGCTGATGTTTCCGTGCCTAAAACAGCCTTAGCTATCCAAAATTACATTTAATATTACACTGAATATTTGCTATAATATAAAACAAAGCTGGCTTAGCTCAGTCGGTAGAGCATCTCACTTGTAATGAGAAGGTCATCAGTTCGATTCTGATAGCCAGCTCCAAAAATTAAGCTACTCGTAAATTTTGGCGAGCGTTACCGTTCTGTTATTCAAAAAGAAAGAAGTCAAACGGGATTAGATGAAAAATAGAAAACTGCTTGTTTTTATCCTTCTTTTGGTTGCTTTCCTTGCGTTTATTCCTTCTCTTAATAACGGGTTTACTAATTGGGATGATGGTACTCATCTGACTAATAATGAAGTTGTTAAAGAGTTTAGCCTTTCTAATACCTATAAAATGTTTACCGGCAGATGCACCGAGAATTACCTGCCCTTGACAATACTGTCCTATAATATAGAGTACTATTTTTTTAAGCTTAATCCTTTTGTGTACCACTTTCATAATCTCTTGCTTCATCTTCTTAACTGCCTGCTCGTGTTTTATTTCATATTTTTACTGTGCGGCAATAATAGGATTGCCTTTATTACCGCTCTTTTGTTCGGAATACATCCTCTACACGTAGAGTCGGTAGCCTGGATTGCGGAAAGAAAGGATGTACTGTATTCGTTCTTTTATTTAAGCGCCTTGATTTCTTATTTAAAGTACAGGAAAACTTCAAAAGTAACTTACTTAATAATGGTTACGGTGCTTTTTGTATTGGCTTCTTTGTCTAAGGCAATGGCTGTAACTTTACCTTTAGTTCTTCTCCTTCTTGACTTCTATCTGGGGGAAAAACAGAGCCGAAAGCTTCTTCTTGAAAAGGCACCAGTTTTCCTTCTCGCTTTGATATTTGGTGTTGTTGGTTTTATGATGCAGCAAACTCACGGGGCCATACTATATGATAGAACACTCAATGCGGCCGGTAATATAATAAACGCGCTTTATAATCTTGGGTTCTATCTGTATAAATTAGCGGTCCCGGTTAATCTTTCTAATATTTATGATTATCCTGCGACCCTTTACGGTAAACTTCCGCTTATAATACTCTTCTTTTTGGTTATTGGAGCAGTGTTTTATCTTAAAAACAGGAAGGTTATGTTTGGTGTTTTGTTCTATGTAGTAGTAATACTGCCTGTGTTACATATAATACCTCTTGGAACGGGAATACCTGCTGATCGCTATACATATCTTTCTTCATTGGGACTGTTTTATCTCTGCGGGGAAGGGTTAGAGAAACTGTATGGAAAAGCAAATGGGGACCGGCTAAAAAGACGAGTGTTGATTATTATTTTCAGTTTAATTATTGGGATATTATTTTTTTTGACATGGCAGAGAGCTTCGGTCTGGCATGATAGTAATACTCTTTGGACGGATGCACTTAAAAAAAATCCTGAATCCAAAAGAGCGGTTTATCAGATGTCTTCTTTAAATATTGAATTGGAGAAATATCCGGAAGCAATTGTATGTTTAACAAAATCTATAGAGAAGAATCCTGATTTTAATCTTGCTTACAATCTAAGAGCTCTTGCTTATATAAAAACAGGTGAGTTTAAGAAGGCAAGGGCGGATATAACACAGATTATTGTCAACAATCCAAAAGCAAAAGATAATTGCGCCCGGCTATATGAGTTATGTGATAGGACGGAGAAGCGTGAAAAAAAAGGAATAAGCAGGGAGGAAAGTGAATTTGCGGAAGAGGGAAGAAACAGTATTTCAACCGGCAAATATATGGAGGCGGTGCTTTATTATTCAAAGGCGCTTTCTCTTAATCCCGGATATCCTGAGTATTTAAGTAACAGAGGAGTCTCGTATAGTGCCGCAGGTGACCTGGCAAAAGCACTTGAAGATTTAAATAGTGCGATAAAGGGGCACAAAAACGAAATTATTCCTGAGTATTATTTTAACAGAGGGAATATATTGAGAAAGCTTGGACGGCTGGACGAGGCAGTTGCCGATTACAGTATCGCTATAAAAAAAGAAACGGGCAAGTCTGAGTATTTTAACAATCGTGGTATATGTTTAAGCGGTCAGAAGAAGTACCGTGAAGCGCTCGCTGATTTTGAAACTGCAATACGCCTGAATCCGGGCAATAAGAATGCAATTAAAAACAGGGATTTGCTCCTTAAGAAGTAGTTTAATACTGCCTTAAAAAAATTTAAAAACTATTGACAGAACTAAGAACATTTGTTATAATCACTACTAAGTAGATAGACAAAGTATAGAACAGGAGAGGGAATGCGGATATCTTTTAAAGGTGATTATGCGTTAAAGACGATACTGGATCTTTCCGGTAATTACAAGAACGGGTTAGTAAAGATAAGCGACATATCCAAACGACAGGATATACCGTTAAAGTATCTCGAACAGATATTGCTGCTCCTAAAAGGAGCCGGTTATGTTAACAGTAAAAGAGGTCCTGACGGAGGTTATTACCTTGCGAAAAAACCCTCGGAGATTACCGTGGGAGAGGTTATCAGACTCACCGAGGGGTACACTTCACCGGTCAGTTGTGTCAGCAAATCCTGTTACGCAAGGTGTACTGACGAACTAAAATGTCCCTTCCGACCTTTGTGGAGTGACATCAGGGATATGATAAACGGCGTTGTTGACAGGGTAACGTTCGAAGATATGTGTATAAGAAAAGAAAAGATGGAAAAAAACAATGTAGTGAATTACGAAATATGAAAAGCAAGTACAAAATAACAACAATATATTTCAAGGAGGAGTTTTATGAGTAAGATATATCAAGATATCACAAAAACCATAGGTAACACCCCGTTAGTACGGATAAATAAAATAAATGCGGGTTTAAACGGTGAGATTGCGGTTAAGCTTGAAAGTTTTAATCCTATACACAGCGTAAAAGAGAGAATTGCTTTGGCTATGATAGAGGATGCAGAGAAAAAAGGTTTAATAAAAAAAGATACAGTGAAACTTATCCTGACGATGCCTGAAACTATGAGCCTGGAAAGAAGAGCAATACTTCGTATCTTCGGAGCGGAAATAGTTCTGACAGACGGATCAAAAGGGATGAACGGCGCCGTTGAAAAAGCAAAAGAGCTCGGAAAGCAGTACAAGAAGAGTTTTATTCCCCAGCAATTTGAAAATGAAGCGAATACGGAAGCTCACCGAAAGACTACAGCCGAAGAGATTTGGAACGATACCGACGGAAAAGTCGATTATTTTGTGAGCGGTATCGGGACCGGAGGTACGGTGACAGGAGTAGGAGAAGTGTTGAAAAAGAAAAAACCATCCGTAAAGATTATCGGGGTCGAACCGTTTGATTCGCCTCTTCTTTCTGAAGGTAAAGCAGGTCCTCATAAGATACAAGGTATCGGAGCTAATTTTGTTCCGGGAATACTAAATAGAAAGATAATTAACGAATATATAAAAGTAAAAAATGAGGACGCAGGAAGTACCGCCAGAATACTGGCAAAAGAAGAAGGTATACTTGCAGGTATTTCTTCCGGAGCCGCCTTATGGGCTGCTTTAGAGATAGCAAAGAGACCGGAGAGCAAGAATAAACTAATAGTTGCGCTTCTCCCGGACACAGGCGAAAGGTATCTTTCGACCTGGTTATTTCAGGAATACCTGAAGTGATAAATTAGAATTTCTAAGCAAGAAGGTCTAAATAGAAGCTTCGAGGGGGTATTATATATGAAGAAAGACAAATTCTTAGAGGTATATTTTAAAAAATCCGCTATGTTCCGGTTGCTTTAGTTCCTTTGTTTGAGTTTATTGTATTTTCGAATTTCTGATTTCAAATTTAAAAAATTGTTTCACGGAGGGTTTATGTCACAAGGTTTAGATACGATAGGGTTACACGCAGGGCAGGTTCCGGATCCTACAACCGGTTCAAGAGCGGTACCGATATACCAGACAACTTCTTATGTGTTTAACAGCGCGGAGCATGCCTCAAATCTGTTCGGATTAAAAGAATTTGGGAATATTTACACCAGATTAATGAATCCTACTACGGATGTTTTGGAAAAAAGAGTGGCGGCGCTTGAAGGCGGGGTGGCAGCTTTGGCGGTGGCTTCCGGGCAATCTGCTATAACGCTTGCGTTACTCGGTATAACGGGAGTTGGGGATGAGATAATCTCCGCAAACAACCTTTATGGCGGAACATATACTTTGTTTCATTATACTTTTGCAAATCTCGGGAGAAAGGTGGTCTTTGTAGACTCAAAGAAACCCGAAGATTTTAAAAAAGCTATAACATCCAAGACAAAAGCTATATACCTGGAAACAATAGGCAATCCTAAACTGGATGTGCCGGATTTTGAAGCGCTTGCAAAGATTGCGCACGAGGCCGGGATACCATTGATAGTGGACAATACCGTGGGTGTAGGGATCATAAAACCCATAGATTTTGGAGCTGATATAGTCGTTCTTTCGGCAACAAAATATTTGGGCGGGCACGGGACTTCTCTGGGCGGTAACTTCCCCGGCGCCGGAAACATTGCTTTTATTATCAGAGCCAGGGTAAGTCTCCTTCGGGATATCGGGCCTTGCATCAGTCCGTTTAACTCCTTCCAGATAATACAGGGTATTGAAACACTCGGACTTCGGGTCAGACAGCATTCAAAGAATGCTTTAGAGCTTGCGAAATGGCTTGCAGCGCATCCGGCTGTTTCCTGGGTGAATTATCCCGGTCTGGAAAACCACACCTCGCATGCTAATGCGAAAAAGTATCTTAAGGATAATTTTGGCGGGTTGATAGGCTTTGGCGTAAAGGGCGGGCTTGAAGCGGGAAAGAAATTCATCTCTTCCGTAAAGCTTCTTTCTCATCTTGCCAATATCGGAGATGCCAAGAGTCTGGTGATACACCCGGCTTCCACCACGCATTCCCAGCTGACTCCGGAAGAACAGGCGGCAACGGGAGTAACTGCGGATTTTGTACGCTTCTCCGTGGGTATTGAGAATGTTGAAGATATAAAAGCAGACCTTGACCGGGCTCTCAAGATTGCTGTAAAATAGAAAAAGTTATGCAGGCCTGTCGTTTTTAGGGCGCGCCTGCATAACAATATAAGGGAAAAGGAATACTCTTGGATTTTAAAAAAGCATTAGAGTTGGGAGTGAGCGGCGCAGGACCGGATACTGCCTGGCTGGTTCCGTTACTCGACGCCAAAGGCGCCGATGAATCCGCTCTCATGTCAGCGGCCGATAAAAAACGATCGGTGACGATGGGAGACTCCGTCCATTTAAGAGGTTTGATAGAGTTCTCAAATTATTGCCGGAAAAACTGTCATTACTGCGGTTTAAGAAAAGACAATAAAAAAGTGGAAAGATACCGTCTTTCCAAAGAAAAGATACTGGAAACTGCTCTGAAGGCGGAAAAACTTGGTTATAAAACTTTGGTGCTTCAGTCCGGAGAGGACCTGCAGTTTAGCAGAGAGGAAATGTCTGAGGTAATTAAGGAGTTAAAGAACAAGACAAAGATTGCAGTTACGCTCAGTCTCGGAGAAAGGGATGAGGAGACATATAGGGCCTGGCGAAAGGCCGGAGCCGACAGGTATTTACTCAGGATAGAAACAACCGACCCGGAAATATTTAAAAAGATACATCCCGACAGCGATCTGGAACACAGGAAAAACTGTCTTTACACTTTAAGAAAACTCGGCTATCAATTGGGGAGCGGCGTAATGGTAGGGCTTCCCGGACAAGATGCTTTAAGCCTGGCTAAGGATATCGTCTGGATGCATGACCTCGGCGTTGAAATGATCGGCATCGGACCGTTTTTACCGCATAAAGAAACACCTTTAAAAGATGAAAAAGGCGGGACGCTTAATCAGGCCTTACGTTTGATAGCAGTGCTAAGACTCGTATTTCCTTACGCTCATATGCCGGCTACTACGGCGATGGGCACAATAGATCCTATGGGAAGAGAGAAAGCTCTGCAATCCGGAGCTAATGTTATGATGCCGAATATTACACCAACGGAAGTAAGACCGCTTTATGAGATATACCCGAACAAGATATGTCTTGATGAGAGCGCAGAGAAATGTTTTGGCTGTGTCACGGCAAGGATAATAGCGATTGGAAGAACTGTAGGAACGGATTACGGACACACAAAAAGAAGTGACAGGCGACAAGCGACAAGCGAAAAGCGAAAAGCAACATGAAGACAAGACGGAAAGGTAAGAGTAACAAGTCGTTGTTTTTGGGTGGGAAGTTTTGTATAATGTTATAAATATTTAAAATCAGCTATACGGAATAAATATGAATGACGATAAAATAGATCTTCTGAAAGATAGCCCGAACGGGCAGGTGGAAACAAAGTATTTCAAGTTTGCTTCTCTTGATCTTGAAAGCGGGGAAACTTTGTCACCTGTTACTCTGGCATATGAAACCTACGGTAATTTAAATGAAAAGAAAGACAATGCCATACTTCTTTGTCATGCGCTTAGCGGGGATGCTCATCTTGCGGGAATAAGTAAAGAAGACGGAAAGCTTGGCTGGTGGGAGTTTATGATAGGTCCCGGCCGTGCTTTTGATACGGATAAATATTTTGTTATCGGGTCGAATGTGCTGGGTGGATGTAAAGGTTCGACAGGTCCCTCCTCAATAAATCCTAAAACAAATAAAGCATATGGCAGTGATTTTCCTGAGATTACGATAAGGGATATGGTCAATGCCCAGGTAAAGTTAATCGAAAGCCTCGGGATAAAGAAACTGTTTTCCGTCGGCGGCGGTTCCATGGGCGGGATGCAGGTTCTGCAGTGGGTGGCCGCTTATCCGGAGATGGTGAGTTCGGCCATTCCCATTGCCACGACTACGAAGCATTCCCCGCAGCAG